>NZ_BDMA01000061.1:0-12781 GCF_002003485.1 Metapseudomonas resinovorans
TCTCCCACAGTCTGGCTAGCAGAAGCAAATTCGGTCCCTCCGCCCCCGACAGGTTTCACCCTAGGCCATACAAGCGAATTCATTCGCGAAGAGCGGCACAGCGATCGGATGAGTCGGCTCTGACCAGCGAGCGGATGCGCTGGCGAACGGTCCGGTACGCGAGTGCAAAGGGACTATGCTTTTTCTCGTCTCGCCAGCGGCCGGCCACGCCGCATCGCTTCAGCTCCGCCGGGGTCCAGGATGCATCCCACAGTCGCCCGGCCCGCCATTCGCGCAGGCCTTTACCTGTTATGCGCCGGCGCCTGGCTCCTGATCCTTGGCGCGGGGCCGCTCAGCGCCTTCGTACTGATCCTGTTCAGCGCCCTGCTGATCTTCTTCCTCGAACGCCGCCACCGCCTGGGCCGCGAGCACCTGCGCCAGGGGCTGAGGCGCACTAGCCTGCAGCTGGAGCAGGCGCAGCGTGACGCCACCCTGGGCAACTGGGAGTTCGATCATCGTTTCGCCTGGAGCCTCGGCGCCCAGCGCATTCTCGGCTGCGGCGGCGAAGACAGCCTCGAAGACCTGCTGAACCGCTTCCACCCGGCCGACCGCGGCAATGTGCAACGCAGCCTAGAAGCGCTGTTCCAGCAAGGCGCTGCCCTTGCGGTGAATGCACGGCTGAACCTCCCCAGCGAGCGGCAGACGGTGTGGCTGGCCCTGCGCGGTGAGGCCCAGCCTGATGGCCGCTCATTCGGCACGCTACAGGACATCAGCACCCAGAAGCGCGACGAGGAGGCCTTACGCGCCAGCGAACTGCGCTTCCGGCAATTGTTCGAGCAGACGCCACGCATCGCGGTGCAGGGCTACGACCGTCAGCGCCGGGTGATCTACTGGAACCGCGCCAGTGAACAGCTCTATGGCTACACGGTGGAACAGGCCATGGGGCGCCATCTGGAGGACCTCATCATTCCGCCTGCCATGCGCGAGCAGCTGGTCGCCGATATCAGCAACTGGATGATCGGCGGCCCCGCCCTGCCCGCCAGTGAGCTGACCCTGCAACGCAGCGATGGTAGCCCGGTGACGGTGTTCTCCAGCCACCTGATGCTGCGCAACCTGCACAACCAGTTGGAGCTCTACTGCGTCGACATCGATTTCAGCGCCCTGAAGTCGGCGCGGGACGCTCTGCGGCAGAGCGAGAATCGTTACCAGGAATTGCTGGAAAGCCTTGCCCAGCGCGCCCCGGAGCACCAATCAAGCAGCGGCGAACAGGGCTAGTACCGACCACCAGTCGGCTGCTTGATACAGGTCATTTTCTGTCATCTCGCCGGGTCTACACTCAGCTTCCCCGCCACTTGATTGGGAGATGACCGAGGTGAAAATTCTTGTCCGTCCGACCGCCACCCAGCAGGGTTCCGGCTGGCAAGTCTGCCTTGACCAGCATGCGGTGAGCTTTCGTAGCGAGGCCGAAGCACGCCGATTCGTCAGCGTCCTCGAGGAGCGCCTGAAGGCGCCCCATGTCCTGCCGGACTGGTCACGACGGATCGCGAGTTAGCCCAGGGGCGCCTGGCCGTTTCGGTCGAGACGCCAGGTCAGCAGCGAACAGGCAACTGCCGCGCAGCCGCACAAGCTGATGACCAGGGCCAGGGGCATGGCGCTGCCGTCGTGCAGCCACCCCACCAGGGCGGCGGCTCCCGCCGCCACTCCAAACTGCAGACTGCCCATCAACGCCGAGGCGCTACCCGCGTTCTGGCCCTGGCCGGCCATTGCGCAAGCCGAGGCGTTGGGCAGGATGCACCCCAGGCTGGCAATGCAGCCAAACAGCGGTATCAGCAGCGGCCACAGCGATTGCGTCTGCATGCTGGACACCGCCAACAGCGCCAGCGCACACACCAGATAGACCCAGATCATCCGCCGCATCCAGAACGACGGCCCGCGATGACGGAGCAGCACGGCATTGATCTGAGCCACCAGGATGAATCCCGCCGCGTTGGAGCCGAACAGCCAACCGTAGTGTTCCGGCGGCACGCCATAGAGCTGGATGAAGACGAAGGGCGAGCCGGCGATATAGGCGAACATCCCGGCGATGGCGAAACCGCCGCTCATGCCATAGGCGAGGAACTGCCAGTCGCCGAACAGCCGACGGTACTGTCCCAGGGCGCCATTCAGCGGCGCGCGTGGCGTGACGTTGGAAAGCGTCTCCGGCAGCCAGGCGGCGATACCCAGCAGCACCAGCGTGCTGAACAGCGTCAGCCCCCAGAAGATCGACTGCCAGCCGAACAGCTCCAGCAGAAGCCCCCCACCCAAGGGGGCCAGGATCGGCGCCAGGCCCATCACCAGCATCAATTGCGAAAAGGCCTTGGCCGAAGCGATGGGATCGCAGAGATCACGCACCACCGCCCGCGACACCACCATCCCCGCGCAGCCGCCCAGAGCCTGGACGAAGCGCGCGCCCACCAGCCACTCCAGGCTGGGTGCCAGGGCGCAGGCGACAGAAGCCAGGATGAAGATGGTCACCCCCACCAACAGCGGTGGCCGCCGCCCGAAGCGGTCCGCCAGCGGACCATAGATCAGTTGGCCGAGTGCCAGGCCAATGAAGTAGGACGCCAGCGTGAGCTGCACATGCTCCACGTCGGTGGCGAAGGCTTTCGCGAGCGCCGGGAAACTGGGCAGGTAGAAGTCGATGGCCATGGGGCCGAAAGCGCTGAGGGCGCCAAGGAGCAGGAGAATGCGGAAGGTCATGTGAAATCGGGCGCCATCCATTGCGGACAAGGCGCCAGATAGTAACAGGGGATTTCACTGGTCTGTGGGAGCGAATTCATTCGCGAATAAATTCGCTCCCACAGATTCAACAGCCGGTGCCTAGCCCTCGTGAGCCTGTTCGGACTTGGGCGTCTTCCTGCTTTCCAACCAGTCCGAAGCCTTCTCCACCAGCATGAAGAACATCGGAATGAGGAAGGTCGCCAGCATGGTCGCCGCAAGCATCCCGCCGATCACCCCGGTGCCGATGGAGTGGCGGCTCGCCGAGCCCGCGCCGGAGCTGATGGCCAGCGGTACGCAACCGAGAATGAAGGCCAGGGAGGTCATCACGATCGGACGGAAGCGCAGCTTGGCCGCTTCCAGCGCAGCCTGCACCGGACCCATGCCCTGTTCGCGGCAGAGCACCGCGAACTCGACGATGAGGATGGCGTTCTT
Source organism: Metapseudomonas resinovorans (assembly GCF_002003485.1). Lineage (GTDB taxonomy): Bacteria > Pseudomonadota > Gammaproteobacteria > Pseudomonadales > Pseudomonadaceae > Metapseudomonas > Metapseudomonas resinovorans_D. Next base: position 3,172 of record NZ_BDMA01000061.1, read on the forward strand.
CGCGCCCAGACCGATCAGGGTCACCAGGCCGACCTGGAAGTACACGTCGTTCTGGATGCCCCGCAGCCACACCGCGAGGATCGCGCCGAACACCGCGAAGGGCACCGCGGTGACGACCGCCAGCGGCAGGGTCCAGCGTTCGTACTGGGCGGCGAGGATGAGGAACACCATGATCAGGCCGAAGACGAACGCGGTGCTGCCGGAGCCGTGGGACGCGAGTTCCTGGTAGGCGGAACCGATCCAGCCGAGGCTGTAGTCCTCACCCAGCACTTCGTTCGCCACCTCCTGCATCGCCTCCAGTGCCTGGCCCGAGCTGTAGCCCGGCGCCGGTCCGCCCAGCACCTTGGCGGCCGGGTAGACGTTGAAGCGCGCGTAGGAGTCCGGGCCGAGGATGCGCTCCACCCGCACCAAGGATGACAGCGGCACCAGATCGTCAGACGCCGAACGCACATAGACCTGGCTGAGGTCATCCGGCTTGCGGCGGAACTCCGGCTCCGACTGCAGGCTCACCTGCCAGGTACGCCCGTAGAGGGTGAAGTCGTTGACGTAGTAACTGCCGAAGGTGGATTGCATGGCGGTGAAGACATCGTTGATCGCCACGCCCAGGGCACGCGCCTTGGTGCGGTCGAGGTCGATGTAGTACTGCGGCACGTTGGCGTTGAAGGTGGTGTTCACCCCCGCCAGTTCAGGACGCTTGGAAGCCGCCGCGACGAACTTCTGCACGACCGCCTGCAGTTGCTGCACGGTGCCGCCGCTGCGGTCCTGGATGTAGGACTCGAAACCGCCGGTGGTGCTCATGCCGGTGATGGGCGGCGGGTTGAACGACATCACGATGCCGTCCTTCTGCCCGGCGCCCATCTGCATGAAGGTGTGGGTAAGGTTGCGCGCATCGAGTTCCGGTGTGGTGCGCTCGCTCCAGTCCTTCAGCGGCACAAAGGACACCCCGGCGTTGCTGCGGGTGCCAAAGGTAAGGATGTCGAAGCCGGCGAAGGTGACCACGTCCTGCACCGCCGGGTGCTTCATCAGCTCCTCGGTTACCGTGCTGGTGAGTTCTTCGGTGCGGGTCAGCGATGCCGCCGGCGGCAGGAAGTAGGCGTTGAGCACATAGCCCTGGTCCTCGTCCGGCACCAGCGCGCCAGGCACCCGCCCGAAGAGGATGACCAGCAGCGCGATCATGCCGCCAAACAGCAGAAGGCCGATCAGCGAACGTTTGAGGAAGAACTGCACCCCGGCGCCATAGCCATTGGTCATGCGCTCGAAGAAGGTGTTGAACCAGCGGAACGGCGCCGCCGGCTCACCATGGGTGGGCTTGAGCATCAGGGCGCAGAGCGCTGGCGACAGGGTCAGCGCGACGATGCCGGAAATCACCACGGATACCGCAATGGTGATCGCGAACTGCTGGTACATCTGCCCCGCCAGGCCCCCGAGGAAGCCCACTGGGATGAACACCGCACAGAGCACCAGCACAATGGCGACGATCGGGCCGGTCACCTCTTCCATAGCCTCGATGGCCGCCTCGCGCGGGCCGATCTTCTTGGCCGACATCACCCGTTCGACGTTTTCGATCACCACGATGGCGTCGTCCACCACGATGCCGATCGCCAGCACCATGCCGAACAGCGTCAGCAGGTTGATGGAGAATCCGAGCATGTACATGCCGGCGAAGGTGCCCACCAGGGAAACGGGAATCGCCAGCACCGGGATCAGGGTAGCGCGCCAGTTCTGCAGGAAGATAAACACCACCAGCACCACCAACAGCAGGGCTTCGAAGAAGGTCTTGATCACCTCTTCGATGGAGACCTGGACGAACTTGGTGGTGTCGTACGGGATCTTGTAGGCGATGCCCTCAGGGAAGCGCTTGGCCAGCCGTTCCATGGTCGACTTCACCGCGTCTGCGGTGTCCAGGGCGTTGGCGCCGGGCTGCAGGTAGATACCGAACGCGGCGTTCTGCTGGCCGTTGAGGGAGGTCATCAGGGAATAGTCCTGGGCCCCCAGTTCCACCCGCGCCACGTCTTTCAGCAGCAGGCTGGCGCCGGTGGCGTCGGAGCGCAGGATGACGCCCTCGAACTCCTTGGGATCGGTGAAACGGCCCTGGGTGGTCACCGTGTAGGTGAAGTCCTGGGCCTGGTTCAACGGTTGCTGGCCGAAGCTGCCGGCGGCGAACTGAGAGTTCTGCTCGCGGATGGCATTGACCACGTCGGTCGGCGTGAGGTCGTACTGCGCCAGCTTGTCCGGCCGCAGCCAGACGCGCATGGAATAGTCCTTGGAGCCGAACTGGCTGGCGTCGCCCACACCGGGAATCCGCTTCAGTTCGTCGATCACGTTGATCAGCGCATAGTTGCTGATGAAGATCGGGTCACGGGAGTTGTCCGGCGAGTAGAGGGTGACCACCTGGAGGATGTCGGAGGATTTCTTTTCCACCTTCACCCCTTGTCGGCGCACCTCTTCAGGCAGCTTGGCGAGCGCGGCCTGGACCTTGTTGTTGACGTCGATGGTGGCCTGGTCGGGGTCGCGGCCCACTTCGAAATACACGGTCAGGCTCATGGCACCGCTGCTGTCGGAGTTGGACAGCTGGTAGATCATGCCCTCGACGCCGTTGATTTCCTGCTCGAGGGGCGCGGCAACGGTTTCCGCGATCACCTGGGAACTGGCACCTGGATAGACCGCCGTGACCGACACCTGAGGCGGGAGGATTTCCGGGTACTGGGCAATGGGCAGCGCACGCATGGCGGCAAGGCCCGCGAGCACGATCACGATGGAGATGACCGCGGCGAATACCGGACGGTCGATGAAGAAGCGCGAGATCACGTTAGGCGCTCCTTCAGGATTGCTTGGCAGCTTGTGCGGCCGGGGCCTGGCTGGCCTCCACGGCCTTCACCGGCGAGTCGGGACGAACCTTGGGCAGGCCCTCGACTATCACGCGGTCGCCATCGGTGACGCCGGACTCGATCACCCAGCGGCCATCGCGGGTATCGCCGGTCTTCACCTGGCGCACCCGCGCCATGCCCTCTTTGTCCACCACGTAGACGAAGGTGCCGCGCGGCCCCTGGGCCAGGGCACGTTCCGGCAGGGTGATGGCCTGCGGTCGGGTGAACCCCTTCACCAGCACGCGCACGAACATGCCGGGCAGCAGCTTCTGCTCCGGATTGGGCACCACGGCCCTGGCACTGACGGTGCCGGTGCCGGTGTTGACGAAACTGTCGGTGAAATCGACCCGGCCAGAGAGCGGGTAGGTGGAACCATCGCCGAACCTCAGATCAGCGCTGAGCAACCCATCCGGCGGCAGCTCGACCTTGCCGGTCTTCACGCCTTCGCGCAGGCGTTCGGCCTCTGTATCCGGGTAGGCGAAGTTGACGTAGATCGGATCGAGCTGGGTGAGCTGGGTCAGCAGACTTCCATTCGGATCACCCGCCACGATGAGGCTGCCCTCTGAACGGGTTTCCTTGCTGGTCATGCCGGAAATGGGCGCTTCCACCGTGGTGTAGTCGAGGTCGATCTGACGGGCCTTCACCTCGGCCTGGGCGGCCTCGACGTTGGCCTTGCTCTGCTCGAAGTTGGAAATCGCATTGTCCAGCTCGCTTTCACTGGCGAAGCCCTTCTTCTGCAGCTCGCGGGTACGCTTCAGGTCGCGTTCCGTCTGCCGGTAGCGCGCCTGTTCCTGGGCGAGCGCACCCTTGGCCCGAGCCAGCGCCGCCTCGTAGGTGCGCGGGTCGATACGGAACAGGATCTGGCCCTGCTTCACGCGGCTACCTTCCGTATAAGTACGCTGCTGAAGGATGCCGCTGACCTGCGCCCGCACCTCCACTTCGCGGAAGCCCGCTGTACGCCCGGCATATTCGAGAACCAGCGGCAGCGGCGCGGCCTTGGCGGTTTCCACTACCACTTCAGGCGCAGGGGGGGCGCCGCCGGGTGCATCAGCGGCACCGGCAAGGCCGGCGAAACTGGCACTTGCGGCGAGAAGTGCAAGGCTGAAGGGAAGGCTGCGGGTAAACGGCATAAGGTGTCTCCATACGGTGCCGATGCGGCAAATGAAGCAGGCGTTAAGCTATACATTCATTTGTGTCTGTAACGGTCATGTCCCGGCAAAATCGGTACACTCCGCTCCCCAAACAAGAAGCCTAGTCACTATTGGCCCAACTGCTATGCGCAGAACGAAAGAAGAAGCAGAGAAAACCCGAGGCGCGATCCTCGACGCCGCCGAACACCTGTTCCTGGAGAACGGCGTGGCGCACACATCACTGGAACAGATCGCGCGCGCCGCCGGGGTGACCCGTGGGGCAGTCTACTGGCATTTCCAGAACAAGGCCCATCTGTTCCACGAGATGCTGTCCCAGGTGCGCTTGCCCCAGGAGCAGATGACCGAACGGCTGTGCGGCTGCAATGGCCAGGACCCGATGCTGTCACTGCGCGATCTGTGCCTGGAGGCCATCGTCAACTTGGCGCGGGACGAGCAGCGCAAGCGCATCTTCAACATCCTGCTGCATCGCTGCGAATTCACCGAAGAACTGCGCGAGGCCGAGGAACGCCATTACGCCTTCGTCGACCAGTTCATCCAGCTTTGCGAAGCCTTGTTCGCCCGCCCCGCCTGCCGCGAGCGCCTGCGCCCAGGCATCACGCCGCTGCAAGCGTCCCGAGCCGTACATGGACTGGTGATCGGACTGTTCAGTGACTGGACACGCGACCCCGCCTTGTTCGACCCACTGATTGATGCCGAGCCGATGGTGGATGCGCTGTTCCGGGGACTGGTGAAAGACTGGGACTGAAACCGATCAGGTAGGGTGCGCCGCGCGCACCGGGAGGTCGATGCAGCGCGGCAGCGATCTTCCACCGGAGTCGGTGCGCATGGCGCACCCTACATGTCACCCCGGAGGAGAAGGAAAGTCTCAGGCTGCCTCCGCCTGATAGCCCTCTTCGCGAATCGCTTCCAGGACCTGATCTTCCGCCAGCCGGCTGGCGACCCGCACTTCACCGGCCGCCAGGTCCACCTGCACTTCCGCGGCCTGGTCGCGGGCCTGCACGGCCTGGGTGATGGCGCGGACGCAATGCCCGCAAGACATGCCTTGAACCTTGAATACCTGCATGGTCGTTCTCCTTGTGAATGGAACCTGTCGCCAGTCTCATCCTTTCCACCGTGGCAAGGTCAAGGGCTGGTCCTACACTGGGTTGAACGTCCTGCAGGAGACTTCCGCCATGTACGGCTTCCGCCCTGCCCTGCTCGCCATTCTGGCGGCACCGCTGCTGGCCCAGGCCCAGCCTCCGGTCGACTATGGCGTGCTGATCGTCTCCCGGGAGCGCCTGGAACTCGCCACGGCCTGCGACGTCGGCCTCTACCTGGAAGACCAGTTGGCCGCGCGGCTGGTGCAGGGCCAGATAGTCTCCTTCAACCTGCCGCCTGGGCCCTTGTCGATCCGACTGAGCCTGCTCGGTCCCGGACGCTGCAAGCCGGGCATCGAGCAGCTGCGCCAGCAGACCATTACCCTGTCGGCCGGCGAGGTACGCAAATTCCGCCTGGCGCAGAGCACCGAAGGTCTCTACCTGGTGCCGACTTCCGCCGTGCAATGACCGCTTGACCTTTCCCTTGTGTCAAGGTTGATCCTAGGCCCATGCCAAGGAGGATCGATCCATGACCAACCCAACTGCATTCGACCTGCCCATCGCCGGGATGACCTGCGCCAGCTGCGCCGGCCGGGTGGAGCGCGCCCTGGCCAAGGTGCCGGGCGTGCAGGCCGCCAGCGTCAACCTGGCCACCGAGCAGGCTCGCGTCCAGGCTTCGGGCGACAGCCTGCCGGCCCTGGTGGCAGCCGTGGAAGCTGCCGGCTACCAGGTGCCCGCTCAACGTCTGGAGCTGGCCATCGGCGGCATGACCTGCGCCAGCTGCGTCGGTCGCGTGGAACGCGCCCTGCGCAAGGTGCCGGGCGTGGCCGATGTGACCGTGAACCTCGCCAGTGAACGCGCCCACCTGGAAGTCTTCGGACAGCCCGACAACACCCGCCTGATCCAGGCCGTGGAAGCTGCTGGCTACACCGCCAGCCTGGTGGACGAAGACCGGCCGCCGGTGGACGACGCCGAAGCCCGTCTGCGCCGCGAACGCTGGGCCGTGTTGCTGGCCCTCGCCCTCGCCCTGCCGCTAGTAGTACCGATGTTGCTGGAATGGTTCGGCCTGCACTGGATGCTGCCGGCCTGGGTGCAGTTCGCCCTGGCGACGCCCGTGCAGTTCATCCTCGGTGCTCGCTTCTACCGCGCAGCCTGGAAGGCGGTGAAAGCCGGCGCCGGCAACATGGACCTGCTGGTGGCCATCGGCACCAGCGCCGGCTACGGCCTCAGCCTCTACCAGTGGTGGACCGCGCATCCCGGTCATACGCCGCACCTCTATTTCGAAGCCTCGGCTGTGGTCATCGCCCTGGTCCTGCTGGGCAAATACCTGGAAAGCCGCGCCAAGCGCCAGACCAGCGCAGCTATCCGCGCCCTGGAAGCCCTGCGTCCGGAACGCGCTACCCGTTTGAGCGATGGCGTCGAGGAGGAGGTCGCCATCGCCGCCTTGCAACTGGGTGACCTGCTGGTGGTGAAACCCGGCGAGCGCTTCCCCGCCGATGGTGAAGTCAGCGAGGGCCAGAGCCACGCCGACGAAGCCCTGATCAGCGGCGAAAGCCTGCCCGTGCCCAAACAGCCCGGTGACCGCGTCACCGCAGGCGCCATCAATGGCGAAGGGCGCCTGCTGGTACGTACCACGGCGCTCGGCGGCGAGACGGTGCTGGCACGGATCATCCGCCTGGTGGAAGACGCCCAGGCGGCCAAGGCGCCGATCCAGAAACTGGTGGACCGCGTCAGCCAGGTATTCGTCCCGGCAGTGCTGCTGATCGCCCTGGCCACCCTTGCCGGCTGGTTGCTGGCCGGTGCCGGCATCGAAACCGCGCTGATCAATGCCGTTGCCGTGCTGGTGATCGCCTGCCCCTGCGCCCTCGGGCTCGCCACACCCACCGCGATCATGGCCGGCACCGGCGTGGCGGCACGCCACGGCATCCTGATCAAGGACGCCGAAGCGCTGGAAGTCGCCCATGCGGTGAAGGCCGTGGCCTTCGACAAGACCGGCACCCTCACCTCAGGTAGCCCGCGCATCGCTCACCTGGTGGCGGCGAATCGCGACGAGAACGAACTGCTGCAACTGGCCGGCGCGCTGCAACGCGGCAGCGAACATCCGCTGGCCAAGGCGGTACTGGACACCTGCGCCGAACGCGGCCTGGAGGCTCCAGCCGTGGACGACAGCCGCGCGCTGGCCGGCCGTGGCATCGAAGGCCGGGTGAACGGGCGCCTGCTGGCCCTGGGTAACCGCCGCCTGCTGGACGAACAACGACTCCCGGCAGGCGACCTGGCCAGCCAGGCCAAGGCATGGGAAGCAGAAGGTCGCACCCTGTCGTGGTTGCTGGAGCTGAACCCCGAGCCACGTGTCCTCGGACTTTTCGCTTTCGGTGACACGCTCAAGGAGGGCGCGGCGCAGGCTGTGACAGCCCTGCGCGAGCGGGATATCCACAGCCACCTGATCACCGGCGACAACCGCGGCAGTGCGCGAGTGGTGGCCGAGGCCCTGGGCATCGGCTCGGTACACGCCGAGGTGCTGCCGGCGGACAAGGCCGCCACGGTGGCGGCGCTCAAGGCCGAGGGAGCGGTTGTGGCGATGGTCGGCGACGGCATCAACGACGCCCCTGCCCTGGCCGCTGCCGACGTCGGCATCGCCATGGGCGGCGGTACGGACGTGGCCATGCATGCCGCCGGCATCACCCTGATGCGCGGTGACCCGCGCCTGGTTCCGGCGGCCCTGGATATCTCCCGGCGGACCTATGCGAAGATCCGCCAGAACCTGTTCTGGGCTTTCATCTACAACCTGATCGGCATCCCCCTGGCCGCCGCCGGCCTGCTCAGCCCGGTAGTGGCGGGCGCGGCCATGGCGCTGTCCAGCGTCAGCGTGGTGAGCAACGCCCTGCTGCTGAAAACCTGGAAGCCGAATGAATGACAGCAGTTCCCGTAGGAGCCAGCTTGCTGGCGAAGCTTCGCGAGCAAGCTCGCTCCTACGGTGAAGTTTTGTAGGGTGGGCTTCAGCCCACGAACGGACTCCCCGGTGGGCTGAAGCCCACCCTACGAGCTGGAAGCCGGAAGAGTGAGGAGCGACATATGAATATCGGCCAAGCCGCAAAGAAGAGCGGGCTGACCCCGAAGATGATCCGCTACTACGAAGGCATCGGCCTGCTGCCCGAAGCCGGGCGTAGCGACAGTGGTTACCGCCAGTACAGCAGCCAGGACCTGCACACCCTGGCGTTCATCAAGCGCTCGCGGGACCTGGGGTTCTCACTGGAGGAAGTGGGTCGGCTGCTGGAGCTCTGGCAGGACCGCCAACGCGCCAGCGCCGACGTGAAGGAACTGGCCCGCGACCACATCGACGCGTTGAACCGCAAGATCGCCGAGCTCGCTGGTCTGCGCGACACCCTTCAGGAACTGGTGGACCATTGCCAGGGCGACCACCGCCCGGACTGCCCGATCCTCAAGGATCTGGAGTCAGGCGGCTGCTGCCACTGAAGGTGCGTCCCACAAACCCCTTGGGCAGCACCGTGATCGCCAGGCCGAAGAACACCAGCACACATGCCGCCCAACCAGCGGCGCTAAGCTGCTCGCCCAGCAGCAACCAGCCGGAGAGCAGCCCGGACACCGGCACTGCCAGGGCGAAGGGCGTCACCAGACTGGCCGGATAGCGCTGCAGCAGGAAGCTCCACAGACCAAAGCCCACGGTGGTGGCGAGGAAGGCGATGTAGACCAGCGCCCCGATGCCACCCCAGCTGGGATGGCTCAAGGCGGTGGCGATGGCTTCGGGCCCTTCGAATACATACGAGAGCACCAGCAGGGGCAACGGCGGGATCAGGCTGACCCAGCAGATCAACCGCAGCATGTCCTTCGCGCCGCTGCGCTTGGTGGCGATGTTGGCGAAGGCCCAGGCCAGCGCCGCGGCAATCACCAGCATGAACGCCAACAGGCTGTCCCCCAGCGGCCGGCCCAGGCCGATCAGCACCAGCCCGGAAGCCGCCAGCAGGAGACCGAAAAGGCCTCGGCGGCTGGGGCGTTCGCCCAGAAACAGCGCCGCGATCAGGATGGTGAAGAACACCTGGCTCTGCAGCACAAGCGACGACAAGCCAGCGGGCATGCCGAGGTGCATGCCGACGAACAGCAGCCCGAACTTGATCACACCCAGCAGCAGGCCGATCTGCACGATGCGCCAAAACGGAGCGGGCATCGGCCCGCGCAGGAACAGCAGCGGCAGCGCCGCCAGAGCGAAGCGCAATGCGCAGAACAGCAGCGGTGGGAAGTCTTCCAGACCGACCTTGATCACCACGAAATTGACGCCCCAGATCAGGGTGACCAACAGGGCCAGGAGTATGTGTGGAAGCGGCATGGCGAGAATTCCGGAAGTTCAGGTACACGCTAGCAGCCGGGCGCGGAAATGTATGGATACAGATGGGCGGGGAAATTGTGGTGGGCTGTGTGGGGTAGCCCGACACCGTGCGGTCCCATCCACCCTCACCCCCGGCCCCCGCTCTGCGCCCCAGCCTGATCGCTTCGCGCTCAG
>NZ_BDMA01000062.1:0-37468 GCF_002003485.1 Metapseudomonas resinovorans
ACCAAATCGCCGTTCTTTTTTCATGGCTCCCCGGAAATCCGCGAAGAACCAATAAAAAGCGATTTCCACCCTACGTCCCGGCTCCGTAGGAGCGAGCTCTGCTCGCGAACTTCCCGCGCAAAGAGCCCTGTCTCCGCGTAGGGTGGATCACGCTCCATCGATCCACCATCGGAGTCGGGGCGGGCACCGAACGGTGGAAATAAAAAGCGATTTCCACCCGCCGGCCGCGCCCCAACCCAATCCCCCTCCCGCAATTTTGTCCAAGAACCCCACAGCGCCACGGAGTAAAGTGGCGCCCATGGACCAGACCAACCACATCCCCAGCTGCCTGCCGGGCGTCCGCCTGATCGACGCCCAGTACCAGCACTTCGCCTTTCCCCGGCACTTCCATCTGGAGTACCACCTGGGATTGGTCGTGCGCGGGCGGCAACGCTACCTGCACCAGGGTGAAAGCCATCAGGCCGACACCGGGGACGTACTGTTGATGGCGCCGGAGCAGATCCACGATGGCGCCGGCGTCGATGGCCAGAGCTATCAGATCCGCGTGTTGGCGTTCGATCCGCACTGGCTGGACGACGCCAGCCGCAGCCTCAGCGACGAGCGCCAGGGCGCGCCGCGCCTGACCACCAGCATCCTTCGCGATGCCAATCTGCGTGGCCAGCTGCAGGACCTGCATGGTGCATTGCTGCAAGGGTCGCGGCTGGAACAGGAAGGCCACCTATGGCCGGCCCTGGCCAATCTGCTGGGGCAGGGCTCCACCCTGCGCGTCCGTGACCCGGAGCATGGCTTTGATGGACGGACCTGGGCGCGCTTGCGCGAGTGGCTGGAGTCGCGCCTCGATTCACCGCCCTCGCTGGAGGAGCTGGCCTTGTTCTGTGGCCTCAGTCCCTGGCAGGCCTTGCGCCGCTTCAGCCGCCAATGTGGACTACCGCCTCACCAGTGGCTGACACAGCTACGCCTGGAGCGGGCGCTGCCTCGGGTGCTGCGTGGCGAAAGCCTGAGCGAAGTCGCCCTGGACCTGGGGTTCTACGACCAGGCGCACTTCTCGCGGTTGTTCCGCCGCACCTACGGCGTACCACCGGCGAAGCTGCGCAGCCGCTGATCCGCTTTCCCCGCCGAATCCCTTCAACAACCTGGAGAACTTCCATGCAGGAGACTTCCGTCTTGCTGTCGCTGGCGGCCGTGTTCGCCGTCGCCCTGGTCAGCCCCGGACCCGATGTGGCGCTGGTGGTGCGCACCGCCATGCAGCAGGGACGCCGTGCCGGCCTCCTGAGCGCCCTGGGCCTGGCGTGCGGGATTCTTGTCCACGGCACGCTGGTGCTGACCGGCGTCGCCTTGCTGGTGAGCCGCTCGCCTGTTCTCTTCGACTTGCTGCAATTGATCGGTGCGAGCTATCTCGGCTGGCTCGGCGTAGGCGCGGTGCGCGCCTGGTCCCAGCGCGGACAGCGAAATGGCGGGAGCTTCGAGGTTGCACTGTCGCCCTCGGCGCTGGGCCCCTGGTTGCGCGGGTTGGCCACCAATCTATTCAACCCCAAGGCTCTGGTGTTCTTTCTTGCCTTGCTGTCCGGGCTGATTCCGGCGGACATGTCCGTTGCCGGCAAGCTTGGCGCGGCCGCGATTCTGTTCGGCATGGGGCTGGCCTGGTTCAGCGGCCTTGGCCTGGTGCTCACCCTTGGCAGCAACCAGCAACTGCTGCTGCGCGCCGCGCCCGCCATCGATCTGGCTTGCGGCCTGGTGTTCCTGCTGGTGGCCCTGGGGCTGATGGGCAGGCTGTTGGTACCCGGTCTTTGGCAATAGCGCCATCATCACTGGCGGTTACAGTCATTGCCGTGCGAGCGGGGCTGCCGGAAAATCCCGGCATTCTCCGACGAGCCGGATGCCATGCAAACCATCTTCTTCGCCCATGCCAACGGCTTTCCTTCGGCCACCTACGGCAAGCTCTTTGCCGCCCTGGCCCCGGATTTCCATGTCGAACATCTGGAACAACACGGCCATGACCCGCGCTTCCCGGTGAACGACAACTGGGAAAACCTGGTGGACGAACTCATCCACCACCTGGAAGCACGCGGCGAGCCGATCTGGGGCCTGGGTCATTCCCTGGGCGGTGTGCTGCACTTTCACGCGGCCCTGCGCCGGCCGGAACTCTATCGCGGCGTGGTGATGCTCGACTCGCCCGTGCTGACCCTGGCCGACCGCATCGTCATCCGCGCGGCCAAGCGCTTCGGCTTCATCGACCGCATCACGCCGGCGGGCCGCACCCTCGGGCGTCGCGAGGAGTTCGGTGACTTCAGCGAGGCCCGCGACTACTTCGCCGGCAAGACCCTGTTCCGCCGCTTCGATCCGGATTGCCTGGATGCCTACGTCCAGCACGGCCTGGCGCGGCAGGGCGAGTCGCTGCGACTGAAGTTCGACGCCGCCACCGAGATCAGCATCTACCGCAGTGTGCCCCACCGCACGCCCGGCCGCCCGCAACAGCTCCAGGTGCCCGTGGCGTTGGTCCGTGGGCGCCACAGCAAGGTGGTGATGCCGCACCATGCGCGACTGGTGAAGCGAGTGCCGCAGGGCGAATACCTGTCGCTGCCCGGCGGGCACATGTTCCCGCTGGAGCGCCCACAGGAGACCGCTGAACTGCTCAAATCCGTATTCGACCGCTGGGACGGTCGTCGCCAGGAGGCCAGTGCATGACTGCCCAGGTCGAAGAAATCCGCCTCAACCTGCCCCATATCGAGCTGGCCGCGCACCTCTACGGCCCGGAGGATGGCCAACCAGTGATCGCGCTGCATGGCTGGCTGGACAATGCCAACACCTTCGCCAGGCTGGCGCCGAGGTTGCAATGGCTGCGCATCGTCGCGCTGGATTTTGCCGGTCACGGGTTGTCAGCCCATCGTGCGCCGGGGACGAGCTATCTGTTGTGGGATTACGCTGCCGACGTGCTGCTGGTGGCCGAGCAACTGGGGTGGGAGCGCTTTTCGCTGCTCGGGCATTCCATGGGCGCCATCGTCTCGGTGATGCTTGCCGGCGCCATGCCTGAGCGGGTCGAGCGCCTGGCCCTGATCGATGGCCTGATGCCGTACACGGGCGAAGCCGAACAGGCTCCGGTCAAGCTGGGTGAGGCGCTACGCGCGCAATTGGCGTTGGTGGGCAAGCGCAAGCCGGTGTATGCCGCCATCGATCGTGCCGTCGAAGCGCGCATGCGCGGCACGGGCGGCGTCAGCCGCGAGGCTGCAGAACTGCTTGCTGAACGGGGCCTGATGCCGGTGCCCGGTGGCTACACCTGGCGCACCGACAACCGCCTGACCCTGCCGTCTCCACTGCGCCTGACCCGAGCCCACGCACTGGCCTTCGCCCAGGCGGTGAAGTGTCCAGTCATGCTGGTGCTCGCCGAGGAAGGCCTGCTGCATGTGGAACCGAAGTTCGCCACTCTCCTGGAACAGTTGCCGTTTGCGGTGCATCGCCTCCCCGGCAAGCATCACCTGCATCTGGATGACGACGCTGGCGCCCAGGCCGTAGCAGACTGTTTCAATCCCTTCTTCGCCATTCCTTGACTTGCGCCGGCCAAGCGGGAAGGCTGGCCGCTTTTGAGCAGGGAGCAGTGGGATGGTCGACAGGCCTGGAACCACGGCACGGCGCGGCATGATCCGTGGCGAGCAGCAGGAAAAGGTCGGAAAGCTGGTCCAGACTGCTCACTCCGGGACATATCGATAAGGATGCGCATGCGCCTCACCCTACTTGCCGGCCTTCTGCTGGCAGCATCCGCACAGGCAGCCGACCTGCCTGACAGCCATGACCTGGCGGCATTGCCGCGTTTCCCCCATGCCGAGATCACCGATTTCCGCGAGAACCCGGACCAGGAACGGGTCTATCCGCAAAGCTCCATCCGCCGCATCAGCAACCAATTGCGCATGGAACGCAAGGTCGATGCGCAGGGTCGCCAGACTTCCGTGACCTATCGCCTGCCCACCGATCACAGTTCCTTCGACGCTTTCGACCGCGCCCGCCGCGACTTACTGGAAGACGGCGCAGAACTGCTTTACTGGTGCCAGGGGCGTGATTGCGGTTCCAGCAGCCTCTGGGCCAACGCCGTTTTCGGCATCTCAAAGTTATACGGCCCGGACGAGCAGCAGGCTTACCTCCTGCTGCGCCTGGCCGCACCGCGTCAGGACAGCCTGCTCGCCCTCTACAGCATTACCCGGGGTAACCGCCGAGCCTATCTGCATGCCGAGCAACTGGACGCCAACGCCCCCTTGGGCGAGTTGCTGCCAACCCCCGATACCCTGATGCGTGAGCTGAAAAGCAGCGGTGAGTTGCACCTGACACGCCTGCCGGAGCAGCCCTCGGATGCCTGGGCGACCCTGCTTTCGCGCTGCCTGAACCTGGATAGCACGTTGCGGATCAGCCTGGCCGGCGCGGGGGCCGAGGCCTGGCGCGAGGCGCTGGTGGGGCAGGGTGTGCGCGCCGCGCGCCTGGAACTGGGCGAGGGCAAGGAGCCCGGCCTGCATCTGAATCTTCTGCGCTGAGTATCAGTCTCTATGCTTGTTCCTGCTGGCCGCTAGAAGCGTAACGGCAGGCACGGCCTTTTCTTTTTGTTTCGCCGGAGTGATTCAGGGATGTTGAACAACGATCGCCTATTGGTGCAGATCCTCCTGCTTGCCCTGCTCGGCGCCAGCCTCTGGGTGCTTGCGCCCTTCGTCTCCGCGCTGTTCTGGGCCGCCGTGCTGGCCTTTGCCAGCTGGCCGCTGATGCGCCTGCTGAGCAACCTGCTGAATGGACGCGAATCTGCCGCTGCGGCGCTGCTCACCGCCGGCTGGATGATACTGGTGGCGCTGCCGCTGGTGTGGCTGTTGGGCAACCTGGCCGAGCATGTGCGTGACGCCACCGAGCTGGCGAAAAATGTCCAGGTGGAAGGCTTGCCGCCGCCTCCGGAATGGCTGCATCAGGTGCCGCTGATAGGGGAGCGCCTGGTGCGCGCCTGGCACTCCATCGACGCCCAGGGCGCCGCATTCTTCGCCAGCCTCAGGCCTTATATGGGGCAGGCCGGCAACTGGATTCTCGCGCGCAGTGCGCAGATCGGCGGCGGCATGGTCGAATTGGTGCTCAGCCTGGTGCTGGTGTTCTTCTTCTACCGCGATGGTCCACGCATGGCGCTGTTCGTCGAGCGGGGCCTGGAGCGGCTCATCGGTGATCGTGCGGAACACTACCTGGCCCTGGTGGCCGGCACCGTTCAACGCGTGGTCAACGGCGTGATCGGCACTGCCGCCGCCCAGGCGGTGCTGGCGCTGATCGGCTTCTGGATCGCCGGTGTGCCGGGCGCCCTCGTACTGGCCATCGTCACCTTCGCCCTCAGCCTGATCCCCATGGGGCCGCCGCTGGTGTGGGTACCGGCCACCGCCTGGCTGGCCTGGCATGGTGACTATGGCTACGCGGTGTTCCTCGGCATCTGGGGCATGTTCATCATCAGCGGCGTGGACAACGTGCTGAAGCCCTATCTCATCAGCCGAGGCGGCAACCTGCCGCTGGTGGTGGTGCTGCTGGGCGTATTCGGCGGCATCCTGGCGTTCGGCTTCATGGGCCTGTTCCTCGGCCCGACACTGCTGGCGGTGGCCTACAGCCTGATCTCCGACTGGATCGGCGATGCACAACCGCAGCCGGTGGTTTCCACCGAGAGTCTGGAAAGGGAAAACCGGCCATCCTGAGGCATGGGACGTCGGGGCCAGACCGGGGCAACCTTGTAGGGGCGAATTCTTTGGCTATTGCCAGAGATCGCCCATCGGTCCAGGAGCCTTGTAGGAGCTAGCTTGCTGGCGAAAAGGGGCCATTTGCTGGCAAGCCAGCTCCTACGGGCGTTCGAGCAAGTCGCCTCGCTTCCAGCGGTCCGGCATACGCATGAATCAGCTTGTCTGCAACGCTTCACTGCCCGCCGAGGAGCGATCCACCAGGCGGATGCTGTCGCGTCCGCCACGCTTGGATTCGTAGAGCGCGGCGTCGCCTTGCTCGATCAGCGCCGCGAGGCTGGCCGGGGGCTGATCGAAGAGGCTGGCGCCGATGCTCAGGGTGACCGCCTCGGGCGTGTCGAAGCTGCGGGAGGCTGTCGCATGGAACTGCGCCCGCAGCTGGTTGCCCAGCTCCAGGATGTGTTCACGTGAGGCGTGGCTCAGCAGCACGACGAATTCGTCGCCGCCCAGCCGGGCCGCCAGCGCGCGCTCTGGCAGCAGCGAGCGGATCATTTCGCTGAGCGCCACCAGCAAGCGGTCGCCAGCGCCATGGCCATGCAGGTCGTTGACCAGTTTGAAGTTGTCGATATCGATCAGCATCAAGGCCCCCGGCCGAGCGCCGCAGACCTCTTCCAACAGGCGCGGTGCGCGGGCTTCGAGGGCGCGGCGGTTGTAGAGGGCCGTCAGGGGGTCACGTGCGGCCAGCCGGGCTATGCGTTTTTCCCTTCGATGGCGTTCGGTGCCAGTCATCGACAGGGCGATGAGCATGATCGCCATTGCACCCTCGACCAGCGAAATCTGGATGATCTCGCCACGGAAGGCCGCGAGATCCACCAGCGTGCCGGGAACGACGGCTGTCAGGGACTTGGCCAGGTAGAAAAGACCGTGGGCCAGCAGCACGTAGCGCAACTGCACCGCGCCTACGCTGAGCGACTTGCCGTGGGGACGCAGCAGGGCGCTGGCCCTGAGCGCCAGCAGGGCGACCAGCAGCGAGTTGGCCAGGAACATGATCTTCGACCACAGCGGTCCATCCGGCAGCAGCAACAGGGCCGCCCAGGCGACGAAGATCAGGTACCAGGCTCGCGACAGCCGTGTCCCGGTGAAGCGCGCGACCCCGAGCAAGAACAGCCAGTGGGCGATCACCAGCAAGCCGTTGGCGAACCAGATGCCGATGAACAGCAGGCCGTTCCCACGCAGCAGGGCCAGTGTCGAGCCGACGGTGATGGTGGCGAAGCCTGCGCTCCAGAACAGCAGCGAGGGTTCACGAATGCTGCGCCATTCGACCGCCAGGTAGAGGGCAGCCGCCGCCGCAAGGGCGATGGAGAGGGTCAACATCGTGGGCGGATCGAGCGGCATATCCGAATGGGGTGCATGGCGGCTGAAGGCCATGATTGTATGCGCTCGAGGCGAAATTTCGCAGCGCCCGTCAGGCTATTCCCGACGAGGGCGAGGGCAGGCCGATGGTCGTCGGGCGATTTCCCGTCGGATGGGACGGAGTGAGCCGGCCACCCCGGAGGTGGCCGGCACCTTTCAGGCCGACAGGCTCAGCTGACTGCCCACGCGGCTGCCGCTGTAGCCGGCGGCGCCGGCTTCGTACTGCTTGAGCAGCGCCGCCACCAGGCGGCCGTAGCCCTGGTCGTCAGCACTGCTTGAGGCTTCTTCCGACTGCGCGAACTGCATCCCTCCCGGCCCCTGGCCCGGCGGTGGCGGCGGGGCCAGGGCGGCGGTCTCATCGAAGTCGATGGCGCCGTCCGAGTTGGCGTCCAGTTGGCTGAACAGCTCGTCCAGATCGATTTCCAGACCGCTGTCCTGCTCCTTGGCGGATTCGAGGGCTGTGGCCAGTTCGTCCTTGGCGACGCTACCGTCGCCGTTGGCGTCCAGCAAGCTGAAGAGTTTTTCCTGGGCCTTGTTCTGTCCCGAGGCACCGCAGCCTTGCGAGCGCGTCGCGGATGCGGTCGAGCTGGTGGCGGAGCTATAGCTGCCGTAGCTCGAGTAACTGCCGACTCCACTGATCATGGGGTCACTCCTGTGCAGGTTGGCGAAACCGGAAGAGGATTTCCGGAGATGGCAGTCTCGGTGGGGCGATTGTCCAGGCTGTGTGTGCTTTGTATCGGAGGGCTGACAAAGTCATTTGGAGGTCGCTGGTAGGGTGCGCTGCGCGCACCGAGCGAGGTTGACCTGGGAGCCTGGGTATCAGGAGTCGGTGCGCATGGCGCACCCTACGGGTCGGGAGCCATTCAGCGGCGGGGCAGGGTGAGCCTTGCCAGGAGTCCGCCGCCTTCGGGTGCCAGCAGCTCCAGGTCTCCACCCTGGCGCCGTGCGGCGTCGCGGGCGATGGTCAGGCCCAGGCCGATGCCACCGGAGTTGCGATTGCGCGAGCCTTCCAGTCGGTAGAAGGGCTCGAACACGGTTTCGCGCAGGTCGGCAGGAATGCCCGGGCCATGGTCGAGAACGTCGATGCGTACCTGTTTCTGGCCATCTTCCAGTCGGACATGGGCGTGACCCGCATAGCGCAGCGCGTTGTCCACCAGGTTGGCGACACAGCTGCGCATGGCCAGTGGTTGGGCGCGCAGCGGCGCGCAGTGTCCGCTGACGGTCACTTCGTCGCCCTGGTCCAGGGCGTCTTCGGCCAAGGATTCCACCAGGGCCTGCACATCGAACCATTGCAGGGCTTCCTGGGCGCGCTGTTCGTTGAAGTAGCTCAGGGTCGAGTCCAGCATGCCCACCATGTCGCTGAGATCCTGGGACAGGCGCCCGCGCAGCGTCTCGTCATCCACCTGTTCCACCCGCAGACGCATGCGCGCCAGAGGCGTACGCAGATCGTGGGACACCGCAGCGAGCATCCGGCTGCGCTGGGAGACCTGCGCGCGAATGCGCTCCTGCATGCGGTTGAAGGCATGGGCGGCCTGCCGCACTTCCTGGGGACCGCGTTCTTCGAGGGGGGCACTTTCCAGGTCTTCGCTCAGGTGTTCGGCGGCTTCCGACAGGCGCTGGATCGGCCGCGCCAGCCAACGTGCGCCCAGCCAGGCGGCAGCCACCAGGGTGAGGCACTGGAAGGTCAGGTGGACCCAGGGACCGCCGAAGCGTGGCGGTGGCGGCGGTCCCTTGAACGCCGGGCCGGCTGTGGCCGGTGGCGGCGGGGGAGGCGGTGGCGGGTTGCCGTACTGTCGGAACCAGAGAAACGCCAGCAAGTGAGCGATGACGATGGCCAGCAGGAAAATGCCGAACAACCGGGCGAAGAGGGTGTCGACCTTGCGCATCAGCCGATTTCTCGCGCGTCGAACAGATAGCCTTCGCCACGCACCGTCTTGATCAGGCGCGGCGAGCGCGGGTCGTCGCCGAGCTTCTGCCGCAGGCGCGAGACCAGCAGATCGATGCTGCGGTCGAAGGCTTCGATCGAGCGGCCCCGCGCCGCATCCAGTAATTGCTCGCGGCTGAGTACCCGGCGTGGGCGTTCGAGGAAGACCCAGAGCAGGCGGAACTCGGCATTGGACAGCGGCACCACCAGGCCTTCGGGGGATTGCAGTTGGCGCAGTACGCCGTCCAGCTTCCAGGCGTCGAAGCGGATGCTGTTGCGGCTTTCGGCGCGCGGGGCGTCACGGTCGTCGCGCACGCGGCGGAGGATGGTCTGGATGCGCGCCACCAGCTCGCGGGGCTCGAAGGGCTTGGCCATGTAGTCGTCGGCGCCCAGTTCCAGGCCGATGATGCGGTCCGCCGGTTCGCAGCGGGCGGTGAGCATCAGGATCGGAATGTCCGACTCCGCCCGCAGCCAGCGGCACAGCGACAGGCCATCTTCGCCGGGCAGCATCAGGTCCAGCACCACCACGTCGAAGCGTTCCTCGGCCAGCGCCTGGCGCATGCCCTGGCCGTCGTCCACGCCTATCGCCTCGATATTGAAGCGCGCCAGGTAGCCGCAGAGCAGCTCACGGATGGGCGCGTCATCGTCCACGATCAGCGCGCGGACGCTCCAGCGGTTCCGGGTGAAGGGCGTGTCCGAGGTGGGGGTCGATTGCATGACTGACGCTCAGGGCAGGGGACGGCAAGGTTCGATGCTAGCGCGAGCGGGACACGCCAGCCATGGGCGGGCAAGGCTGGGGTAGCAGGGTGTCGGGGGCGTGTCGGGATTGTATCGGGGTGGATACAAAGCTTGGCGTGCAGACCTTAACGCCCAGCACGGTGTGGCTTCCCTCACCCCAACCCCGCCCTGCGCCCCGGCCAGATTGCTTCGCACTCTGGCGCTCATCGGCGGCGGAAGCAATGCTTCCAAAAGCGTGCCGAATCGCCCCAGAGGGAGAGGGAGTTGTCCGTGCAGATGGTTGGGCGGGAGTCACCCCTCGCCCTTCGGGAGAGGGGCCGGGGGTGAGGGCTGCCGATCCCATGCACGGCGCTCAATAAAGCTTCTTTACGCATTCTTGATGCCCGCGCGCAGCCTCCGGGCTCGTTCCTTTACGCCCCTCGTTCCGACAATGGCTCCACGGCGGCACAGACCGCATCTAGGAGCACAAGCAATGAGCATTCTCGACGGGGTGTCCCTGGTCCTGGCCATGGGACTTTTCATCTATCTGCTGGTGGCGCTGCTGCGCGCCGAGCGCGGCTAGGAGGCCACATGCAACTTCAGGACATCGGCCTCATCCTGGCCTTCTTCGTGCTGGTGCTGGCACCGGCCCCTTTCCTCGGGCGCTTCTACTACCGGGTGATGGAAGGAAAACGCACCTTCCTGACCCCGGTGTTCGCGCCCGTGGAGCGACTCTGCTACCGCATCGCCGGCGTCAACGCCGAGCGTGAACAGGACTGGAAGGGCTACTGCGTGGCCCTGTTGGCGTTCAACCTGGCAGGTTTCGTCCTGCTGTTCGCCATCCTCATGCTGCAAGGCGCGCTGCCGCTGAATCCGCAGAAGCTGCCCGGCCTGGAATGGAGCCTGGCGTTCAACACGGCGGTGAGCTTCGTCACCAATACCAACTGGCAGGCCTACAGCGGCGAGGCGGCACTGAGCTACTTCAGCCAGATGGTCGGCCTGGGCGTGCAGAACTTCGTCAGCGCCGCCGTGGGCCTCTGCGTGCTGGTGGTGTTCGCCCGTGGTATCAGCCGCCGCAGCACCGACCGGCTGGGCAACTTCTGGGTCGACCTGACTCGCGGCACCCTCTACGGTCTGCTGCCGCTGTGCCTGGTGCTGGCGCTGTTCCTGGTCTGGCAGGGCGTGCCGCAGACCTTCCTCGACTATGCCCACGCGGTGACCCTGCAAGGCGCTGACCAGAGCATCCCGCTCGGCCCGGCCGCCAGCCAGATCGCCATCAAGCAGCTCGGCACCAACGGCGGCGGCTTCTTCGGCGTCAACTCGGCGCACCCGTTCGAGAACCCTACCGCCTGGAGCAACCTGCTGGAGATGGCTTCGATCATCCTGATCCCGGCAGCCCTGGTGTTCACCTTCGGCCACTACGTCAAGGACCTGCGCCAGAGCCGTGCGCTGCTGGCCTGCATGCTGGTGCTGTTCGTCATCGGCCTGGGCGTGACCCTCTACAGCGAGTACCAGCCGAACCCGGCCCTGGCCGCACTGCCCATCGAGCAGACCGGTTCCCTGGAAGGCAAGGAAAGCCGCTTCGGCATCGCCGCCTCCGCGCTTTGGGCCGTGACCACCACGGCCGCATCCAACGGTTCGGTGAACGCCATGCACGACAGTTTCAGTGCGCTGGGCGGGATGGTCCCGATGTTCAACATGATGCTTGGCGAGATCGTCTTCGGCGGTGTCGGCGCCGGCCTCTACGGCATGCTGCTGTTCGTGCTGATCGCTGTGTTCCTCGCCGGCCTGATGATCGGCCGCACCCCGGAGTACCTCGGCAAGAAGCTCGAAGCCCGCGAAGTGCGCCTGCTGGTCGCCACTCTGCTGGTGATGCCGGTGGGCGTGCTGGTGTTCTGCGGCCTGGCCATCAGCCTCGACGGCCCGGCGGCCTCCATCACCAACCCCGGTGCCCACGGCTTCAGCCAGGCGCTCTATGCCTACACCTCGGGTACCGCCAACAACGGTTCGGCCTTTGCCGGCTTCGGCGCCAACACGCCCTTCCACAACGTGCTGATCGGTCTGGCGATGATCCTCGGGCGCTTCGGCTACATCCTCCCGGTGCTGGCCATCGCCGGCAGCCTGGCGATGAAGAAGCGCGCCCCCGTCGGCGCCAACAGCTTCCCCACCCACGGTCCGCTGTTCGTCACCCTGCTGACTCTGACCATCCTGCTGGTGGGCGGCCTGACCTTCCTGCCGGCGCTGGCCCTTGGGCCTATCGCTGAACACCTTGCGCTGATCCAGGGCTTCTAACGGAGAACCATGATGAATGCCCCCATTCAGGCGCTTAAAAGCAGCGCCAAGCAGCAACCCAAGACCTCCTTCGCCGCGCTGTGGAAGCCGGCGTTGCGTCAGGCTTTCGTCAAGCTCGATCCGCGCCAGCTGGTGCGTTCGCCGGTGATACTGGTCGTCGAGCTGACCGCCTTGCTGACCACCGTCCTCTGCTTCATCCCCAACCCGGCGATGAGCACTGGCCTTGCCGTGCAGATCGCCCTCTGGCTGTGGTTCACCGTGCTCTTCGCCAACTTCGCCGAGGCCCTGGCCGAAGGCCGTGGCAAGGCCCGTGCCGATAGCCTGCGCGCCGGCAGCCAGGGATTGACCGCCCGCCGCCGCAAGAGCAATGGCCAATACGAGACCGTGCCAGCGGCCAGCCTGCGCCGCGACGATGTCGTACGGGTCGAGGCGGGGGAGCTGATCCCAGGCGATGGCGAGGTGATCCAAGGGATCGCCGCCGTCAACGAAGCGGCCATCACCGGTGAATCGGCACCGGTGATCCGCGAGTCCGGCGGCGACCGTTCTGCCGTCACCGGCAATACCCGCATCGTGTCTGACTGGCTGCTGGTGAAGATCACTGCCAACCCGGGCGAATCCACCCTGGACCGGATGATCGCCCTGGTGGAAGGCGCCAAGCGCCAGAAGACTCCCAACGAAGTGGCGCTGGACATCCTGCTGATCGGTCTGACCCTGATCTTCCTGCTGGTGGTGGCTACCCTGCAGCCGTTCGCCCGTTTCGCCGGCGGCGACCTGCCGCTGGTCTACCTGGTGGCGCTGCTGGTGACCCTGATCCCCACCACCATCGGCGGCCTGCTGTCGGCCATTGGCATTGCCGGCATGGACCGCCTGGTGCGCTTGAACGTGATTGCCAAATCCGGCCGCGCGGTGGAAGCCGCCGGTGACGTGCATGTGCTGCTGCTGGACAAGACCGGCACCATCACCTTCGGCAACCGCCGTTGCAGCGCGATGATCAAGGCCCCTGGCGTCGCCGGCAAGGAACTCTCCGACGGCGCGCTGCTGGCTTCCCTGGCCGATGAAACGCCGGAAGGCAAGTCCATCGTCGAATACCTGCGCGCGCTGCACTCGATGCAGGAGCCGGACCGCGACGAGATCACGGCGATTCCCTTTACCGCTGAGACCCGACTGTCCGGCGTCGACTGGGCCGGGCGCAGCTACCGCAAGGGCGCGGTGGACGCGGTGCTGGCCTGGGTTGGCATCACTCGCCAGGACGTTCCGGCACCCCTGGCCCGCGAGATCGAGAAGATCGCCCAGAGCGGTGGTACGCCTTTGCTGGTGGCTGCCGACGGCAAGCTGCTGGGCGCCATTCACCTGAAGGACGTGGTCAAACCCGGCATCCGCGATCGCTTCGCCGAGCTGCGGCAGATGGGCATCCGCACCGTGATGGTGACCGGCGACAACCCGCTGACCGCTGCTGCCATCGCCGCAGAGGCTGGCGTGGACGACGTGATAGCCGAGGCCACGCCGGAGAAGAAACTGGCGCGGATTCGCCAGGAGCAGGGCGAGGGCAAGATGGTCGCCATGTGCGGCGACGGTGCCAACGACGCCCCGGCGCTGGCCCAGGCCGACGTGGGTCTGGCGATGAACGATGGCACCCAGGCCGCCCGCGAGGCCGCGAACCTGGTGGACCTCGACTCCGACCCGACCAAGCTGCTCGACGTGGTGCAGGTGGGCAAGGAACTGCTGGTCACCCGTGGCGCCCTGACCACCTTCTCGGTGGCCAACGACGTGGCCAAGTACTTCGCCATCCTTCCGGCGCTGTTCGCGGGGATCTACCCGCAACTCGGCGTGCTCAACGTAATGCAGCTGGCCAGCCCGCAGAGCGCGATCCTCTCGGCCATCGTGTTCAACGCGCTGATCATCATCGGCCTTATTCCCCTGGCCCTGCGCGGGGTACGGGTGCAGGCCAGCGATGCTGCCAGCCTGTTGCGCCGCAACCTGCTGATCTATGGCCTGGGCGGTATCGTCGCGCCCTTCGTCGGCATCAAGGTAATCGACGTCCTGCTCAACGCCATCGGCCTGGTCTGAACCATCCTCCTCTCCCACATGGAGAGGGGCGGGGGCGAGGGTTCTCGCCCCCCAGCAAGACTTAGATTTCCTGCGAGGAACTGAATATGCTTAGCCAACTCCGCCCCGCCCTGAGCCTTCTGGCCCTGATGACCCTGATCACTGGCGTCGCCTATCCCCTGACCGTCACCGGTATCGCCCAACTGGCCTTCCCCGCGCAGGCCAATGGCAGCCTGGTGCGTGATGCCAAGGGCGAGGTACGCGGCAGCAGCCTGCTGGCGCAGAACTTCGACGGTCCGCAGTGGTTCCAGTCGCGCCCCTCGGCCGCCGGTTTCGCCACGGTGGCCAGCGGTGCCAGCAACCTGGCGCCGAGCAATCCGGCCCTGGCCGAACGGATCAACAAGGAAGCGCATCGCCTGGCCACCGAAGGTCACGGCAAGGTGCCCATGGCGCTGGTGACCACTTCGGGTAGCGGCCTGGACCCGCACCTTCCGCCGAATGCCGCGCGCTTCCAGATTCCGCGCATCGCAGCCGAACGTGGGCTGCCGACCGAAACCCTGGAGCGCCTGGTGGAACAGAACACCGAGCAGCCCCTGGTGGGCCCCGAGGTGGTCAATGTGCTCGCCCTGAACACAGCGTTGAATGAGATGACCCGATGAGTGATACCCAGCGCGCCGACGCGCTTCTGGCCGACATGCCCCGTGACGGGCGTGGCCGCCTGAAGGTTTTCCTCGGCGCCGCCCCCGGCGTGGGCAAGACCTACGCCATGCTCCAGGCCGCCCAGGCGCAACTGCGCCAGGGCGTCGACCTGCGCGCGGGCGTGGTGGAAACCCACGGCCGCGCGGAAACCGAGGCCATGCTCGCCGGGCTGCCGCAACAACCGCTGCGGCACTTCGACTACCGCGGCATGGCGCTCACCGAGATGGACCTCGACGGTATCCTCGCCCATCCCCCGCGCCTGGTGCTGGTGGACGAACTGGCCCATACCAATGCCCCCGGCAGCCGTCACGCCAAACGCTGGCAGGACGTGCAGGAACTGCTCGACGCCGGCATCGACGTCTACACCACGGTCAACGTCCAGCATCTGGAAGCCCTCAACGACCAAGTGCATGACATCACCGGCGTGCAGGTCCGCGAGACCTTGCCCGACTGGGTCCTGCAGGAGGCCGACGAAATCCTCCTGGTCGACCTGCCGCCGCGCGAACTGCTGGAGCGTCTGCGCGAAGGCAAGGTCTATGTGCCCGAGCAGGCCCGCGCTGCCATCGACGCCTTCTTCTCCCAGACCAACCTCACCGCGCTGCGCGAACTGGCCATGCAGACTGCCGCCGCGCGGGTGGATGCCGATCTCAACCGGCGCTACCGCCAGCGCGGCCTGGAAGCGCCCGCCGTGCGCGGCCGGTTGCTGGTGGGCATCGATGGCGACCACCAGGCCGAGCGCCTGGTGCGTCACGCCAGTCGAGTCGCTGAGCGGCGTCACCTGCCCTGGTCGGTGGTGTATGTAGATACCGGCGGCGCCCGTTCCGAAGAAGTGCGCGCGCGCCTTCAGGGTGCCCAGCAGTTGGCCGAACGCCTGGGTGGCGAAGTGGTGACCCTGCGCGCCGAGTCCGTTGCCAAGGCGCTGGTGCAGCATGCCGACGAGCGCCGTGCCAGCCTGTTGCTGGTCGGGCGCAGCCGTCGACGCCTGCGCCGCCGCCTGCTCGGCCGCGGACTCGCGGAGCGCCTGCTGAATCTTGCCGAGGGCCTGGAAGTCAGCGTGCTGGACACCGAGGCCGACCGCCGTCCACCCAGTCCACGTGCCAGCCACCCTTCGCGCATGCTGGATTACGGTCTGGCGGTACTCGCCGCCCTGGCCGCCAGCGCATTGGCCTGGGTGGTGTCCCATAGCCTGGAGATCCCGAACATCTCCCTGGTGTTCCTCGCTGCGGTGCTGCTGGTGGCCGTGCGCAGCAGCCTGGGGCCGGCCCTGCTTTGTGCCGGTTTGTCGTTCCTGGCCTACGACTTCCTGTTCATCCCGCCGACGTTTTCGCTGACCATCGCCCGCCAGGAAGACGTGCTGACGCTGCTCTTCTTCCTGCTGATGGCCGGCCTCACCGGCAACCTGGCCTCGCGCCAGCGTCGCCAGTTCGAAGCCCTGCGCGACACACAGTCGGAAACCACCGTGCTGCTCGACCTTTCGCGCAAGCTCACCGCCGCCACCGACCGCCAGGCGGTGCTGAATGTCGCCCTGCAGCAGTTCGGTGACTGGTCGGATGTGGAGGTCTGCCTGCTGTCCCGTGGGCGGGACGGTGTATGGAAAGTGGAGGCGGGCGTGCATCGCCTGCTGGCCGACCAGGAGCGCGCTGCAGCCGAATGGTCCTGGCAGCACCACCAACCGGCAGGCCTCGGCACCGACACCCTGCCAGGCGGGCGCTGGTGGTGGCTGCCGCTGTCGGGAGAGGAAGGACCGCTGGTTCTGCTGGGCATCAGCCCGCGCGACGAAGCGCCGCTGCCGGCGGGCAGGCGTCGGCTGATCGCCGCCCTCGGTCAGCCGCTGGCCCAGGCCCTGGCCCGCGCGCAGCTGGCCGAAGAGTTGGAGGCCGCGCGCCTGCACGGCGAAACCGAACAGTTGCGCAGTGCCTTGCTGGCATCGGTATCCCATGATCTGCGCACGCCGCTTACCGCCATGCGTGGCTCCATCGACAGCCTGCTGGCCCTGGGTGAAGCCATTCCCATGGCCGATCGCCTGGAGTTGCTGGAGGGCACCCGCGACGAAGCCGAGCGCCTCGATCGCTACATCCAGAACCTGCTGGACATGACACGCCTGGGGCACGGCGGCCTCAAGCTCGCCCGCGACTGGGTAGCACCGGTGGACATTGTCGCCAGCGCCCTGCAGCGACTGCGCCCGGTGCTGGCACCCTTGCAGGTGGAAACCCGGGTGCCGGAGCAGTTGCCACTGCTCTATGTGCACGCCGCTCTGATCGAACAGGCGCTGGTCAATGTGCTGGAAAACGCCGCGCGTTTCTCGCCCAGCCAAGGGCATCTGCAAGTCGCGGTCGAGGCCGACGACGCCGAGCTGCGCTTCTCCGTCAGTGACCAGGGGCCGGGTATCCCGCCGGATGAGCGCGACAGGATCTTCGATATGTTCTATACCGCTGCCCGAGGTGACCGGGGTGGGCAGGGCACCGGCCTGGGCCTGGCGATCTGCCAGGGCATGGTTGGCGCCCACGGCGGCCGAGTGACAGTGGGCGAAGGACTCGACGGCCGCGGCGCGACCCTGACCCTGCACCTGCCGCTGCATCCGCAGCCGCAGTTGGAGGAAGAGTGAACCCCTGCTAGGCGAGGAATGCTCTTGTAGGGGCGAATTCATTCGCCAAGGGCGGCGAAGCTGCCCCCATTGATTCACCGGGGCAGACCTGCGGCCTGCTTGGCGAATGAATTCGCCCCTACAGTAGAAGCGCTCCAACCGGATACCGATTCAACGAAGGACCCCATGACAACCAACCAGCCGACCATCCTGGTCATCGACGACGAAGCACAGATCCGCAAGTTCTTGCGCATCAGCCTGACCGCCCAGGGCTACCGGGTGCTGGAGGGCGCCAATGGCCGCGAAGGGCTGGAGCAGGCGGCACTGGCCAGGCCCGACATGGTCGTGCTCGACCTGGGCCTGCCAGACATGGACGGCCAGGATGTGCTGCGTGAACTGCGCGAATGGTCCCAGGTTCCGGTACTGGTGCTTTCGGTGCGTGCCAGCGAGGGCGAAAAGGTGCTGGCCCTGGACCGTGGCGCCAATGACTACGTGACCAAGCCCTTTGGTATCCAGGAGTTCCTCGCCCGCGTGCGCGTGCTGTTGCGCCAGGCCGGGCCGGGCGAACAGCCGGAGGCCAGCGTTGCCAGCGGTCCGTTGCGACTCGACTTCGCCTATCGCCGGGTGACCCTCGACGGCGAGGAAGTGGGGCTGACCCGCAAGGAGTACGCCGTGCTCGCGCAGCTGGCGCGTCACCTCGGCCGGGTGGTCACCCAGCAGCAATTGCTCAAGGACATCTGGGGCCCGACCCATGTCGAGGACACCCATTATCTGCGGGTGGTGGTGGGTCATCTGCGGCAGAAGCTCGGTGATGACCCGGCCAACCCACGATTCATCGTCACGGAGGCCGGTGTCGGCTATCGCTTGCGCGAAGCCTGAGTGCCCGTGTGCCGTCCTGGCCACCGCACGCTTCCAGAGCTGCATGAGCGCGCAGACGCTCCCACAATGGAAGGACCGGCATGCAGCAGTTGTTGAACGAAATTCTCGACGAAGTCCGCCCCCTGATCGGCCAGGGCAAGGTCGCCAGTTACATCCCCGCGCTTTCCTGCGTCAGTGCGGACCAGCTCGGCATCGCCGTGTACAGCAATGACGGCGAGCTGTTCTACGCGGGCGACGGCCTGACGCCGTTCTCCATCCAGAGCATCTCCAAGGTCTTCAGCCTGGTGCGGGCGATCCAGCATTCCGGCGAGGGCATCTGGCAGCGCCTGGGACACGAGCCTTCCGGGCAGCCATTCAACTCCCTGGTGCAGCTGGAGTTCGAACGCGGCGTTCCGCGCAATCCCTTCATCAATGCTGGCGCCCTGGTGATCTGCGATATCAACGAATCGCGCTTCGCCGCGCCGTCGCTTTCGATGCGTGATTTCGTCCGGCGCCTGTCCGGCAACCCCCGCCTGGTCTCAGACGAAGTGGTGGCGCGTTCCGAGTACCAGCACCGCGCGCGCAATGCCGCCATGGCTTATCTGATGCAATCCTTCGGCAACTTCCACAACGACGTGGAAGCCGTCCTCCACAGCTACTTCCACCATTGCGCCATCCGCATGAGCTGCGCCGACCTGGCCCTGGCCTTCAGCTTCCTCGCCAACAACGGCGTCAGCCCGCACAACGGCGAGGCGGTGCTCAGCCCGCGTCAGACCAAACAGCTGAACGCCATCATGGCCACCAGCGGCCTCTACGACGAAGCCGGCAACTTCGCCTACCGCGTCGGCCTGCCGGGCAAGAGCGGAGTCGGGGGCGGGATAGTCGCGGTGGTGCCGGGGCGTTTCACCGTCTGCGTCTGGTCGCCGGAACTGAACGAAGCCGGCAATTCCCTGGTGGGCATGGCGGCGCTGGAAAAGTTGTCCGAGCGAATTGGCTGGTCGATTTTCTAGCGCATGGGTGGAATGGGGCGGACAGATGCCTGTAGGGGCGAATTCATTCGCCAAGGGCGGCGAAGCCGCCCCAGTAGCCATGCAGGGCAGATCTGCGATCTGCTTGGCGAATGAATTCGCCCCTACAGAAGAGCAGATCGAGCCTCCTGATCAATTCCCTTGCTCGTACCGCTCCAGTGTTTCGCGGGCGATCTGCCGACCCAGCTGGATCAGCTCCGGCGCCTTGTAGAACTCGAAGAAGCGGCACACCCGCTTGGGCACGTTGATCAGGATGTCCGGCGGGTAGCCGGCGATCTTGTATTGCGCGAGCGAGGTCTGCATCACCTCGAAACTCTGGTTCACCAGGTCCAGCAGGGAGGCGGGGCCGACGCTGGCGATCACATGGGAACCGCTGGCGGACTTGGGAGCGCCTGCAGCTTCCGGTGCGGCCGCGGGTTGCTGCATCTGCGGCGCGGCGTCTTCCAGCCAGGGATTGCCGCCGGGCAGGCTTTCCGGATCGAGCAGCACCAGATCCTGGTCGCCGCCGCGCTTGCGGAAGGGCAGGCGCGAGCTGAGGGATTCCATCAGCAGGTCGATGCGGCCCTTGATGGCGTCGGGTCGCTCGATCACCGGCAGTTGGTACTCGCGCTGCGTGGTGGCGTTGAGGTTGACGGCGATGATCAGGTCGCAGTGGCTGGACACCACCGGCACGATCGGCAGCGGATTGAGCAGGCCGCCGTCCACCAGCATGCGGCTGCCCTGGACCACCGGGGTGAACAGGCTGGGGATGGCGGCCGAGGCGCGCATGGCCTGGTGCAGGCAGCCTTCCTGGAACCAGATTTCCTGCTGGTTGGTCAGGTCGGTGGCGACTGCCGTGTAGGGAATCGCCAGTTCTTCGATATTGATTTCGCCGACGATCTCGCGAATGCGCCCGAAGACCTTTTCGCCGCGAATGGCGCCCAGGCGGAAGCTCACGTCGAGCAGGCGCAGCACATCCAGGTAGTCCAGGCTTTCGGTCCAGTCACGGTAGTGGTGCAGCTTGCCGGCGGCGTAGATGCCACCGACCACGGCGCCCATGGAGCAGCCGGCAATGCAGGCGATCTCGTAGCCGCGTGCCTCGATTTCCTCGATCACGCCGATGTGCGCATAGCCGCGCGCACCTCCCGAACCCAGCACCAATGCCACGCGCTTGCTCATACGCAATTCCCCCGACAACAGTGCTTCGACGATACGCCGGTGGCAGGGCCGTCGCTACCTGCCGATCCGTCCACGGAGTTGAATCTTTCGGGTACCTAAGGGCCTATCGACACACTAGACTTTGTCGATCTTCACCATTGGAGTTTTATTCATGAAAGCTTGGATCAGCGTACCTTTGATTGCCCTGTTGCTCGTCGGTTGCGCCGGCAATACGGCCCACCGCAGCAGTTGTGCATCGGAGCTCGATGCGGCCTGGCAGGAACTGGACCTGGCCAAGGCCGAAGGGTTCTCCGGCACCGTGAGCTACTCCAAGGCGCTGAGCCTGCTGACCGCCGCCAAGACCCAACAGCAGTTCGAAGCATTCGAGGGCTGCACCAACAAGGCCGAGAAGGCCCGCTTCTACATCCGCGAGTCGCGCGCCGGTCGCTGAGCCGGTCTGGAATTCTTCCTTCCGAAAAGCCATTGCCGAGCGAATGATTGCGGTCGGCAATGGTACATCTGTCCCAATTTCCCACTTCCACGGCTCGCAGTGTCATTCCCGTCCGGGCAAAGGCGGACTAGCATCTCCCGGCACGGAACGGGAGATAACAATGCACAACAATTCCCAGCGGTCGGCACCCTTGCATGTGCTGATCATCGGCGCCGGTTTCGGTGGCCTGGGCCTGGCCATCCAGTTGCAGAAGGCCGGCATCCACGACTTCCTGATCCTGGAGAAGGGCAGCGAGGTCGGCGGCACCTGGCGTGACAACAGCTACCCCGGCGCAGCCTGCGATGTCCCTTCGCACCTCTATTCCTTCTCCTTCGAGCCCAAGACCGACTGGTCGCGCAAGTTCGCCCCGCAGGCGGAAATCTTCGCCTATCAGCGCCATTGCGCCGACAAGTACGGCCTGCGCCGGCACATCCGTTTCGACTGCGAGGTGGAAGGCGCCGAGTTCGATGAGCCCAGCGGCACCTGGCAGGTGCGGACCCGGCAGGGCGAAAGCTTTCGTGCCAGGGCGCTGGTCAGTGCCTGTGGCCAACTGAATCGGCCGGCCTGGCCGCGCATTGCAGGGCTCGATGGCTTCAAGGGCGAGCTGTTCCATTCGGCCGGCTGGAACCATGACTACCCGCTGGAGGGCAAGCGGGTGGCGGTGATTGGAACGGGCGCCAGCGCCATCCAGTTCATTCCGCAGATCGCTCCGAAGGTGGCGCGCCTGTCGCTGTTCCAGCGTTCCGCGGCCTATGTGATCCCCAAGCCGGACCGCCCCTACCGCTCCTGGGAGTTGGCCGTGATGCGGCGCCTGCCATGGCTGCAGAAGTTCGACCGGATGCTCAAGTACATCCAGCACGAATCGCGGGTGCTGGCGTTCTCGGTGTTCCCGCCGTTGATGAAGCTGATGCAGTTCCGCTTCCGCCAGCATCTGGCACGGGGAATCGCCGACCCGGAGTTGCGCCAGCGGCTGGTGCCGGACTATCCGCTGGGCTGCAAGCGCATCCTGATTTCCAACGACTTCTACCCGGCACTGGCGCGGCCGAACGTGGAGGTGATCGACTGCGGCATCCGCGAAGTGACGGCAGATGCCGTGGTGAGCAGCGATGGCCGGCGCCATGAGGTGGACGCCATCATCCTCGGCACCGGCTTCACCGCCACCGACTTCCTTGCACCGATGAGCATTCGCGGGCTGGGCGGACGCGACTTGAACGAGGCGTGGCACCAGGGTGCCGAGGCCTATCTCGGGGTCAGCGTCAGCGGTTTCCCGAACCTCTTCATCCTTTACGGACCCAATACCAACCTGGGTCACAACTCCATCATCTACATGCTGGAAAGCCAGTTCCCCTACGTGCTGGACGGCATTCGGGCATTGGTCGACCTGCGCTACCTCGACCTCAAACCCGAGGTGCAACGCCATTTCAACCAGCGCCTGCAACAGGACGTGCGCCATACCGTCTGGGAGCAGGGCTGCAACAGTTGGTACAAGACCGCTGACGGCCGCAACACCAACAACTGGCCGGGTTTCACCTTCAGCTACCGCCAAAAGACCCGTCGCCTGGAGTTGGATCTGTATGAACGCACCCGTTGAGTTCACCGCCCCTGAACCCGGCCAGCCGCTGCTGCGCGCGACCCTGCGTGGCGCCCTGCGCCTGTTGTTCCGTGGCCTGATGCGGCCGCCGCTGCCCGTCCAGATGCAGCGGCTGGTACTGCGGCTGCTCACCGCCAGCACCCTGGCGCCACGGGGCGTGCTGCGCGAGGCCGGGCTGTTGGGCGGCCGACCCTGTGAATGGCACCGGCCGCAGGGGGGCAGTCATGTGGTGCTGCTCTACCTGCATGGTGGTGCGTTCATCACCGGCTCGCCGGCTACGCACCGGGCCATCACCGCGAGCCTTGCCAGGCGCGCCGGAGTGGCGGTGTGCGCCCAGGATTACCGCCTCGCGCCGGAACACCCTTTCCCGGCCGCCAGGGAAGACGCCGTGGCCGCCTACCGTGAGTTGCTGGATGCAGGCTACCCGGCTTCACGCATCGTCATCGGCGGCGACTCGGCTGGCGGCAACCTGACCCTGCTCACCGCGTTGGAGATTCGTCGTCAGGGCCTGCCCCGGCCGGCGGGCTTGATCTGCTTCTCCCCAGTTACCGACCTCAGCGGCACGGCCCAACACAATCCGCCGGCGGGTGATCCGCTGATCCACCCGGCCTGGGTGGAACAGGCGATGGACCTGTATTGCCCACCCGGACTGGATCGCCGCGATCCAGCCATTTCACCGCTGTTCGCTGATCTTTCAGGACTTTCGCCGATGCTGGTGCAGGTGGCCGAGGACGAAGTCCTGCGCGACGACAGCCTGCGCCTGGCCGAACGGGTCCGTGCGGCCGGTGGCTGGGTACGACTGGAGCGCTACCCGGGGCTCTGGCATGTGTTCCAGGCGCACACCGGCGTGCTGCGTACCGCCGACCAGGCGCTGGCCAGCGCCGCCGACTTCATCTGCAAGCATGTGGAGGAGGAGGCCTGAGATGGACAACATCCTGATTACCGGCGCCGCCTCGGGAATCGGCGCGGCGACCGCCCGACTGTTCCACGAGCGCGGCTGGCAGGTCGGGTTGATCGACCGCGATGCCGACGCACTGTCCACCCAGGCGGCAGCACTGGGTGGCGTCTGGCACCAGACGCTGGACGTGACCGACCTGGCCACCGTGGAAGCCGCCCTGGCGGATTTCTGCGGACGTCACGACGGCCAGTTGCGCCTGCTGTTCAACTGCGCAGGCGTGCTGCGCTTCGGCAACTTCGAGGAGATCGACATGGCCGAGCACGCGCGCATCCTCAACATCAACGTGCTGGGGCTGGTGCAGGTGACTCACGCGGCCTTTCCCTACCTCAAGGCAACCCGTGGCGCGCAGGTGATCAGCATGGGCTCGGCCTCTGGCGTGTATGGCACGCCGCACATGGCCAGTTACTCGGCCTCCAAGTTTGCGGTGCGCGGCTTCACCGAGGCGCTGGAGCTCGAGTGGCGTCGCCATGGCATCCGGGTCGGCGACCTGATGCCGCCGTTCGTACGGACGCCCATGGTCAGCAGCCAGCGCTTCGAGCCGCCGGTGCTGCGTCGCCTCGGGGTGAAGCTGAACGCCGAGGACGTCGCCCAGGCCGCCTGGCAGCAAGCCCATGGCGCGACGGTGCATCGACCGGTGAGCTGGCTGTTCCGCCTGATGTACGGTGCTGGCCAGGTTTCACCGGCCTGGGTGAACCGGGGGATCATGAAACTCCTGAGCGGTTCTTGAGCGAAGGGTCGCCGTAGGAGCGAGCTCTGCTCGCGAACAATCCCAGCGCCACATTTCGCGAGCGGAGCTCGCTCCTACAATCGCCACCCTTGGGGCGCGTGGCTGAGAGAAAGGCCAATTTGTTGGCGGATCAGGCGTGAACGCCGCCTGTCGCCACTTTTGTGACAATTTGTCCAGCTTTCCGGCAGACCCGTTGTGGTGGCGCTACCCTGCAAAATGAAAGCTGAATAATCACTCCACGAGTGAATCAGTGGCTGGGTCCGCGCGGGACCCGGTCAGGGTTTGGCGCTGTGTCTGCAGCGTCGACCCGGGGGCGGCACCGCATGGTGTCGCGGAGCCCATTCCAGCGGCTTCTCGAAGATAAGCGGTAAGAGCGGAACACTCATCCATCGCTAAGAGGAGGTCGTTTCATGAGCACAGCCTTCCACGATGATGTCAGCACTAGTCTGTTGCGCCGCATGAAAGAGGGCGGATTCGACTTCGCCCGTGTTCACCCAATCGAGTTCTATGCCATTTTCCCCGACGAGGACCGGGCGCGAACGGCAGCGAAGAACTTCCGTGGTGAGTCATTGAATGCCCAGGTATCGGTGCGCGCCGATGGCGCCTGGCACTTGCAGGTGAGCAAGGTGATGTACGCCACTCACGCGGGAATCGGCGATTTCGAGCACGACCTGGAGGCCCTGGTGGTCCCGCTTGGTGGTGTGCTCGATGGTTGGGGCGTGACTCAGGAAGTCAACGTCAATCGACCTTGAACGCCCCCGGTTCGTGGCGGCCCGCCTGCCACGAACCGGGCATTCCGGACAATTTTCCGGCTGCTTTTACTTCCCCCCTCTGGCTCGGGTATTCCCAGCAAAAACATAGACTTCCTTTACTCGACCTCGGTATGGCCTTTGCCTCAGACTCCGCCAACGGAGGGGACCCCATGACCGACATCCTGATTCTTACCCACGCGGATTTTTGCCCACCCGGCCATCTGGCCACTGTCCTGGACCGTGAGCAACGCGACTTCACCGTATTGCGCACGGACCTGGGCGAACTGGATGGCTACGACCTCGACCGGCCCAAGGCGGTCGCCATCATGGGCGGGCCCATGAGCGTCAACGACCCGTTGCCCTGGATCGGAGCGGAAATCGCTGCATTGCGGCACTTCATCGCGCGCGATGTGCCCCTGATCGGCCATTGTCTGGGCGGCCAGCTTCTGGCCCGTGCCCTCGGCGCTTCGGTCCATCGCATGCCGTACACCGAGATCGGCTGGCAGCCGCTTGAAAAACGCGCCCTGGCGGGCGACAACCCCTGGCTTGAGCACCTGCCTCGGGAGTTCTCGATCTACCAGTGGCACAGCGACACGTTCGACCTGCCGGAAGGCGCCCAATGGTTGATGGACAGCCCCTGGTGCCCCAACCAGGGCTTCTCCTGGGGAGACAAGGTCCTGGCCCTGCAGGGCCATCCAGAGATGACCGAGGAACTGGTGCGGGGGTGGCTGACCGATTGGGCGCACCTGCTCGACGAAACCCAGGCCAGCCAGCAAGCCCGGGCACGCATGCTCGATGACCTGCCAAGCAAGGTCACGGCGCTGAACCAGGTCGCCGAGGGGTTCTATCGCCGCTGGTTGAATCTGGCGTTTGGCTAGTCCGGCTATCACTCTCTTGTAGGGGCGAATTCATTCGCCAAGGGCAGCGCAGCTGCCCCATTGGACTCCCAAGGGCAGACCTGCGGCCTGCTTGGCGAATGAATTCGCCCCTACAGGTTTCGGCGTTTCATTTGATCTTCAATGCTTGATCATCACATGCCGCACCACGGTGTAGTCCTCCAGGCCGTACATGGACAGGTCCTTGCCATAGCCCGACTGCTTGAAGCCGCCGTGGGGCATTTCGTTGGTGAGCATGAAGTGGGTGTTGATCCAGGTGCAGCCGTACTGCAGCCGCGATGCCACCGCAGCGGCGCGGCCGACGTCTCGCGTCCAGATCGATGACGCCAGGCCGTAATCGGAGTCGTTGGCCCAGCGCACCGCCTCGTCCACGTCGCTGAAGGGCGTGACCGTGACTACCGGGCCGAACACCTCGCGCCGAACGATCTCGTCGTCCTGTTTCGCGTGGGCCACCACCGTGGGTTCGTAGAAGAAGCCGCTGCCAGCGACCGCTTTGCCGCCCGTGGCGATCTGGATGTGGGGCAGGGTGCTGGCCCGTTCGACGAAGCCGGCCACGCGTTCGCGCTGGCTCTGGGTGATCAGCGGGCCGAGTTCGGTCGCCGGGTCGGTCTGCAGGCCGGTCTTCAGGCTGGAGACGGCGCTGGCCAGGTCGGCCACGAAGTTGTCGTAGATCTTTTTGCCGGCGTAGATGCGGCAGGCCGCAGTGCAGTCCTGGCCCGCGTTGTAGAAACCGAAGGTTCGGATGCCCTCGACCACATCGGCGAGATCGGCGTCATCGAAGATGATCACCGGCGCCTTGCCGCCCAGCTCCATATGGGTGCGTTTCACGCTCTCGGCGGCGCTCTTGATGATGGCCTTGCCAGTGCCCACCGAACCGGTCAGCGACACCATGCGTACCAGCGGGTGCGACACCAGTGGGCTGCCCACGCTGGGGCCGCGGCCGAGGACGATGTTCACCACGCCCGGTGGCAGCAGCTCGGCGATGAAATCCGACAGGCGCAGGGCGGTGAGAGGCGTCTGTTCCGAGGGCTTGAGTACCACGGTGTTGCCGGCTGCTAGTGCGGGCCCCAGCTTCCAGGCGGCCATCATCAGCGGGTAGTTCCAGGGAGCGATGGAGGCGATCACCCCCACCGGGTCGCGGCGAATCATGGAGGTGAAGCCGGGCAGGTATTCGCCCGCCGCCGAGCCAGTCAGGCAGCGGCTGGCGCCCGCGAAGAAGCGGAATACATCGGCCACGGCGGGAATCTCGTCGTTCAGTGCAGCGGCGTAGGGTTTTCCGCAGTTGTCCGACTCCAGCTTCGCCAGTTCTTCGGCATGACCCTCGATCTTGTCCGCCAGCTTCAGCAAAAGGGTGGCGCGGTCGCGCGGTGAGGTCCGCGCCCAGCCCTCGAACGCCGCGTCGGCGGCTCGGACGGCGGCGTCGACCTGGGCTTCGCTGGCTTCGGGGATCTTCACCAGCACGGCGCCGGTGGCGGGATTGAGGACGTCCAGGGCCTCGCCTTCGCCGGCGGAGAACTGGCCGTTGATCAGGAGTTTGGTTTGCATGGTGGAGTCCTCGTAGTCGTCCCCTCTCCCTTAGGGGAGAGGGCTAGGGAGAGGGTTGCGGAATGCCTACAGCCGCGTGGTCTGACCCTCTCCCCCGGCCCCTCTCCCGCAAGCGGGAGAGGGGAGACAAGCAAGAGAAAGAGTGTGCAAGTCTTACTTCCCACCCCCAGCCACCGTCTCGGTCCCGCGCGTCAGGTAGTAGGCGCCGAGAATGGGCAGCATGGTGGCGAGCATGACCAGCAGCGCCACCACGTTGGTCACGGGGACGTCGCGGGGGCGGCTGAGCTGGCTGAGCAGCCAGAGGGGCAGGGTCTGTTCGTGGCCGGCGGTGAAGGTGGTGACGATGATCTCGTCGAACGACAGCGCGAAGGCCAGCATGCCGCCGGCCAGCAGCGCGGTGGCGATGTTCGGCAGGATGATGTAGCGGAAGGTCTGCCAGCCGTCGGCGCCCAGGTCCATCGACGCCTCGATCAGGCTGTGCGAGGTACGACGGAACCGCGCGATCACGTTGTTGTAGACGATCACCACGCAGAAGGTGGCGTGGCCGACGACGATGGTGAAGATACCCGGCTCGATGCCGAGGGTCTTGAAGGCGGAAAGCAGGGCGATGCCGGTGATGATTCCGGGCAGGGCGATGGGCAGGATCAGCATCAGGGTGATGCTCTCCTTGCCGAAGAAGTCGCGGCGGTACAGCGCGGCGGCGGCCAGGGTGCCGAGCACCATGGCCAGGGCGGTGGCCAGGCAGGCGACCTTCACGGACAGGACGATGGCCTGCAGCACATCCTCGCGGCCGCCCACGACGGAAAACCATTCCAGGGTGAAGCCCTGCAGCGGGAAGCTGTAGGACGACT
Organism: Metapseudomonas resinovorans; assembly: GCF_002003485.1. GTDB lineage: Bacteria > Pseudomonadota > Gammaproteobacteria > Pseudomonadales > Pseudomonadaceae > Metapseudomonas > Metapseudomonas resinovorans_D. The sequence goes on from NZ_BDMA01000062.1 coordinate 28,181, forward strand.
CCTCGGTGTTGAAGGCATAGAGCAGGATCACCAGGATCGGGAAGTGCAGGAATACCAGCCCGCCCCATGCCGCCAGGCGCAGGCCCCAGGACGCTCGTTCAGAGTGCATCGAATGCCCCCAGCCGTTTGGCGATGGACAGGTAGATGGCGATCAGCACGATGGGCACCAGGGTGAAGGCCGCCGCCAGCGGGATATTTCCCACCGAGCCCTGCTGCACGTAGACCATGGTGCCGATGAACAGGCCGCTTGGGCCCACCAGTTGCGGGATGATGAAGTCGCCCAGGGTCAGGCTGAAGGTGAAGATCGAGCCGGCCACCACACCGGGAAAGGCGAGCGGCAGGATCACCTGTGCGAAGGTTTGCCGGGGCCTGGCGCCGAGGTCCGCCGAAGCCTGCAGCAGCGACGGCGGCAGGCGCTCCAGGGAAGCCTGGATCGGCAGGATCATGAACGGTAGCCAGATGTAGGTGAACACCAGGAAGCGCCCCAGGTGCGACGTGGACAGGGTGTTGCCTCCCACACCGGGTACGGTGAGCAGGCTGCCCAACAAGGTCTCCAGATGCAGTTGCTGGATCAGCCAGTAGAAGATGCCGCCCTTGGCCAGGATCACCGTCCAGGCGTATGCCTTGACGATGTAGCTGGCCCACATCGGCAGCATCACGGCGATATAGAAGAAGGCTTTCTCTTTCGGCGAGGCGAAGCGTGCCATGTAGTAGGCGATGGGGAAGGCCAGGATCGCGCTGGCCAGACTCACGGCGATGGCCATGGTCAGGGTGCGCAGGATGATGTCGTAGTTCGCCGGGTTGAACAGGGCGGCGTAGTTGGCCAGTGTCAGGTCCGGCGTCACCGCCATGGTGAAGTCGTCGAAGGTGTAGAAGCTCTGCCAGAGCAGGGCGAACAGCGAGCCGATGTAGATGACGCCGAACCAGAGCAGGGGCGGCGTCAGGAGCAGCAGCAGGTAGAGCGTCGAGCGGCGGTAGAGCAGGTTGGAGAGCCCCCGCAGCGGACCGCTCTGATGGTTGGCGATGACAGCGCTCATGGCCTACTCGCTGAGCGCGACCATCGCGCTGCGGGGCCAGCAGGCCTGTACTTGCTGGCCGGGTTGGGGGCGTGCGACATCCATTTCTTCGCCGTTGGGCAAGCTCACCGCCAGGCGCCCACCGCCGTCCAGATTGAGTTCGTAGCGGCTGTTGGCGCCGAGGTACTGCACATCATGCACGGTACCGCTGACTTGCAGCTCGCCATTGCTGGCGTTGCCGAAACGCACATGCTCCGGACGCAGGGAGAAAGCGCCACTATCGCCGGTCAGGCGTTGAGCCAGATCGCCATGGAGCACGTTGGCGGTGCCCACGAATTCGGCGACGAAGCGGGTGAGTGGTTTGCGGTAGAGGTTCTGCGGACTGTCCACCTGTTCGATGCGGCCCTTGTTGAATACGGCGACGCGGTCGGACATGGACAGTGCTTCGCCCTGGTCGTGGGTGACGAAAATGAAGGTGATACCGAGCTGGCGCTGCAGCTTCTTCAGCTCCACCTGCATCTGCTCGCGCAGCTTGAGGTCCAGGGCGCCGAGGGGTTCGTCCAGCAGCAATACGCGCGGGCGGTTGATCAACGCGCGGGCCAGGGCCACGCGCTGGCGCTGGCCACCGGACAGCTGCGCCGGCTTGCGGTCGCCATAGCCGGGCAGGGCGACCATGGCCAGCGCTTCCTCGGCGCGGGCCAGGCGCTCGGCCTTCGCCACGCCCTTCACCTTGAGGCCGTAGGCGACGTTGTCGCGCACGTTCATGTGGGGGAACAGGGCGTAGTCCTGGAATACGGTGTTCACGTCGCGCTCGTAGGGCGGCAGGCCGGCGGCCTCTTCACCGTGGATGCGGATGGAGCCGGATGTGGGTTGCTCGAAACCGGCGATCAGGCGCAGGCAGGTGGTCTTGCCCGAGCCGGATGGGCCGAGCATGGAGAAGAACTCGCCGTCGCGGATCTCGATGGACACCCGGTCGACTGCCTTCACGTCACCGTAGTGACGGCAGACATCGGTGAACTGGACGGCTGTGGTCATAGGTATGACTCCGGAGGGCTTTGCTCCCTCTCCCTCCGGGAGAGGGCTGGGGTGAGGGGTATATCAGCCGCTCGGTGTATCAGGGTGATTCGGAGTAGCCCCCTCTCCCTTCAGGGAGAGGGCTGGGGAGAGGGAAACGCCGCGCGGCGCCGAGCTACCCTCATCCGAACGCGGCCCGCCCCGGCCCCTCTCCCAGGAGGAGAGGGGTGACTCTCGGGGAGAGTTCTGAGCGAATTACCTTCCACCCATGATCGCAATGTAGTCCTGCGTCCACCGGCTGTACGGCACGAACTTCCCACCCTGGGCTTCCGGCGTTTTCCAGAAGGCGATCTGGTCGAACTGGTCGTAACCATTGGTGGCGCAACCGCTGGCGCCGAGGAGTTCGCTGCTGGTGCAGCCCTTGGCGACTACCGGAAGCGAGCCGAACCAGGCGGCCAGGTCACCCTGGACCTTGGGTTGCAACGACCAATCCATCCACTTGTAGGCGCAGTTCGGGTGCTTGGCGTCCACGTGCAGCATGGTGGTGTCGGCCCAGCCGGTGACCCCTTCTTTCGGGAACACCGTTTCCACGGGCTGCTTCTCGGCTTTCAGGGTATTGGCCATGTAGCCCCAGGTGCTGGAGGCGGCCACGCCTTCGTTCTTGAAGTCGCTCATCTGCACGGTCGCGTCGTGCCAGTAGCGGTGCACCAGGCTGTGCTGCTTGCGCAGCAGGTCGAGCGCGGCGGTGTACTGCGCTTCGGTGAGCTGGTAGGGGTCCTGGATGCCCAGCTCCGGCCTGGCGGACTTCAGGTAGAGGGCGGCGTCGGCAATGTAGATGGGGCCGTCGTAGGCCTGCACGCGACCCTTGTTGGACTTGCCATCAGCCAGGTCCTGAGGCTCGAAGACCACCGCCCAGCTGTTCGGTGCCTGCTTGAACAGCTTGGTGTTGTACATCAGCAGGTTGGGGCCCCACTGGTACGGCGTGCCGTAGTGCACGCCTTGCACCGTGTGCCAGGGTGCGTCCTGTAGGCGCTCGTCGAGGGTCTTCCAGTTGGGAATCAGGTCTGGGTTGATCGGTTGCACACGCTTGCCGAACACCAGGCGCAGGGAGGCGTCGCCGGAGGCGGTGACCAGGTCGTAGCCGCCCTTGGCCATCAGGCTGACCATCTCGTCGGAGGTGGCGGCGGTCTTCACATTGACCTTGCAACCGCTGTCTTTCTCGAACTGGGTGACCCAGTCGTAGTTCTTGTCCGACTCGCCGCGTTCGATGTAGCCGGGCCAGGCGATGATGTCGAGCTGGCCTTCACCCTTGCCGAGCTGCTTCAGCGGTTCGGCGGCCTGGGCGGAGGCGATGAGGCAGGCGCAACTGACGGCGAATGAAAGGGAAACGGGTTTGAACGAAGGCATTGTCGACTCCTGTTGTACATGACGTGCGGAGCCTGTTCGGCGGAACTGCATGCCGTCGGCGAATGCGACGAAAAGCGCGCCGAAAAATACGGCCGCTGGTCGCATTGAGCAGCGTAGTTCGGGGCTTTGGGGCTGACAAGGAAGGGGCGGGAGGAGGCGTGCAGGATGTGTGGGAGCGAATTCATTCGCGAAAGGGGAGCGTAGCGTCCCTGCTTGTACAAGGCAGATCTTCGATCTACTTCGCGAATGAATTCGCTCCTACAAGGATGGGCAAATCCATGAAGGCCGAACCGCTCAGTAATGCAGTGTCGCCTCGCCCTTGTGCCAGTTGCATGGGCACAGTTCTTCAGTCAGCAGCGCATCCAGCAGGCGCAGGGTTTCCTGTGGGTTGCGACCTACCAGCAGGTCATTCACCGAGACATGGCGAATGACATTGTCCGGGTCGATGATGAAGGTCGCGCGCAGGGCCACGCCTTCGCGGCGGTCGATGATGCCCAGGGCATTGGTCAGTTCGTGCTGGATGTCCGCCAGCCAGGGAAAGCTCAAGCCCTTCAGGTCCTTGTGATCGCGGCGCCAGGCGAGGTGGACGAACTCGCTGTCGGTGGAGGCCCCAATCAATTGGGTATCGCGGTCGTTGAATTGCTCCAGCAGGTCCGCGAAGGCCTTTATCTCGGTGGGACAGACGAAGGTGAAGTCCTTGGGCCAGAAGAACAGCACCTTCCACTTGCCCAGGAGGCTGTCCTGGCTGACGCGCTTGAACGCGTTCTCCGGGGTGGCGGCGTGTTCCGAATCGTGGTCAACCGCCAGCAGGTTGAACGCCGGCAGTTTGTCTCCGATGGTGAGCATGGCAGGTTGCTCCGGGGCATGAGGGAGGCACTGGAATGGAGCAAGTATGGAAGGCTCCCGCTACCTTGGAAAATGTGGCCAGGCAATGGCGCCCATAGAGGGCTGGCTATGACCATAGATCGGCGGGTAATTGGGCAATTCCAAATCGCAACATATCCATAGAACAATCGGGCCCTAGGGCCTTGCATGGCCGGACTAGACTGTTCGTTCCAGGGATGGCGGTTCTTCCGCAACAAGTGGGGAACACCTCGCCGTCGCATTCCGTCCAACCCTGCACCGCCGCCAAATAGGGCGACAGGGGCAGTTCGGTTATTCGAGCTGCACCAGTCTGGGGCGCTACGACTGCGAGTGTGCTGCAAGTTATTGAAAGGCAAGCAGTTGTGGCGATGGCACGGGGCTTGCGACTGCGTTTCTGCCCGTGGTGACAAGGAGTTAGGCATGTCCCGCATTTTTTATGACGAGATGTATGACGCGAGTGGCGAATGCCGTCCGCATTACCGGGAATTCGCCCGCTGGCTGGCGGACACGCCCGGAGAACTGCTGGCCCAGCGACGTCGCGAGGCTGACCTGTTGTTCCACCGAGCCGGTATCACCTTCACCCTGTATGGCGATGAGCAGGGCACCGAGCGCCTGATTCCCTTCGACACCATTCCCCGCGCCATTCCCATGAGCGAATGGCGGGTGGTGGAAAAGGGCTGCATCCAGCGCGTGAAGGCGCTGAACATGTTCCTCGCCGACCTCTACCACAGCCAGCGCATCATCAAGGCCGGGATCATTCCCGCCGAGCAGGTGCTGGCCAACGAGGGTTACCAGATCGCCATGCAGGGCCTGGACCTGCACCGCGAGACCTACGCCCACATCGCCGGGGTGGACCTGGTGCGCGATGGCGATGGCACCTACTACGTGCTGGAAGACAACCTGCGCACCCCGAGCGGCGTCAGCTACATGCTCGAAGACCGCAAGATGATGATGCGACTGTTCCCCGAGCTCTTCGCCGCCCAGCGCATCGCCCCCATCGATCACTACCCGAACCTGCTGCTGGACACGCTGAAAAGCTCCAGCCCGCTGGACAACCCCAGCGTGGTGGTGCTGACGCCGGGGCGCTTCAACAGCGCCTACTTCGAACATGCCTTCCTCGCTCGCGAAATGGGTGTGGAGCTGGTGGAAGGGGCCGACCTGTTCGTCCGTGACGACCGGGTGTTCATGCGCACCACCGCCGGCCCGCAACCAGTCGATGTGATCTACCGCCGGCTGGACGATGCCTTCCTCGACCCCCTGGCCTTCAACCCCGAATCCATGCTCGGCGTGCCCGGTCTGCTGGCCGCCTATCGCTCCGGCAATGTGGTGTTGGCCAACGCCATCGGCACCGGCGTGGCGGACGACAAGTCCATCTATCCCTACGTCGGCGACATGATCCGCTTCTACCTGGACGAGGAGCCCATCCTGAAGAACGTGCCCACCTGGCAATGCCGCAAGCCCGAAGAACTGTCCCATGTGCTGGCCCACCTGCCCGAACTGGTGGTCAAGGAAACCCAGGGCTCCGGCGGCTACGGCATGCTGGTGGGGCCGGCCGCCAGCGCCAAGGAGATCGAAGCCTTCCGCGAGCGCCTCAAGGCCCGCCCCGAGGCCTACATCGCGCAGCCCACGCTGTGCCTGTCCACCTGCCCGACCTTCGTCGAGCAGGGAATCGCCCCGCGCCATATCGACCTGCGTCCCTTCGTGCTCTCCGGGCGGGAAACCCGCCTGGTGCCCGGCGGCCTGACCCGCGTGGCGCTGCGTGAAGGCTCCCTGGTGGTGAATTCGTCCCAGGGCGGCGGCACCAAGGACACCTGGATCGTGGAGGACTGATCATGCTGAGCAGAACTGCCTCCGAGCTTTACTGGATGTCGCGTTACCTGGAGCGCGCAGAGAACCTGGCGCGCATGCTGGAGGTCAGCTATTCGCTGTCGCTGATGCCCCAGGACGGCCGTGGCGATGGCCTGGACGAGCTGGCCATGTCGCTGCTCAGCACCGGCACCCTGGAGCTTTACCAGGAGCGTCATGGTGAGTTGAACGCCGGGCGCATGCTGCATTTCTTCGCCCTCGACGCCGACAACCAGGCGAGCATCTTCAGCTGCCTGCGCGCCGCGCGGATCAACGCTCATGCCGTGCGCGGGCGGATTACCGCCGACATCTGGGAGAACATCAACGCCACCTGGCTGGAGATGCTGAACATCTCCAGTGAGGGGCTCGGCCGTTACGGCATCAGCCGTTTCTGCGAGTGGGTGAAGGAGCGCTCGCACCTGTTCCGCGGCGCCAGCTACGGCACCATCATGCGCGGGGAGGCCTACAGCTTCATACGCCTGGGAACCTTCATCGAGCGGGCCGATAACACCCTGCGCCTGCTGGACTCCCGCTACGAAATGTTCGGCGAAGAGTCGGAGGAGGTCAGCGACAGCTCCGCTCGCGGTTATTACCAGTGGAGCGCCTTGCTCCGCGCGCTGTCGTCCTTCGAGGCCTACACCGAGGTCTATCGGGGCTCCCCCGATGCCCGCCAGGTTTCCGAGCTGCTCCTGCTCCGCGCCGACGTACCCCGTTCGCTACGGGCGTGCATGGAGGAGCTGAACGACATCCTCGCCCACCTGCCAGGAGACAACGGTCGCCCGGCCCAGCGCCTGGCCGCGGAACTGGACGCGCGGCTGCGTTACACCGCCATCGACGAAATCCTCGACGAAGGCCTGCACACGTGGCTCACCGACTTCATCCTGCTGGTCCGCCAACTGGCCCGGGCCATCCACAGCTCGTATCTGGAGGCTGTATGAAACTGTCCATCCGCCACGACACCACCTATCGCTACGACGACCAGGTCCGAGCGAGCATCCAGTACCTGCGCCTGACGCCCCAGGAGAACGAACGCCAGCACGTGCTCAGCTGGCAATTGACCCTGCCGCGTCCCGTGCGCGCGCAGGTCGATCCCTTCGGCAACATCTTTCATGTACTGACCCTGGACGAACCCCACGACTCCATCGTCATCAGCGCTCGTGGCCAGGTGGAGATCGATGAGAAGCGCGAGGCCGAACACGACAAGCAGTCGGCCTTGCCCTTCCTGCGTTTCACCCGGCTGACCACCGCTGACGACGCGCTGCGGGAGTTCGCCGCGCTCGAATGCGGGAATCGCCGCGATCGTGGAGGGCTGATCGACCTGATGGAAGCGCTGCATGCGCAGATGCCGTTCAAGAAAGGCGTGACCCGCGTCGACAGCACCGCCGCCGAAGCTTTCGCCGGTCGCGCCGGGGTCTGCCAGGACCATACTCACGCGTTCCTGGCCTGTGCCCGCAGCCTGGGCATTCCGGCGCGGTTCGTGTCCGGCTACCTGTACCAGGGCAATGACAAGAACCTGTCCAGCCACGCCTGGGCCGAAGCCTGGCTGGGCGATGCCTGGTACAGCTTCGACGTGACCAACAACCTGGCCCGTCCCGAGCGTCACCTGAAACTGGCGGTGGGCCTGGACTACCTGGATGCCTGTCCGGTACGCGGCATGCGTCGCGGTGGTGGCGGCGAGCAGATGCATGCCAAGGCAGATGAGCCGCTGTTGCAGGTGCAGGTGCAGTAACGCGAGTTTCCCGACTTTCCACGGCGCCGGCCGCCCCTTACTGCCAGCCCGCCAGGGCCGGCGGCCGGACACCCGACGCGGAGAGCCTCAACAAGGAGAACCGGCATGACCTATTGCGTCGCCATGCACCTGGCCGACGGCCTGGTATTCGTATCGGACTCGCGCACCAACGCGGGCATCGATCACATCGCCACCTTCCGCAAGCTCTACACCTTCGGCGTAACCGGCGAGCGGCTGATCGTCCTGCAAAGCGCCGGGAACCTCGCCACGTCGCAATCGGTGGTCAACCTGCTCAAGCAACGCCTGGGCGGCGCGGGGCCGAACCTGAATACGGTGCCCTCCCTCTACGACGCCACCGCGCTGGTGGCCGAAACCGTTCGCGAAGTCATTGCCCGCGATGGTGCTCCGCTGGCGGGCAATACCGACCTGACCTGTTCCTTCCTGGTGGGTGGGCAGATCGCCGGCACCCCGCCGGAGCTCTACAGCATCTATCCCCAAGGCAACTTCATCCAGGCCACAGTGGACACGCCCTTCCTGCAACTGGGGGAGAGCAAGTACGGCAAACCGATCCTCGACCGCAACCTGGAGTTCGACACCAGCCTGGAAGAGGGCCTGCGCTGTGCCCTGGTGTCGTTCGACTCCACCATCCGAAGCAACCTGTCCGTCGGCATGCCGCTGGACTTGCTGGTCTATCACCGCGACAGCCTGATCCTCCCGGCCGGTTATCGGGTGACCGAAGAGGACAAGTACTTCGCCGATATCCGCCGCCAATGGGCGGAGGGGCTGCAGGACCTGATCAGCGAACTGCCGCCGCCGCCTGTGGAGTACAACGTGTGAGGGGGAGGGCCTTTCGCGACTGAAGTCGCTCCCACAGTAGAAGCACCTGCTACTCAGCCTGCACAGACTGCTCCCCTCTCCACTTCAGGGAGAGGGGCTGGGGGAGAGGGCGGGTGAGCGATGCAGGGAGTTTGTAGGGAGACCTTCGGCCTCCTTGGCGAATGAATTCGCCCCTACAAGGATTGCGCAAAGCAAAGTCCGTGGCACGACCAGCTCCTTCTCCCTCTGGGAGAGGGTTGGGGTGAGGGCGGGTGAAAAATGCAGGGAGTTCGTAGGGAGCCCTTCGGCCTCCTCAGCGATTGAAATCGCCCCCACAGGGAGCGCGCGAAGGTCCGTCCGTGGCACGGCCAGCCCCCTCTCCCTCTGGGAGAGGGTTGGGGTGAGGGCGGGTGAGGGATGCAGGGAGTTCGAGGGGAGACCTTCGGCCTCCTCAGCGATTGAAATCGTCCCCACAGGGAAGGCGCGAAGGTCCGTCCGTGGCACGGCTGAAGTGGTCAAGTAAAACTGGACACCGGTTTAGGTTTATCCAGCCAGCGCTTCGCGCTGTACCGGTGTCTGGTAGTTGTTGTAGCTGTG
>NZ_BDMA01000063.1:0-4860 GCF_002003485.1 Metapseudomonas resinovorans
TGAGGTCTGGAGGTTAGCCTGATAGGTGTAAACCTATTTCAGGACTAGACACCGGAAACGAAAAGGCCCGCATCATGCGGGCCTTTTCGTTCCAGCGAGCTGGAGGCTTACTGACTTTTCTCCTCGGTCGGCGCGGTATCAGGCGCTGCCGGGGCGGGCTCGGTCGGGGCCGGGGCGGTTTCCGGCGCCGGAGTCGGTGGGGTGGCCGGGGTGCTCGGCTGGGTTTCGGTAGCCGGAGCAGCCGGTGCCTGAGCCTCTTCCTTCTTGTCGCAGGCGGCGAGACCAAGGCTTGCGGCCAGGAGCAGGGCGAGAGACAGGGTTTTCTTCATCATTGAGCCTCCATGTGTGGCTTTTCCTCATCGATAGCCGTTGGAGTTTGTGATTCGTTTCTAAGTTCCGCGCTAATTGCAAAAAGCATGACTGCGCGGTCTCCCACGGCGCAAGCGGGTGGGGCAGGGTATGATTCGCCTCTTTGCCCACCCTCCGCCAAGGTTGCAGTCATGACGGACAACACCCTCATCGAACGGGCGCAGCGCTTTCTTACCGTGCTGCGTCATTGCCAGGTGCTCGGCCTCACCGTGCACGATGCCACTCCCCAGGGCCTGACCCTGCGCCTGCCGTACAGCACGCAGATCATCGGCAATCCGGAAACCGGCGTGATCCACGGTGGTGCCATTACCACTCTCATGGATACCACCTGCGGCATTTCCACGGTCTGCGTGCTGCCGGAGTTCGAGATCTGCCCGACCCTGGACCTGCGCATCGACTACATGCACCCGGCCGAGCCGCACAAGGATGTTTTCGGTTTCGCTGAATGCTACCGGGTTACCCCCAACATCATCTTCACCCGTGGCTATGCCTACCAGGACGACCCGGCACAACCCATCGCCCATGTGGTGGGTGCGTTCATGCGCCTGGGCAAGCCCGGGCAGTTGAAGCAGGGAGGTGCGGCATGAGCCTCGACCTCAGCGCCGTGGTCCGCGAAGCCCACGAGAAGAACGATTACGACTCGCTGGTGTGTCTGATCCCCTACGCCAAGCTGATCGGCATGGAATGCCTGCGCCTCGGGGATGACATGGTGTTCCGCCTGCCGGCGAACAAGGACAACATCGGCAATCCGACCCTGCCAGCCATCCATGGCGGCGTGATCGCCGGCTTCATGGAGCACGCGGCGATGCTCCACTTGCTGATGTTCATGGGCACGCCACATATGCCCAAAATCATCGACTTCTCGATAGATTACCTGCGCGCCGGGCACTATCGTGACACCTACGTCCAATGCCAGGTCTGGCGACAAGGCCGCCGTGTCGCCAACGTCGCCATTACCGCCTGGCAGACCACCCAGACCGAACCCATCGCCACCGCGCGCGCCCACTTCAAGGTCGACGAATCCTGAGGCGCGTCAGGCGCGTCCGGTCGCTCACAAGGAAAGCCCGATGGTTGCGTTACTCATACTCGGTGGCCTGCTGCTGATCGTCACCGGCCTCGTCTGGCTGGTGATGCGTGCGTTCGGCACCAGCCTGCTCTGGGGCTTCGGCAGCCTGCTGCCGCCGGTCACGCTGGCCTACGTGCTCTACCATTGGCGAACCGCGCGCAACGCTGTGGCCTTTGGCGCCATGGGTTTCATACCGCTGGTGGTGGGCCTGACCATGCTCGCCGCGCAGGACCCGGAGCGCCTGCAGGCGATCCTGAGCCTGCGCTGGCTGGGCGACGAGCAGCAGACGGCTTCCGAGCTGGACATCCGCCTCAATGGCGAACTCAACGGGCAGCGTTTCGCTCCGCTTCAAGCCGAACTGGTGGATGGCATTCTCAGCCTGCGCGAGGGCCAGGACTTCTATGCCCGTCGCGAGCTCACCATCCGGGTCGGCAGTCAGCCACAGGGAGCCCTGCGCCTGGATGTATTGCCCGAGGATGCCGGCCCGCAACCGGAAATCGAAATCAGCTGGCTGCTCCCGGAGCAGGAACTGCCCGAAGCCCGGCGCATCCCCCGTGGCTACACGCTGCACGTGGACCTTCAGCCGGTCGCGCCGAATCGCCTGGCCGGTGATTTCCACCTGGTGCTGCCACCGAAGTTCGCGACCACGCTATCCGGCCACCTGGAGGTCTTCACCGATCGCCTGCGCTATCGCGACGGCCAGGTGGACACGCGTTACGACTCCCGTGACACGCTGGCCTATGTAGTCCGCGATTACCTGCAACGCCGCTTCGCCACCCGTGATGTCGAGCTGGCCCCGCTGCCGGCCGTCAGCCTGCCGGCACGCGAACTGGAAGTCGAGGTGGAAGCTCGCATCGGCGGCCAGCCCCAGCGTTTGCCGCTGCAGCTGATAAAGAATGAGAGCCGGGGCTGGCGCGTGAGTCGCGACAGCTTCCCGCCGCTGGCAGCCTCCGCCGTGGAGGCCCCGGCGCCGAGCGAGGCACAGGAACCCGGACCAACATCGGACAGCGCCCATGCGATAGATCGTCGCCTGCGCTTCTCCTTGCAACGCCTGCTGAGCAATCCCGCTCAGTACCAGGAGCTCAGCATGCGCGTGTACACAGTACGCGGTAGCACCGCCGAAGGCCGCTTCGCCGGGCTGGATCGCGACGGACGTGTCCTGATTCGTCGCAATCTTGGTGGGGCAGGGGCTGCAAGCTTCAGCTTCGACCTCGACGAAGTCTCCCACGTCGAACTGCTCGAACCCTGAAGTCGGGAAATCCTGGTTCGGCCCCGCTGCGAATCGTGAAGCGCGGGGCCTGACGTGCAACGCAGCGAAAGTCAGGTTCTTCCCGCTTTCGCTAAGCACTTGAAATCCTTGTCGAAGGCCCCATCTGGATGTGATCCGCCGCTGTAAACGGCCTAAACCATCCACGTGGAGTAAGACGACCATGAGTGTGGAAACTCAAAAAGAAACCCTGGGCTTCCAGACCGAGGTGAAGCAGCTGCTTCACCTGATGATCCATTCCCTGTATTCCAACAAGGAAATCTTCCTCCGCGAGCTGATTTCCAACGCCTCCGACGCCGCCGACAAGCTGCGCTTCGAGGCGCTGGCAACGCCTGCGCTGCTGGAAGGCGGCGCCGAGCTGAAGATCCGCGTCAGTTTCGACAAGGACGCGCGCACTGTCACCCTCGAAGACAATGGCATCGGCATGAGCCGTGACGAGGTGATCGCTCACCTGGGCACCATCGCCAAGTCCGGTACCGCCGACTTCCTGAAGAATCTCTCTGGCGACCAGAAGAAGGATTCCCACCTGATCGGCCAGTTCGGTGTGGGCTTCTATTCCGCGTTCATCGTTGCCGACAAGGTCGACGTCTTCACCCGCCGCGCTGGCCTGGCTGCCGCCGAGGGCGTTCACTGGTCGTCGCAAGGCGAGGGCGAGTTCGACATCGCCACTATCGACAAGGCCGAGCGCGGTACCCGCATCGTCCTGCACCTGAAGAGCGACGAAGCAGAGTTCGCCGACGGCTGGCGCCTGCGCAATGTCATCAAGAAGTACTCCGACCACATCGCCCTGCCCATCGAACTGCCGAAGGAGCACCACGGCGAAGAGGCACCGGCGGAGCAGGAGTGGGAAACCGTCAACCGTGCCAGCGCGCTCTGGACCCGTCCGCGCACCGAGGTGAAGGACGAGGAGTACCAGGAGTTCTACAAGCACGTCGCCCACGACTTCGAGAACCCGCTGTCCTGGAGCCACAACAAGGTCGAAGGCAAGCTGGAATACACCTCGCTGCTCTACGTCCCGGCCCGCGCACCCTTCGACCTCTATCACCGTGAGGCGCCGCGCGGCCTGAAGCTTTACGTGCAGCGCGTGTTCATCATGGACCAGGCTGACCAGTTCCTGCCGCTCTACCTGCGCTTCATCAAGGGCGTGGTGGACTCCAATGACCTGTCGCTGAACGTCTCCCGCGAAATTCTGCAATCCGGCCCGGTGATCGAGTCCATGAAGTCGGCGCTGACCAAGCGCGTTCTGGACATGCTGGAGAAGCTGGCGAAGAACGAGCCCGAGCAATACAAGGGCTTCTGGAAGAACTTCGGCCAGGTGCTGAAGGAAGGTCCGGCCGAGGACTTCGCCAACAAGGAGAAGATCGCCAGCCTGCTGCGCTTCGCTGCCACCAGCGACAATTCGGGCGAGCAGAGCGTTTCCCTGGCCGACTACATCGGTCGCATGAAGGAAGGCCAGGACAAGATCTACTACCTCACCGGCGAGAGCTATTCGCAGGTGAAGAACAGCCCGCACCTGGAAGTCTTCCGCAAGAAAGGCATCGAAGTGCTGCTGCTCACCGACCGTATCGACGAGTGGCTGATGAGCTACCTGTCCGACTTCGACGGCAAGGGCTTCGTCGATGTCGCTCGCGGCGATCTCGACCTTGGCAAGCTGGATTCGGAAGAGGACAAGAAGGCCCAGGAAGAAGTCGCCAAGACCAAGGAAGGGCTGATCGAGCGCCTCAAGTCCGCCCTGGGTGAGGAAGTTTCGGAAGTGCGCGTGTCGCACCGCCTGACCGACTCTCCGGCGATCCTCGCCATCGGCGAACAGGACCTGGGCCTGCAAATGCGCCAGATCCTCGAAGCCAGCGGCCAGAAAGTGCCGGACTCCAAGCCGATCTTCGAGATCAACCCGGCCCACCCGCTGATCGAGAAACTCGACGGCGAGCAGGACGAGGATCGCTTCGGCGAACTGTCGCACATCCTCTTCGACCAGGCTGCCCTGGCCGCAGGCGACAGCCTGAAGGACCCGGCCGCCTACGTGCGTCGCCTGAACAAGCTGCTGGTGGAACTCTCCGCCTGATAGCCGAAAGGTGTGAAGAAAGGCCCGCAATGCGGGCCTTTTTTTGGGTTCTTCGCGGATTTCCGGGGAGCCATGAAAAAAGAACGGCGATTTGGT
>NZ_BDMA01000064.1:0-43679 GCF_002003485.1 Metapseudomonas resinovorans
TGAGGTCTGGAGGTTAGCCTGATAGGTGTAAACCTATTTCAGGACTAGACATATCACTGCCCCAAAAATCCATTTCGGTATACAGCGTTTCTAATGGTCTTGACTTGCGGTCTTGCTACTACCGCTCACTCTCACTGAGGTGAGAAATATTATTGAGGAAAATCAATGGCTGGAGAGGAGCGTGTCACTAGGGATGAAATTCTTCTTTCGCTATTTTGTGAAACGAGGCGAGTTTTTCTCGCTTATTTTTGAACTGACTTTTATGAAGGTAAAAAATATGGCCGTACGCTCTTGGCGCCGGCCATTATTCAGGATGAAGGGGTTAGATTTTTTCTACGTCACCGCGATGAAGTAGGCGGACAGTGGAGACATAGCCGGGGTCGTTAGGTAGTACCGGATGGAGTTTGCCTGTCTTGGCTAGATTGGCCGAGTGTCCGAGCGGCGCGCTGAGAATACTGTCCGCTTCGCAGAAACTGACGAACAATCTGCAATGTTCTTGCACTCGCGTCAGTTGTTTCTTAGGGATAAGGGTTTTACTTCCCAGGCGCCAATGCTCAATGAATCCGCTTTGGACGAAGCGCCGAGAGAACGTCTGCGATGACATTGCCACCTCGTCGGCGCAATTCTTCAGCGTTAGCATTTCCTCCAGCAGACTCTTGGTGGTGAGGACTGAATTTGTTGTGAAGCGACGCTTGGAGCCCACTGCGCGCTTGAGGTACCCAAGTTCGTGCAAGTGTCTGAGGTCATGAAGAGACACCTCCAGCATGCGTGCGGCAACAGCGCTCACGCACGAATCGTCTGGCGGTAGCGTGTCGCAGCTAATGCGGCATTTCTTTCTACCGGAATTTGATTTGTAACGATCCAGGTCTTGGAGTGCTTGCAACAGCTGCGGGCCAAGATCCGCACGTCGATAGATAGTCACCAGTCCACCGTCGATCAAAGGGCCTGATACAGGCTGCACTCCTAGGTGAAGCAACTTGGCTGAGAGAGTGGTGCGAGGAAGATCTATTTCATCGGCAAGCTGACCGATGAACGCGAAGTCAGTCGTGAACTGATCAACAGCCGATGCATGGAGCATTGTTCTGCCACGGGCGCCTTTTTGCAGGTTGGTCTGCATAAAACCGTGTGAGAGGGCATTGCGCACCGCGTCGGGATAAACGCCCACGCGGACTGCGGCCTCCTCAATAGTGACCATGTCGTTGTCGGCTTCGGTGGGAGGAACCTCCGGAGCGTTGTCTGCCGCAAGCGGAATGCTCGTATGCGTCTCCAACAATTTGCAGAGGTTGATCGCGGAGTAGAGCCAGCGCACTTTCCCCTGTTTTCCACGCTGGACCAGATTGCGCAGCAGCAGAGAGCGGAGTTTCTTGGAAGAGGCCTGCAATGCCTTGAGCATTTCGTCTTGGTAAAGCTTTAGCTCTGAGCAATGGCACGCGCCGACCGCCTTGCTCATGGGCGCATTGGCCTGTAGCAAACGCGCGACCTGGCCGCTGATCCACTCGTCGCTAGATATCATCCAGGGAGCGATGAGTGCGCGAACTGGCAAGCAGGGGTAGCGTTCGCTAGCGATAGCGAGCAGTTCATCGAGCGCTTGCTCTTCACAATTGGCCACGCGTGCTGCCATTTCGAGGACACTGGAGCGGTCCGATTGTGTCTCGTAGCGAAGTGCCCGCAGTGCAAAGATGAAACGATCCAACGCTGCCTGGTCCCTGGTTCTGAAGAAATTTAGAACCAGACGGGAGGCCTTGGATTGAGATGCTACGGTGGGACCATTGCAGAGGTCATAACCGCATCGGCACAGATTGCCCACCAACTGCGTCCAGTGGATGGTTCTCTGGCAGTTAGGGCAGGCAGCCCCGTACTGGCACCCATGGTAGGGGCAGGTCTCCAGCCAGATGAGGTCCTGTATAGATCGATGGCCTCCGTCCCGGAGGCATTCCGGACAGAAGTTGTAAGCATCGGCTCTGATCGCCGCTGCTGGAACCATCAGCCCCATGATCTCAACCGGACTCTCGCTGGTGGGACCGTTCTGGGTATAGAAGCTACCCTGGAACTGACCGCCATTGAGATCGCTATTTCTGCTGAGTTCAGTGATTAGCTTGGAGTGGCGCATTTGCCATGCGATTGGTTGCCGAGAGTCCTTGGACCCGAATGCTCTGGCCATGGCGGAGACTGAGCCGAAACCATTGGCCACTGCGGTGCGGAGCAGAACACTGCGAGGACTTTCCTCATGACGGCCATGAGCAAGGAAGAAGATCTTCATTGGCTCATCCTCCCGGAGATGATTCGGTCCAGCGACGCTGTAGTCAGACGGAAGGGATTCTTGGGGCACTTGGCGGTGGGGATGAATGACAGGTCTACCGCCTTTGCGAGATCTTTGTCGTTAAAGCAGCCATCGCCTCGCAGGAGTGCGACTTTAAGGGCATCGCTGAGCAGTTGCCGAATGCCATTCATATTGCCGCCCGTTGCCAGGTACATGGCCTTCAGGTGTTGGTCGGCGCAGAAATTCATGCAGCTTTCGAATTCGCCAATCTCCTTTAGCGCATTGCCGAGTACACGCAGGGTTTTGCTGAACGTTGACTTCGGGTCTAGCGTCGAATAGGTGAACTCCGTCATCTGATGGCGATAAGGGTAGCGCCGGGATAGTTGCGGATGGGCGTTGATAATCTCTTCGCAACGTGGAATGCCGACAATTGCCACTGGAACGAGCGTTTCGTTCAATAGGGTACGGACCCAGTCGCAGACTTGTTCCCTGGACTTTTCCGCACCCTTTCTGAGCAGATTATCAAACTCATCGAGGACAATGAGTTGTGTTTGGCAAGTCTTCAGGAGAGTTACAAGGCGATTGAACAGCGTCGAGTTGTTGCCTGAATAGTTGGTGGATCCCAACTGCTGCAACATGCTGACGGTCAGTGTCTTGATCGTCGCTCCTGCGTTCAGCGAGCAATAGAAGGTCGGTACAACTTCTCTTGTTCCATGCTCGTCGGTAATGGTCTTTCTATCTCCGAACCGGCTCATTGCGACTTTGCAAACAGTGGATTTTCCTGTTCCCGGCTCGCCCACGATGAGCGCAGAAGCAGGCTCGCCACGTACTTGCGTGGTTTCTACGCTGCGATAAATGCACTCAAGAGCTTGGGTGTACTCAGGGTGGCTGACAATGCACTCTGCGAACTGCGAGAGCTTGTTGGTGATTATTTCGTTCATGGTTTCCTCTTAGGCATCCAGGTTGTTGCGTAGTCGTCTTCTGCGAAGTCGTCGGTTTCAGTTCTAGTTTCTTGAGTGATAAGTCCACTGGTGTTTTCCTCGCTATCTAGTTCGTAGTTTTCGTCTGGGGAGAATTCGTTCGTGAAATCGACAGTACTTTGCCGCGCGAGAAGATCTTGCAGCTGCTGACGCTTGCGGCGTTGGTTCCGTTTTTTGCAGTTGCTGATTTCTTTGTGTATTCTGAGAAGCGCCTGTCTTGCCTCTCTCTCATCATATTTTTTGCTCTCTTCTTTTAGCTTTTCTTGTACAAGAAGGTGCTCAAACATGGATAGGCCGTATTGGTAATCACTAACAGCATCTGCCGGATAGAAGTCATTGCTTCCAGGGGCGTGTACATACGCGGTTCCTAGATCAGAGCGGTCATACAGTACTTCTACGGACTCACCAGGGCCGACAATGTCTGCAAGGTGCGATAGGCTTGGGCCAGTCCAGGCCAAGTTGTTATACCGGACCCGGCCCTTGTTAATCTTGCACCGGAATGTTGCCATGCATAGAAAGCTAACGTCTTCTAGAGAGAAGACCTTTGGTGGAGAGATCGGGTCAATGCTCTGCTTCCACATTTCTATGGTGGGAAGACTGCGCTGACCATGTCTGCGCTCGTGGTAATAGTTGTTTACCCAGTCGTCAAAAATATTCCGTAGCTCGTCCAGGGTGAGTGTCGCTTCACTTTCGGAGTCATAGTCACCTTTAGCTGTTGGGTTGGACTTTGTGGTGCCGTCTATGCAATGAATTAGCTGCACGTTGAGCGTCTTGAAGAACGACTCTATGGCTGATTTCTGATCAGGTTGTCCTTCTGAGCAAAAGCGGATCACTATGCCCAATCGCTGAGCGGCAGCCAGAAGCGAGGCGTTATAGAATTCGGAACCGTTGTCGACGACCAATTCCTCCGGCAGTCCGGCCGGGGAGCCGTCTTCGCGCTCTGTGAGCGCATGACGCAAAGCGCTCGCTGTTTTCTCATAGCAAGGAGGTGTCATCGACAAACACCAGCCGATCAGCGCACCGGTGTACGTGTCGATGAGTATGGTCAGATGGGGGCGCCCGATATTGAAGCCAAAGTCATCGACTAGTTCGAGATCTACTTCTTGCGTGTCGGCCTCTACCCTTGCCAGTAGGCGGCGCGGGCAATGAATGCTTTTTCCGAACTTGTGTTTCTTGGCGGCGGCTTTTTTGCCCAAACGTGCGACATCAACATCGTACGCAGGGATGGCGTTCACTGCCCGGTAAACCGTCGCTGGGGATGGAATCTCCAGTTTGAGATTTCGCTCCTCATTCAGCGCCTCAATATGGGCTTTTATAAGTTGGTAGACACCGGCTGCGGGTAGCCCATTCCGCTTTAGGTAGTGATTCCGGATGTAATCATGCATAACGTCAAGGGACTCGGCGCAGAGCCGCTTTGCACGAAATCGCTTCTCTTCAGACGATTTCAAGATTGCAAAGATATTCTGACCGCTCTCAACGTAGCGCTTCATGAGCTTGTATAGCTTTGTGTACCTCGGAGGTTTCGGGTCACCGCGCTCCGCAGCGAGCTTTTGCAGTTCGTTGAGGGTTTGCTTGCGGGGCAGCGAGCCATGAAATTTTTCATGGAGTCTGCGGACGTAGAAAGTGTGATTGTCCAGCTTTAGTTGCTCAGAGGCATCTAGGCGGACCATCTTGAGTGCTTCAGCTTCATTCAAAATGACGCTGCGAACAGGGACCAGAAATCCCTGACGCAGTCGTTTATCCACTTCTCCTTCAGGAAGGTAGATCACCCCTTTGTGGTCGACCCCGCGTAGCTGATAGCGGCCGTTGTAATGACTAACCACTTCGATGAGATCGCCATTGAGCATGTAACGGGCGCCCAGGCGTATTTCGTGACGTTTTTCCATGGTCTTACCTCCACTCAACTCGGCTGTCTTGGGTTACAGGCTTGCTCCAGTCGAGACGCAGGTCCTGATTGAAAATCGCGGCAGCTATCGCGCCTGGAGAGGGGGGCGAAGGCAGAGCAAGTAGCGAACGAATTTGCAGCGGTGGATTCAGGGCGCTGAGCTGGTCACGCAGGAAGTCGAGTTCGAGCGGCAATACACCACGCGACTGGTTGTAGGTTCGGATGAGGTTGTTCAGCAGTGGCTGGCGGCGAATCTTCCGCTCAGTCAGCAGTTCGAAGTCAGCGCCTCGGGTCTTGAGGAGCTGCTTGGCTGCCCGGTAGAGGGCAAGGTACTTCGGTTTCTGGTAGACGTTGTCCGGCTTGACTTCCACAAAGCGAATTGGCCGATCAGCGTACTGCACGACGAAATCCGGTACGTAGGTACGAGCCTTGCCCTCTACCACTAGGTGCAGCCGTTCGGGCTGTTCACGGTAGGCAATGACATTGCGATCCTGCTCCCAATGGAAACAGGCGTCTGCTTCTAGGCGCGTCTCGCAGATGATCAGCGAGCTATTTTTTCGGGAAGGGAAAACAGTTGTTTGTTTTCCGTACTTGCTGCGGCCAATGGATCTTTCGGGCGGAAGAGTGCCTCCGCTGGAACTGCGGATTTTTTTCATGATGTGTGCTCTATCAGTAGTGAGAATCAGGCTGGTAGTTAGTCACCAGCTTGTCAAACGGCTATCAGATAGAGGGTCGTAACATCATGAAAAGTGTCATGTTCAGAATGTTTCCTATATTGACGACTTTGTAAAAGTCGCAACTCCATCAATGATTTGGAGTATTGGTCTTTTGAGTTTTCTTTAATTTATATGCGAAAAGAAAAAATTTTGTGGACCTGACGAATGGCTAGCCAGGATTCCTAGTGGAGTCCGCAAAATTTATCGTCGCAGTAAATTTTTCGCCGAATAGGCAATAGTCAGCAATGAGCTGAACGGCCGCTGATCAGCGGCTGAGGGAGGGTAATAAGCGGTGCGGAGCGGGGAAGACTTTCGTCATGTTTTGAGCTTTTGGGCGCAAGAGGAGAATGCTGCCGGATGATAACGAGGCTTGTTGAGAAAGTCAATAGAAAGTTGTGCTTCGGAGCTGGCCGTCTTATTGCCAGAGTTTCGCCAAGGATTGTCTGTGAACCCGTGAGAAGCCCGGAATAGAAGGCTTTTTTGGCTGTGATGTGCTGCCCAAGGCAGCCAGCGGTGTCTTCGGCAGTCTCTCAAGTGGTGGTTGCCTGAGAGGGCTTGTACCTCGGTAACTGGTGATCGTACATCGCCCCGTAGAGCGAAAAATGCACCGGGCCGCCGAAGTTGACAGGAAACTTCCACGTACTAGCTTTTTCTAAAGTTCGCCAAGGGCAATCTCTTTCCGGGTAAATCAACATGTTGATGCCGCGTCAAAATATTGTCCTTCTTCTCTTCTGCTCCGATATTCGGAAGTTGACGATTCGGGATCCGGATATTTTGCTGGTCCAGCCCCATGATCTCCCCGATTTTCCCGAGCGCGGGGTCGAGCTGATCTCGTTCAGATACAGGCGTGAAACGGTGCAGCTAAGTTTGCAGTTGACTCTGTTGTTGGGGACGTATGTCAGGATCTATCCCATTGGTGACTGTACCAGGGGTAAGCTCAAGAGGAAGTTAGCGTCAGCGCAAGGGCTGTATCGAGTCCTGACTCTTTGGCACCTTGACCAGAACTCCACCCGTCATTGAATAGCTAGGATCGTAAACCTGGTCTCATCGTAAACCTGCCAAGTTTACGATGAGACCAGGTTTACGATCTGAAAAGAGGTGAGCCAATGGAGGAGAAGGATTGGAGCCAACAGATTGAGGCGTTGGACCTCGACCTTGGACCTGATTTTGCCGGCTGGCAACGCTTCGCCAACGCGTTGCAGCTTGCTGCGCTCGATTACGACTTCAAGCTCACCCTCGTACGCCCCGTGGATGGGTACCTGAGGATCGAGGAGCCATTCGCACCACCTCACATCCAGACCTTGGCCATGGCGGTGGAGTACGTGACCGATGCGATTTGCCAGCGGTGTGGGAAGGATGGGCCGCAACGTTTGGTAAGAGACGGGCGAGTTTGGAAGCTTTGCACCCTATGTCAGCCCTACCTGGAGAAGCGAAATGGGTAATCCGGTCTGTGGAGGTTGCGGTTGCCGCCTGGATACAGATGCTGCCAGCAGCACTTGGGGGGTGGGAGCTGGCCCGGCTCAGGGAGAGGTTGATGAGTCGTTGCGGCTCTGCGGGCGCTGCACCGCTTGCATCGCAAGGGCCCTGTGGCCCGAGTTGGTCGAGCTTGTGGTGCCCGCTGCCGGGGATCGAGCTGACGCAGTAGCCATCGTTGGGGTTATTCACCAGGTCGTGGCGTTCTTCGGCTACGACCAGCTAAGCGCATCGCGTTGGTTCTCATCTCCAGTGATTGGTCTTGGTGGGCAACACCCGAAAGACCTCGTTCAGAGCAAGGCGGGGCGCCAGGAAATCCTGGTGCTACTCGGAAAGTTGGCCCATGGCGTGCCGCCATGAGCCGTGTTTAGCAGTTGTCCCTGGCGACACAAACCAGACGGTATCCCCGCCGAGCGCATCTGATCAGGGCGTTTTTCTGCTGACTACTTCGCGACCAGTTCCGGCCGCCGCAGAGGGCAATCAGTGAGAGCCGCCAGGGCTCAGGCAAGCCTCAATCAGCTCTGCGGTATCCAGCAATCGCTCGCGCAGGGCGGGCAGCCAGACGACTGCCACGGATGAGTTTCGTTGGGCCAATTCGAGTACCGCCTGGAGGGCGTGGTCGGAATGCCGAATCAGTTCAAGCAAGTGAAGGCCGCTAGGGCCATGACTGCCCGCGAGCCAATGCTTGGCGGTGCGTTCACTGGCATCGGTCCAGTGGCGCAGCGTCTTGATCGCACGATGTGACGTGCCCAACTCGGTGCGTAAGGCAGCGGCCAGGGCGCTGGCATAGGTTTCTGCGCTGATTGGAAATGGATTGCCCATTTTCGCGATCATTTTTCCGTTTCCCCTCTCTAGATTCGTTAGTGGTGCATCCGTCACAGACCGGTAGACGGGGCGCGGCCTACGGCTCGGCATGGGTGTAGACCCAAAGCCGCTGAGGGGGCATCGATCTGAAAATGAGACGAACGAATCTATCCACGGCAGAGGGCAGCAATAGGGCTGCGGCCTATGTCCGTATGTCAACGGAGCATCAGCAGTACTCGACGGAGAATCAGTTGGACGCCATTCGCGTCTACGCAGCGGCGCATGAGTTGGACATCGTCCGGGTGTACACCGATGCGGGGAAAAGTGGCTTGAGCCTGGACGGTCGAGAAGCTCTTCAACATCTGCTTCGGGACGTTGACGCGGGCCAGTCCGACTTCTCTGTGGTCCTGGTCTATGACGTGAGTCGCTGGGGGCGGTTTCAGGATCCTGATGTGAGCGCCAGCTACGAAGTCCGCTGTCGGCAGGCCGGGGTTCGGGTCGAGTATTGTGCCGAACAGTTCGTCAACGATGGTTCACCCGTTTCCAGCATCATCAAAAGCGTTAAGCGCATGATGGCGGGTGAGTACAGCCGTGAGCTATCCGTCAAGGTATTTGCGGGGCAGTCGCACCTGATCGAGTTGGGCTACCGACAGGGCGGGCCCGCCGGATATGGTCTGCGACGCCAGTTGATCGATCAGACCGGGCAGCCCAAAACGCTCCTGAGTCGTGGTGAGCACAAGAGCCTTCAGACGGATCGGGTGATTCTCACGCCGGGGCCGGAACACGAACAGCAGGTGATTCAGGGCATTTATCAGGCCTTTGTCAAAGAAGGCCGCAGCGAAGCTGACATTGCAGCGCTGCTGAATCGGCGTGGACTTCGCACCGATTGGGAGCGACCGTGGACACGGGGCGTAGTGCACCAGGTCCTGATCAACGAGAAGTACATCGGCAACAATGTCTGGAATCGCACCTCTGGCAAACTGAAGCAGCCCCGTACCCGCAATCCGATTGATCAATGGGTGCGAGCCGACGGCGTTTTCTCCCCCGTAGTCGACCACTCGTTATTCCTTGCGGCGCAGGCCATCATCCGCGCGCGCTCACGGCACTGGTCGGACGAGCAAATGCTGGTCACCTTGAAGCAGCTTTTTGCGGAGCGAGGGTGCCTGTCCGGGCTGATCATCGACGAGCAGGAGGACTGCCCCTCCAGCAGTTGTTATCGCCAGCGCTTCGGCAGTTTGTTGCGCAGCTACAGACTGATCGGCTACTCCCCCGCCCGAGACTACAGCTACCTGGAGGCCAATCGGCGTCTGCGTGAGCGGCACCCCCACATACTGGTCGACACCCAAGAGCGCATTCGTGTCGTTGGCGGCCGCATCACGGTCGATCCCCAGACCCAACTGATTTGGGTTAACGACGAGTTCTCGATCTCGGTGGTGCTTTGTCGCTGTCAGTGTCCTGAGTCAGCGCGCAGGCGCTGGCAACTTCGCTTCGATTTCGGCCTGTTGCCTGACCTGACGGTCGCAGTGCGCATGCTACCGGGCGAGCAGGAGGTACTCGATTACTACCTCTTTCCGATGATTGATTTGGCGGCACCGCACTTGCGTCTGGGAGACACCAACCCCCGCGAGTTGGAACTTTATCGATTCGACAGCCTGGACATCCTGTCGGCGCTGAGTCGGCGTCTACCTCTGGTGAGCGCTGCGTAATGTCCATATCGCTGGGGAACCATCCTGCGCTTCATGTTGCGCAGGCGGCACCTATTGCCCAGATCCCACTGACGGATATTCGCGTGTTGAACCCGCGCAGTCGCAATCAGCAAGTCTTTGCGCGACTCGTGGAAAACATCGCCAGTCTAGGGCTGAAACGACCGATTACGGTGACCCGGAATGGTCCGAGCTTCGATCTGATTTGTGGCCAGGGGCGCTTCGAAGCCTTCAAGATCCTGGGCGAGTCGACGATTCCGGCGGTGGTGGTTACGGCGACCGAGGCGGATCGTTATCTGATTAGCCTGGTAGAGAATCTGGCACGACGAAAACACTCGAACCGCGATCTGCTGATGGCCATCAGCGTGCTGCATGAACGCGGCTATTCCATCAAGCAGATCGCTCAGAAAACCTGCTTGGACAGTGCTTACGTGGGTGGGATCCTGATCCTGTTACGCCAGGGGGAGGAGCGCTTGATCGCAGCGGTCGAGAAGGGCTGGCTGCCGATTAAAGTGGCAACTGAGGTGGCGCGGGCGGACGACGCCGAGGTGCAGGCTGCCATGCTGGAGGCCTACGAAAGCGGGGTGTTGAAAGGGGATCAGTTGATCAAGGTGCGACGTCTGATCGACCGACGACGCCTCCTGGGCAAAGGCTATGGGTTACGCCAAATCTCCGAACGAATGACCACACCGCGCCAGCTTTTGAATGCTTATCAGACCGAGGTGCGCCGCCAGCGCCTGATGGTGAAGAAGGCGGATGTTGGTGAGCAACGCTTGCTCTTTGTGGTGACCGCGTTACGCCGGTTGTTGGCCGATGAGTACTTCCGCTCGTTGTTGCGAAGCGAAGGCATCGATGACATCCCTCAGGTGTTGGCTGAGCGCATTCAGGGGGATGCATGAGCGCCATCAAACGCGCCTTCGAGCCTGACTTGATTTCGGTCCCCCTGCCGCAGATTCTGCCATCGCGTCAGGTCAGTCACGACATGCTGACCTCGGTCAAATACGCTGCGATTCTGGCGTCCATTCGCGAGCTGGGGGTGGTCGAACCGCTGGCGGTTCATCCCGAGCCGATTCGGGGGGCGGACGGGGAGCCCCGCTATCTGCTGTTGGATGGTCATCTGCGCTTAGCCGCACTAAAGCAGTTGGGCGCGGCGGAAGCGCTCTGTCTGCTGGCCACGGACGACGAAGGCTTTACCTATAACCGGCAGATCAACCGCCTCACGCCGATCCAAGAGCACAAGATGATTCTCGAGGCCATCCGCAAGGGGGCCACGGCTGAGCGGATCGCGGAGGTCCTGAGCGTCAACGTCGGGCGCATCCGCGAACGCCAGCACCTGTTGCGGGGGATTGCGCCAGAGGTCGCGGAGTTGCTCAAGACGCGGATGGTCAGTCAGGCGGTCTTTCGCGTGCTGCGCAAGATGAAGCCCATGCGCCAGATCGAAGTGGTGGAGATGATGATCTCGGCGAACTGTTTTACCGGCCGCTACGCCGAAATGGTGTTGGCCGCAACGCGACCCGAACAACTGGTCGAGCCGAAGAAAGTCAGCGAGGGCGTGACGGCCGAAGACATCGCGCGCATGGAGCGGGAAATGGAGAAGCTCTACCACGACTACCGATTGGTCGAGGACACCCTCGGCGAAACCATGCTGGTGCTCGTGGTTGCCAAGGGCTACGTCTCCCGCTTGCTGCGCAATGAAACTATCGCCGCCTATCTGGAGCGCTTCGAGCCGGACCTAGGGCGGGAACTGGCGGTGGTCATGGATGCGGTCACCGCCGATGCCCGCAGTCTGGAGCGCGAATAGGTCCTCATTCTGCGCTAAGTGGCTGCTCGCGCCAGGCACTCGCCAGGTGGCGTAAGTTCATGGCAAGCCCGGCAAAGCTGAGGCTCATGACCAGAACCGCCAGAGCGACTGCCGCACTCGTTCCTGTGGCATTGAAGACATAGAGCGCATGCAGTGCCGCAACAAGCCCCTAGCCAAGGGTTACACCGATAGGGGCGCGCAACCGGTGGGCCAACTTATCCAGCCCAGCTATCGCCAGGCGATGCCAACGCCGGGGAACGTGGGGCGTAACCCGCGCAGCCAATGCGACCACCAGGGTTGCGCCCAAGATCAGCACGAAGGCGTATCCCGGTAGCGCCAGCAATTGCTCACGCAAGGTCGGCATCAGTTGAAGCCACGTCATTGCGCCGATTGCGGCACCCAGTAGAGCTATCGACGCATGGTTGCTGTTCCTCGCAAGTGGGCTGTCATTCGCTTTTTTGCCAGATCTTCAAGGCCTCGTCTGCGAGGGTACTGGCTCGGGCTGAAATCGCGACTTCATCCCACGCGGTGTTGGCGATCAATGGGACATTGAGACGAAGGCTGGTGTTGGCAATCAGCTTGTCGCGTTTCACCGAAAAGTCGCAGTGTTGTGCGGCTCTATTTACGCTCAGGTTCAGCAGCGTCAAGTTGCCCAGTGTTGGGATGCTCTCGTGGCGCTCACGAATCAGTTGCTGCCAGGGCGTCAGTGCGCCGCCAGCGCGCACGATCATTTCGATATTCGACTCGTCGCTGTCTGCTGCCACGCTGCCATCTTTCAGGGGCCAGTGGGTGTGCCAGCTACGCGGCAAAATGTGATCGATATCGAGGGCTGATAGGTTCGGCAGTTCAGGCTCCTCGCTTTTGACTGATGCGCGTAGGCCTCCCTCTAGTTCCGTCAGCAGCGAGCGCATTTTCGCTGTGTCGAGCCGACCTGGATAAAGCGGTGCGCTGACGCAGGCGTTACGGAATTCGGCGTCATCGGGCCAGCGGGAGGCGTCACCTTTGAGTGTGTCCAGATAGTCGCCGAGTACCCCGCTTGAGATGCCTGACTTCGTCAGGTGGCGTAAAGCTGTCAGGAAGATGTTGTTGTAGTTTTTGGGCGTGAGCCCGCAGACGGCGCGGCGCACCACATAGGACACGAGGTAATTGAACATGCGGGCCTTGTCGGCCTCGGGCACTTCCGCTGTCGAAATCAGTAAGGCCAGTGGGTACAGCGTCGTGACGTCATACGCAGCGATACGGCGACCAAGACGAGCAATGAGGGATGAGCCGGCGGTGCTGATCAATTCGCGGTAGTGCTCTGCGTATTGGGTCAAGGTCACCAGTTGGCGGTCTGCGGTTTTGGGTGGGATGTCGGCGGCAGCGTACCGCCGGTATTCGTTGTACAAGCGGGACAGATCAATCTCACTGCCCATTTCTGCTTGCAGCGTGGCATGGATTAGCCACTCCAGTCGTGGTTTGTTCAGGCGGCCGCGTCGCTGCTTGGTGGACCAATACTCTGCTTCGAACGGTAGCCACTGCGTATCGTAGAGCGCTTGGGCGTCCACTTTGTCTTGGTCGGCGCGCATGAAGATGTAGTTGCGGATCAAGTCCGTGGCGTGCAGCTCTGCGCCACGTCCATTGAGTGTTTCAAAAATCACCTGGGCATCGTCTTCTGCTTCCAGCGAAATGCTGACCAGCTTCAGGTCTTGCAGGACCGCCATGATCAGGCTCTCCGCATACGCGGAGGCCAGCTCTTTTCCTGAGCGAATCCACTGCGTGAATTCATGGGCAAAGAACCAAATCGCGGCCAGTGACGGTGGGTGATCATGGTGCTTGCGCAGGCTGCCGTGCTGAGTGAAATGGGCTGGAAATTCGCTACGGAAATCCTCCAGGCGCTCGATGCCTAGGCTTTTGATGAAGTGGGGGCGGTCGCGAAAGGTCGGCCACAGCTTGTAGCGCTCCATTTTCGGGTCGCGCATGGTTTCTTCGTTGTTGTTTTGCATGCAGCCGATCACGCTGGGCTCAAAGGCCTGGATGCCGGTGGCACGTAAGGCGAGCAGGAGCGAGGCCAGAACGTACTGGAGCGTTGTTAACCGCTGCTGGCCATCGATGATGTGCAAGGTGTCGACGCCCATCAGCCCTTCTTTGGCTTGGGGCTCCAGGACAACTGCCCCCAAGAAGTGCGGCGTGATGTTCATGCCGGATACCCGCGCCTGGGCTTTCTCCTGGATGTCCTGCCACAAGGCCATCCATTGATTCCGTAGCGTCCATACATAGGCACGCTGGTAGAACGGTACACAGTACTGGCGTCGGTCCTGGAAGATTTGGCGCACGGTGAGCGTTTCGGATTTCATGGCGTCCCCTTTTTTTGTTTGCGCATTCTGGCCTGTGATGCGCGTGGCGTCACTCGGGGCGTGTAGCGGCAGCAGCAGGGCTGCGCGTAATTTGCCGTTATGGTCAATCGGCCCCCTCATTGAGGTCCCGCCTGGCGCGACTCCCTCCTAGGCCTGGTCACCAGCACCCCGGTCGCTGGTCGACCGGAAGGGGTCCAGCTGGTTGATGCCTGGTTCGACCACTAGCCTGAGTCGTCAGGACGAGGGCGGTTGGGGTTAAAAAATGAAAAAAGCGGTGGAACAGGACACGCTGGTGGCGCTGATCGAGAGCGGGGCGGCGCGGGAGTTTCGCGCCACGCGCGGACCGGGCGGGGAGGGCTGGAGCCTCAGTACCCGTCTGGGCCGGTTTTGGTTGCCGGTGCGCTCGCGGCGCGAGCCGGTCAGGACCTGGGCGAGCCTGACCGCACTGGGACGGTTTTGCGAAGGGGTGGGCATCCGGAGTTTGAGCGTGGAGCTTTAGCTGGCGATAGCGGGCTCACGCGTCTCGATTCGCTGGGTATCCCTCTCGCTGCTGGTGGGGCTTTTCAAGGCTGCCGGCAGTGGCGGGCCGATATAGGTGCCGAGCAGGTGGCTGCGGTCGAAGCTGAACACATGGTAATGGGGGCTTTCCAGGCAGCGGCCGACCAAGGGGATGCGGTGGTCGGGTTTGCCTGGCATCAGTTCGACGCTGCCGCCACAGAGTGGGCAATCGGCCGTGAAGCGCACGAGGCGAATCCATTTTTCTCCTGCGTGACGATACATCTCCAACTGGCACGGGTCTTCAGCAAACGCGACAACAGCGCTGGGCGCACTGACCACCCGATCATCGAGCAATTGCCACCAGGGGCGATACACCTCACGCCAGACGAGCCAGAACATGGCTGTTGTCACCAACAGCTTTACCACGTGGCCGAGGGTCAACGGCGCGTTCGATAGCCACATCCCAACAATCGACAGCGCATACATCACCACCCATCCTGCGGATAGCAACAAGATGCTGCCCAGGAAAAACTTCCCTCGGCCGCTGCGATTGCGCACCTCGCCATTCTTCAGCCACCAGCGTAGCCAGCGGGCGGGTTTTACTTCGCCTTTTTCGGTGCGCCGGTAGGTGATGTCCAGCGGGAAGGTGGGCGCTTCGTCGGCCTCATCGGTATCGGGCGCGCGTTCCTCCAGGGCTAGCCAGAACTGGCTGATATTGCCTTTTCCGCCCCCGGTGACATCGCGCAAAACCAACGCGTATCCGGGGGCGAGCAGATGAGCACGGGCGCTGAGCGCGGCGCGAAGATCCTTGGTTCGAGGCACCCATTTGTTGGCGTCGACCCACTGTGGATTGCCATCCGGATGGCAGGCGGCGACGAAGTTGTCGCGCACGAACTGCACCGGTTCAGCCTGGCCGCCCTCCACACGCCGCAATGTCTCCGCGACCATATGGCGAATGATGCTGTTGGCCTTGCCCGAGCCGGGGTCGGTTAAAAAGCTTTGGTGCAGCGTTCGCAGCGCATCCTGCATGTCCATGTTCCCTAAAGGCTCTATTTCAGGTGTTTTTGGCCAGTAGAAACCTCCGTAAACCCCGTTTGTGGAGGTTTGGGGGCTGTTTGGCGCTTCGGTGGCGATGACTCTGGAGTCCTTCTTAACACCGGAGGACGCCATTATGTCGATGTTCGTTGCGCTGAACAGCCAGCAGCAGTTGGTCACTATTCAGCAGGTGCCGCGTGGGCTGGCGTGCACCTGTACCTGTGTGGAATGTGGCGAGGTATTGATCGCCCGGCAGGGGGCTCTGAATGAACACCACTTCGCCCATTACTCCAATAAAGTCAGCTGCGAAGTCGGGCGCGAAACGCTGCTGCACCTCTATGGTAAGCAGGTAATTCGTGAGGCGATGGGGCTCCAGGTTCCGCATCTGCCAGACCACGCTCCGGAGTTTGGCGATCTGTCGAGCTGGTGGGACTTTGAAGCCGTTCAGGAGGAGGTCTGGCTGGACAATTTCAGGCCCGATCTCGTTGCCCATCTACGTGGCGGGCAGCGCTTGCTGATCGAGGTCGCAGTCACCTCATTCATTGGTGACGAAAAGCGAGAGCGTATTAAAGCAGCGGGGCTGTGGGCTCTAGAAATTGATGTGAGCGAATTGCTCAATGGGCAAGAGGCGATTCCTTCGGAGGCGATTCGTCAGCAGATTCTGCACCGAGTCGACGGCAAGCAGTGGGTATATCCAGAGCCGGTAGGGGCGGCAGTAGAACGGGAGATCCCACCGGTTGCCCCCGTTCTGGCGAAACCCCTGCTGACAGAGTATCGCTACACCATCCAGGGAATGTGGGTGACAGCACGACTGCTGCCCTCAGGGTCTCTGGCGGTGCGCTCGCTCGCCTACAGTCCTCAGATCAGAGATCTGCTCAAAACCATGGCATACCAGCTGGGTGGGTACTACAAACCCGCGTATCGCAATTGGATCTTTCCGGCTGAGGTCACCCCGAGGCTCCTCCAACGGCTTGAGAGTTGCGCACTGATGGAGTGACTCGGCTCATGGGGCAAATGACCAAGCAGGAACACCGGCCGTGAGAAGCTCGTGCTTGTTCTCCAGGTAAAGGTGTTGGGCCTTGGGGTTGCCGGTTGCTGAGTCCGTGACATCTATATTCCACTGCCGGAGAAAGTAGCCGACGAGGCAGGCCTTTAGCTCAACATACTTGGCCTCGCCGGTGATGTCGTAATCAAGGCGAATGCTGTCCGGATGCTCGGCTGCCGGATGCGGAACAAGCCGCAAGCGAACGTCAGCTGTCCAATGCGGGTCGTTGTCGAGCGTGGCCTCTGAAGACTCGCCAGGGTGGGCGGAAGTGAATCGTGCGAGGTTGAAGTCGCGAAAGTCTTCTTTGGCATGGTCGAAGCAGCGGATATGCCAGCGCAATCCGTCATGCACCATCGCCAGTGGGGACAGCACGCGTTCTCGGTGTCCACTGCTCATCGAGCCGTATTCAACCGTCATCTTCCGGCGCAGGTAGATGCAACGTGTAATCGTGCTCACCAGGGATAACGGCATCTTTCTTTTGATGCTGGAGCTGATCCAGCCCGGTAGACGCTTGGCATGCTCGGAGTCCATGGCGATTGCTCGTTCACCGACGAGTGAGAACAGCGCCTGATCAACGTCATGCTGGAAGTGGGGTTTGCCGTCGGACAGGACGTAACACTTTTGCCGCAGGTCATAACGCAGTACATCGGGAGCCAATTCCGAGTACAGGGACAGATCTTTCGTGGCCGCTGGTTCACTGATCCCGAAGCGGGACACTAGATCTTTTCGACTGACCTGGCCGGTGAACAAGGCGAGGAACTCAATGTAGAACAGTCGTTCGCGCTGGATGTCTCGTGGCTGATCCATGTGGTGGCTTAGCTTGGCTTGAGTAGAGGCTTGCAGTCTAGCAGGTGGGCATAAAAAAAGTGACAGGGTAAAAAGTATGACGTGATAAAAAGTATTTGCATTGTGTGGGTCTGGGCGTATAGTCGTGGCTGTGGTGCCTGGTTTGGACAAGTGTTGGTCTCGTCTAGGTGCCCCCCATCCTTGGCCTCACCTTTGCTGTACAGGAGCATTTTTATGAGCCAGCGTGACAAGCCCGAACACCCGCACGAACCTGCGAACCCGGATCACGGCAAGCCGAATCAAACTCACATCATCGTCAATGGCCGTCCGCGCACGGTCGAAGGCGATCAGGTCTCCTACGCCCAGATCGTGGCCATGGGCTCCGATGGTGCAGACCCGAGTCAGGCCTTCTACACCGTGCAGTACACCGGGCCACACGTTCCTGACGGCACTCTTGCCGAAGGCCAGACCATGAAGATTTATAACGGGATGAAATTCGATGTCTCCAAAACCAACCGGTCTTGATTCATCGGTTCAGCAGCTCGTAGATGAGGGCTACGAAGTCGAGATCCTGCATAGCTTCCTGCTGATCCACTCCGTACCCTACGTCACGCCTGAACGGGAAATTAAACTGGGTACGCTGGTTTGCGCTTATTCAGGCACTCCGGGCGTAGCTGGCCGGCCGAACGACCATACCGTCTGGTTTGCAGGCGCGACACCTTGCAAAGCCAGTGGTGAACCCTTGACGGAGGTCATCAATAACTCGAATGAGTGTGTGCTGTTTGACCAGTTCAAGGTTAACCACTACTTCTCAAACAAGCCGACATCGAACCCCACCTTCCCAAACACCTACCACGAGAAAATCAGCCACTACGCTGAGGTCCTTGCTGCTCAAGCGCGAGTTATCGACTGCGATGCCGACCCTAAGACCGGCAAAGCCTTTCCTTCACGGGATGTAGACTCGGTTTTTCGTTACGGCGACTCAGCTTCGTCACGGGCGGGCATCACGGCAATCGCGCAAAAACTCCAATTGGCCAAGATCGCGATTGTCGGGGCTGGGGGGACGGGGAGCTACATACTGGATTTGGTGGCGAAGACCCCGGTGCGTGAAATCCATCTGTTCGATGAAGATGAGTTCAAGCGGCACAACGCTTTCCGCGCTCCTGGCGCGGCAACCCTGGAGATGCTGGAAACCCGTCCGGCAAAGGTTGACTACCTACAGGGCATCTACGCCAACATGCACAAGGGTGTGGTTGCCCACCCATACCATCTGACGTCGACCAATATCGGCGAGCTGGAGCAATTCAACTTCGTGTTCGTGTGCGTGGACGATGGCCCGGCGCGCGGGCTGATCTGCGGGCACCTGCGACATGCCGGCATTCCGTTCATTGATGTTGGGATGGCCATCAACAAGCAGGAAGAGACCTCAAGCCTGCGTGGTACATGCCGGGTGACATTGGGAACCGTCCAGAAGAACGATCACCTAGATAGGCTGCTTGATATCGAGCCTGATCAGGGCGATGCGCTTTACCGGAGCAATATTCAGGTCGCTGACATGAACGCGCTCAACGCGGCATTAGCCGTGATCCGCTGGAAGCAGCATTGCGGGTTCTACTCCGATCAGGAGCTAGCCCACAATCAGACCTTTACGGTTGCGCTCCAATCACTCGCACGCTCTGAGTTTGGTGCCACTGAATGAAGCAAACCAGCATCACTCCAGAGTTCGTCGAGATCATCCCAGATCAGCTAGTCGAGGGAGTGCTATACATCAGCGAGAAGTACGGCACTGCGCTGCACAAATGCTGCTGTGGCTGTGGGCTGGAAGTGGTAACCCCGCTCAAACCTTCTGGCTGGAAGGTCATGCGAGAAGGCGGGAAAGTATCCTTGGCCCCCTCCATCGGCAACTGGTCATTTCCCTGTCGGTCGCACTACTGGATCCGGCGTAATCAAATTGTCTGGGCTGGGGCGTTCAGCGACCAGATGGTCAAGCGTGTCCAGGCCCGTGATCGCCGTGACATTGAGCTGCATATTGCTCGGGTGAATGCCCAAAAGGCAGAAACGCAGGGGCACGTGCACCAATCGACAGATCAAGATCCGGGCGACAGAGAGTCCACATGGGGCGATCTGATCGTGGCCTGTCTCGCCCAAGTTAAGGCTTGGTGGCGCGGCCGTAGGTGATGCGACCCTCGCTAGAGATAACGGGCTGGCGCTGAGTCATTTGTGCGTAGGCATGGTATCAACCAGTATTGACGGCTGCTGGAACCGCTCCACACCTGGGCGAGCTTGACCGCGCTGGGGCGGTTTTGCGAGACGGTGGGCATCCCCAGTTTGGCAGTGGAGTTCTAGCGATAGCTAGGTTGGCTGGCTGCCCTCGGTGTCGTCCTTCAGCACGCAATCATTCGCCTTGCGCGTCAGAAATTCGGTCGCGGAGTCTGTTCCAGTGGGGCTTGAGCTGCTTCCTGATCGAGGGGGCGTTCATGATTTTGGCGGCCCGGTAGCCATAGGAGATGAAGTTTCTCCGGCCCAGATAGGAATAGCGCTTATACAGCTTCTTCAGGAACATCGAACGAGGCAGCTGGCCTCTGGCAATCCGCTTGGCATTGACCTTTTCCATGCATTTTCCGGCCAGCCAGATACCTCTGTGTACACGGTCCTGATAGCGAGCTAGTGACGATGAGCGCAGGTAAATGTTGGCCCCATCAAAGATAAAGCCCAGGTATTGCAGTGGTCGGTCGGATCGCAATCCCTTGGCGGATCGTGTGAACTTGCAGGTCTCCGTCTTGGCGGGCTGGATCTCCAAGCCAATCGCATTGACGCGTAGTTCGACGAGGGCCTTGGCCGCTGCCTCCTGCTCCAGCGGGACAATCAGCAGCACATCATCGCAGTACCGGTAGTAGGCGCCGCCGCAGGATTCGACATAGGCGTGAATCTGCTCATCGAAGCCCATCATGTACACATTGGAGAGCATGGCGCTGATGGGCGAGCCTTGGGGGATGCCTTTCTTATCCTTGTTGGTTTCGATCAGGCGACCATTGCGAACCTTGGCCCGGAATTCATGGGGCTCACAGATCCGTTTGCGGCCTTGCTTGGGGTTGTTCTTCGAGAGCGCTAGCGCCTCGTAGACTTGATCCCTGTGGACGAACGAATACTTGGTCAGGGATCGATACACCGCGAAGTGATCGTCGGGCAACTGGCTAGTGCCTAGAAGCGTCTGCCAGGCACTTTTCAGGTGCGCATGGTCTAGGTTGTCAAAGAAGCCCTTGATGTCGATGGCAATGACGCAGCAGGAGTCTCGTACCGCGATATCCAGGAACGCATCCCGAGCGAAATCGATATTGCTTTTGCCAAGGGCTCGAAACGCCAGAATGGCAGAGGACCACTTCGCCTTCGCCAGATGGTCCTCGTAGGCCTGGTTCAGCAGTTCGCAGTAGTACGAGTAAATATGGCTGTCGACGTGCGCGGCGTAGGAAATGGGCCGTTGCTTAGGGTCTTTTTTGACCACCTTGCCAATGCTTTTGTCGAAAAACACTTTCTGTGTTTGTGCGACATAGCGAATGAAGGGGTAAAAGGCATGCTTAGCAACAGTCTTAGGGCTTGAGACTATCTCCAGAGCCGCAGCCTGGTTGATCGGGCGGTCAAAGTGCAGATAGCCCCGAGATTTGTACCAATTTTCTGGCATCAGCGTACATCCATGTTCGAGCCAACCGGCCAGGCATAGGATGGCGGCAATCCTCAGCCGCCTGGCCGGATAAACTCAAATGCTCCTCACATTATCCAATCGGTCTCAGTCACCCAGTTCCGATTTCGCCGCGATTGCTAGGATCGACGTATAGTGTCAGCGTCACACTTGGAGTACCTATGAAGATAAGTATCCGAGGGCTGCTGGCCGCATTGCTGGTCACCCTGGGCTGTTACACCTGGGATGCCGCCTTGGGGCTTGACAGCTTGTGATGCACCTTTGGATCTATATCCAAAGCGCTTGCAGGCTAGCATAAATCTGAACCGAGTCGGCACCTCGCAATTCGGAAAAGCCATTCACTTGGCTGAGTCTTATTGAAAGGAAGCGCCATGTCTGAATCAGCTTTCAATATCTTCGATGCACTGTCCGCGTGGGGTAAGACGCTCCCAAGTTGGCAGCACTTCTTGCTAAGCAAACTGGTGGCAGCTGTTGAGTTGACCGATGAGTCCTTGGATGAAGTCTTTGGCGAGTACCTGATCGATCAGTGCCTTGGTGAATCAGACGCGGTGCGGGTGGGTTGGGACATGGCTTTGCCGCAGCACCAGGGAGGCGCGGTGGCAGTGGTCAGCCCCCTTGCCGCGATGACCTCAATATCGGGAGTCAACGCGCTCGCGGCCGGTGAGACTTTGAGCTTCGGCCCCAAACTCACGGTGGTTTATGGGCCGAATGGTGCCGGAAAGTCCGGTTATGCGCGCGTGCTGAAGTCTGCGTGTTTCACGCGTTCAAAAGAGACCAGCATCTTGGGCGACGTCAAGCTCGCCAAGAGCAAGCAGCCCAAGCCAACGGCTACGTTCACCTTTGAAGACGGGGCGAGCGTTGCCTTTGTACACCAGGAGCCTTGCCAGCGGTTGCGTGACGGCTTCGCCGTCTTCGACTCAACCTGCATACGTGTGCATTTGGATGATCGCAACGCATTCCAAGTTATGCCCTATCTTTTCGACGTTTTCCCGCGAATGGTGACGACGTTCGGCAAGTTACAAACCAAGCTACGTGAACAAATCACTCGGCGCACGCCGGTGGCGGACAAGTTTGCGATCCAAGACAGTATGTCTGAGGTTGCGTCTGCACTGGCGATGCTGACCGCTCAGACGAACCTTGTGCGGTTGAAGGAGCTAGCGGCATTTGGCGACGCCGAAACAGCCCGACTTCAGGCTATCGAGCAGCAGTTGACCGAGTTGAGAACAACCGACCCAAAAGACATCATCAAGAAGAACGAGCAACGCATCGTTGATCTGAACGGTGTCAAAACGTCTATTGCTGCTTTGGCCACCGGCGTCATGCCAGCGACCGTAACCAACGTGGGCGAGGCGGCGATACAGATTGGTGCGCTCATCGAAAAAGGAGCGGCATTATCTGCGGCCCAGTTCGGCGAGGAGCCCGTGCAGCCCGTTGGAACGCACGCATGGAGGGACCTACTGTCCGCCGCGATCGCCTATAACACTGAAGCCTACCCGGACGACACATTCCCGCCCAAGTCTGATGGTGCGCGCTGCGTATTGTGCCATCAGGTCCTCGACGCAGAAAGCGCAGATCGCTTGGCGCGGTTTTGTCAAATGGCTACCAGCGACGTTGAGACACAGCTGGCTGATTCCCGTAAGACAATGACGAGCTATGGTGTCACCTTGAGTAAGGTGAACGTGGCTTTCTTCGCTCAGGAAAGCGCCGCGCGCCGTACGCTGCAAGAACTCGATGCCGCGCTGGAAGCTGACGTCACGAACCATGTGGAAGGCTACCGGCTCGTCATCGAGACCTTGACCCAGGCGGTCGCGAGTGTCTCCAGTCCGAGCTTTTCCCTACTGGAATATGACACCGTATCATCGCGTATCACCGCTTTGGTCGAACGCTTGCTCCAAGACAATGAAAAGTTGCGGCTCAGCGATCCCAAGGCACTGATCGAGGCGCTGCTGCTGGAACAGCAGCTTCTGAGTGACCGACATCGGCTTGCCAGTCAATACGACGATATTGCCGCCGCAGTCGAAGATCTGAAATGGGGGGAGAAGGCGAATCAGTGCCTTCGTGGTTTCCCGGCCATCCAGCGTGAGGTCACAAGCAAACAGAAAGCTCTTGCGACTGAGTTGGTTGCACAAGGCTTCATTGCTCGCTTTATGGAGAACTGCACGGCGCTGCGATTGGCTTTGCCCGTGCAGTTCCGCTTCGCTGGCGACGCAGGCAATACGGATCGGAAGATCGAGATTAGCAATGCTGGAACGACCGGTGTTGATCCTTCCCGTGTGCTGAGTGAGGGTGAACAGACTGCGGCAGCTCTGGCGGACTTCCTAACAGAAATCGAACTCAATGGTGCC
This sequence comes from Metapseudomonas resinovorans, assembly GCF_002003485.1. Taxonomy (GTDB): domain Bacteria; phylum Pseudomonadota; class Gammaproteobacteria; order Pseudomonadales; family Pseudomonadaceae; genus Metapseudomonas; species Metapseudomonas resinovorans_D. Next base: position 23,365 of record NZ_BDMA01000064.1, read on the forward strand.
TGTTCCGGCGTCATCTTCGATGATCCGGTCACGTCCATGGATCATGTGCGCAAGGAGTTGATTGCTCAACGTCTTGTGGATGAAGCGGCGCGACGGCAGGTCATCATCTTCACCCATGACATTCTGTTCACGAACTACCTGGCGACCGCCGCTGAGGACAAGGGCGTGGCCTTTGCGGGCCGCACGGTGTGGCGTGACGACGCCGATGCGCCTGGTGCCATCGACCGGCTGGCTTTTCCGCACGAACACTACGAAGGAGCCGCGCATGATCGTGCGAAGAAACATTTCGCTGCGGCGCGGGCGCTGACCGGAGATCCGCAGCGCGATGCGCTGGAAAAGGCATGCGGCAGTTTGCGGACGGCCTATGAGGATTTTATTCAGAAAAAACTGTTCAACAACGTCGTGCGCAGGTGGCGAGAGAACATTACGTTCACGCTGAATCAGGTTTTCTTCGATGATGCCATCGCATTACGTGTGCATGACCGGATGGCGGCACTGTCACGTTACATCGACGCACATTCACACTCCGAAGATTTTCACGAGGTGCCGCTCAGCCTGGAGGTGGTGACTAACGAGCTAGCCCAGTTTGATAGCATCAAGACGGACTACAGCAAGGCTCGCAAGGAGTGGGAGAAGGCTAAGCCCAAGGCTACCGCCGTATTCAGTTAGTCTTACCGACTGAGCACTGATGAGATGCAGTGCTCCATCTAATATACCGAAGCGGGGTAATTCACGCCGCTCCACGCCGGACCGCTAGTATCGTCCACCATTGCAACCATACAGCGGTCGCTCGGTTACTAGCGAAATTTCGCGTAGGCGAGAATGCTTTCTCCTGTTTCTACTCGGTTAGATATCCAGAAGTGGCAGGCTGTTGACGATCTTCTGGGTTTCCAGGCTCACGGTGACCACGCGTTGAAACAGCTCTAACGGGTACTTGGGGTTGTCCATGGTTTCGATGGCCCAGTCGTTGGCGTCGTTGACAATGCCGCTAGCCTTGTCGGTACGAACAGCCTGCCGCTCCATTACCCAGTCCAGCGCAGTTTTGCCGTTGACCACATAATCCCAGGCAGCTTCGGGGATGCCCTTGAGGGTAATGCGGTGGTTATAGATTACGGTGGTCTTGTCGCCCTTTTGGGCGAACTTCATCTTCTCCACGCGGTAATCGGCGGCGGTGAGCGTGCCTTTGGCCTCGATGGCGAGCGGGTACGGCTCAACGGTTTCGTAGTTCAGGTGAAGGTCGGCCAGGGCGCGGCCTGCCTGGCTGAAGGCCCAGAAGTCGGCGGCTTTCTTCACGGCCGGAATGCGCGGCAGTTCTTTGCTCAGGTTGTCGGCAAAGCGCTCGCGGTAGTCCGGCGAGTGGAGGATGCCATAGACGTAGTAGAACAGGTCTTCCTTGCCGATGACCTCGCCCGAATAGGCGCTGGCGAAGTGCGCCAGACCGGCATCGGTGATGGCATCGCGGCGGCGCAGACCTTCCGCCGACGAGCTGGCGAACAGGTCGTTATCCGTGGACTGGGCTGCTTCGTCGTAGAGGTAGAGCGGGAAGCACTGCGAACCTTCAATGTCCACGAAGTGAAGGCTTGGCACATAACGGGAAATCAACGCGCTAAAAGCCACCTTTTCCCCAGCAGCTGAAACACCAATCACCAGATTCTCTGCCCCAGCATCCGGGAAGATGCGCGGCATCTGGTAAACGCAGTTGTTGAAATGCTTATCGAAGTACATCCAACCTTTGGAAAATGGGCGGTAAAGGGATTTAACGATTCCCTCCGGGCGATACGGGCGATGGTTTTTCCGAGCTAAGTCCTGCTTGACCTCGCGAGTCCAGCTCATCTTGGTGGAATCAAAGTCCACAAATGCGTCTGGATCGGGCCACGCTTGCTTCGGTAGGCCTACACAGGCTGCGCTATAGCGATCCACCTCGCCGTTGTAAAACCCAATCATCTTCTCCACGGTCTGCGTCAGTGATTTCTGCGAAGCGTTATAGACCCATGCATCCCGGTTTGTTTTCACGCCATTCGAGTAGTTTTCAAATAGGGTGATTTCACTGGCGCTAGCCTTGTTTCCAAGCACGATGTACGCGGCAAATCTGTCATCGCGCTGCTTGAGCCAGTCGCCATGTTCGTCTGGGGTGATGGGCTGCCACTGCTCAATACCGACCACGCTGGCGTAGCCGGCGATCTTCTCCAGCTTTTCCTCGCGGCTGAGGTAGTCGCCAATGTCGTGGAAATAGATCTGCCCGCACGCGCTGGCATCGGGGTTCTTGACCAACAGGGAGATGGCAATGGGGGCGCGGCTGCCCATGCCAAACACGTTGTCCTTTTCCTTGCGGCGGGTTTCACCTGACGTGCGTGCATTGCCGCGCAGATGGAACACATAGAGGCTGGAGAACTCATCGGCCAGGCACTTGCGCAGACCGTCTGTAGTGTTGGCATCCAGAAAGCCAGCATTAGTCACAAAACCGATAATGCCGGCATTACCGATACGATCACTGGCCCAGCGAATGGCGCGAATGTAGCTGTCGTACAGGGCGTTTTTGAGTGTGGCTTTGGAGCCTGCCGCATAGGTGCTGCGAATGCGCTCATCCAGCACGGGATATTCAACATTGGCGTTGTTGTCGTTGGCACTGGCCTGCCCTGCCGAGTACGGCGGATTGCCCACAATCACCCGAATATCCAGCGCCTTCTGTCGTTTGCGCCGAGCGCTGTTATCCACCAGCAGGGCATCGACCAGATCGTCCTTCTCGTACATCTGGAAAGTATCGGTCAGGCAGATGCCTTCAAACGGGGTGTAATCGTCGATCACTTCGCTGTGGTAGGCGGCTTCGATATTGATGGCGGCAATGTAGTAGGCCAGCAGCACCAGCTCGTTGGCATGGATTTCATGTTTGTACTTGTGCGGCAGCTCGTCCGACTTGATCAGGCCGGACTGGATCAGCCGGGTGATGAAGGTGCCGGTGCCGGTGAACGGGTCGATGATGTGGACGCCCTTGCTGCCCAGGGTCTGGTCGAACTCTTTTTGCAGCAGGTGATTGACGCTGTGGAGGATGAAGTCCACCACCTCGACCGGGGTGTAGACGATGCCCAGGCGCTCGGTCATCTTGGGGAAGGCGTTGCGGAAGAACTTGTCGTACAGCTCGACGATGATCTTCTGCTTGCCCTGGGAGCTACTGATGCCGGCCGCGCGTTGGCGCACGCTGGCGTAGAACTTCTCCAGGGTGTCGGCTTCTTTGTCCAGATGATGCTCGTGGAGCGCGTCCAGCACGCCCTGCATGGCCTTGGACATGGGGTTGTGGCTGGCAAAGCTGTACTCATCGAACAGCGCATCGAACACCGGCTTGGTCACCAGGTGCTGGGCGAGCATTTCGATGATTTCGCCATCGCTGATGCTGTCGTTGAGGTCGTCGCGCAGCTCGACGGCGAAGGCGTTGAAGGCAGCCTGTTCCTGTGGGTTGGCCGGATTCTCCAGAATGCCCTGGATGCGGTCGATGTGGGTGCGGGCGATTTTGGCGATGTCGTTGGCCCAGTCTTCCCAGTGGTGTCGGTTGCCGCACTTTTCGACGATCTTGGCGTAGATGGCCTTTTCGATTTCCCCCACTTCATAGGCCAGCTCGGCCTGCTGGGTCATCTGGCCTTCGACATCGTATTTCGGGCGTTTCTCGCCAATGCCGTACTGGCCTTTACCGGCCTTACCGTTACTGGTGCCGCTGGATTTCTTTGCCTTCTTCTCAGCCTTGTCGGTGATGGCGATGACTTCCATCTTGCGCGGGTCTGAGCCGATCAGGTCGAGCTTGTTGACCATGGCGTCGAAGCTGTCGTCGTGCGAGCGCAGCGCCTGGAGCACCTGCCAGACGACCTTGTAAGTCTGGTTGTCGTTGAGCGCATCATGGGGCTCCATGCCGGCCGGGATGACCACCGGCAGCACCACATAGCCGCGCTTCTTGCCCTGTGCGTTGCGCATCACCCGGCCTACGGATTGCACCACGTCCACCTGGGAGTTGCGAGGCGTGAGGAAGAGCACGGCATCCAGCGCAGGCACATCCACACCTTCAGAAAGGCAACGCACGTTGCTGAGGATGCGGCAGGTGTTGGCCGGAGATTCTTCCTTGAGCCAGTTGAGCTTGGCTTCCTTCTGGCTGGCATTCATGCCGCCATCGACATGCTCGGCCTCGCAGATCAGGCGCGAGGTTTCGTCGATTTCATCGGACTCCTGATAGGCCTCAACCACCGACTGGAACATGCTGGCGATGTTGATGGAGCTGACCTTGTGCTTGGTGCCCTTGTAGTTGGGTGAAATGACCTGGCAGAAGGCTACGGCGCGCTTCATGGGCTCATCATCACCCACCAGTTGCTCGGCCAGCCCCTGCTTGGCCAGCGCCTTCCAGCAGCCGACGATCTTGGCAGCGTCGTCCACCTTGAGCTGATTGTTTTCGTCCTTCAGCAAGTCCTGGAGGCGGCGACTGATAGCGCTCTCTTCGACGGTGAGTACCAGCACCTTGTAGTCGGTCAGCAGGCCACGCTGGACGGCTTCGGAGAAGTTGATGACGAACAGCTCTTTGCCGTACAGCGCCTCGTCATCCATCGAACAGAGGGTGACTTCGCCGGACTCGGCCTTGACCTTGGCGCTATCACCGTAGATACGCGGTGTAGCGGTCATGTACAGACGCTTGGTGGCGCGGATGTAGTCGGCGTCGTGAACGCGTACGAAGGTGCTTTCGTCATCGTCGTCAAAGGTAGCGCCGGTGGTGCGATGGGCTTCGTCACAGATGATCAGATCAAATGCTGCCAGGCCGTGCTCGTGCTGGGCGCGGCTGATCACGTCGATGGAGTGGTAGGTGGAGAACACCACGCTCATGTGCTCGGCATCGTGGCGTTTGAGCATTTCCGCCGCGAGGCGATCTGCCTTAGTAGTGGCCGGGTAGCGCAGTTCGTGGGCGAAGACCTGCGGGGTATCCTCATCGGCCTTGCGCTTCTTGCCTACATCACTATCGGAGCACACGGCGAAGCTGTGGAGCAGAGTTTCGCTTTCCTGCGTCCATTCGGTAAGGGTCTGCGACAGCAGCGACAAGCTGGGCACCAGGAACAACACACGCTTGCCCTTGCCGGCCTGCTGTTCAGCAATCTTCAGGCTGGTGAAGGTCTTGCCGGTGCCGCAGGCCATGATCAGCTTGCCGCGCTCGGCGTCCTTTAGACCTGCTGCTACGGCATTAAGCGCGGTTTTCTGGTGATCCCGAAGCTGCTTGCGAGCCTTGAAAGCAACAGCCTTATTGGGCTGGTATTTGGCCCAGTCGATCTGGCTGTCTTCCAGCGCTTGTAGGTCGATCTTGTTGATCGAAAGCTGCTGGCCCTGCAAGGCGTCTTCGGCGTGTTCGCTCCAGTTGTTGGTGGAGGCAACGATGATCCGATGCGAGAACGGCGCCTTGCCCGAGGCGGTGAAAAAGCTATCGATGTCCTTCTTCTGGACGCGGTAGTCCTCGGCGTACAGCTTGCACTGGATGGCGTGGAACTCGCTGGTACCCTGGGTGCGTGCCACCAGGTCGATGCCGGTGTCGCGACCGTCCAGCCCCTGTTCCTTGGCCCAATCAGCGTACATCCACACCTTATCGTACAGGTCACGGTAGGTGGCTTCGTTGCGCAGGTAGGTGCAGATCAGCTCTTCGAAGTAGGTGCCTTTCTCGCGTTCGGTGAGAGATGCAGATCGGTAGGTGTCGAGCAGGGATTGAAGGGCGGACATTGAAGAGGAATTCCTTTTAGGCACGACAGGTGCGTCATGGGCACCAAATCTCAGCAGTCTACCAATTGGAAGGAATTGCTACAGCTTTTGAGGAGTTGGGGGCACTTAGGTATCTGCGGGTAACAAACAAAAAAAGGCTGCCATTTGGCAGCCTTTTTGGTGAAGCCGTTTCACATTTAGTGAGAAGGTTTCATGCTTTAGTGATCTTGAGCGACTACTTCCGTCAGTCCCAGCTCAGCGCGCCGCCAGTCTGGTATTCAATGACGCGAGTTTCGAAGAAGTTCTTCTCTTTCTTCAGGTCCATGATTTCGGACATCCACGGGAACGGGTTGCTGGTGCCCGGGTATTCCTCTTTCAGGCCGATCTGGGTCAGGCGGCGGTTGGCGATGAACTTGAGGTAGTCCTCCATCATCGCGGCGTTCATGCCCAGTACGCCGCGCGGCATGGTGTCGCGAGCGTATTCGATCTCCAACTGGGTGCCCTGCAGGATCATCTGGGTGGCTTCGTCCTTCATCTGGGCATCCCACAGGTGCGGGTTCTCGATCTTGATCTGGTTGATCACGTCGATGCCGAAGTTCAGGTGCATGGACTCGTCACGCAGGATGTACTGGAACTGCTCGGCGGTGCCGGTCATCTTGTTGCGGCGGCCCATGGAGAGGATCTGGGTGAAGCCGCAGTAGAAGAAGATGCCTTCCAGTACGCAGTAGTAGGCGATCAGGTTGCGCAGGAACTGGCGGTCGGTTTCCGGGGTGCCGGTCTTGAACTCGGGGTCGGAGATCGAGCGGGTGTACTTGAGGCCCCAGGACGCTTTCTTCGCGACGCTCGGAATCTCGTGGTACATGTTGAAGATCTCGCCTTCATCCATGCCCAGCGACTCGATGCAGTACTGGTAGGCGTGGGTGTGGATCGCCTCTTCGAAGGCCTGGCGCAGGATGTACTGGCGGCATTCGGGGTTGGTGATCAGGCGGTACACGGCCAGCACCAGGTTGTTGGCAACCAGGGAGTCGGCGGTGGAGAAGAAGCCGAGGTTGCGCATCACGATGCGGCGCTCGTCTTCAGACAGGCCGTCCTTGCTCTTCCACAGAGCAATGTCGGCGTTCATGTTCACTTCCTGCGGCATCCAGTGGTTGGCGCAACCATCCAGATACTTCTGCCAGGCCCAGTCGTACTTGAAGGGTACGAGCTGGTTGAGGTCGGCGCGGGCGTTGATCATCTGCTTGTCGCCAACCTGCACGCGCGCGGCGGAGCCTTCGAGGTCGTCCAGGCCTTCCTGGATGTCGAGGGCGTCGAGGGCCTTCTTGGCGCGGGCGACGGCATCGGAGTCGTTGGCCGATACGGCGCGGGCGTCTTCAACGGAGCCGGCGGCTTCGTCGTCGAGCTTGTCGATGGTCTTGGCTGCGGCCTGGGCAACGGCGGTGGCTGCCTTGGCTTCGGTGGGGTCTTCTTTGTCGAATTCGTCCCAGCTGAGCATTGTTCCTCTCCTGGTCTGCGGACCGGTCTGTGCCGGCCTGGGTGTTTGGGTGCGTGGATGGATGCACGCGAAAGCGTTGGATCAAGGACGGGGCGGTGGATTGCCCTGGCCTGTGCACACCCGGTTTGTGGGTGGGCTTGTTCGGATATCGGTGCTGCCTTTTTACCCTCTCCCCCCGGCCCCTCTCCCGCAAGCGGGAGAGGGGAGGGAAGAGCCCTCTCCCTGAGGAGAGGGGGCGGCCCGTGCGATGCCTTATTGGCAGGCTTCGCAGTCCGGGTTATCGATGGAGCATGCGCTGGGCACCGGAGCCGGTGCCGGCGCTGCAGCCGGAGCGGCTTGCAGGGTGTCGCTGCCACCTGCCGATACGGCGTTCAGCTTGCCGGTGTTGATGGTGGACTTCTCGGTGCTGGTGGCGGCCAGGGCGCGGAGGTAGTAGGTGGTTTTCAGGCCACGGTACCAAGCCATGCGGTAGGTCACGTCCAGTTTCTTGCCCGAGGCGCCGGCGATGTAGAGGTTCAGGGACTGGGCCTGATCGATCCACTTCTGACGGCGGCTGGCGGCGTCGACGATCCACTTGGTTTCGACTTCGAACGCGGTGGCGTACAGGTCTTTCAGGTCTTGCGGGATGCGCTCGATCTGCTGCACGGAACCGTCGTAGTACTTCAGGTCGTTGACCATGACCGGGTCCCACAGGCCACGGGCTTTGAGGTCGTGTACCAGGTAGGGGTTGATCACGGTGAACTCGCCGGAGAGGTTCGATTTCACGTAGAGGTTCTGGTAGGTCGGCTCGATGGACTGCGATACGCCGGTGATGTTGGCGATGGTCGCGGTCGGCGCGATGGCCATGATGTTCGAGTTACGAATACCTTTCTTGACGCGCTCGCGAACCGGGGCCCAGTCCAGGGACTCGGTCAGGTCGACGTCGATGTACTTCTGGCCACGGGCTTCGATCAGAATCTGCTGGGAGTCCAGCGGCAGGATGCCTTTGGACCACAGGGAACCATCGAAGGTCTCGTAGGCGCCGCGCTCATCGGCCAGGTCGCAGGAAGCCTGGATGGCGAAGTAGCTCACCGCTTCCATGGACTTGTCGGCGAACTCGACAGCCGCGTCGGAGCCGTAGGCGATGTGCTGCAGGTACAGAGCGTCCTGGAAGCCCATGATGCCGAGACCAACCGGACGGTGCTTGAGGTTCGAGTTGCGAGCCTGCGGAACCGAGTAGTAGTTGATGTCGATAACGTTATCGAGCATGCGCACTGCGGTCTTGACGGTCTTCTCGAGCTTGGCGGTGTCCAGCTTGCCATCGACGATGTGGTTGACCAGGTTGATCGAGCCCAGGTTGCAGACCGCGATCTCGTCCTTGTTGGTGTTCAGGGTGATCTCGGTGCACAGGTTGGAGCTGTGGACCACGCCCACGTGCTGCTGCGGGCTGCGCAGGTTGCACGGGTCCTTGAAGGTCAGCCACGGGTGGCCGGTCTCGAAGAGCATCGAGAGCATCTTGCGCCACAGGTCTTTGGCCTGGATGGTCTTGAACAGCTTGATCTTGCCGTACTGGGTCAGGGCTTCGTAGTACTCGTAGCGTTCTTCGAAGGCCTTGCCGGTCAGGTCGTGCAGGTCCGGTACTTCGGACGGCGAGAACAGGGTCCACTGGCCATCGTCGAACACGCGCTTCATGAACAGGTCCGGAATCCAGTTCGCGGTGTTCATGTCGTGGGTGCGGCGGCGGTCGTCACCGGTGTTCTTGCGGAGTTCGATGAACTCTTCGATGTCCATGTGCCAGGTTTCGAGGTAGGCACAGACAGCGCCCTTGCGCTTGCCACCCTGGTTAACGGCGACGGCGGTGTCGTTCACCACTTTCAGGAACGGAACCACGCCCTGGGACTTGCCGTTTGTGCCCTTGATGTAGGAGCCCAGCGCACGGACCGGGGTCCAGTCGTTGCCCAGGCCACCGGCGAATTTCGACAGCATGGCGTTGTCGTGGATCGCGCTGTAGATGCCCGACAGGTCGTCCGGCACGGTGGTCAGGTAGCAGGACGACAGCTGCGGACGCAGGGTGCCGGCGTTGAACAGGGTCGGGGTCGACGACATGTAGTCGAAGGAGGACAGCAGGTTGTAGAACTCGATGGCGCGTTCTTCTTTCTGCTTCTCTTCGATGGCCAGGCCCATGGCCACGCGCATGAAGAAGACCTGCGGCAGTTCGAAGCGGATGCCGTCCTTGTGGATGAAGTAGCGGTCGTACAGGGTCTGCAGGCCGAGGTAGGTGAACTGCTGGTCACGCTCGTGGTTGATGGCCTTGCCCAGTTTTTCCAGGTCGAAGGTCTTCAGCTGCGGGTCGAGCAGTTCGAACTCGACGCCTTTTTCCACGTAGGCCGGCAGGGCCTTGGCGTAGAGGTCGGCCATCTCGTGGTGAGTGGCGCTCTCGGCAACGCCGAGGAAGCCCAGCGCTTCGGCGCGCAGGGTGTCCATCAGCAGGCGGGCGGTGACGTAGGAGTAGTTCGGCTCGCGCTCTACCAGGGTACGGGCAGTCATCACCAGGGCGGTGTTGACGTCCTTCTCGGCTACGCCGTCGTACAGGTTCTTCAGGGTCTCACGCTCGATCAGCGAACCGTCGACTTCGGCCAGGGCTTCGCAGGCTTCGCTAATGATGGTGTTCAGGCGACCCATGTCCAGCGGCTGCTGGCTGCCATCGGCGCGAGTGATGCGGATGCTCGGGTGCGGCTGGGCGACGTCGCTGCCAGCGCCACGCTTGGAGCGCTCCTGGGCGCGGGACTCGCGGTAGATCACGTAGTCGCGGGCGACTTTCTGCTCGCCGGCGCGCATCAGGGCCAGTTCGACCTGGTCCTGGATTTCTTCGATGTGGATGGTGCCACCGGAAGGCATGCGACGCTTGAAGGTCGCGGTGACCTGCTCGGTCAGGCGGGCGACGGTTTCATGGATGCGCGAAGAAGCAGCGGCAGTACCGCCTTCCACTGCGAGGAACGCTTTGGTGATGGCAACGGTGATCTTGTCGTCGGTGTACGGGACGACGGTGCCGTTGCGTTTGATCACGCGCAGCTGGCCGGGCGCAGTGGCGGCCAGATCCTGATTGGAATCTGCTGCCTGCGGCGCTGCGGCCTGCGGGTTCTCGCGAGTGGTGTCGGTCTGCATGGGGTTCTCCATGTTCTGATTTATGTAAGGGCGCCCGAGTCGCCTTCATTCCTTTTCACAACGCGATACGCACGGCGATGCGCCGGACGCGAAACGTGGAGCTACGAGGCAGAAGGACAGGACTCAAGTGCCTTCCTGGCCCTACAAGTCAAACGTCACGGTGTTAAAGCGCCGTGACAAACACAATACCTAGTGGTGGACGCTGTTCACGCCGCACCGGCTTCCGGCCCCCAGTCACCTTCTTTGTGTCCTGGGCCGGCACCATTCGCCTGGGGCAGATGGTGGGTGAAATACCGCTAGTTACACACCGGTGGTCAGGCCCTGAAAAAGCCTTTAGCGCTTGATTCTAATTGTGTCCGGTGGTACGCCCTCACCCCAATATGTAGGGGCTGGGCTTGATGGGGGTACAAGATAATGCGCTGTTGGGGGTATTGCAAGGCGACCCACAACATCTAGCCTGTGGATAACTTGTGGGTGATTTGTGGGTGACTGCGGAGTAACGGAGGCAAAGGCCCAGTGGCTCTAGGCTCTGCCGTTCGTCGCCGCCGAAAGGACGTTTTTCGAGGTGCGGCGGCGCTGTCGATGGCGTCGCAAGCTAACACAATATCTTGTGTTTTCGGATCTGGTTGGCATGCGCTGTGCTATCGGTCCGTCATTGATACAATGCGCCCCTTTTCATGATGGTCTGGACGCTGTCTACGGGAGTGCGTGGTGGAGCAAGAAGCCTGGCGAATCCTCATAGTCGAAGACGATCAGCGACTGGCCGATCTGACGCGCGAGTATCTGGAAGGCAACGGCCTGCAGGTGGCCATCGAATCCGATGGCGGCCAGGCGGTGGCGCGCATTCTCAAGGAGCGCCCCGATCTGGTGGTGCTGGACCTGATGCTGCCGGGCGAGGATGGCCTGTCCATCTGCCGCAAGCTGCGCGGCCAGTACGAGGGGCCGATCCTGATGCTCACCGCGCGCACCGACGACATGGACCAGATTCTCGGGCTGGAGCTCGGCGCCGACGACTACGTCTGCAAGCCGGTACGCCCGCGTGTGCTGTTGGCGCGCATCCGTGCGCTGTTGCGGCGCACCGAGGCGGTGGCCGAAGCGCCGGTGGCAGAGAACCAGCGGCGGCTGGAGTTCGGCCCGCTGGTCATCGACAACGCCATGCGCGAGGCCTGGCTCAGTGAGCGCAGCATCGAGCTGACCAGCGCCGAGTTCGACCTGCTCTGGCTGCTGGCAGTGAACGCCGGCCGCATCCTGTCCCGTGAGGAGATCTTCAACTCCCTGCGCGGCATCGAGTACGACGGCCAGGACCGCTCCATCGACGTGCGCATTTCGCGCATCCGCCCGAAGATCGGGGACGACCCCATGCACCCGCGCCTGATCAAGACAGTGCGCAGCAAGGGCTACCTATTTGTAAGAGAGGCCGCTGAAGGGCTGGTCTGAACCGCCTTTGGTCACCATTTGAGCAATTGGGCATGAACTCGATCTTCCTGCGTATCTATGGCGGCATGCTGGTGACGCTGGTGCTGGTGGCGCTTCTCGGCGCGTTCACCATTCACCAGGTCAACGAAGTGCGCTCCGACCAGTACCGCGAGAGCCTCGCCCGCGGCACCTTCCGCCTGATGGCGGACAATCTCCAGCCCATGAACGAAGTGGAGCGCCGCCGCGCGGTAGTGCTCTGGGGGCGCCTGCTGGGCATTCCCTTGAAACTGGAATCCATGGACGCCTCGAAGCTGGACAGCAGCGCGCGCAGCCGTCTGGTGCGTGGCCAGGTGCTGGTTGAGCAGACCGGTCCGCATGCTGCGCGGGTTTATGGCCTGGTCAGCATGAGCGAACGCCTGTTGCTTACCGGCGAGGTGGAGCAGATCAGCGAGCAGTTGGCACGGGCCACCGTCTATCTATTGATGGATGAGCTGGTGCGCTTCCCGGTCAACGAGCAACCCCAGCGTCTGGCGTCGCTCAAGGAGAACAAGCAGTTCGGCTTCGACCTGCGTCTGATCCCGTTGAGGAGCGCCGATCTCGACATCGACCAGCGCCGCCGGGTGGATGAGGGCGATACGGTGATGGCTCTGGGCAAGGATGGCGATTCCATCCGAGTATTCGCCGGGATGGTGGACACGCCCTGGGTACTGGAGATGGGCCCGCTGCACCAGATGAACCCTTATCCACCGCAGATGCTGGTGCTGATCGGCTTGCTTGGCCTGACCTTGATCGGCCTGACCGTCTACTTCCTGGTGCGGCAGCTGGAACATCGCTTGATGGGACTGGAAAGTGCCGCCACCGACATCGCTCAGGGCAAGCTGGATGCGCGGGTGCCGGCCAGGGGCGCGGACTCAGTAGGGCGTCTGGCGGCGGCGTTCAACGGTATGGCCGAGCAGTTGCAGCGCCTGTTGATGCTGCAGCGGGAACTGATCCGCGCCGTATCCCACGAGCTGCGTACCCCAGTGGCGCGACTGCGTTTCGGTCTGGAGATGATCGCCGACGCCGAAAGCGAGAGTGCCCGGCGCAAGTACATGGATGGCATGGACAGCGATATCCAGGAGCTGGACAAGCTGGTGGACGAGATGCTGACTTACGCGCGCCTGGAGCAGGGCTCGCCGGCCCTGCATTTCCAGCGCGTGGACCTGGATGCCTTGTTCGACCAGGTGATCGCCGAGCTTTCCCATCTGCGCGCCAATGTGCGCATCGAGCGCGGCCTGTGCCTGAACGTCGGGACCGATGGTGCCTGGGTCGAGGCTGAACCGCGTTACTTGCACCGCGCCCTGCAGAATCTGGTGAGCAACGCCATGCGCCATGCCGAGTCGCGGGTTCAGCTGAACTACCAGATCGGCCACAAGCGTTGCCGCATCGATGTCGAGGACGATGGCCCCGGCGTGCCGGAAAGTCAGTGGGAAAAGATCTTCAAACCCTTCATGCGCCTGGACGACAGCCGCACCCGCGCCTCTGGCGGCCATGGGCTGGGGCTGTCCATCGTGCGGCGCATCATCTATTGGCACGCCGGTCGCGCGCAGATCAGTCGCAGCGAAACGCTGGGTGGCGCGCGCTTCAGCCTGGTGTGGCCGCGGCGGCAGAGCGAGGCGGAGACGCTGTAACACTGCCGACGGGGCACCCTGTAGGGGCGAATTCATTCGCCAAGCAGGCCGAAGGTCTGCCCATCGAATCCGGGGCAGCTGCGCTGCCCTTGGCGAATGAATTCGCCCCTACAAGGAACTCTGACTCAGGCAGCGACTGCCACCAGGCTCAGCAACCGCCCCTGGAAGTCGCAATGCCAGCCTTCCAGCTCACTCCCGGTCTTCCATTCCGCCGACAGGTCGATCAGCAACCTGAGGCGCGCTCGCGCGTCATCGCAATCCAGCAGCTCCGCATCGTGGAAGTAGAAGCGCTTTTGCACGATGGGGTAGAGGGCCTTGAACAGGCTCTCCTTGATAGAGAAGGTCAGGGTGATGCGCCGGGCCTGCTGGTCGGGGGTGAGGCCGTCCAATCGTTGCAGTTCGGCCGGCGTGAGGATTTCTTCCGCCAGGCGCAGGGCGCGTTCGGCCGACATGGGTTCTTCCAGGTCCAGGCCCAGGCCACGCCACTGATTGGCGTTGGCGACCAGGGCGGTGGCCAGGCCGTGGCTGTGGCTGATGGAGCCGGTGATACCGACCGGCCAGACCGGTGCACGATCTTCCCCGAGGGCGGGCACATCGGCGCGGCCGGTCAGGGCGACGAGCGCCGCGCGGGCGCAGAGGCGGCCGGCGAGGAATTCCGTCTGCCGCTTGGCCACCGAGCGCTGGATATTGGCCGGTGCGGCAATGGCGCTGCGCGGAAAGTCGTCGGCGGCGAGCAGGGCTGGGTCAAAGCGGCAGGAGCGCATGACCACACCCGACAGGGCTTCAGGGAAGGGCCAGGTGGCGTCGAAGGGGCTGCAGCAGGCGGGGTGGATCGAAGTCATGGCGGCATTCTGCCCGGCGTTGTCAGAATCGGCCAGCGGCGCAGCCGTTTACATATGTTTGCAAATGGCAAACAAAGCGAAACGGAAGCCAGGCCCCGGTTTTTGCCAGACTAGCCGGGCGTTTCTTCTGGAACGCAGGTGAGGTTGTAGTCTGGAAGACCGGCAGTGCCGGTTCCGGACATTTTCTCTGAATTGAGTGCGGGAGCCCGGATGGGCTCCCGTTTTTTTTGCTCGCGATTCAGGGCGCGAGGGATGAGCAGACGCCTGACGGATAGGGCTTCAGACAGGGTAAGAAGTTTCGTTCAGCTCAGGTTCAAGGAGGGTTCAGGAGCGGTTCAGTGGTCGATGGGCAATCTAGCCCCGAGTTCAGCCAACTACTCGACCACTCGAAGAGGAATCGCATCATGAACCGTACCTTCAGTCGTATCGCCCTCGCTTCCGCCCTGGCCCTTGCCGCCGCCGGCGCCCAGGCCGCGGACAACTTCGTCGGCCTGACCTGGGGTCAGACCAACAACAATATCCAGAAGTCCGATTCGCTGAACGCGAACCTGAACAACCCCAACCTGGACAAGGTCATTCACAAGACCGACACCTGGGGTGTACGTGCCGGCCAGCAGACTGACGGCGGCCGCTACTACATGACCTACGAGAACTTCTCCGATACCGACGGTGGCTACAAGCTGCGTCAGCAGAACCTGCTCGGCAGCTACGACGTGTTCGTGCCGGTGGGCGACTACAACACCAAGCTGTTCGGCGGCGCGACCCTCGGCCTGGTCAAGCTCGAGCAGGAAAGCAAGGCCATGAGTCGCGACAGCAACATCAACTACGCTGCTGGTCTGCAGGCCGGTATTCTCCAGGACCTGAGCAAGAACGCGTCGATCGAGGCCGGCTACCGTTACCTGCGTACCAACGTCAGCACCGACATGGGCGAACACGGAGGTCCGCGCCTGGGCTCCCTGGACCTGCACAGCAGCGGCCAGGCCTACCTGGGCGCCAACTACAAGTTCTGATGCGTTCCATGCAACAGGCCGGGCATTTGCCCGGCCGCCTCTATGAAAGGGAGAACGGCCCATGAAACTGCTGGTCGTGGAAGACGAGGCGCTGTTGCGCCATCACCTCTACACCCGTCTTGGCGAGCAGGGACACGTCGTGGATGCGGTGCCCGACGCCGAGGAAGCGCTTTATCGTGCTGCGGAGTACAACCATGACCTGGCCGTGGTCGATCTCGGCCTTCCGGGCATGAGCGGGCTGGACCTGATCCGCCAGCTGCGCAGCCAGGGCAAGAGTTTCCCCATCCTCATTCTTACCGCCCGTGGCAACTGGCAGGACAAGGTCGAGGGACTGGCTGCCGGTGCCGACGACTATGTGGTCAAGCCGTTCCAGTTCGAGGAACTGGAGGCGCGGCTCAATGCGCTGTTGCGGCGCTCTTCGGGGTTCGTCCAGTCGACGATAGAGGCGGGCCCTCTGCTGCTGGACCTGAACCGCAAGCAGGCACAGCTGGATGGCGAGCCGGTGGCGCTCACCGCCTACGAATACCGCATCCTTGAATACCTCATGCGTCATCACCAGCAGGTGGTGGCCAAGGAGCGGCTGATGGAGCAGCTGTATCCGAATGACGAAGAGCGCGACCCCAATGTGATCGAAGTGCTGGTCGGGCGCCTGCGCCGCAAGTTGGAGGGCGGCAGTGGCTTCAAGCCGATCGACACCGTGCGCGGCCAGGGCTACCTGTTCACCGAGCGCTGCCGATGACCCAGCGATGGCGAGGCTTCTTCCACCCCACTGGGTGGTCGCTGCGTCTGCGACTGATGCTCGGTGCGGCGGCTATGGCGGTGCTGTTCATGCTAGCGCTGCTGCCGGCGCTGCGCGGGGCGTTCGTGATCGCCCTCGACCAGTCCATCGAACAGCGCCTGGCGGCCGATGCCAGTGCGCTGATCGCGGCGGCCCGGGTGGAAAACGGTCAGCTGGAGATGCCCGACAAGCTGCCGAACGAGGAGTTCGACAACCTGGAAGCCAGCCAGTTGGGCTACATCTACGACAGTGAAGGCGTCCTGGTCTGGCAGTCGCTGTCTTCACGGGACGAGCAGGTGACCTACCGGCCGCGCTACGACGGCCAGGGGCACGAGTTTCTCCGGGTCGCCGATGCCAGGGGTCGCGAGTTCTTCGTCTACGACATGGAGGTGGACCTGTTGCGCGGACAACGGGCTGCCTACAGTGTCGTCACCATGCAGCCGGTGAGCGACTACCAGTCCATGTACGACGGGTTCCTCAAGCAGCTCTATCTCTGGCTGGGGGGCGCGTTGCTGGTGCTGCTCGGGCTGCTCTGGTTCGGCCTGACCTGGGGCTTTCGCAGCCTGCGCGGCCTGAGTGCCGAGCTGGACCAGGTGGAATCCGGCAGCCGCGACAGCCTGAGTGACGAACACCCCCGCGAGCTGCTGCGCCTGACCAAATCACTCAACCGCCTGCTGGACAGCGAACGCCGCCAGCGCGAGCGCTATCGCAACTCACTGGACGACCTTGCCCACAGCTTGAAGACGCCGCTCTCCGTGCTGCAGGGCGTCAGCGAGAACATCGCCGCCAAACCCGATGACCGCCAGCAGGCGCGGGTGCTGCAGAGCCAGATCGAGCGCATGAGCCAGCAGATCAGCTATCAACTGCAACGAGCGTCATTGCGCAAGAGCGGCCTGGTACGTCACCGGGTGCACCTGGCGCCCTTGCTGGACACCCTCTGCGACGCGCTGGACAAGGTCTATCGGGAGAAGCGCGTGCGGGTCGAACGGGATTTCGACAAGGACCTGATGATCCCCATGGAGCAGGGCGCCTTGTTGGAGATGCTCGGCAACCTGCTGGAGAACGCCTTCCGCCTGTGCCTGGGGGAGATCCGGGTCAGCGCCCACGTGCGCGACGGTCATTGCGAGCTCAAGGTGGAAGACGACGGCCCCGGCGTACCGGAGGGCCAGCGTGATCGAATCCTCAAGCGCGGCGAACGCCTGGATGCGCAGCATCCGGGGCAGGGCATCGGTACGGCGGTGGTCAAGGACATCATCGAGAGCTACGACGGCGAGCTGTTCCTCGAAGAGTCGTCGCTGGGTGGAGCGGAGTTCAGGATTCGGTTTCCGTTGATTTGATCTGCTTTTCTCCCCTCGCCCTCTGGGAGAGGGGAGGGGGTGAGGGCCCGAAGTGTTGGGCCTCGTTCCTCGGCACCAACCTACGGCAGAACTGCGTTCTGCTTGGCGAATGAATTCGCCCCTACATCCCAGCGCGGCTCAAGCCTCCTGCGCCCGATAAACCCCAGGCGTAAGCCCGGTCCACTTCTTGAACGCCCGGTGGAATGCCGAGGGTTCGGAAAAGCCCAGCTGCTCGGCGATGTCCTGGATCGAGAGTTCATCCCGGCCGAGGTGGTAGATGGCCAGGTCGCGGCGCAGATGGTCCTTCAGTTCCTGGAAACTCGAACCTTCTTCCCGCAGATGTCGGCGCAGGGTCTGCGGACTGATGTGCAGGTGCTGGGCGACTGCTTCCAGGTCTGGCCAGGTGCGGCAGTCGCGGCCGAGCAGGCGGCGGATCTGGCTGGTGAGGCTGTCGCCGCCGTCGGGGCGAGCGAGCAGATCGGCCGGGGAATGTTCAAGGAAGTGCTTGAGGGTGCGTTCGTCCTGCAGCAGGGGCATGGCCAGGTAGCGCGAATGGAAGCGCAGGCTGATGCGTGGCGCCTCGAAGTGGCGGCTGGTGGGGAAGAGCAGTTCGTATTCGGCGGCGTGGGCTGGCTTGGCGTAGCTGAAGGTGGCTTCCTCCAGCCGGATGCGCTGGCCGATCAGCCAGCTGCCGAGCCGATGCCAGATAACCAGCAGGCTTTCCACCAGGAAGTGGTCCGGGTCGCGGAGCAATGTGTCATCCACCGTCAGGACGGCGAAGTCGCCTTCCCGTTCCAGCTGGATTCGCGGCGAATCGGGGAATAGACCATAAAAAAGCGTGCCCCTGACCAGGGCCTTTTCCAGACTGCGGCAATGGATGATGGCGTGGCACATCATGGCGAAGGTGCCGCGTTTGCTGGGTTGCCGGCCAAAGCCCATGTACTCGTCGTCGAGCGCTTCCCAGAGCACCTGCATCAGCCGCGCGAACTGCTCGGGCGCCACCCGTGCCCGTGGTTCGTCCAGCACGGCGGGCTGGATACCGGCGGCACGCAGCAAGGAGGTGCAGTCCACGCCGTGGCGCAGGGCACCGCCCAGGGCGGCCCGGACGAAATGGCTGGCGATGGTGCGCTCGCGCATGAGGCTGATCCGTGGTCGGGGAGGCCGATCTTAGGGCGCGGCTGGAGGCGGCCACAAGGGTGCGAGTGGCGGAAATCCCCCTGGGGCTCTGGCGGAAATCCGCCCGATCAGCACATCGATTCAAGCTTGATGTATTAGTAAGTGATTGAAATATAAGAATTTTTATAAATTATAAGACTTGGCACAGTGGCTGCTATGGAGACAGTGCCGTCCATTCGACTGGACCGCACAACAACAAAAGTCTCCCAGACAGGGAGATCCGTCGATCACAGTGACGCCAGGCCTTACGGAACAGGTCGGGATCACTTGAAAGGAACACTGCCATGTCCCGCCAACCGTTCTACAAGAGCCTGTACGTCCAGGTCATCGTCGCCATCGCCATCGGCATCCTGCTGGGGCACTTCTATCCAGAGACGGGCGTTGCGCTCAAACCCCTGGGTGACGGCTTCGTCAAACTGATCAAGATGGCCATCGCGCCCATCATCTTCTGCACAGTGGTCAGCGGCATCGCCGGCATGCAGGACATGAAGGCAGTGGGTAAGACCGGCGGCTACGCGCTGCTGTATTTCGAAATCGTTTCTACTGTTGCCCTGCTCATCGGCCTGGTAGTGGTCAACATCGTCCAGCCTGGCGTCGGCATGCATGTCGATCCGTCCACCCTGGACACCAAGGGCATTGCTGCCTTCGCCGCCGCTGGCGAACAACAGAGCACCATTGCCTTCCTGCTCAACGTGATCCCCAGCACCATCGTCGGCGCCTTCGCCTCGGGTGACATCCTGCAGGTGCTGTTCTTCTCCGTGATCTTCGCCTTCGCCCTGCAACGCATGGGTGACTACGGCAAGCCGGTGCTGGAGTTCATCGACCGCATCGCCCAGGTCATGTTCGGCATCATCAACATGATCATGAAGGTCGCTCCCATCGGTGCCTTCGGCGCCATGGCCTTCACCATCGGCCAGTACGGCGTGGGTTCGCTGGTGCAGCTCGGCCAACTGATGCTGTGCTTCTACATCACCTGCGTGTTCTTCATCCTGGTGGTCCTGGGTGGTATCGCCCGTGCCCACGGCTTCAGCATCCTGCGCTTCATCAAGTACATCCGCGAAGAACTGCTGATCGTGCTCGGCACCTCGTCGTCCGAGTCGGCCCTGCCGCGCATGCTGAACAAGATGGAAAAGCTGGGTGCCAATAAGTCCGTGGTGGGTCTGGTGATCCCCACTGGCTACTCCTTCAACCTGGACGGCACCTCCATCTACCTGACCATGGCGGCGGTGTTCATTGCCCAGGCCACTGACACCCCCATGGACCTCACCCACCAGCTGACCCTGCTGGCCGTGCTGCTGATCGCCTCCAAGGGCGCCGCCGGTGTCACCGGTTCCGGCTTCATCGTGCTGGCCGCCACCCTGTCCGCCGTTGGCCACCTGCCGGTTGCCGGCCTGGCGCTGATCCTCGGCATCGACCGCTTCATGTCCGAAGCCCGCGCCCTGACCAACCTGATCGGCAACGGCGTTGCCACCATCGTGGTCGCCAAGTGGTGCAAACAGCTGGACGAAAACACCCTGCAGCGCGAGCTGGCTTCCGGCGGCAAGTCCGAAGCTCCAGCCGCTCCGCAGACCGCTGCCTGATCGACGACTGCTACAGCGTTCTCCTCCCTGTGAGGAGACTTTCTCAAGCCCGGCCCCCGTAGCCGGGCTTTTTTTTGGTTCTTCACGGATTACCGGGGAAGGCGGCTTTGATTTTCATGAAAAAGAAGTCGCTGTCCCGATAGCCGTAGGCCATGCGC
>NZ_BDMA01000065.1:0-204603 GCF_002003485.1 Metapseudomonas resinovorans
TGAGGTCTGGAGGTTAGCCTGATAGGTGTAAACCTATTTCAGGACTAGACATGGATCACACGCTCAGCAGCCAGTCGTAATCAACGATCAGCGGCGCATGCTGCGAGAAGCGCGGCTGGCGCGGCAGCTTGGCGCCCTTCACGAAGCGGCGCAGCCCCGGGGTCAGCACCTGATAGTCGAAGCGCCAGCCAAGGTTGAGCATCTCGGCTTGCTCGCTGTCCGGCCACCAGCTGAACTGGTCGCCTTCGCGGCTGACTTCGCGCAGGGCATCGACGTAGCCCATGTTGCCGAACACCTCGTCCATCCACGCACGCTCGGGCGCCAGGAAACCGGGGATCTGCTGGCAATCGCGCCAGTTCTTCACATCCAGCTTCTGGTGGGCGACGTACAGCGAGCCGCAGTAGATGTATTCGCGACGCTTGCGGCGCTGCTTGTTGAGGTAATGAGTGAGGTCGTCCATGAACTTGAACTTATGGTTCAGGTTCTCGTCCCCGCCTTGCCCGGATGGCAGCAGCAGGGTGGCGATGCTCACTTTGTCGAAATCTGCCTGCAGGTAGCGTCCGTACCGATCGCAGGACTCGAAACCGAGTCCCCAGATAACCGCCTTGGGTTGCAACCGCGAATAGAGCGCCACGCCACCTTGGGCTGGCACTTCGGCATCGCCGGCATAGAGGAAATAACCATCCAGTTGGAAGGCAGGGTCGTCCAGGTCGAAGGCGGAGGCACGGGTGTCTTGCAGGCAGATCACGTCGGCATTCTGAGCTTGCAGCCAGCTGAGGAGACCTCGCTCGGCTGCCGCTTGAATACCATTCACGTTCACACTGATGATCCGCATAAATGGCCCCCAAAAACACGTGCGTGTATGATACCCGAGCTCTTTCTATTTAGCTAAATCCGTGCCGTCCGAGGCTTTTCATGCAGGCGTATCAGCGCGATTTCATTCGCTTTGCCATCGAGCGCGGAGTTCTGCGTTTCGGTGAGTTCACTCTCAAATCTGGTCGTACCAGCCCCTACTTCTTCAACGCCGGCCTGTTCAACAGCGGCCTGGCCCTTGCCCAGCTCGGCCGATTCTATGCGGCTGCGGTGGTCGACAGCGGCATTCCTTTCGATGTGCTGTTCGGTCCGGCCTACAAGGGCATTCCGCTGGCTGCGGCTACTGCCGTGGCCCTGGCCGAACATCATCAGATCGACACCCCGTGGTGTTTCAATCGCAAGGAAGCGAAGGATCATGGCGAAGGCGGCACCCTGGTCGGCGCCCCCCTTTCCGGTCGCGTGCTGATCATCGATGACGTGATCACCGCCGGCACCGCGATCCGCGAAGTGATGCAAATCATCCAGGCCCAGGACGCCCAGGCAGCCGGTGTGCTGATCGCATTGAATCGCCAGGAACGCGGTCAGGGCGAACTCTCGGCTATACAGGAAGTAGAGCGCGACTTCGGCATGCCGGTCATCAGCATCGTATCCCTGGAGCAAGTACTGGAGTACCTGGCCGGTGACGCGGAGCTGAAGAAGCACCTGCCAGCCGTGGAAACCTATCGCGCCAACTTCGGTATCTGACCATTCGGGACTGGGAGTCCTCATGCTGAAGTCGCCTGCATTCCGCTACAGCCTGGCGCTGGTTCTGCTGCTGCCGGCGCTGGTCGGCGCGGCCGAGCTGTATCGCTACGTCGATGACAAGGGCGTGACCGTCCTGGATCGTCAGGGCGTTCCGCCGGAATACATCGGCAAGGGCTATGAAGTGCTCAACGAGCAGGGGCGGGTCATTCGCGTGATCCCGCCCGCGCCGAGCCGTGAGGAAATGCAGCGTCAGCTCGACGCCAAGGCCCGCGCCAGTTCCGATGCCCAGTTGCTGCGTCTCTATACCAGCGTCGAGGACGTCGACCGCGCCCTGGGACGCAAGCTCGCCGAGCTGGATGGGATGATTGGCGTTGCCCGTGGCAACCAGCAGTCGCTGCGCACCCAGCAGGCCAACCTGCAGAGCCAGGCTGCGGAAAGCGAGCGGGCCGGACGTGAAGTGCCGGCCCACCTGGTGGAGCAGATCAACAACCTGCGCGACCAGCAGAAAGGCCTTGATACGGATATCGCCCGCTACGAGAAGAGCCGCGAAGCCGCCAAGGCCGCATTCGCTGCCGATCGTGCACGCCTGGCCGAACTGCTCGGCGGGATTCGCTGACGCGCCTCAGTCGGCCGGTGCGATTCGCTCGAAACCCCGCACCCTTTCCCTCAGCCAGTCCGGCAACCGCAGGCTCTTGCGATTGTCGGCGTCGGCATGCACGTAAACCACCTCGCCTGAGGTGAGCTGGTCGACTCCACGCCAGATACCCAGCTCGAAGGCCATGCTCGCGCCACCCAGGCGGCTGACCCGCACGCCGATATCCAGCAGGTCGTCGAAGCGCGCTGGCGCCAGGTATTCGAGCAACGTCTTCACCGCGAAGAAGTCGCCCCCGTCCTTCAGCAGGTCGGCGGGGTAAGCCACCTCCAGATTCCGGAAATACTCGGTGATGGTGACGTCGGCGTAGGTCAGGTAGTTGCCATTGAAGACGATGCCTTGCGGGTCGACTTCGGCCCAGCGCACGCGCAGGGGGTGGAAGAAGCTGAAGTCATCACGGGACAGCTTGGCCATTTCTGCTCCTTGAAAAAGAACAGGCCGGATCACTCCGGCCTGTCTGGGTTTCGCTCCGCTCAGTGACGCTTGCGGTTGGTGATCAGGGTGCCGACACCGCTGTCGGTGAAGATCTCCAGCAGCACCGCATGGGGCACGCGGCCATCAATGATGTGCGCGGCATTCACGCCGCCCTGCACCGCATCCAGGGCGCAGCGGATCTTCGGCAGCATGCCGCCGTAGATGGTGCCATCGGCGATCAGGTCGTTGACCTGCTCGGTGGACAGGCCGGTGAGCACCTGGCCCTGCTTGTCCATCAGGCCGGCGATGTTGGTCAGCAGCATCAGCTTCTCGGCCTTCAGCGCTTCGGCCACCTTGCCGGCTACCAGGTCGGCGTTGATGTTGTACGACTCGCCGTTGGCGCCGACACCGATCGGGGCGATCACCGGAATGAAGTCGCCCTTCACCAGCATGTTCAGCAGGTCGGTATTGACGCTGGCGACCTCGCCCACGTGGCCGATGTCGATGATTTCCGGCTGGGTCATCTCCGGGGTCTGGCGGGTGACGGTGAGCTTCTTCGCGCGAATCAGCTCAGCGTCCTTGCCGGTCAGGCCGATGGCGCTGCCGCCGTGGCGGTTGATCAGGTTGACGATGTCCTTGTTCACCTGGCCGCCGAGGACCATTTCCACCACATCCATGGTCTGCGCGTCGGTCACGCGCATGCCGTCGACGAAGTGGCTTTCGATGGACAGGCGCTTGAGCAGGTCACCGATCTGCGGGCCGCCGCCGTGCACCACCACGGGGTTGATGCCGACTGCCTTCATCAGCACTACGTCGCGGGCGAAGCTGGCCTTCAGCTCGTCGCTTTCCATGGCGTTGCCGCCGTACTTGACCACCAGGGTCTTGCCGACGAAGCGGCGGATATAGGGCAGCGCTTCGGACAGGACCTGGGCGACGTGGGAAGCAGCGTCAAGGCTGAGGGTCATGCTGGGCTCCAGTGAAACGGATCAGAACGGCAGGTTGAGTTCAGGGGCGATGAGGGTGAGCTGGCTGCGGAACACCTGCTTGATGCGCTCCAGCTCTTCCTCGGTGTCGGCCTCGAAGCGCAGCACCAGCACGGGAGTCGTGTTGGAGGCGCGGCACAGGCCCCAGCCCTTCGGATAATCGACACGCACGCCATCGAGGGTGGTGAGGTTGGCTTCGCCCCAATTGGCCTCGCGCTGCAGGCGCTCGATCAGGTGGAACTTGCTCTCGTCGGTGACGGTGATGTTGATTTCCGGAGTGGAGACGTCTTTGGGGAAGGCCGAGAACACATGTTCGGCATCACGCTTGTCCTGGCTGAGGATTTCCAGCAGGCGCGCAGCGCTGTAGATGCCGTCGTCGAAGCCGTACCAGCGCTCCTTGAAGAAGATGTGGCCGCTCATTTCGCCAGCCAGCAGGGCGCCGGTTTCCTTCATCTTTTTCTTGATCAGCGAGTGGCCGGTTTTCCACATCACCGGACGGCCGCCGTAGCCGCTGATGAGGGAGGTGAGGCGGCGGGTGCACTTGACGTCGAAGATGATGTCGGCGCCCGGGTTGCGCGATACCACGTCTTTGGCGAACAGCATCAGCAGGCGGTCCGGGTAGATGATGGTGCCTTCGTTGGTCACCACGCCGACACGGTCGCCGTCGCCGTCGAAGGCCAGGCCCAGGTCGGCCTTCTCTTCTTTCACCTTGGCGATCAGGTCTTCCAGGTTCTCCGGCTTGCCCGGGTCCGGATGGTGGTTCGGGAAGGTGCCGTCGACGTCGCAGAACAGCGGGATCACGGTGCAGCCCAGGGCTTCGATCAGCTGCGGGGCGATCACGCCGGCGACGCCGTTGCCGCAGTCCACCACCACTTTCATGGGCTTGGCCAGGGCGATGTCGTCGCGGATTTCGCGGAAGTAGCGGTCCAGCACGTCGACCGCTTCAATGCTGCCGACGCCGCTGGCCAGGTCGTTGTTCTGGATGCGGGTGTGCAGGGCGGTGATCTGTTCGTTGGCCAGGGTTTCGCCGGCGACCATGATCTTGAAGCCGTTGTAGTCCGGCGGGTTGTGGCTGCCGGTGAGCATCACGCCGGACTTACCAGCCAGGACGTTGGCGGCGTAGTAGAGCGCCGGAGTCGGCACCATGCCGACGTCGGTGACCTGGCAGCCGCAATCCATCAGGCCCTGGATCAGCGCCTGGACCAGCTCGGGGCCGGACAGGCGACCGTCGCGGCCGACCGAAACGCAGGGTTCGCCGCGAGCCAGGCTCTCGGAGCCGATGGCGCGACCTACCCAGTAGGCGGTTTCTGTGGTGAGGGTATCGCCGACCACGCCGCGGATGTCATAGGCGCGGAAAATGCTGGCGGGCAGGGGGGGAGCGATCTGTTCGATGCTGGTCATGGCGGGGGCTTGCTCCAATCCCAGGAGGTCCTGGTCTTCGTCGAGGATGTCGATATCGAGAATGTCGGTATCTTGGAAAAGCGGGTCGGCCGATTCGGTCGGTCGGGCGGATGCCGGGGCAACGTGGTTGCCGGCGGGCGCCTGGACCAGGCCATTGTCCGGCGCCGGCTCGGGTTTGCGCCTGGGTTGGCGGGCTAGCGCTTGGGCCAGGCTGTCCAGCGCCGGCAGGCGCAGACTGAAGGCTTTGACGCTCTTGCCGTTCGAGAGTTCTTGCAATAGCTGATTGAGCTGCTGGGCGTCATCGCGCAGCTTGCGCTGCAGGGCGCCCTGGCTGAGTTTCAGGCCGAACACAGCGCCGCCGAGGGCGAGCAGGGCGGCCAGGGCCAGCAGCAGGGGCGAGAAGCTGGTCTGGGTCAGGGTCTGGCCGGGCGTGAAGCTGAGCTTCCAGTTCGGATTGCCGCTGTCCAGGGCGATGGGCGCGGCGCCGCCGGGCTGGCCGCGTTGGGCGAGGACCTGGGCCGGGGAATTGCTGAATTGCTGGGTCAGCTGCAACTGGCCGATATCCGCCGATACTGTCGGCAGGCTGCGCAGCAGTCGGTCCAGGTCGAACACCAGCAGCAGGGTGCCCTGGGAGACGCTTTGTTCATTCAGGCGCAGCGGCGCGGCGCTGTAGACCAGCCAGCGCTCCCCCACCTTGTAGGCTTCCGGGCTGGGTTGCTGGCCATTTTCCAGGCGCCGCAGCATGTCGAGCGCAGCGAAGTTCATCGGCGCGGCACGCTGGCTGTTCTGCTGGGCCTGCCCGGGCAGGTTGAGGTGGGCATCGACCACGCCGTCGCGATAGCCCAGTCCGCGTTCGGCCGCCAGCAACTGGCCAGCGTCGCCACCGGTGAGGGCGGTGATCAGGCTGGGGTCATGGGCGGCGGCACTGGTATCGGCCTGCAGTTGGGCGATGGCCTGGCGCAGGGTAGCGGCCTGACTACCGCCCCAGGCCTGGCCGAGCTGGTCGATCCGGGCCTGCTCGGCAGGGCCGAGGACACCGAACCAGAGCAGTGCTCCGGCTGCGGCGATACCCGTGAGGGCGGCGAGCGCACCGGGGAGCAGGTCGTCAGAGCTCTTGCGAACGGCCCGGGAGTCGGCCGGCCGGATGGCCGCTCCATTGGGGGCGGCGTCCTTGCTGCTGCGCTTGAAGAGTTTCACTGAACGTCTCCTGGGCGGTTCGTCCTGGTGTGGTTCTGTCAGTGGCTGCCGGTGTGACCGAACCCGCCGGCACCGCGTTCGCTTTCGTGGAACTCGTCGACCAGTTCGAAGTGCGCCTGGACCACGGGCACCAGTACCAGCTGGGCGATGCGTTCGCCAATGGCGATGCGGAAGGCGGTCTGGCCGCGGTTCCAGCAGGACACCATCAGCTCGCCCTGGTAGTCGGAGTCGATCAGGCCCACGAGGTTCCCGAGGACTACGCCGTGCTTGTGGCCAAGGCCGGAGCGCGGCAGGACCAGTGCGGCCAGGCCCGGGTCGGCGATGTGGATCGACAGGCCGGTGGGAATCAGGATGGTCTGGCCCGGCTCGAGGACGACTTCTTCCTTGAGCATGGCACGCAGGTCGAGGCCGGCGGAGCCTGGGGTGGCGTATTGCGGCAGCGGGAATTCGCTGCCGAGACGGGAATCGAGGATCTTGGCTTGCAGTGAGTGCATGGAGTCTCAGGCCTGGTTGAGGCGGTCGGCGATGAAGGCGATCAGCTGGCGGGCGATCTTGCCCTTGCTGGTCTGGGCGAAGCTGGATTGGGCCAGGTCACGGTCGATGACGGTGATGGCGTTCTCCTCGCTGTTGAAGCCAATGCTCGGGTTGGCCACGTCATTGGCGACGATGAGGTCGAGGTTCTTGTCCTTGAGCTTGCGCGAAGCGTACTCGAGCAGGTTCTCGGTCTCGGCGGCGAAGCCCACGCTGAAGGGGCGGTCGGCGCGGCCGGCGAGCGTCGCGAGGATATCGGGGTTGCGTACCAGCTGCAGTAGCAGGCCCTCGCCACTGGTCGGGTCTTTCTTCATTTTGTGCTGTGCAACCACTTCCGGGCGGTAATCAGCCACAGCGGCGGCGGCGATCAACAGGTCGCAGGGCATGGCCGCTTCACAGGCGGCGAGCATGTCGCGGGCGCTGACGACGTCGATGCGGTTGACCCGATCCGGCGTAGGCAGATGTACCGGGCCGGTGATCAGGGTCACCTTGGCGCCGGCTTCAACGGCGGCCTCGGCCAGGGCGAAGCCCATCTTTCCAGAGCTGTGGTTGGTGATGTAGCGCACCGGGTCGATGTTTTCCTGGGTCGGGCCGGCGGTGATCAGCACGTGGCGTCCGGTCAGTGCCCGGTGTTCGAAGCAATCGGCAGCACATTGGGCCAATTCCTCGGCTTCGAGCATGCGGCCCAGGCCGATGTCGCCACAGGCCTGGCTGCCGGCAGCCGGGCCGAACAGGCGCAGTCCGCGTTTGGCGAGGATTTCCAGATTGGCCTGGGTAGCCGGATCGCGCCACATGGCCTGGTTCATCGCGGGAGCGAGGGCAACCGGGGCATCGGTGGCGAGCACCAGGGTGGTCAGCAGGTCATCCGCGACGCCTTGCGCCAGGCGTGCCATCAGGTCGGCCGTAGCCGGCGCGATCAGCACCAGGTCGGCCCAGCGAGCCAGCTCGATATGCCCCATTGCCGCTTCGGCGGCGGAGTCGAGCAGTTCGAGGTGAACGGGATGCCCGGAGAGGGCCTGGAGGGTCAGCGGGGTGATGAACTCGCGGCCACCCTGGGTCATTACCACGCGGACCTCGGCGCCCTGGTCGCGCAGTCGGCGAACCAGTTCAGCGCTCTTGTAGGCGGCAATGCCGCCGCCCACGCCCAGAAGGATGCGTTTCCGATAGAGCCGCTGCATAGGCCTGCCTTTATGAGGTTGAAGATGTGCTGCGGCGAAGGCGCCTCCCCAGGCCGATCGTCGCGCAAAAAAGGTGGGTTAAGATAGCACAGCGCCCGCACTGGAACAGCGGCGCGGCTCAACCATGGAGGTGTCATGAGCATCCGCAATTGGCCCGCGGCGGAGCGTCCGCGGGAGAAGCTTCTTGAACTGGGTGCGGCGGCCCTGAGCGACGCCGAGCTCCTCGCCATTTTCCTGCGAACCGGGGTGGCTGGCCGCAGTGCCGTCGATCTGGCGCGCCACCTGCTGAACGACTTCGGCAGCCTACGTGCCTTGCTGGAGGCCGAACTGCAGGAGTTCAGCCAGCACCTCGGTCTGGGGCCGGCCAAGTTCGCCCAGTTGCAGGCGGTGTTGGAGATGTCCCGTCGCCACCTGGCCGAAGGGCTGCGTCGCGACTCGGCGCTGGAAAGTCCCCAGGCGGTGCGCGATTTCCTCAAGGCTCAGTTGCGCCATTCCCATCACGAGCAGTTCGCGTGCCTGTTCCTCGACGCCAAGCACCGGGTGCTGGCCTTCGAAGTCCTGTTCCACGGCACCATCGATGGCGCCAGCGTCTATCCCCGTCAGGTGGTCAAGCGCGCGCTGGCGCACAACGCGGCAGCGCTGATCCTCAGCCACAACCATCCGTCCGGGGTCGCCGAGCCCAGCGAAGCCGATCGTCAGCTGACCCGGCGTCTCAAGGAGGCGCTGGCGCTGATCGACGTGCGTGTGCTCGACCACTTCATCGTGGGGGATGGTGAGCCGCTGTCGATGGCCGAGCGGGGCTGGGTCTAGTCCAGCTTCACCTTCGAGAAATCCTGCCGGCCGAAGGGGCTGACCTGATAACCCTCGACGTTCGAACGGGTCAGGGCGAAGGCCGTGGGATGGGCCAGGGGTAGCCAGAGTGCCTGCTCGCGGATGATCTGCTGTGCCTTTGTATAAAGGCTGGTGCGCTCGGCCGGGTCGGTGTGGCTCTTGCCGTCGGCGATCAGCTTGTCGAGCCCGGCGTCGCAGTAGCGTGCGAAGTTGAGCCCGGATTGCACCGAGGCGCAGGAAAACTGCGGGGTGAGGAAGTTGTCCGGGTCGCCGTTGTCGCCGGCCCAGCCCATGAACAGCAGGTCGTGCTCGCCGGCCTTGGCGCGACGGATCAGCTCGCCCCATTCGATCACGCGGATCTCGGCCTGAATGCCCACCTTGGCCAGGTCGGCCTGGAGCAGTTGGGCGCCCAGGCTCGGGTTTGGGTTGAGCAGGCTGCCGGAGGGGCGGGTCCAGATGGTGGTCTTGAATCCGTCCTTCAGGCCCGCCTGGGCCAGCAGGGTCTTGGCTTTCTGCAGGTCGTGCGGGTAAGCCGGCAGGTCCTTGGCGTAGCTCCAGGTGTTCGGCGGGTAGGGGCCATCGGCCGCGGTGGCGCTGCCTTCGAATACGGCCTTGATGTAGCTCGGCTTGTCGAAGGCGAGGTTGATCGCCTGGCGGACTTCAGGCTTGTCCAGCGGCGGATGCTGGCTGTTGATGCCGACGAAGGCAGTCATGAAGGCGGGGGTCTGGATCACCTTGATGCTCTTGTCGCTGGCTGCCGACTGCACGTCCAGGGGCTTGGGCGACAGGGCGACCTGGCATTCGCCGCGACGCAGCTTCTGCAGGCGCACATTGGCGTCGGGGGTGATGGCGAAGATCAGGCCATCGACGCCCGGTTTGCCGCCGAAGTAGTCGGGGTTGGCGGCGTAGCGAACAGCGGCGTCCTTCTGGAAGCGGCGGAAGATGAAGGGGCCGGTGCCGATGGGTTGGGCATTGAGCTTTTCGGGCGTGCCCGCCTTCATCAACTGGTCGGCATATTCGGCCGAATAGATAGAGGCGAAGCCCATGCTCAGGGTGGCGAGGAAGGTGGAGTCCGGCTTGTTGAGGGTAAAGCGCACCTGCCGGTCGTCCAGCTTGTCGATGCTCTTTATGAGGCCCGGCAGCTGCATGGACTGGGCATGGGGGAACCCGCTTTGCGCGACCTTGTGCCAGGGGTTGGCCGGGTCGAGCATGCGCTGGAAGCTGAACACCACGTCGTCAGCAGCCAGCGCGCGGCTTGGCTTGAAGTAGTCGGTCGAGTGGAAGGCCACGCCCTGGCGCAGCTGGAAGGTGTAGGTCAACCCGTCCGCGGAGACGTCCCAGCGTTCGGCCAGCCCCGATACCAGCTTGCTGTCTTGTGCGTCGAATTCCACCAGGCGGTTCATCAGCACATCGGCGGAGGCATTGGTGGTGGTCAGGGAGTTGTACTGCACCACGTCGAACCCCTCTGGGCTGGCCTCGGTGCAGACGCTCAATGTGGCGGCCTGGGCAAACAGCGGGGCGAACAGCAGCGGGAGGGCAGCGAAACGCATGGCAAGCTCCTTTGCATGAGAGGGCGGGCCCGCGGCGGGCCAAAGGCCTTACCCTAGACCAAGCAAGGGCGGCGGACAATGCGCGCGGGCGACGAGCGGTTGCCTCGCCAGAGCCCCCTTGGTGCAGCGGCGCGGGTATGATTGCGGCTTCTCGGGGCCTGTGGGTAAAACGCTACGGCCCTTGCTGCACTAGGGCCTTTCTGATATAAAGCAGCGCTCTTTTCTGGGGGCCCGGTCTTTCGCAGTCACAATGCGGCCGGTAAGACCCCGACGAGACGGGCGTTCAAGCGCCCAAAAATGTGAGAGTTCAAGCGGCCAACCCATGCCGGGTTGGGCATGTGGTTTAGAGGGCTGAGTCATGTCGAGAGTCTGTCAAGTAACCGGTAAGGGTCCGGCTACTGGGAACAACATTTCCCACGCAAACAACAAAACCCGTCGTCGTTTCCTGCCGAACCTGCAGCACCATCGCTTCTGGGTCGAGTCCGAGAAGCGCTTTGTACGTCTGCGCGTTTCCGCCAAGGGTATGCGTGTCATCGACAAGCGCGGCATCGACGTAGTTCTGTCTGAACTGCGCGCTCGCGGCGAAAAGGTTTAAGGAGCTAATCATGCGTGAACTGATCCGTTTGGTGTCCAGTGCCGGTACCGGCCACTTCTACACCACCGACAAGAACAAGCGCACCACTCCCGACAAGATCGAAATCAAGAAATTCGATCCGGTCGTGCGTAAGCATGTGATGTACAAGGAAGCCAAGATCAAGTAATTGATCCGGCCCTTGTCGAGAAAGCCCGCCTAGTGCGGGCTTTTTCATGCCTGTGATTTGCTGCCGGCGGATTGGCTTCGGGCTACAGACCTGGCTTGTGGGGGCGAATTCATTCGCTAAGGGCGGCGAAGCCGACCCAGTGAGGGGCAGAGGGCAGGCCTGCGGCCTGCTCAGCGATTGAAATCGCCCCCACAGAAAAAACAATCCTTGGCTTTTGCCCATAAAAAAGCCCGCCAATGGCGGGCTGAAGGGTGACAAGCATTGGACAGGGCAGGCTTAGCCGGCAGCCTGCTCGAAAATCACGTAGACCTTGCGGCAAGGCTCGAGCACTTCCCAGGTGCCGGAGAAGCCGGCCGGGATGACGAAGCGATCGCCGGCGCGTACGGTCTTGGCGTTGCCGTCC
The DNA here is from genome assembly GCF_002003485.1 of Metapseudomonas resinovorans. GTDB lineage: Bacteria > Pseudomonadota > Gammaproteobacteria > Pseudomonadales > Pseudomonadaceae > Metapseudomonas > Metapseudomonas resinovorans_D. Next base: position 11,459 of record NZ_BDMA01000065.1, read on the forward strand.
GCATCACGGATGACCGACACGCCCTGAAGAATCTCGCAGTACTCGTGCTCGCTGTAGCTCACGGTCCAGTGACCCACGGCGCCTTCCCAGATACCCACATTGAACTGGCCGCACGGACTGCCGTAGTGGTTGCGCACGCTCTGCTCGGGATCGCCCTTGAGGATCTTCTCGGGGGCCGGACGGTAGTGCTCCGGTGCGGTGGTGGCCTGGGCGAAGTCGACGATCTGCTGGATGTTCATTGTGCGGTCCTTGTTCAGACGGCCTTGCGGATGGAGTCGGCGAGCTTGCCGACGAGAATGTCGATCTGTTCCTTTTCCACGATCAGCGGTGGCGACATGGCGATGGTGTCGCCGGTGACGCGGACCATCAGGTCGTCGTGGAAGCACTGCTCGAACACCTGGAAGCCGCGCTTGCCGACGCCTTCGGCGCTCGGGGCGAGCTGGACGCCGCCGACCAGGCCGACTGCGCGAATGTCGATCACGTTGGGCAGGTCACGCAGGCTGAGCAGTGCGTCCTGCCAGTAGCCTTCCAGTTCAACGGCGCGCTCGAACAGGCGCTCGCCCTGGTAGATGTCCAGGGTTGCCAGGGCGGCGGCGCAAGCCACCGGGTGGCCGGAGTAGGTATAGCCGTGGAAGAACTCGATGGCACTTTCCGGGCCGTGCATGAAGGCCTGGTAAATCTCCTCGGCGACGAACACTGCGCCCATGGGAATGGCGCCGTTGGTCAGGCCTTTGGCGCAAGTGATGATGTCCGGGGTGACGCCCCAGCGCTGGGCGGCGAAGGCTTGGCCGACGCGGCCGAAGCCGGTGATGACTTCGTCGAAGATCAATAGGATGCCGTGCTTGCGGGTGATGTCGCGCAGGCGCTGCAGGTAGCCCACCGGAGGCAGGATCACGCCAGCCGAGCCGGACATGGGTTCGACGATCACGGCGGCTATGTTCTCGGCGCCATGCAGGGTCACCAGGCGCTCCAGCTCGTCGGCCTTCTCGATGCCGAACTCCGGCAGGCCACGGCTGAAGGCATTGCGCTGGATGTCCAGGGTGTGTGGCAGGTGATCGACGTTAGGCAGCAGGGCAGGGAAGGCCTTGCGGTTGTTGACCATACCACCTACCGAAATGCCGCCGAACCCTACCCCGTGGTAACCCAGCTCGCGGCCGATCAGGCGGGTGCGGGTGCCCTGGCCGATGGCGCGCTGGTAGGCGAGGGCGATCTTCAGCGCCGTATCCGCCGACTCCGAACCGGAGTTGGTGAAGAACACCTTGCTGAGACCTTTGGGGGCGATATCGGCCAGGCGTTCAGCCAGCTCGAAGGGCAGGGGATGCCCCATCTGGAAGGTCGGTGCGAAATCCAGCTTGGCGATCTGCTTGCTCACCGCCTCGGTGATCTCGCGGCGACCGTGGCCGGCGTTGCAGCACCAGAGCCCGGCGGTGCCATCGAGGACCTGGTGGCCATCGGTGCTGGTGAAGTACATCCCTTCGGCACTTTCCAGCAGGCGCGGTTTGGCCTTGAACTGGCGGTTGGCGGTGAAAGGCATCCAGAAGTCGTCCAGGCTGTTGGATATTCTGCCCGGTTGAGGTGCGAAGGCGTTTGTCATTGTGACCACCAGGGAAGGCGAGGTGAGGTGTTGTAATGATTTTGGCGGAGTCTATGTTTAATATAACGAACATGACAAGGGCGTTTGGCCGCCAACTGTAAAATATATTGAAAAGGCTAGTCTCTCTGGTTTAGGGTTGCGAGGATGGCCAGATGTAGGTTGGCCTTGCAGAATTTTTGACAGTGCATGCCTGAGCTGGCGGCACTCTTCTAATAAGAGGAAAGCTCCGATGACCACCCTGACCCGTGCAGACTGGGAACAACGCGCCAAGTCCGTGCAGATCGAGACCCGCGCCTTCATCCATGGCGAATACACCAACGCCGTTTCCGGCGAGACCTTCGATTGCATCAGCCCGGTCGATGGTCGTCTGCTGGGCAAGGTCGCCAGCTGCGATCTGGCCGACGCCGAGTTGGCAGTGAAGGATGCCCGCGCCGTGTTCGAGTCCGGTGTGTGGTCGCGCCTGGCGCCGGTCAAGCGCAAAGAAGTGATGATTCGTTTCGCCGACCTGATCGACGCCCACGCCGAAGAGCTGGCCCTGCTGGAAACCCTGGATATGGGCAAGCCGATCAGTGACTCCCTGAGCGTCGACGTCCCGTCCGCATCCCGCGCCATCCGTTGGAGCGGCGAGGCCATCGACAAGATCTACGACGAAGTGGCGGCCACCCCGCACAACGAACTGGGCCTGGTGACCCGTGAGCCGGTAGGCGTTGTCGCTGCCATCGTGCCGTGGAACTTCCCGCTGCTGATGACCTGCTGGAAGCTCGGCCCGGCACTGTCCACCGGCAACTCGCTGGTGCTGAAACCCTCCGAGAAGTCGCCGCTGACCGCTATTCGCCTGGGCCAGCTGGCCATCGAAGCCGGTATCCCGGCGGGTGTGCTGAACGTACTGCCGGGCTTCGGCCACACCGTGGGCAAGGCCCTGGCCCTGCACATGGACGTCGACACCCTGGTGTTCACCGGCTCCACCAAGATCGCCAAGCAACTGATGATCTACGCCGGCGAATCCAACATGAAGCGCGTCTGGCTGGAAGCCGGCGGCAAGAGCCCGAACATCGTCTTCGCCGACGCCCCTGACCTGCAGGCCGCCGCCGAAGCCGCGGCTGGTGCCATCGCCTTCAACCAGGGCGAAGTCTGCACCGCCGGTTCGCGCCTGCTGGTGGAGCGCTCCATCAAGGACAAGTTCGTGCCCATGGTGGTCGAGGCGATCAAGGCCTGGAAACCGGGCAACCCGCTGGACCCGGCAACCAACGTCGGTGCCCTGGTGGATACCACCCAGATGAACAACGTGCTGTCCTACATCCAGGCCGGCCATGACGACGGCGCCAAGCTGGTGGCCGGTGGCAAGCGCGTGCTGGAAGAAACCGGCGGCACCTACGTCGAGCCGACCATCTTCGACGGCGTGAGCAACGCCATGCGCATCGCCAAGGAAGAGATCTTCGGCCCGGTGCTCTCGGTCATCGCCTTCGACAGCGAAGAAGAAGCCGTCGCTATCGCCAACGACACCATCTACGGCCTGGCCGCAGCGGTATGGACCAACAACCTGTCCCGCGCTCACCTGGTCGGCAAGGCCCTGCGCGCCGGCAGCGTCTGGATCAACCAGTACGACGGCGGCGACATGACCGCCCCCTTCGGCGGCTTCAAGCAGTCCGGCAACGGTCGCGACAAGTCCCTGCACGCCTTCGACAAGTACACCGAGCTGAAATCCACCTGGATCAAGCTCTGACAGTACATTGAGGTCCGCCCCTCTAAATCGAGGGGCCGGCTCTACGAGCCACGCCTGCGGCCGGGTTTCCAGTAATGGAGCCCGGCCGTTTTTGCTTTGCCCGACAAGGAAAGGGAGGACATCGGCGATGCGTTGGGGAACCTATTTCGCGGTGTGCGGCGCGGTCATCAGCATCGGCCTCGCCCTGGGCGTGACCATGCCGTTGGTGTCGCTGCGGCTGGAGAGCTGGGGCTATGACAGCTTCGCCATCGGCGTGATGGCGGCGACCCCGGCGGTAGGTGTGTTGCTCGGTGCTGTGATCGCCGGGCGCCTGGCAGCACGGTTCGGCACCACGACCCTGATGCAGCTCTGTCTGCTGGTGGGCGCGTTGTCCGTGGGCTTGCTGGCGCTGGTGCAGGTTTATCCCGTCTGGTTGTTGCTGCGGTTGTTGATCGGTGTCGCCCTGACGGTGGTGTTCATCCTCGGCGAAAGCTGGATCAACCAATTGGCAGTGGAAGAGTGGCGCGGCCGCCTGGTTGCTCTCTATGGCACCGGCTACGCCCTGAGCCAACTGTCTGGCCCATTGCTGCTTGCGGCACTCGGCACCGGCAACGATCTCGGTTTCTGGACCGGCACCGGGCTGCTGGTGGGTGGTTCGCTGCTATTGCTCGGCCGTACCGGCGCCCCCAGCGTCGATGCTCATAGTGCCTCGGGTCGCGGACTCTGGTCCTTCTGCACGCGCCTGCCGACCATTGCCTGGGCAGTCGTACTGTTCGCCGCCTTTGAAGCGATGATGCTGACCTTGCTGCCGATCTACGGCCTGCGCCAGGGATTCACCCAGGAAGTGGCCCTGTTGATGGCCAGCGTCGTGGTGGTGGGTGATGCCGCACTGCAGCTGCCCATTGGCTGGCTGGCAGATCGGATGTCCCGCCTCAGCCTGTTCCGCATCTGTGGCGTCGCGCTGCTGGCGAGTAGCCTGGCCATTCCGCTATTGCTTCATACACTGCTGATCTGGCCGATCTGGGTGCTGTTCGGAGCCAGCGCGGGAGGACTCTTCACCCTGGCGCTGATCCTGATCGGCGAACGCTATCGGGATGACGAGCTGGTACGGGCCAACGCCCATATCGCCCAGCTCTGGGGGGTCGGCTGCCTGATCGGGCCTCTGGTAACTGGCGCCGCAAGCCAGTGGATAAGTGGCCATGCGTTGCCGCTGATGATGGCCCTGGGGGCTGCAGGATTCGTTTGGCTGGCTTGGACCCGCGACCTGTTCGATGACAACGCGGAGGTGGTTGGCGATCAGGGATAGAGCATGGGCGTGGGTTGCGGACCTTGGCGAATGATGTTGCCAGGACGCCAAGATTGAGGGTGAAACCGCGTAGGGTGCGCTGCGCGCACCGAAACGTCCGCGCGGATTTGCCGGTGCGCACGGCGCACCCTACGGGGCTGGGAGTGGCGCAATCGTAGGGTGGAAATCCGCGTGGCGGATCTCCACAGAGGGGGTATCAGGCGATCCCCACCGCTTCCTTCATCCGGTACCAGAGCATCCCGAGGGCCAGCAGCGGCGAGCGCAGGTGGCGGCCGCCCGGGAAGGTGATATGCGGGACCTTGGAGAAGATATCGAAGCCGTTGCTCTGCTCGCCGCAGATGGCCTCGGCCAGCAATTGGCCAGCCAGGTGGGTGGCGTTCACGCCGTGACCGGAATAGGCCTGGGCGAAGTAGACATTGGGCTGGTCAGGCAGCTTGCCGATCTGCGGTAGACGGTTGGCGCCGATGCCGATCATGCCGCCCCACTGGTAATCGATGCGCAGGTTCTCCAGTTGCGGGAATACCTTGAGCATCTTCGGTCGCATGTAGGCGGCGATGTCCGCCGGGTCGCGCCCCGAATAGTGGCAAGCACCGCCGAACAGCAGGCGGTTGTCGGCGGAGAGCCGGTAGTAATCCAGCGCCACGCGCTGGTCGCAGACCGCCATGTTCTGCGGCAGCAATTCACGGGCGAGTTCGGCCGACAGTGGTTCGGTGGCAATCACGTAGCTGCCGGCGGGCAGCACCTTGCCGCCGAGGGTGGCGTTGAGGTTATTCATGTACGCGTTGCAACCCAGCACGAGGGTCTTGGCGCGGACGTGTCCACGGGCGGTATGCACCTTCACTTCGGGGCCGTAGTCGATGCGGGTGACCGCGGAATGCTCGAACAGGCGCACGCCGAGGGATTGCGCGGCAGCGGCCTCGCCCAGGGCGAGGTTCAGCGGATGCAGGTGACCGGAACCCATGTCGATCAAGCCGCCAACGTAGCGGTCCGAGCCGACCACGCTGCGCATCTCGTTGGCTTGCAGCAGGCGCATCTCATGGCGGTAGCCGAGGCCTTTCAGCTCTTCCATGTCTTCCGCGAAGCCGGCAAGGTCGTGCGGCTTGTTGGCGAGGTCGCAGTAGCCCCAGGTCAGGTCGCAGTCGATGGAGAACTCCTCGACGCGGCGCCGGACGATCTCCACCGCTTCCAGACCCATGAGCTTGAGTGAGCGTACGCCTTCGGCGCCGATTACCGACTCGAACTGCTCGACGCCATGGCCGACGCCACGAATCAGCTGCCCACCATTGCGCCCGCTGGCGCCCCAGCCGATCTGGCGGGATTCCAGCAACACCACGGAGCGACCGCGCTTGGCCAGTTCGATCGCCGTGTTCAGCCCGGAGTAACCACCACCGACAATGCACACGTCGGCCACCTCCTCTCCCGCCAGGGGCGGGTAATCGATGCGCCGATTGGCGGTCGCTGCGTAATAGGAGGGGGCGTGGTGTTCGGTATGCACCGGGATGCGAACGCGGGCGTTCATGTGCGAAATCCTGATTTTGTTGTTTGGAAAATTTTACGCCCGGGCAGGATAAGGCGAACCCCCGAGCGGTGCCAAGGGGTTCGGAACGCTCGTAACAAATCAGTCGGGGATCGGCAGGTTCAGTGACTCTTTCACTTCTTCCATGACGATGTAGGACTTGGATTCACGCACGTGAGGCAGCTTCAGCAGGATGTCGCCGAGCAGCTTGCGGTAGGAGGCCATCTCGTTGATTCGGGCTTTCACCAGGTAGTCGAAATCGCCCGAGACAAGGTGACATTCGAGAACATGGGGCAGCTTGAGTACGGCGCGGCGGAAGTCTTCGAAGGTGTCGCCGGACTTGTAGTCCAGGCTGATCTCGACGAATACCAGCAGGCTGGCCTTCAGGTGCTGCGGGTTCAGCCGCGCGTTGTAGCCGAGGATGATGCCCTCGCGCTCCAGGCGGCGCACACGCTCGGTGCAGGGCGTAGTGGAAAGCCCCACGCGTTCGCCCAGCTCGGTGAAGGAGATCCGGCCGTCTTCCTGCAGGATTCGTAAAATATTCCGGTCTATCTTGTCCAGTTCACGACGGGATTGATGCTGGGTGCGCATGGTGGATGCCCCTCCGCTGAAGCGCATTCTGCCGAGAATTATCGCCAAATATGGCTATCTATATAGTGAATATCACTGCGTTTGTCTCCCTATACTTCGCGTCAACGACGCTCAAAATAACAAACGCAGCGGAATCCCCGTTGCGAATGGAGACAGACATGCGAGTGATGGTCCTTGGCAGTGGTGTGATCGGTACGACTAGCGCCTATTACCTGGCCCAAGCGGGGTTCGAGGTGGTCGTGGTCGACCGCCAGAACGCCGTGGCCATGGAAACCAGCTTCGCCAACGCTGGCCAGGTTTCCCCCGGTTACGCATCGCCCTGGGCTGCGCCCGGCGTGCCGCTGAAGGCCGTCAAATGGATGCTGCAGCAGCACGCGCCGCTGGCCATCCGCACCACCAGCGACATCGACCAGTACCTGTGGATGACGCAGATGTTGCGCAACTGCACCGCCGCCCGCTATGCGGTGAACAAGGAGCGCATGGTGCGTCTGTCCGAGTACAGCCGCGACTGCCTCGACGAGCTCCGCGCTGAAACCGGCATCAGCTACGAAGGCCGCGCGCTCGGTACCACCCAACTGTTCCGCACCCAGGCCCAGGTAGACGCCGCGGCCAAGGACATCGCCGTGCTCGAAGCATCCGGCGTGCCCTACGAATTGCTCGACCGTGACGGCATCGCCCGCGTCGAACCGGCCCTGGCCAACGTCAAGCACAAGCTCGCCGGCGCCCTGCGCCTGCCCAACGACCAGACCGGCGACTGCCAGATGTTCACCACCCGCCTCGCCGAGATGGCGGAGAAGCTGGGCGTGGAATTCCGCTTCGGCCAGAACATCGAAGGTCTGGACTTCGCCGGCGACCGTATCAATGGCGTGTGGATCGATGGCAAGCTGGAAACCGCAGACCGCTACGTCCTGGCGCTCGGCAGCTACACCCCGCAAATGCTCAAGCCGCTGGGCATCAAGGCCCCGGTCTATCCGCTCAAGGGTTATTCGCTGACCGTGCCGATCACCAATCCGGCCATGGCTCCGACTTCGACCATTCTCGACGAGACCTACAAGGTCGCCATCACTCGCTTCGACAAGCGCATCCGCGTGGGCGGCATGGCCGAGATCACCGGTTTCAACCTGGACCTGAATCCGGCTCGCCGCGACACCCTGGAAATGATCACCGCCGACCTCTATCCGGAAGGTGGCGATCTGTCCCAGGCGAGCTTCTGGACCGGCCTGCGCCCGGCGACTCCGGACGGCACCCCGATCGTGGGCGCCACTCCGTTCCGCAACCTGTTCCTCAATACCGGCCACGGCACCCTGGGTTGGACCATGGCCTGCGGCTCCGGCCGCCTGCTGGCGGACCTGATGGCGCGCAAGCGTCCGCAGATCAGCGCAGAAGGCCTGGACATCTTCCGCTACGGCAATTCCAAAGAGACCCCGAGCAATGTCAATCCAGCGCCTGCGCACTGAAACCCGCTACAGCGAAATTGTCATCCACAACGGCACGGTCTACCTGGCCGGCCAACTGGATGAGAAGCACAGCGCAGGTGTCGGCCAGCAGACTCGCGAAACCCTGGCCGCCATTGACGCGCTGCTGGACGAGGCCGGTACCGACAGGAGTCGCATCCTGTCGGTAACCATCTACCTGAAGGACATGGAGGCGGACTACGCCGCGATGAACGCGGTGTGGGATGCCTGGGTGCCGAAGGGCGCCGCTCCGGCCCGTGCCTGCGTCGAGGCGAAGATGTACTCGCCCGATGTGCTGGTGGAAATGACGGTCGTCGCCGCTCTTCCCTAAGTTTCTTGCTCAGCCCGGCGTTCGCGCCGGGTTTTTTCCACCCGATCAATTAGAAGAAGCCCTCGCCATGCGTCCCGCCCGTGCCCTGATCGATCTAGAAGCCTTGCGCCACAACTACCGCCTCGCTCGCGAAGTCAGCGGCGCCAAGGCGCTCGCCGTGGTCAAGGCGGATGCTTACGGCCATGGCGCGGTGCGCTGCGCCCAGGCACTGGAATCCGAGGCCAACGGCTTCGCCGTGGCCTGCATCGAGGAAGCGCTGCAATTGCGCGCGGCGGGCATCCGCAAGCCGATCCTGCTGCTGGAAGGGTTCTTCGAGGCCGATGAGCTGGAGCTGATCCAGGAACACGATTTCTGGACCGTGGTGCACTCCAGCTGGCAGCTGGAAGCCATCGAGCGCGCCAATCTGCACAAGCCGCTGAGCGTCTGGCTCAAGCTGGATTCGGGCATGCACCGCGTTGGTCTGCATCCGGCTGAGTACCGTGATGCCTGGCAGCGCCTGCAGGCGAGTGGAAAGGTCGAGAAGATCGTATTGATGAGCCACTTCGCCCGCGCCGATGAGCTGGATTGCAGCAGCAGCGTCGAGCAGGTGGCGGTATTCGAGCAGGCCCGCGCCGGACTCGAGGCCGAGGTCAGCCTGCGCAACTCGCCGGCCGTGCTGGGTTGGCCGCAGGTGCCGAGCGATTGGGTGCGCCCCGGCATCATGCTCTACGGCGCGACTCCCTTTGAGCAGCCCAACGCCCTGGCGGAGCGCCTGAAACCGGTGATGACCCTCGAATCGAAGATCATCAGCGTACGTGAACTGCCGGCTGGTCAGCCGGTTGGCTATGGCGCGAAGTTCGTCACCGAGCGCCCGACTCGCGTCGGCGTCGTCGCCATGGGATACGCCGATGGTTATCCGCGCCACGCGCCCACCGGGACTCCGGTGAGCATCGACGGGCAGCCGAGCCGCCTGATTGGCCGGGTCTCCATGGACATGCTCACGGTCGACCTCACCGATCTGCCCGATGCAGGTTTGGGCAGCCGAGTCGAACTCTGGGGCAAGGAGGTTCTGGCCAGTGACGTGGCGGCTCATGCCGGCACCATTCCCTATCAGATCTTCTGCAACCTGCGCCGCGTACCGCTCGTCTACAGCGGATCCTGATTCTTCGGTGAAGTGATCGGTATCTTGATCATTTCGCCGATATTCAATGCGTTTTCTCCGACGTTCTCCGGGGCTCACCTGGAGAGGGCAAAGTTCGTCCCGGATCCACAGCCGAAGTGTTGTAAATACTGAACGCTGTTGCCATGATACGGCGACCGTGACTACCCCTGATCCCCAAGGAGGATCCCGCCATTGGACGTCGGCGTTCGACTGCAAGCCATCCGTAAGCTGAAAGGCCTGTCCCAGCGTGAGCTCGCCAAGCGCGCGGGAGTCACCAACAGCACGATTTCCATGATCGAGAAGAACAGTGTCAGCCCTTCAATCAGCTCGCTGAAGAAGGTGCTGGGGGGCATTCCCATGTCGCTGGTGGAGTTCTTCTCCCTTGATCTCGAGCAGGAAAACCAGGTCCAGGTGGTTTATCGGGCATCCGAACTCACCGATATCTGCAGCGGTGCCATCACCATGAAGCTGGTGGGCAAGGCCCATCCGAGCCGCGCCCTGGCCTTCCTCGACGAGACCTATCCGCCGGGTTCCGACACCGGCGACGAGATGTACGCCCATGATGGCGAAGAGGCCGGCATGCTGGTGGAAGGCCGCCTGGAGCTGACCATCGGCAGCGAGGTGTACGTCCTCGAGCCTGGCGACAGCTACTACTTCGAAAGCAGCAAGCCGCACCGCTTCCGCAATCCCTTCGATGCCCCGGCACGCCTGATCAGCGCGACCACGCCGGCGAACTTCTGAATTCCATAACCGCCACGGACATTTCCCTGCGACAAGTTGGGTTGTTTCAGCGTGGCGGACTAACCGTATATACTTGCGCCCGCTCGCGAAACCGTGGCCGCGGGCGATACTAGCCACGATGAGGGTGTAAGGGTGAACCTAATCAAGAAGATGCTGGCGGCCCATGCTGCCGTATTGGCCCTGTGGGCTGTTAGCGCCCAGGCCGCGACCGACGACGCCATTGCCGAGCGCATCAAGCCGGTGGGCGAGGTCTGCGTCCAGGGTCAGGAATGCAAAGGTGTTGGCGCCGTAGCAGCCGCTGCTGGCGGCGGTGCGCGTACGCCGGACGACATCATTGCCAAGCACTGTGGTGCCTGCCACACCGCTGGCGTTCTCGGCGCGCCGAAGATTGGCGATGCCGCTGCCTGGAAAGAGCGTGCTGACCACCAGGGCGGCCTCGACGGCATCCTGGCCAAGGCCATCACCGGCATCAACAGCATGCCGCCGAAGGGCACCTGCGCTGACTGCACCGATGATGAGCTGAAAGGCGCCATCAAGAAGATGTCCGGCCTGTAATAGCGCCGCCATCGACGAAAAAGCCGCCCAAGGGCGGCTTTTTTGTGTCTGCTCGCTGCGACCTGTTGTCGCAGCCAGGGGTGCTGTGGGAGCGAATTCATTCGCGATTGAAATCGCTCCCACACCATGACGAGTCGCTTGCGTGGCCGGCCGAACTCAGCCCTGTAGGTTGGGTAGAGCGAAGCGAAACCCAACATTCGACCCTGCATTGTTGGGTCTCGTACCTCGACCCAACCTACGGCAGGACTTCGTCCTGCTTGGCGAATGAATTCGCCCCTACAGCATCTCGGGTCGTTCGCGGATCAGTCGACGAAGGTGACCTTGCCGTCGGAAAGCGATGCGACGCGTGCGAGGGACTCGATCCGGTAGCCTTCGCTTTCCAGCAATGCACGGCCTTCCTGGAAGGACTTCTCGATCACGATGCCGATACCGGCAACGCTGGCGCCAGCTTGCTGGATCAGGTCGATCAGCGCCTTGGCGGCGTGGCCGTTGGCGAGGAAGTCGTCGATCACCAGTACGTTGTCGGCTGCAGTCAGGTGCTTGGCCGAGATGGCGATGGTGCTCTCGGTCTGCTTGGTGAAGGAGAACACCTTGGAGATCAGCAAATCGTTCTTCAGGGTTAGCGACTGGAACTTGCGGGCGAAGATCACCGGCACGCCCAGTTCCAGGCCGGCCATCACCGCCGGAGCGATGCCGGAGGCTTCGATGGTGACGATCTTGGTGATGCCCTGGCCCTTGAAGCGTTCGGCGAACTCATGGCCCACCTGCTGCATCAGGCGCGGATCGATCTGGTGGTTGAGAAAGGCGTCGACCTTCAGTACCTGCTCGGACAGTACGATGCCTTCTTCACGAATCTTCTGTTTCAGCGCTTCCACGCCTGTACCCTCATATGTGTATGCCCGGTCTTTCGCCGGGGTGTCTTCTGATTACGATTTCTTCAGCATGGCACGGATGTCCGACAGGGCTGTGTTGCCGCGCGCGGCCTTCACCTCCACTGGCGCGTCGTCCATGCCTTCCCATTCCAGGTCTTCCTGGGGCAGTTCCTCGAGGAAGCGACTGGGGGAGCAATCGATGATCTCGCCGTACTGCTTGCGCTTGGCGGCGAAGGTCATGGCCAGGTTCTGCCGCGCGCGGGTGATGCCCACGTAGGCCAGACGGCGTTCCTCTTCGATGGTGTCGGCTTCGATGCTGGAGCGGTGGGGAAGGATGTCCTCCTCCACGCCCATGATGAAGACGTAGGGAAACTCCAGGCCCTTGGAGGCGTGCAGGGTCATCATCTGCACACCATCCGCGCCTTCCTCTTCCTCCTGCTGGCGCTCGAGCATGTCGCGCAGCACCAGCTTGGCGATGGCTTCCTCGATGGTCATGCCGCCTTCTTCGTCGCGCTCCAGCGTGTTCTTCAGCGCGTCGACGAGGAACCAGACGTTGCCCATGCGGAACTCGGCGACCTTGTCGCTGGAGGCGTTCTGGCGGATCCAGTTTTCGTAGTCGATGTCCATCACCATGCTGCGCAGGGCGGCGATGGGATCGTTCTGCGCGCATTGCTGGCGCACGCCATCGATGAAGCGCTTGAAGCGCTGCAGGCGCTCGGTGAAGCGGCTGTCGAGATGCTCGGACAGACCCATCTCGTCGCACGCGGCGAACATCGAGACGCCGCGCTCGGTGGCGTAATTGCCGAGCTTCTCCAGGGTCGTCGAACCGATTTCCCGGCGCGGGACGTTGATCACGCGGAGGAAGGCGTTGTCGTCGTCCGGGTTCACCAGCAGGCGGAAGTAGGACATCAGGTCCTTTACTTCCTGGCGGCCGAAGAAGCTGGTGCCGCCGGACAGCCGATAGGGAATCTGATGGTGCTGGAGCTTGAGCTCCATCAGCTTGGCCTGATGGTTGCCCCGGTAGAGGATGGCGAACTCGCTGTATGGCCGCTGGGTGCGCAGGTGCAGGGTGAGAATTTCCATGGCGATGCGCTCAGCCTCGGCATCCTCGTTGCGGCAACGGATCACCCGGATCGGGTCGCCCACGCCCATCTCGCTCCACAGCTGCTTCTCGAACACGTGGGGGTTGTTGGCGATGAGGATGTTCGCGCATTTGAGAATGCGGCTGGTGGAGCGGTAGTTCTGCTCCAGCATCACCACTTTCAGCGAAGGGAAGTCTTCCTTCAGCTGCATCAGGTTTTCCGGCCGCGCACCGCGCCAGGCGTAGATCGACTGGTCATCGTCGCCGACCACGGTGAACTGCGCGCGATGCTGTACCAGCAGCTTCACCAGCAGATATTGGCTGGCGTTGGTGTCCTGGTACTCGTCCACCAGCATGTAGCGCACGCGGTTCTGCCACTTTTCCAGGATGTCGGGGTTGTCCTGGAACAGCTTCACCGGCAGCAGGATCAGGTCGTCGAAGTCCACCGCGTTGTACGCCTTGAGCGTGCGCTGGTAGTGCAGGTAGACGACGGCGGCGGTCTGCTCCTTCGGGTTGCGCGCCTTGGCCAGCGCCTCCTCCGGCAGGATCAGGTCATTCTTCCAGTTGCCGATGTAGCCCTTGATCTCGTCGACGCCATCATCCCCGGCATATTCCTTCTGCATGATGTCGGTCAGCAGCGCCTTGATGTCCGACTCGTCGAAGATCGAGAACCCGGGCTTGAAGCCCAGGCGCGCGTGTTCCTTGCGGATGATGTTCAGGCCGAGGTTGTGGAAGGTGGAGACGGTAAGGCCCTTGCCTTCGCTGCCACGCAGCAGGGTGCTGACGCGCTCTTTCATTTCGCGCGCGGCCTTGTTGGTGAAGGTCACCGCGACGATATACTGCGCGCGGATTCCGCACTGCTGCACCAGGTAGGCGATCTTGCGGGTGATCACGCTGGTCTTGCCGGAGCCGGCGCCGGCGAGCACCAGAAGCGGACCACCGACGTAGTTCACGGCTTCCTGCTGCCGGGGATTGAGTCGGGACATGCTGGGGCTTGAGAAAGCGAATGGCCGCGCATTCTATCAGGCCGGCCGGGTTGTACCGAAGTACCTCTGGGCAACTGTGATGCAACCTCGATTGCTAGCGGGTTGCCCTTGGAAATTTCCACGCAACCAGTACGATGGTGCTGTCTTCATCGGCGAATCGGTGAAGTCCGCGCAGGGATGCGTGGTAAGAGCGACGCCGAAACGGCGCAGCCTGGCGCGAAAGTGCCGAAGTATCTGTGACCCCGGGGAGGTCATTTGTCCGCGCTCGTCGAGCCCCTGCGCATGCTCCTGTTGGCGGAATCGCCGGCGTGGGCGGAATTGCTTCGCGAACTCCTGGCCGCGATGGGCAGCGCGTCCTCCCTGATCACCGTCGCGTCCTGGGACGTTGCAAGCGGCATGGCCGACGAACTCGATTGCGCCCTGGTGCTCTGTACCCCTCGACTGCTGCCGTCCGCCGGGCGTTGCCCGCTGCCGATCATCCTCCTGCTGGAAGAAGAGCCCGCCGAAGCTCCCCAGGGCGTCAGCGACTGGCTGGTGCGCAAGCATCTGGGCGTCGACACATTGCATCGCACCCTGCGCCACATCCGTGAGCGGCGGAACCTGCAGCACGCCCTGGAGCGACTGGCCGAACAGGACCCGCTCACCGGCATCGCCAATCGGCAAGGCTTCCAGACGCTGCTGGCCGCGCGCCTGGTGGAATACGAAGGGCGTGGACTGGTTCTCGGTCATCTGGACCTGGACAACTTCCGCCATGCCAATGATGCCCTCGGCTATCAGGCTGGCGATCGCCTGATCCTACAGGTGGTTGCGCGGCTCAAGGCACAACTTCGCGCTGGCGACCAGTTGGCGCGCCTGGGCAGCGACGAGTTCGGCCTGCTGCTGGATACGCGACGCGATCCGGCGCGCGCGGTGCGGGTTGCCGAGCGCATCGCCGAGTCCCTGGCCGAACCCTACCAGGTGGACGGCGAGAGCCTGCTGCTGGGCTGCAGCCTGGGACTGGCCCATTCCCGTGCCAGTGAAAGTGCCGACCCACTGATGTGGCATGCCCACATCGCCATGCAGCAGGCCAAGGCCAGCCAGGGCTGCACCTTCCATATCTTCGATGAACGCATCAACCGCAGTGCGCGCAGCCGCGCCGACCTGGAAAGCGAACTGCGCCGAGCGTTGCGTCGCGATGAACTGGAACTGCACTACCAGCCGCGTCTGTGCCTGGAAACCGGCAACATCCTTGGACTGGAGGCGCTGGTGCGCTGGCGTCACAGCGAGCGCGGCCTGCTCACGCCCAACGAATTCGTGCCGCTGGCCGAGGAAAGTGGCCTGATCGTGCCACTGGGCTACTGGGTGATTTCCCGCGCCCTGCGCGATATGCAGTGGCTGCGCGGACGCGGGCTCCCGCCGTTGCACATGGCGGTGAACCTGTCATTCCGCCAGTTCCAGGACAGCCAGTTGCTTTCGACGCTGAGCCGGCTGATCCACGAGCGCGGAGTCGATGCACGCTGGCTGGAATTCGAACTGACGGAAACGGCAGTGATGCGCCGCAGCGAGCAGGTGCGCCAGACGATGGATGCCTTGGGACATCTGGGCGTGCGCTTCTCCCTGGACGATTTCGGTACCGGCTTCTCCTCCTTCGTCCACCTCAATAGCCTGCCCATTGCCCTGCTGAAGATCGACAAGAGCTTCGTCGGCGGCATGCATGATCGCCCCGAGAATCGCCAGCTGGTGAAGGCGATGATCAACCTGGCGCAGAACCTCAAGCTGGAAGTGGTGGCGGAGGGTGTGGAAAACGCCGAGCAGCTGTCGTTGCTGCGCCAGTTCGGCTGCGACCAGGCCCAGGGTTACTGGATCAGCCGTCCGCTACCCCTGGCCGAGCTGGCGCGCTTCCTGGTGTTTGGCACCCGTCAGGCGTTTTTAGCCAACCAGGAGTCCTGAGCCTCCTATTTACCGTGGCACCCTGCCTCTGTCGGCTCCTGTTGTAGGGGCGATTTCAATCGCCAAGCGGACCTCAGGTTCGCCGACAGGTTGTCATGGGGCGGCTTCGCCGCCCTTGGCGAATGAATTTGCCCCTACAGATGAACCTCGACGGTCCGGCCTGATGTTGATTCCACCTGCGGCCGCAGCAGCCGTGCGGTCTTCCATTCGAAGCCCAGGGTCAGCCCCAGCGCCGCACAGGCCAGCCCAAGCGCCAGGCCCCACCAGACGCCGGTCGCGCCCCAGCCCAGGGGGAAGGCCAGCAGCCAGGCCGTCGGAGCGCCCACCAGCCAGTAGCAACCGAGGCCGACCAGGAAGGTGGTCTTGGCATCCTTGAGGCCACGAATCGCACCCATGGCGATGGTCTGGATGCCGTCGAACAGCTCGAACCAGGCTGCCACCGCCAGCAGGCTCACGGCCAGTTGCACGATGCCCTGGAATTCCGGGGCATCGTGGTCGAGGAACAGACCCACCACCAGCTCCGGCGCGACCCAGAACAGCACCGCGAAAGCGAGCATGCAGCCGGCACCGAATCCGATGCCCAGGCGGCCTGCCCGGCGCGCTTCTTCAAGCCGTCCGGCGCCGAAATGCTGGCCGATGCGGAAGGTCACCGCGTAGGAAATCCCCACGGGCACCATGAATGCCACGTAGACCGACTGGATGGCGATCTGGTGTGCCGCGAGCTGGGTGCTGCCCAGGGCGCCCATGCACAGGGCGGCGAAGGCGAACAGGCCGGACTCCACCGCGTAGGTGCCGCCAATCGGCAGGCCCAGCCGCACCAGTTCCGTCAGTGCCTCGCGGGACGGCTGCAACAGCCCCTTGAGCAGCGGGTAGGCCGCGTAGGCCGGGTTGCGCACGATATGCCAGGCCAGCAGCAGCGCCATGCTGTTCATCACCACGGCAGTGACCAGGCCGATGCCCGCGAGGCCCATCTTCGGCAGGCCGAACATGCCGTGGATCAGCGCATAGTTGAGGAGGAAGTTGGTCAGGGCTCCGCCAATGCTGATGGCCATGACCGGGCCGGGTCGGCCGATGGCGCTGGTGAAACCGCGCAGGGCCATGAAGCCGAGATAGCCGGGCAGGGCGAAGATCAGGGTGGAGAGGAACTGCATGGCGCCTTCCACGCTTTCCGGCGCCTGGCCGAAGGCGAGCAGCACAGGCTTGAGGTTCCATAGCAACAGACCGGCGCCCAAGGCCATGGCGAAAGCCAGCCAGAGGCCGCTCTGGGTCAGGCGGGTGGCGCCGGCCTTGTCGTCGGCGCCATGGCGGATCGCGACCAGGTTGCCCACGGCGGCAATCACCCCGACACAGAAGATCGACACGAAGGAATAGCTGGCCGCGCCGAGGCCGCCACCTGCCAGGGCTTCGGGGCCGATCAGGCCCATCATCACGGTGTCGGTGAAGACCATCACCACGTGCGCCAGTTGGGCCGCGATCAGCGGTCCGGCCAGGCGCAGGATGGCCACCAGTTCATTGCGTATGCTCTGCGGCATGAGTAAGGCTCACTATCTCGAAGGGCCGGCCAATCCTCTTGTCCGGCTTTGAATTCAGCAATTCTCCGAGCCTTGATGAATCGGCACAAAAGGAAAAAAATGATGCCATCCATGACTTTGACTCATAGGTAGAGGCATATGTCGCGTCGTCTGCCCCCGCTCTACGCCCTGCGTGCCTTCGAGGCCGCCGCCCGCCATGCGTCCTTCACGCGCGCCGCCGAGGAGTTGGCCATCACCCAGAGCGCGGTGAGCCGACACATCCGAACCCTGGAAGAGCATTTCTCCTGTCGCCTGTTCGAGCGCCAGGGGCGCAACCTGCAACTCACGGAGCCGGCACGCATGCTGCTGCCTGGGCTGCGTGACGGCTTCGATGCCCTGGAGCGCGCCTGCACCACACTGCGGGTCGACGACACCACTGTGCGGCTGAAGGCACCCTCGACGCTCACCATGCGATGGCTGCTGTCGCGCCTGAGTCGTTTCCGTCACCTCAATACCGACATCGAGGTGCAGCTGACCAGCGCCTGGATGGATGTGGACAAGGTGGACTTCCAGCACGAGCCCTTCGATTGCGCGGTGCTGCTCAGCGATGGCCATTTCAGCCAGGACTGGGAGGTGACCCTGCTGTTCAGCGAATGGCTGATTCCGGTCTGTGAGCCGTCCCAGGCCAGAGAGCCCTGGAGCCTGGAGCGCCTGCAGGCCACCGAACTGTTGCACCCGACGCCGGACCGCCGCGATTGGCGCCGCTGGCTGCAGCGCATGGATCTCAGCGAGGAGGTGTCGCTCAAGGGCGGCCAGGTGTTCGACACACTGGAGCTGGGCATAGTCGCTGCCGCGCGGGGTTACGGGGTGTCCATCGGTGATCTGGTGATGGTGACCGAGGACGTCACCCAGGGTCGTATCGGCCTGCCCTGGCCAACGGCGGTGGCCAGTGGCGAGAGCTACTACCTGGTCTGGCCCCGCGCCCGCAGCGGCCAGGACCGCCTGCGGCGCTTGCGTGACTTCTTGCAGGCGGAGGTGGCGGCCATGGCGCTGCCGGCGGTGGAGCTGCTGGGTTAGTCCGGCTGGAGCAGTCTGGCGCGAATGCGAGCACGCCAGGTTGTGGATAAGTACCCTGAGATCAGCGGACCACGTGCAGGAAGTGCAGGTGCTTCTCGTACTGATCGAGCAGATCGCCGATCACTTCCTCACGGCTCCAGCCCATCACGTCGTAGTCCTGCCCGCCCTCACGCAGGTAAACCTCAGCGCGGAAGTACTTGCGCGAGTCGGTGCCTTCTTCGTTGCCATCACGGCCCACGAAACGGGGCAGCAGCAGGGAACGGGGGCGTACCTCATAGCTGAAATCGACTTCGCTGCCGTGGCCGACGTTCAACTTGCAGCGCCCATCGTGACCGTTCTGCACGTCCACGTCGTAGCCCTGCTTACGTAGCTCCTCGGACACTTCCTGGCAGGCCGGGCGCACGACTTCCTCGATGAAGCGGGTGACATGGCTGCGGCGCGGGAACATCAGGATGTTGCGCAGGCGCCGTTGCCAGCCGCCCTGTTGGCGATGGGGTGGGCGCGAGAGATTGAGCGCCTGATAGCGGATGCCGCGTTTGGTGGCGTCCAGGCGCAGTGCCTTGAGCAGGCCCCAGGTTGCGGCCAGCAGCACCACGGCGAAGGGCAGGGCGCTGGCGATGGTCGCGGTCTGCAGGGCCTTCAGGCCGTCGGCGACCAGCAACGCCATGGCCACGACTCCCATCAGGATCGACCAGAACAGGCGCTGCCACAGCGGCGTCACTTCGCGGCCGCCGGAGGCCAGCATGTCGACCACCAGCGCGCCCGAGTCGGCGGAGGTGACGAAGAACACCACCACCATCAGGACCGCCACCAGGGACAGCACGTTGGCGAAGGGGAACTGCTGGAGGAAGGCGAACAGTGCCAGGGAGCTGTCCTGGGCCACGGTATCCGCCAGGCTGTGCACGCCGTCGTGCAGCACCATGTGGATGGCCGAGTCGCCGAATACGGTCATCCACAGCAGGGTGAAGCCTGCCGGAACGAACAGCACGCCGCAGACGAACTGGCGGATGGTGCGCCCGCGGGAGATGCGCGCGATGAACAGGCCGACGAAGGGCGACCAGGACAGCCACCAGCCCCAGTAGAGCAGCGTCCAGCCGCCGATCCAGTCGCTGGATTCATAGGCGTAGAGATTGAAGGTCTTGCTGACGATCTCGGACAGGTAGCCGCCGGTGTTCTGGATGAACGTCTTGAACAGGAACACGGTAGGACCCAGCAACAGCACCACGATCAGCAGGATGACCGCCAGCAGCAGGTTGAGCTCGGAGAGAATCTTGATGCCCCTGTTCAGCCCGCTGGCCGCTGACAGCGTCGCCAGGGCACAGGTGCCGGCGATCAACCCGAGTTGCACGGGCACGCTCACCGGCAGGCCGAACAGCTGGTTCAGGCCGCTGTTGATCTGCAGCACGCCGTAGCCTAGCGACGTAGCCACGCCGAACACGGTGCCGAGGATGGCGAAGATATCCACAGCGTGGCCGATAGGGCCGTAGATGCGCTCACCGATCAGGGGGTAGAGCGCCGAACGCAGCGTCAGGGGCAGGTCGTGGCGGAAGCAGAAGAAGGCCAGGATCAGCGCGACGATCGCGTAGATCGCCCAGGCATGCAGCCCCCAATGGAAGAAGGTCAGCTTCATGGCCTCCCTCGCGGCGGCCACGGTGTTGGGATCGCCCACCGGTGGGTTGGCGTAATGCATCAGCGGTTCGGCGACGCCGAAGAACATCAGGCCGATACCCATGCCGGCGGAGAACAGCATGGCGAACCAGGTGCCGTTGCGGTATTCGGGCTGGCTATGGTCGGGGCCGAGCTTGATGTCGCCGAAGCGGCTGATGGCAAGAAACACGACAGTGATGAGGATCAGCGCGACCGCCAGGACGTAGAACCAGCTGGCGTTGACGATGATCCAGTCCTGGATGTGGATGAACAGGGATTGCGCTTGATCGCGGGCGAGGGTGCTGTAGAGCACCAGGGCGATGATAAGGATGGCCGAGCCGAAAAAGACCGGCGGATTGAGGGTGGATTGCGAAGACGAACGTGCCTCCATTGAGCTAGCTCTCCTTTTAATCGGATGGCCGCCAAGGGCGGAAGGCGCGCAAGTCTATCAATATCGATAGACAAAGTCTTTCATTGTTGAATTTGCAATAGTTTTTATTGCATCAAGTCATGGTTTCAGGACGGTATTGCAGGGCTTCGCCGAGGTGATGGCGGGCTATGGTTCCGGACTGTTCCAGGTCGGCCAGGGTGCGGGCCACCTTGAGGATGCGATGGGCTGCGCGCAGGGACAGGTTGAGCCGTTCGCAGGCCTCCTCCAGCCAGACGCGGTCTGCGCTATCCAGGGCGCAATGCTGGCGCAGGCCCTTGAGGTCGAGGAAGGCGTTGGCGCACCCCTGGCGTTGGATTTGCACGCGGCGCGACCGTGCCACCCTCTCGGCGACTTCCGCGCTGCCAGGGCCTGTATTGGTAGGCGGTGCCAGCGCTGTGGCTTCGCGGGCGACGGTCAGATGCAGGTCGATCCGATCCAGTAGGGGCCCGGAAAGCTTGGCCCGGTAGCGCTGGATCTGCTCCGGGGTACAGCGGCAACGCCCGGTAGGCTCGCCGAGATATCCACAGGGGCAGGGGTTCATCGCCGCGACCAACTGGAAGCGCGCCGGAAAACGGACCTTGTCATGGGCGCGGGCAATGACGATTTCGCCACTTTCCATGGGCTCTCGCAGGACCTCCAGCACCTTGCGCTCGAATTCTGGCAGTTCATCGAGAAACAGCACGCCCTGGTGCGCCAGGGTGATTTCGCCCGGCTTCGGGCGACTACCGCCACCCACCAGCGCGGCGCCGGAAGCACTGTGATGAGGCTGACGGAAGGGGCGTTGCGGCCAGCTCCTCAGCGGCGCATGGCTGGCGACCGAGTGGATGGCGGCCACCTCCAGTGCTTCATGTTCGTCCAGCGGTGGCAGCAGGCCGGGGAGGCGGCTGGCGAGCAAGGTCTTGCCGGTACCAGGTGGCCCGCAGAGCAGCAGGTTGTGCGAGCCGGCCGCGGCGACCAGGAGGGCACGCTTCGCCGCAACCTGACCCTGGACTTCCGCGAGGTCAGGGTAGGGCGGACGCTCGTCCATCAGACCCTGCGCCTGGTAGAACGGAAGCGGGGTGTGGCCGGCAAAGTGCGCGGTCAATTCCAGCAGGTGCGATGCCGCCAGCACCTTGAGGCCACCGGCCAGGCTGGCTTCTTCGGCATTCTCCCGTGGCACCACCAGGGTGCGCCCGGCGGCACGAGCAGCGAGTGCGGCAGGGAGTACGCCTTGCACAGGGCGCAGCGCACCGGAGAGCGCCAGTTCACCCAGACATTCCACCTCATCCAGTGCGCCGGCCGGCAACTGGCCGCTGGCGGCGAGGACGCCCAGGGCAATGGCGAGGTCGAAGCGGCCGCCATCCTTCGGCAGATCTGCGGGAGCGAGGTTGAGGGTTATGCGCCTGGGGGGAAAATCGAACCCGCTGTTCTGGATCGCGCTGCGTACGCGGTCCTTGCTTTCCTTCACGGCGGTTTCCGGAAGCCCTACCAGGGCGAGGGAGGGCAGGCCGTTGGCGAGGTGCGCTTCGACGCTCACGGCAGGGGCTTCGACGCCAACCTGCGCGCGGCTGTGGACGATGGCCAGGGACATTGATCACTCCTTGATCGGTCCGCCGGGCCGGAGCGGTATCACTCCGCTGGCGGCGGGTTCAGCTTGGCTTCCAGTTCCGCGACCTTGGCTTCCAGGGCTTCCAGGCGTGCGCGAGTCCGGGCGAGTACCACCATCTGGCTGTCGAATTCGTCACGAGTGACCAGGTCGAGCTTGCCGAAGGCACTCTGCAGCAAGACCTTGAACTGGGCCTCGACCTCGGCGCGCGGCAACGGACTGTCGCTGCTGAACAGGCGCGAGGCGGTGGCGGCGAGGGTATCGAGCAGGGCTTTGGGCGGCAGCATGGCGGTTTCCATAAGTGAATGGGGCGGGAGTCTATCACGGTGCCTTCCGAAGGCCGTTCCGGTGGCAGGCGATGCACACTTCTTGAGCAGTGGCCTGGGGCGCTGCGCACTGCTTTGGTGCGGAGAGAGTGGGCCCAGGGCCCGGCTGGAGCGGCATCCGGCCAGTATCTGATTGAAAAAACGCACTTTGTTCGGAGCTGGCAAGGATTCTGCTTGGAGCTGAGCGACGCATGCATCGATGCAGTTCCGGTGCACCGGGCGAGGCGGGGGAGTGTTTCGCCAGAAGCGGTTGGTTGGTGTCGGAGTGCTGAGGCAGGGCGGACCGACGCGTTACAAAAGCCAGACACTGCGCTTAGACTTGAGCCGGGTTCGTTTTTCCTGGGGCAAGTCAACCAAACACGGGAGAAGTTTCATGAAGCTAGTCACCGCCATCATCAAGCCTTTCAAGCTCGACGACGTGCGCGAGTCGTTGTCCGAGATCGGCGTGCAGGGCATCACTGTCACCGAGGTCAAGGGCTTCGGGCGGCAAAAGGGCCACACGGAGTTGTACCGTGGCGCCGAGTACGTTGTCGATTTCCTGCCGAAGGTGAAGATCGATGTGGCCATCGCCGACGATCAACTCGATCGCGTGATCGAGGCCATTACCAAGGCAGCCAACACCGGCAAGATCGGTGACGGCAAGATCTTCGTCGTCAATCTGGAACAGGCCATCCGTATCCGTACCGGCGAAACCGGCACAGACGCGATCTAAGCCGCCGAACCCCAACGCCCCAGGAGAAAACAACATGACTCTGCGTAAAGCCGCAGGGCTAGGAGCCCTTTTGTCCCTCGTTACCCCCGGCCTGGCCATGGCCGCCGACGAGGTAGTGCTGAATAGTGGTGACACGGCGTGGATGATCGTCGCTACTGCGCTGGTGCTGTTCATGACCATCCCCGGCCTGGCGCTGTTCTACGGCGGCATGGTGCGCTCCAAGAACGTCCTTTCGGTGATGATGCAGTGCTTCGCCATTACCGGCCTGATCAGCATCCTCTGGGTGGTCTATGGCTACAGCCTGGCCTTCGACACCACCGGCATGGAACAGGGGGTGATCAACTTCAATTCCTTCGTGGGTGGCCTGTCCAAGGCGTTCCTCAGCGGCCTGAACACCAGCAGCCTGGTGTACGCGATTCCTGAGAGCGTGTTCATCACCTTCCAGATGACCTTCGCCATCATCACCCCGGCCCTGATCGTCGGCGCCTTCGCCGAGCGCATGAAGTTCTCCGCCATGCTGATCTTCATGGCTGTCTGGTTCACCCTGGTCTACGCCCCGATCGCCCACATGGTGTGGAGCGGCAACGGTGGCCTGATGTGGGACTGGGGCGTGCTCGACTTCGCTGGTGGCACCGTGGTGCACATCAACGCGGGTGTCGCCGGTCTCGTAGCCTGCCTGGTACTGGGCAAGCGCAAAGGCTATCCGACCACTCCGATGGCTCCGCACAACCTGGGCTACACCCTGCTCGGCGCCGCCATGCTCTGGGTGGGCTGGTTCGGTTTCAACGCGGGTTCCGCGGTTGCCGCCAACGGCACTGCCGGCATGGCCATGCTGGTCACCCAGATCGCCACTGCTGCCGCTGCCCTGGGCTGGATGTTCGCCGAATGGCTGACCCACGGTAAGCCGAGTGCACTGGGTATCGCTTCCGGCGTGGTCGCCGGCCTGGTTGCCATCACCCCGGCTGCCGGTACCGTCGGCCCGATGGGCGCCTTGATCATCGGCCTGGTTGCCGGCGTGGTCTGCTACTTCTGCGCCACCAGCCTGAAGCGCAAGCTGGGCTATGACGACTCCCTGGACGCCTTCGGCGTGCACGGCATCGGCGGTATCGTCGGCGCCCTGCTGACCGGCGTGTTCGCCGCACCGGCCCTGGGTGGTTTCGGCACCGTGGAAGACATCGGCGCCCAGCTGCTCATCCAGTTCGAGGGTGTCGCGTTCACCGTTGTCTACACCGGTATCGTGACCTTCGTGATCCTGAAAGTGCTGGACGTGGTCATCGGCCTGCGCGTCAACGAAGAAGAAGAGACCGTCGGCCTCGACCTGGCTCAGCACAACGAGCGCGGCTACAACCTCTGATCCTTACGATTTCCCCGTTCGGCGGTTGCCGGCGGGGATGTCGACGGGAATGCCAAAAAGGGCGCCGCAAGGCGCCCTTTGTTTTTTTTTCGGCCGCGCTAGAATGCCCGCCGTACGAGCCGGAACAGGTATTCGCGCATGTGGCAGCAGACCCTGATCACCTTGCGTCCGAGGCCGCGTGGCTTCCATCTGGTCACCGAAGAAATCCTGGCCGCGCTGCCGGAACTGCGGCGTTACCGAATGGGTCTGTTGCACCTCTGGCTGCAACATACGTCGGCCTCCCTGACGGTGAACGAGAATGCCGACCCCGCGGTCAGGCGGGACTTCGAGCGATTCTTCAATCGCCTGGTGCCCCAGGGTGAAAGCGGCTATGAACATGACTATGAAGGGCCGGACGATTTGCCCGCGCACTTCAAGGGCAGCCTCCTCGGCTGTCAGTTGAGTCTGCCGGTCCAGGACGGGCAGCTGGCAATGGGCACCTGGCAAGGTGTTTACCTGGGCGAGCACCGTGATCACGGCGGTTCGCGACGGGTACTGGCGACCTTGCATGGCGAGGCGTACTGAATTTTTTCTGGCAGCGTTAGAAAGCTGGCGCAGCTGGGCTATAACTAACCTGCTTTGGCAAGGCATGAGGTAGAACATGAGCGACGAAGAACTGGAACAAGACGAGCTGGAAGCGGCCGACGAGGAAGACGGCGAAGAGCTGGCTGCAGCCGATGATGGTGACAGCGACGACGATGGCGAGGCCCCTGCCCCCTCCGGGAAGAAGGCCAAGGCTGCGGTCGAAGTCGAAGAAATGCCCAGCATCGAAGCCAAGCAGAAAGAGCGCGATGCCCTGGCCAAGGCCATGGAAGATTTCCTCGCCCGTGGTGGCAAGGTGCAAGAGGTCGAGCCCAACGTGGTTGCCGACCCGCCTAAGAAGCCGGACAGCAAATACGGCAGCCGCCCCATCTGAGGCCGGCACCCGTCGAAAAAGCCCGCCATTGGCGGGCTTTTTCATAGGCGAGGAATAGTTCGCGGGATGGGGCAGGAAGTGCCGAAGGCGGTACGTCCGGTCAGTGCCACTTCGCCCAGCGCGCCAGAACTTCGGGCAGCTCCCTCAGGCTGGTGATTTCCGCGTCGGGAAGTTGCTCGCCGGTCCACTCCTTGCCCAGCGGGTTGAACCAGATGGCGCGCAAGCCGGCGCGGCGGGCGCCTTCGATATCGTCGGCCGGATGGTCGCCGATGTGCACGGCTTCGCCGGCGCTGACACCGCCGCGCTTGAGTGCTTCGAGGAAAGGCATCGGGTCGGGCTTGCCGATGCCCAGCTCTTCGGCGCAAAGGGCGAACTTGAAGTAGTCGGCCAGGCCCAGCCGGCGCACGTCGGCGTTGCCGTTGGTGATCACCCCCAGGCTGTAGCGAATGGCCAGGCGCTCGAGGGTGGGCACGGTATCGGGGAAGAAGGTGATGCGGTGACGGGCGTGGAGCATGGCCTGGAACGCGCCTTCGGCCAGATCGATGGCATCCTCGGCGGAGTAACCGACGCCTTCCAGTGCACGGCGCAGGGTCCGGCGGCGCAGTTCGCTGAGTCGGTACTTCAGGCTGGGCTCGGCGGCCAGGACCTCGCCACGAATGGCCCAGAGGTGTTCCACCGGCAGGCTGCCCAAAGCCGGGGTGTGTTCCATCAGCCAGTCGCGCATGGCGGTTTCGGCGCCCTCGATCACCGGGCGGTTATCCCAGAGGGTGTCGTCCAGGTCGAAGGTAATCAGCTGGATACTCATTCGTCCGCTCCCCGTCGCTTCGCCCTCGGATGGGCCTGGTCGTAGACCGAGGCCAGGTGCTGGAAGTCCAGGTGGGTATAGATCTGGGTGGTGGAGATGTCGGCATGGCCGAGCAACTCCTGCACCGCTCGCAAGTCCTGGGACGACTCCAGCATATGGCTGGCGAAGGAATGTCGCAGCATGTGCGGGTGCAAATGCTGGCCCAGTTCACGAACGCCCGCCTGGCGGACCCTCAGTTGGATGGCGCGCGGCGTCAGGCGCCGGCCTTGCTGGCTGATGAAGACCGCGCCGTCACCGGGATTGGCGGCTGCGCGCAGGGGCAGCCATTCCTCCAGCGCCTCACGAGCCTTGCTCCCTACGGGCAACTCGCGGGTCTTGTTGCCTTTGCCGCGTACCCGCACGAGGCCTGCGGAGAGGTCGAGCCCTTCGAGGTCCAGGCCTACCAGTTCGGATAACCGCAGGCCCGAGGAATAGAACAGCTCCAGCATGGCCTGGTCGCGGCGCGCGATGAAATCGTCTTCCACGCCCCCATCCAGCAACTGCTGGGCGCGGTCGGCGTCGAGTGCGCGAGGAAGGCGGCGAGCCCCCTTGGGCGCGGCGAGGCCGTTGGCTGGATCGTGACGGCAGCGACCCTCGCGGATCAGGTATTGATAGAGGCCGCGCACGGCCGAGAGCAGCCGCGCCAGGCTACGGCTGGACAGGCCATCCTGATGCAGTCGGGCAACGAAGCTGCGCAGGCTGCGGACATCCAGATCGGTCCAGTCGGCAATGCCGTACTTCTCGCAGAGCGCGCGCACCTTGAGCAGGTCGCGGTGGTAGCCGTCCAGGGTATGGGCCGACACCTGACGCTCGCTGCGCAGGTGGTTCAGGTAGGCGTCCAGGTCGGCATTCATGGGACTTCCTTGGAATGCGCGGCGGTGGGCTATCTCACCGAACGCAGGGGGGATGCGAAGCGCGGCAGCACCCGGGCCAGCACTTCAGCGACATAACCGAGGAACAGGGTGCCGAGGGAGCTCTTGTAGTGCTGCGGATCGGGACTGCCGATGGCGAGCACGCCGTGCAGGCCCTGGTGAGTCAGGCTGACCACAGCGGCGGAGCCCACCTGGTCGCGTTCTTCGGCACCGAATAGGAACTCCAGTTCATGGCTGCGCAGCACGCCGCAGATGGTCTTGCCGCCGGCCAGCAGGCCGCCGATGCTCTGGTGGGCTTCGGCGGTGGTGACACTGCGGCCCACCGGCAGGGTGATCTCGCTGAACAGGATGAGGCTGACGAAGGGCACCTGGAATTCGTGGCGCAGGCTGTCTTCCACGGCGCCGACCACTTCTTCCAGGCTGGAGGCGTCGAGCAGGTCGAGCACCAGGCGCCGGGTCTTATCGAACAGACGGTCGTTCTCCCGGGCCACGTCCATCAGCTGTGACAGGCGATGACGCATCTCGATGTTGCGCTCGCGCAGTAGCTTCACCTGGCGTTCCACCAGGGATACGGCATCGCCGGGCTGGTGGGGAATACGCATCTCGGGGATCAGTTCCTCGTGCTGGACGAAGAACTCCGGATGGAGGCGCAGGTAAGCTGCCACCGTTTCGGAGTCGAGATGCTGCGGCTGGTCCTGCTGCTGGTCGGTCATAGGCGAACCTGTCCTTCGAATACGCGGACGGCGGGTCCGGTCATCATAACGGGCTGGCCCGGACCGGCCCACTCGATCAGCAGCCGGCCACCCGGCAAGTCGAGTTGCACCGGGGAGTCCATCCAACCCTGGCGGATCGCAGCCACTGCAGCGGCGCAGGCGCCAGTGCCGCAGGCCTGGGTTTCCCCGGCGCCGCGTTCCCAGACGCGCAGCTTCGCCTGCTTGCGGTCGACGATTTGCAGGAAGCCCACGTTTACCCGCTGCGGGAAACGTGGATGGTTTTCCAGCTTCGGTCCGAGGCTATGCACCGGAGCGGTGGTGACATCATCGACGCGCAGCACTGCATGGGGGTTGCCCATGGAAATGGCTGCCAGCTCGACGGTCTGGCCGTCCACATCGACCGGATAAACCAGCGCTTCAGTGTCGGCGACGAAGGGAATCTGCTGCGGCACAAGGCGCGGCGGCCCCATGTCCACGGTGACCTGGCCGTCGGGACGCACATCGAGCTCGATGATGCCGCCCTTGGTTTCCACGCGGATGCGCTTTTTCACCGTCAGGCGCTTGTCGATGACGAAGCGGGCAAAGCAGCGCGCGCCGTTGCCGCACTGCTCCACTTCCGAGCCATCGGAGTTGAAGATGCGGTAGCGGAAGTCGACGTCCGGATTGGTGGGGGCCTCGACGATCAGCAGTTGGTCGAAACCGATACCCGTGTTGCGGTCGCCCCACTGCTTGGCGTGCTTGGGCTGGATGTGAGCGTGCTGGCTGACCAGGTCGAGGACCATGAAGTCGTTGCCGAGGCCGTGCATCTTGGTGAAGCGCAATAGCATGGATGCGCCCTCACTGCGGCAGCAGGCTTTCGCCGGCATAAAGGTCTTCGATAGTCTCGCGGCGGCGCACCTCGAAGGCTTGCTCGCCATCCACCAGCACCTCGGCGGCGCGGCCGCGGGTGTTGTAGTTGGAGCTCATCACGAAACCGTAGGCGCCAGCGGAGCGAATCGCCAGCAGATCACCCTCGGCCAGCACCAGGCTGCGCTCGCGGGCGAGGAAGTCGCCGGTTTCGCAGATCGGGCCGACCAGGTCGTAGGTGCGCTCGGTACCGGCATGGGGTTGCACCGGCACCACGTCCATCCAGGCCTCGTAGAGGGCCGGGCGGATCAGGTCGTTCATGGCCGCGTCGATCACCGCGAAATCCTTGTGTTCTGTGAGCTTGAGGTATTCCACCTGGGTCAGCAGCACGCCTGCGTTGGCGACTATGGAGCGACCGGGCTCGAACAGCAGCTCCAGGTTGCGACCCTGGATGCGCTGGCGCACGGCCTGGATGTACTCGCCGGGCAGCGGCGGCTGCTCATCGCGGTAGCGCACGCCAAGGCCGCCACCGAGGTCCAGGTGGCGAATGGCGACGCCGCGTTCGTTCAGTCGGTCGATCAGGTCCAGGAGGCGGTCGAGGGCATCGAGGAAGGGTTCCAGACTGGTGAGCTGGGAGCCGATATGGCAGTCGACGCCGATCACATCGAGATGGGACAGGCTGGCGGCCTGGACATAGACCGCTTCGGCCTCGTCGATGGAGATGCCGAACTTGTTTTCCTTCAGGCCCGTGGCGATGTACGGGTGGGTGCCGGCATCCACGTCGGGATTGACCCGCAGCGAGACCGGCGCCTTCACGTCCATGGCGGACGCTACGTTCTGCAGGCGCTCCAGTTCGTTGCGCGACTCGACGTTGAAGCAGTGCACACCTGCTTCCAGGGCGCGGCGCATGTCGTCGCGGCTCTTGCCAACGCCGGAGAAGACGATGCGCTCGGGAGCGCCGCCGGCAGCCAGCACGCGTTCCAGTTCACCGCTGGACACGATATCGAAGCCCGCGCCGAGACGCGCCAGCAGGTTCAGTACACCGAGGTTGGAGTTGGCCTTGACCGCATAGCAGACCATGCCCGGCGTGCCGGCGAGGGCGTCGGCATAAGCCTTGTAACCTGCCGCGATCGCGGCGCGGGAATAGACATAGGTGGGCGTGCCGAAGCGAGCGGCGATATCGGACAGCGCTACGCCTTCCGCGAACAGCTCCCCGTCGCGGTACGTGAAAGCGTCCATGACAGCTCCCCCGATCAGCGGATGTACACGTCTTTCTGGTGTTCTTTCGCTGCTTTCTCGTCGTCAGGCATGTAAAGCGGGCCTTTCTGACCACAGCCGGCCAACAGGCAGACAGCGGCGAGCAGCGCGACGAAGGGTGCGTGGAGTCGCTTCATGACGGAGTCCTTGCAGAAAACGTGAATTGTTCCGGAGTATACCGACCCCCCGCCGCCTTGCCTATTCGGTGAAATTCCCGCCCGGCGTGGCTTGCGGGCCTTTGCGGCGCTAGCATTGGCGACTGAAAAAGGAGCTCTCATGGACAACGCCGCATCCCTGGCCGGCTCGGTCTCGGTCGCCTATCTGCAGGGGCTGGTGGAGCGTATCGAACAGTTCGGCGTGGCCCCTGCCGAGTTGCTGGGTCACGTCCAGCTGACACCCGCGATACTTTCCCAGCGCGACCAGCGCATCGCCGCCAGCGCGTACCTCGAGTTGCTTGGCCATGCCGCGCGGCTTTCCGGCGACCCGCACCTCGGCCTGCACCTGGGCGAAGCCGTTCGTCCCGGCCATTACGGCGTGTTGGGCTTCCTGCTGATGAGCTGCGCCACCCTCGCCGATGCCCTGCATCGCCAGGCGCGCTACGCGGCCCTGGTGGGCAACCTGGGTCATGTGGAATTGGCCGACGAGCCGCCGCGCGATGGGCTGGAGCCCTTGGTGGCGCACAGCTGGGCGTCCATCCTGCCCCAGCAGCGCGCACTGCTGGCGGAAGAAACCCTGTCCGGCTGGGTGACCTTCGGTCGCTGGATAACCGGGCTGGACATCCCGCCAACCGAAGTGCGCTTCCAGCATCCCGCGCCAGCTGACACTGCCGAACACCA
The DNA here is from genome assembly GCF_002003485.1 of Metapseudomonas resinovorans. Classification (GTDB taxonomy): domain Bacteria; phylum Pseudomonadota; class Gammaproteobacteria; order Pseudomonadales; family Pseudomonadaceae; genus Metapseudomonas; species Metapseudomonas resinovorans_D. The sequence goes on from NZ_BDMA01000065.1 coordinate 42,223, forward strand.
GCGGATCTTCCGTTGCCCGGTGCTGTTCGGCCAGGCAGACAATGCCCTGATTTTCCCCAAACGCCTGTTGGCGACGCCGCTCGGCCAGGCCGATGCCGAAGTGCGCCGGCTGTTCGATGGTTACGCCGAGCGTCTGCTCAGCGAGTTGCGCCAGGGTCACAGCGTGCTGGACCGGGCCCGCGAACTGCTGGCCGCGCAGTTGTCTGCCGATGGGCCCGACCTGGAGCGCCTGGCCGACGAACTGGCGTTGAGTCCTCGCACCCTGCAGCGCCGTCTGCGCGAGGCCGGGTTATCCTTCAGCCAGCTGGTGGATGAGACACGCCAGCAACTGGTGCTGCACTACCTGCGTGATCCGACCCTGGAGCTGGCCGATATTGCCTTCCTGGTCGGTTTCAGTGAACCCGGCTCCCTCGGCCGCGCCTTCCGGCGCTGGACCGGACAGAGCCTTGGCGAGTACCGTCGCCCTCCATCCCAAATGCCTTGAGGTAAACCCCGATGAGTTTGAGCGAAGCCCGATTCCACGACCTGGTCGATGAAGCCCAGGAGCGCGTGGAAGACGTGTTCGATGACAGCGACCTGGACCTGGATCTGGAGAACAGCGCCGGCGTGCTCACCGTGCGTTTCGAGAACGGCAGCCAGGTGATTCTCAGCCGCCAGGAACCGCTGCGTCAGCTCTGGGTGGCAGCGCGCTCGGGGGGCTTCCACTTCGACTATGATCAGGCCAGCGGTCGCTGGATCTGCGACAGCAGCGATGAGCCGCTGGGTGAGCTCCTCAACCGAGTGACCCGCGAGCAGGCGGGCGAAGACCTTGAGTTCGACGAACTCTGATAGCGCACCTCCCGCACGTCACCCGTCGCCCTGCATCCGACATTGCTGCCTGGACGACACGGACGTGTGCGTAGGCTGTGGCCGAACTCTGGCGGAAATCTGCGAGTGGGGCGCGGCGAACGACCAGCGCCGGCGCGAAATCTGTACCGCCGCCCAGCAGCGAAAGCGGCCGCTTCCCGGGTGACCGGGTGGTCTTGCCAATCGCAGGCGCGCTGACGTACTGTCGGGCTTCCGGCAATTTTGTCCGGGAAGACAGAATCTGAAACCCCGCCCTCGGGCGGGGTTTCGCTTTTCTTGCACACTGAACAAGGAGTCGCGCGTTCGCCATGAACACCCACCCGCCCATCACCATTACCCGTCTCGACCTGCAACGCCTGGAGCGCCTGCTCGACAGCCTGGAGGAGTTCGGCCCCGCCGCCGAGGCGCTGGAGAGCGAGCTGGCTCGCGCCCAGGTGGTTGGCCATGAGGAGGTTCCGCCGGGCGTCGTCACCATGAACTCGCGCGTGCATTGCCGCGAGGAAAGCAGTGGCAAGGACTACCACCTGACCCTGGTCTACCCGGAAGACGCGGGTGGCGAAGGCAAGGTTTCCATTCTCGCCCCGGTGGGCAGCGCGCTGCTCGGCCTGTCCGTCGGTCAGCACATCGACTGGCCGGTACCCGGCGGCAAGACTCTCAAGCTGACCCTGCTGGCCGTTGAATACCAGCCGGAAGCGGCGGGCGAATACGCTCGCTGATTCATCCTCTGCTGTTTGTTCGGGCTGTAGGGGCGATTTCAATCGCCAAGCGGACCGCAGGTTCGCCCCTACAAGTCCCATTTCCCAGGGGCCGGTTCGGGTAGGTTGGTCTGAGCTCCGCGAAGCCCAACGTTTGCAGCTGAATCCGCCCGTTGGGCTTCGTGGGCTCAGCCACAACCTACGGCAGGACTTCGTCCTGCATCGCGAATGAATTCGCTCCCACAAGTCCCATTTCCCCGGGGCCGGTTCGGGTAGGTTGGGCTGAGCTCTGCGAAGCCCAACTTTTGCAGCTGAGTCCGCCCGTTGGGCTTCGTGGGCTCAGCCACAACCTACGACAGGACGTCGCCCTGCATTTAGCTTTCTCGCAATGCGCGGTTCAGCCTTTCTTCCAGCTCCACCTTGTAGCGCAGGTAGTGCACCGTCTGCGCCTGGCCTTTGCCGGGGATGCGCGACAGGTCGAGATCGGTGATGTAGCAGGGATAGCGCTCCGGCTCGCGGCGCTGGGCGAGGATATGCCGGGCCACGGCCGCGAACAGGCCTGAGCCGTATTCCAGCTCGGAGAATTCGCGGTGGTTGCAGTAGAGCGTCACGTGCACCAGGCCCTGCTCGGCGGGTTCGACGATGGCCTGTACGTCGTAGAAAGGATGGCTGACCGCGGCTGAAGGCGCCGCTCGGCGTTCCAGGTGACGGCCCTGGCGCAGCACTTCGTAGTAGAAAATTTCCGGTGCCAGCGCAGGGAGCGGGCTGTCCAGTGGCAGCAGCGCGTTGCGCCGGTAGAGCAGTGATTGCAGGAAACGGTGCAGCGGCGTCAGCAGGCTCTGCTCGTCGCGGAACGGCAGGCGCTGGCGCCAGAGCGCGTTGTGCTCGTCCAGCAGGCTGATCTCGGCACTGTCGCCGTCCTGGCGATAGAACACCTGAATGCAGCTCGGTCGACCCAGGGGCAGGATCACCGCCAGATCCTGTTCCGCCAGGGCATGGCGGTCCAGTTGCAGTGGACTGTATCTCGGCAGATCGCGGCCCAGGTGTTCGACCAGGGCGGGCAGGTCGGCCAGGCTGGCGTGGCTGACTTGCCCCGGCTCCAGTTGCAGCACATGGAAGCGCTGCTGCACCTGCAGCAGGAATCGCGGCACGCCGGCGGTTCCAAGCAGCTCCTGAGCGTCGTCGAACAGTTCCTGTACCCGCTGGCTGATGGCCTGGGCGCGATTGCGGCAGAAGCTGCGCACTTTCAGCCCTGGTCGGGCACCGCTGGCCGGCAGACTGTTGAGGTAATCGCGCAGGCAGGCGAGCAGGGCGTCGGGCCCCTCGTAGCGGCTCACGAGCAATTCGTTCCAACTGTTCAAGGTCACCTGGTCGATGGTCACCACCAGGTTCTCGCGTACGCCTGAGTAGCCGAGGGCGTCGGTGCGCTCGGTGGTCATGTGGAGATTCTTCTGGCTGTGTTGCCTCAGCGGGTCGATCCCGACGTTCACCAGCAGCAGCACTTCCGATGGCACCCCCGCGCGCAGCAGGGCGTTTTCATCCACCTGTCCCAGCGGCAGGGGAAAGGTCTGCTGCAGGCTGGTCAGCAGGTTGGACAACTCGTGTTCGGTCAGGTCGCTGTTGCCCGGATGCAGGGAGACGCGGGTGCCGGTATCGATCACACCATTGCGGTGGCACCAGGCGAGCAGGGGGATCAACTCGCGACTGCGCTTCAGCGGCGCGAAGTCCTGCCACTCCAGTGCGTTCAGGCTGCCGGAAAAAAGCGCCCACTGGGTGTCACCCTCGGCGTCCGGGCTGGGACCCTGGATCAGCGTCAGGGTGTCTTCGGCGATGTCTGGGGCTATCCCGGGATTGATGAACTCGATCTTGCCGGCCTTGCGTTCGAAGGCGGCATAAAGACGCCGGCCGAGTACGCCCAGGTCGCGGCTGCTGAGCGTCCCGCTGGTCTGTTCGCTGCGGGCGAACTGAGACAGGAAGCGGTAGCTGTAGGTCAGTTCGTTGACCAGCGCACGGCGCTCGGCCAGGACCTGGCGCACCTTCCACTGGCTGCGGCTGTCCAGCATCGCCAGTTGCCGATGCTGCCAGTGCCATTCGGCGGTCAGGCGTTCCAGCAGCATGCGTTGCCAGCTTTTGCTGCGATTGCGTGGCGGTCGGCTGAGCTTCTTGTTCACCTTCAGGTAGAGGCAACGGCGGATCAGTTCCAGGCGCTCGGTTTCGTTGCGTCCGCGCAGGTATTCCTCCAGCCGGCGATAAACCACCATGTAGGGGTCGAGCTCATCCAGGTCCAGGCGGTTGGCATAGACCGCCTCCTTGAAACGCAGGGACAAGCAGGCCACCCGCGGATGTTCGCTGGCGTAGACCTCGGTGAGCAGCAGTTTGAGCACTGACTTGTAGGGCGACTCGATGCCCTTGAACAACTGCCACATGCTGGCGCCGATGAACTCGCCCGGCGGGATGTGTGCCAGATGGCCGAGGTCGAGCACTTCCTCGGCACGGATGAATCGTTTCGATATCAGCGTGCGGGTGTACTCGGCGTAGCGCGCCTCTTCATACACCGGCACTAGCCACCAGAGCGGGGTGCGCCCGGCAAGCCAGATGGCGGTGCGGTAGAACTCGTCCAGCAGCAGGTAGTGCTGGGTGGTGCCGCAGTCGTCGGAGGTCAGCCGGGCCTCGCGGTCACCCTGGGTGAAGCGCGCCGGGTCGATCAGGAAGAAGTGCGCTTCGGCACCCTGGCTGGCCGCCCACTCTTCCAGCGCGCTGCACTTGCGTTGCAGTTCCGCGGTGGCGCCGGCGTCCAGTTCGGGCGCGTGGCAGACCCAGATATCCATGTCGCTTTGCTCGGCCTGGGCGACGGTGCCCAGGCTCCCCATCAGGAACAGGCCATGGATGGGCGTTGGCTGGGGGCCGCGGCGCGCCTTGTAGGCGAAGGAACGCGTCAACCGCTGGGCTTCGGCCAGCAGGTCGTCATCGGGTTCATAGGCGGCGACGCCGGCCGGCGCGGTGCCGGACACGTAGCCAGGGAGGAGCGGGTGGTTGACATGGAACAGCAGCGGCAAGAGTTTCAGGACCAGCTGCTGGCGTGTGGGGAGCGCCTGCATGGCTCGATCCAGGCGCCCGTCGTTGACCTTGAGGAAACGGGCGCGCAGCTGCGCGAGGACCTTGCGGTCGATACCGTCGTCGATGTCCGGGCGGATTTCCTGGGTACGCGTCATGCTCTGCTCATGTCCCGATGCTGGCGGCCTGGCCGGCAACTTTCGCTGCCGGCAGGCGTCCGCATTGTATCGCCCGCAATGCTGCCGACTTGAGCGGCAACGGTGTCAGGCGGGCTGAGTCAGGAGAATGGTGCGCAGGGCTTGGACGTGTTCGGCGGCATCCAGGCCGAGGCTGGTCAGATAACCGCCGTCGGGCTGGGTGATCAGGCCTTTCTCGTGCAGTCGCATGACGGCGGCCTGGGCTTTGGGGTTGGCGTTGTTGTGGACTTTCAGTCCTTCCTGGGTGTTGTCCAGGTTGAACAGGGCCAGCAGTTCGAATTCCGCGATGAGCTCGGGGGTGAAGACCATGGTCGCTCCTTGTTCTTGTTGTACAGCAAAGGCCGGCGGTGGCCGGCCGGAATCTGGAGTCTCTGGATTGTAGGCGAGGTCAGGCCTGATCTTCGGGCAGGTCTGGCAGCGCCCGCAAGGCCCTTTCGTACCAGTCGGTGTCGAAAGGACGGTCGGCCGCGAGCATGGCGTCGATCTCGTGGGCCAGGACCAGCGCCATCATCTGGAGGATTTCCTCGCGCTCGTAACCCACCAGGGTCAGCTTGTTCAGGGTGGCGCGGGCGGCGGGCGGTTCGCCGGCCTCGATCTGGTTCTCGATGGCCTGGGTCAGGGTGGCCTCGGCGAAGGCCTCTTCGCCGTCATCAATGTCGTCGGTCATGGCGATGTCCTGTCAGCGACAGCCGGACGGAGCGGGAAGCCCCATCCGGCAGGGTGGGTCAACGGCTGGCCAGCAGGTCCTTGCCGCGCTGCACGGCGGCACGCACCTGGTTCGGTGCGGTGCCACCGATGTGGTCACGGGCGTTGACCGAGCCTTCCAGGGTCAGCACGGCGAAGACATCGTCGCCGATCTGGTCGCTGAACTTGCGCAGTTCGTCGAGGCTCATCTCGGCCAGGTCCTTGCCGCTGTCCACGCCGTACTTCACGGCGTGACCGACGATCTCGTGGCAGTCACGGAATGGCAGGCCCTTGCGGACCAGGTAGTCGGCGAGGTCGGTGGCGGTGGAGAAACCGCGGCGGGCCGCTTCGCGCATGATTTCGCGCTTGGGCTTGATCGCCGGAACCATGTCGGCGAAGGCGCGCAGGCTGTCACGCAGGGTGTCGGCGGCGTCGAACAGCGGCTCCTTGTCCTCCTGGTTGTCCTTGTTGTAGGCCAGCGGTTGGCCTTTCATCAGGGTCAGCAGGCCGGTGAGGGCGCCGAACACGCGGCCGGACTTGCCGCGTACGAGCTCGGGCACGTCGGGGTTCTTCTTCTGCGGCATGATCGAGGAGCCGGTGCAGAAGCGGTCGGGCAGGTCGATGAACTGGAACTGGGCGCTGGTCCAGAGCACCAGCTCTTCGGAGAAGCGCGACAGGTGCATCATCGCCAGGGAGGCGGCGGCGCAGAATTCGATGGCGAAGTCACGGTCGGACACGCCGTCCAGGGAGTTGCCGCCAACAGCGTCGAAGCCGAGCAGCTGGCAGGTGACTTCGCGCTGGATCGGGTAGGTGGTGCCGGCCAGGGCGGCCGAACCCAGTGGCATGCGGTTGACCCGCTTGCGGCAGTCCACCAGGCGCTCATGGTCGCGGCTGAGCATCTCGAACCAGGCCAGCAGGTGGTGGCCGAAGGTTACGGGCTGCGCGGTCTGCAGGTGAGTGAAGCCGGGCATGATGGTGTCCGCTTCCGCGTCGGCCAGGCCGAGCAGGCCCTGCTGCAGGCGGGTGACCTCGCCGAGGATGGTGTCGATTTCGTCGCGCAGCCACAGGCGGATGTCGGTGGCGACCTGGTCGTTGCGAGAACGGCCGGTGTGCAGCTTCTTGCCGGTGACGCCGATGCGGTCGGTCAGACGCGCTTCGATGTTCATGTGCACGTCTTCCAGGTCCACGCGCCAGTCGAAGGTGCCGGCTTCGATCTCGCCCTGGATCTGCTTCAGGCCGTCGATGATGGCGTCACGCTCCGCCTCGCTCAGTACGCCGACCTGTGCCAGCATGGTGGCATGGGCGATCGAGCCCATGATGTCGTGGCGGTACAGGCGCTTGTCGAAGTCTACGGACGCAGTGAAGCGGGCGACGAAGGCGTCTACGGGCTCGCTGAAGCGGCCACCCCAGGACTGGTTGGTCTTGTCGGTGCTCATGGGTTCACTCGGTGAGGAAGGTGAAAGAAAGCCGATGGGCCGGAAAATACCGTCGATAATAACAGTGTTGCCGAAAAAACCGGCGCGGCCTGTCTGGTCGGGGGCCGAGCAGTTTGCTGTGGCCTTCACGGACGTGCCGTGGGTTTGATGGTTCAGTACAGGTTTTTGCCCGGCGACCCCGAACAGTCGCCTGCCGGGCCATGGGGGATATGTCCGGGATGCCGAAGCGCCTGAAAAAGAAAGCGCGTTCCAGAACCGCCAACGACGACTTCTTCCTGCCGGAACTCTGCCTGCCCGAGGCTTTGCTCGGCCTGGTGCTGCTGGCCGAACTGCTGGTGCTGGTGCTGGTGCTGGCCGAGCCCATGCTGCCCAGCTTCAACTGGGTGCGCCTCGCCCTGACTTCCCTCTTCGTGCAATGGATCGTCCTGCTTTCCGCAGCGCTTCTGTGCCAGCTACGCCCACTGCTGGCGCGCCTGCGGGCGGCGCTGGCCGGGGGTATCTGCTGTGCCTTGGTGGTAGGGCTGACACTCGCCGGAACGGCGGTGGCGGACTATTTCGACCTGGGTGGACCGCTGCCGCGCAGTGGCGAGGTCAATCTTTACCTGCGCCATGGGTTGATCAGCCTGATCATGTCGGCGCTGTTGCTGCGCTACTTCTACCTGCAGAGCCAGTGGCGCAAGCAGCAACAAGCCGAACTCAAGGCGCGAATCGAGTCCCTGCAGGCCCGCATCCGTCCGCATTTCCTGTTCAACAGCCTGAACAGCATCGCCAGCCTGGTGGTGATCGATCCGGACAAGGCCGAGCAGGCCGTGCTCGACCTTTCCGACTTGTTTCGTGCCAGCCTGGCCAAGCCCGGCACCCTGGTCGACTGGGGCGAGGAACTGGAACTGGCGAAACGATATCTGTCGATCGAGCAATATCGTCTCGGAGAACGGCTACAGTTGGATTGGCAGGTAGATGAAGTACCGGACGATCTGCCCATCCCTCAGTTGACGCTGCAGCCTTTGCTGGAGAACGCCCTGATCCACGGCATCCAGCCGCGCATCGAAGGGGGGGTGGTACGAATCGAAGCGGATTATCGCGACGGCATGTTCCGCCTCTGCGTGAGCAACCCTTACGAAGAGGTCCAGGGGCAGTCGCCATCGCGAGGCACCCAACAGGCTCTACGCAATATCGACGCGCGCCTGACGGCACTTTTCGGGCCGCGGGCAAGTCTCAGCGTGGAGCGCCGTGACGGCCGCCACTTCACCTGTCTACGCTATCCTTGTGCGAGACTCACGCAGGAAGCCCGTGCGATATGAATGTCCTGATCGTCGACGATGAACCCCTTGCCCGCGAGCGCCTCAGCCGCCTGGTAGGCGACCTCGAGGGATACCGTGTCCTGGAGCCTGCCGCCAGCAATGGCGAGGAGGCGCTCACGCTGATAGACAGCCTCAAGCCGGATGTCGTTCTACTCGACATTCGCATGCCTGGCCTGGATGGGCTGCAAGTGGCCGCCAAGCTCTGCGAGCGTGAGGCGCCACCGGCGGTAATCTTCTGTACGGCCCACGACGAGTTCGCCCTCGAGGCCTTCCAGGTCAGCGCTGTTGGCTACCTGGTCAAGCCCGTGCGCTCCGAGTCGCTGGCCGAGGCGCTGAAGAAGGCCGAGCGACCGAACCGTGTACAACTCGCTGCGCTGACCCGACCTGCCGCGGTTAGCGGGAGCGGTCCCCGAAGTCACATCAGCGCGCGAACCCGGAAAGGCATCGAGCTGATTCCCCTGGACCAGGTGATCTTCTTCATCGCCGACCACAAGTACGTGACCCTGCGTCACGAGCACGGTGAAGTGCTGCTGGACGAGCCGTTGAAGGCGCTCGAAGACGAGTTCGGTGACCGCTTCGTGCGTATCCACCGCAACGCGCTGGTGGCCCGAGAGCGGATCGAGCGTCTGCAACGCACCCCGCTGGGGCACTTCCAGCTCTACCTCAAGGGCATGAACGGGGAGGCCCTGACGGTCAGCCGCCGCCACGTCGCGGGCGTGCGCAAGCTGATGAACAATCTTTAGCGGCCGCTCGTCCTACGAGCGTTCGTTCGCTACGCTGATTCGACAGTCCGTGTCGTTCCGCGACAACCGCCCGCGCCCTTGCCGCACGCGGGCCTGTTATGATTCCGGGCATTAACGTTTCCGGAAATGATCATGTCCCGCGAGATCCGTATTGCCACCCGCAAGAGTGCCCTGGCCCTGTGGCAGGCCGAATTCGTCAAAGCCCGTCTCGAGGAGGCCCACCCCGGTCTCAAGGTCAGCCTGGTGCCGATGGTCAGCAAGGGTGACAAGCTGCTCGACGCGCCACTGGCGAAGATCGGTGGCAAGGGCCTGTTCGTGAAAGAGCTGGAAACGGCCATGCTGGAGAACGAGGCCGACATCGCCGTGCACTCCATGAAGGACGTGCCGATGGACTTCCCCGAAGGCCTCGGCCTGTATTGCATCTGCGAGCGTGAAGACCCGCGCGACGCCTTCGTCTCCAACCATTTCGACAGCCTCGACGCCCTGCCTGCCGGCAGCGTGGTCGGCACCTCCAGCCTGCGCCGCCAGGCCCAACTGCTGTCACGCCGTCCGGACCTGAAGATCCAGTTCCTGCGCGGCAACGTGAACACCCGCCTGGCCAAGCTCGATGCCGGTGAGTACGACGCCATCATCCTCGCCGCTGCAGGCCTGATCCGCCTCGGCTTCGAGGATCGCATCCGCTCTTCCATCAGCGTCGAAGAAAGCCTGCCGGCCGGTGGCCAGGGTGCCGTGGGTATCGAATGCCGCACCGCCGACAGCGAGATTCACGCCCTGCTGAAGCCGCTGCACCATCAGGACACCGCGTTGCGCGTCACCGCCGAGCGTGCCCTGAACAAGCATCTGAATGGCGGCTGCCAGGTGCCCATTGCCTGCTATGCCGTGCTTGAGGGCGACCAACTCTGGCTCCGTGGCCTGGTCGGCCAGCCCGATGGCGGCCAGCTGCTTCGCGCCGAAGGCCGCGCTGCGATCGCCGATGCCGAAGCCTTGGGCGTGAAAGTCGCCGAGGAGCTGCTGGAGCTGGGCGCCGAGGACATCCTCAAGGCCGTCTATGGCGAGGCCGGCCACCCGTGACGGGCTGGCGGTTGCTGCTGACGCGCCCTGCTGAGGAGTGCGAAGCACTGGCTGCGACCCTGGCCGAGCACCAGGTCTTCAGCAGCAGCTTGCCGCTGTTGGCCATTGAACCCCTTGAAGCATCGCCCGAGCAGCGCGACCTCATCCTCCAGCTCGACCGCTACTGCGCCGTAGTGGTGGTCAGCAAGCCGGCAGCCCGGCTGGGCCTCGACCTGATCGACCGATACTGGCTGGAGCCTCCCGCCAATCAGCATTGGTTCAGCGTGGGCGCGGCCACCGGTGCCTTGCTCGAAGACCATGGTCTACCGGTGAGCTGGCCCGCGGTGGGTGACGACAGCGAGGCGCTGTTGGCGCTTCCGCAACTGGCTGATGCCCTGTCGGTGCACGATCCCAGGGTACTGATCATGCGCGGCGAGGGTGGCCGAGATTTCCTGGCCGACTGCTTGCGCGGCCAAGGCGTCGCGGTCGACTATCTGGAACTCTATCGACGCTGCCTGCCGGACTACCCGGTGGGCACCCTGGCGCACCGCGTCGAGTCGGAACGCCTGAATGGCCTGGTGGTCAGCAGTGGCCAGGGGTTGGAAAACCTCCAGCGCCTGGCTGGCGACGCCTGGCCCGAACTGACCTGCCTGACCCTGTTCGTACCCAGCCCGCGAGTGGCCGAGCAGGCAGTTGAGGCGGGCGCGAAGAATGTTGTGGATTGCCGTGGTGCCAGTGCCGCGGCCTTGTTGGCGGCGCTTAGGCAGCATCCGGCGCCCGCCCACTGAAGCGAAGGATGGATACGTGAGCGAAGCAGAAGCCCCGAAACAAGAGCAGCCCACCACAGCCGCCGACCCCGTCACGCCTGCCAGCACCGCGCCTGCCCCCAGGGGCAATGGCCTGGCCCTCTTCGCCCTGTTGTTGGGCGCCGCCGGCGTCGCCGCGGGCGGCTGGGGCCTCTGGCAGGTACGCAGCCTGGAGTCCCGGGACCAGCAGCAACTCAGCATGGTCGAGGATGCGCGTGGCCAGACCCGCGCCCTGGCGCAGCGTGAGCAGCAGCTGACCCAGCGCCTGGAAGAGTTGCCCAGCGCCGCTGAACTGGACGAGCGCCGTCGCTTGCTGGTGGACCTGCAGGGTGATCAGCAGCAACTGCGCCAGCGCCTGGAAACCATACTCGGCGCCAGCCGAAAAGACTGGCGTCTGGCCGAAGCCGAACACCTGCTGCGGCTGGCCAGCCTGCGCCTCTCGGCATTGCAGGATATCCACAGCGCCGCCGCACTGGTTCAGGCCGCCGATGACATTCTGCGTGAGCAGGACGATCCCGGCGCCTATGCCGCTCGCGAGGAACTGGCGAAGAGCCTGGTGGCGCTGCGCAGCACCGAGCAGCCCGATCGGACCGGCCTGTTCCTCCAGTTGGGAGCCCTGCGTGAGCAGGCGGTCCAGCTCAATCCGCTGGTGCCGGCCTTCGAAGACAAGGGTGGCGTGCTCCTGGACATCGCCGCCGAAGGCGACGGTGGCAGCGCCTGGGCCGAGTGGCTGGAGAAGCTCTCGCACTACTTCCGCATCCAGCTGGATGCGAGCCAGGACATCAAACCGTTGCTCGCCGGACAGAACCTGTCCCAGGTCCGCCTCGCCCTTTCGCTCGCTCTCGAGCAGGCGCAATGGGGCGCGTTGCATGGCCAGACCCAGGTCTACCAGCAGTCGCTGCGCCAGGCCCGCGAAGTCTTGAGCGGCCACTTCAATGAAGAGAACCCGGACAGCCGTGCCCTGCTGGCGCGCCTCGACGAGCTTTCCGGCCAGCCGGTGGAGGTCAAGGCGCCTGATCTCGCCCCTGCGCTGAGCGCGTTGCAGGCCTACCTGCAGCGTACGCCGGGCGCTTCTGCAGACGAATCCGCGAAGCCGGCTGCTGCTGAGCCGGCCAAGGAGACCGGCCAATGAAGCGTCTGCTCAAGGTCCTGCTGATCCTCGCAGTGATCGGCGCGGCCGCCACCCTCATCGGCATGGCGGTGGCCCAACACAAGGGTTATGTGCTGGTGGCCTACAAGGGCTTCCGCTACGAGTCCACCCTCTGGGCCACCCTGGCGTTGCTGGCGGTGCTCTGGTTGCTGTTCGCCGGTTTGCGCTATCTGCTGCGGCTGGTGGTGATGTCCGGCGGGGTGGTCAATCCCTGGTCGCGGCGCAATGCCCGGCGCCGCGCGCGGCTGGCGTCCGAACAGGGCCTGCTGGACCTCGCCGAAGGTCGCTGGGCGCGCGCTTTGCGTCATCTCAAGCGTGCCGCTGAAAATGACCCGCAGCCATTGATCTACTACCTGGGCGCCGCCCGCGCAGCGCAGAAGATCGGCCAGACCGAAGAAGCCGAGCAACTGCTGGAGCGGGCCCTTGAACGTCAGCCCCAGGCCGAACTGGCCATCGCCCTGGCCCACGCTGAACTGCAACTGGATCGTGGCGATTCCGCGGCGGCGATGGAAACCCTGAAGGCCGTGCAAGAGCGCCACCCGCGCCATCATCAGGTTCTGCGTCAGTTGCTGCATCTGCACGAGGTGCGTGGAGACTGGGCCGCCCTGGTCGGCCTGCTACCCACCCTGCGCAAGGAAAAGGCGCTGTCGGAAAGCCAGTTGGCCGAGCTCGAACTACGTGTGTGGAGTGCCCGTCTGCATCAGGCCGGCGAAGAAGGGTTGAACGAGGGCGAAACCGCTCTGCAGCCGCTGACCCGTGCCTGGCAGCAACTGTCCTCCGCCCAGCGCAACGAGCCGCGTCTGGTGCTGGCGTTTGCCGAGCAGCTGCGCCGCCTGGGTGCCGAAGAAGAGGCCGAGGAAGCCGTGCGTGGCGCCATCAAGCGCAGCTACGACGACGATCTGGTGCGGCTCTATGGCCTCTTGCGTGGCAGTGACCCGGCCCGTCAGCTGCAGGCTGCCGAGGGCTGGCTGAAGGAACATTCCAGCGACGGTACCTTGCTGCTCACCCTGGGTCGCCTGTCCCTGCGCAATCGACTCTGGGGCAAGGCGCGGGAGTATTTCGAGAGCAGCCTGAGCTTCCGCCGCGACCCCGAGACCTGCGCGGAGCTCGCTCGCCTGCTCGCGCAGATGGGCGAGGTGGAACGCAGCAACCAACTGTTCCAGGAAGGCCTCGGCCTGCTCGATCAGCGCCTGCCGGCCTTGCCCTTGCCGACGGAAAAAATCGCCTGATAAAGAAAGGCCCGGGATCATCCCGGGCCTTTTTCATTGCTGCGGCTTTCGCGTCATTTTCCCACGTACTCGATGCGGTAGATGGCACCTGCCTGATCGTCGCTCACCAGTAGCGCACCATCCGGCGTCACCAGTACATCGGCCGGCCGGCCCCATACATCGCCGTCGTTCAGCCAGCCTTCGGCGAACACGCTCTGGCGTTTCAGGCTGCCATCCGGATTGAGCTCGACCCGCTTGATCCGATAGCCGATCTTCTCGCTGCGGTTCCATGAGCCGTGCTCGGCGATGAACAGGTTGTTGCGATACTCCGCGGGGAACTGGCTGCCGGTGTAGAAGCGCATGCCGAGCGGTGCGACGTGGGGCCCCAGCTTGGCGACAGGTGCGACGAATTCGCTACAGGGCCGCTGGGAAAACTTCGGGTCGGCCACGTCGCCGGCATGGCAGTAGGGAAAGCCGAAATGCTGACCCAGCTTTTCCAGCCGATTCAGCTCGCAATCAGGCACGTCATCGCCCATCAGATCGCGGCCGTTGTCGCTGAACCAAAGCTCACCGGTCTGCGGGTGCCAGTCGAAGCCCACCGTGTTGCGCACGCCACGCGCCACCAACTCCATATCGCTGCCATCGGCGTTCATGCGATGGATGGCAGCGTAGGTATCAGGGTCTTCGTCGCACACATTGCACGGCGCTCCCACCGGCACATACAACTTGCCGTCGGGGCCGAAGGCGATGAACTTCCAGCCGTGATGGGTTTCACGAGGCAGCTTCGAATAGACCACCTCGACGTCGGGTGGTGAATCGAGGCGCGACTCTATGTCGCGCAGGCGCAGGATTCTGCTGACCGCAGAGACGTAAAGGTCGCCTCCCTTGTAGGCCACGCCAACGGGCAGCTGTAGGCCGCTGGCGATGGTGCGGACCTCGCCGCTGGCGGGCTGCAGCGCATAGACCTTGCCGGCTGAATTACTGCCAACGAACAAAGTGCCGCGGTCACCCCAGGTCATCTCCCGGGCATTGGGCACCTGGTCGCTCACCAGCGTGATGCGAAAGCCCTCGGGCAGGCGAATGCGCTCCAGGGGCAGGGCGGCATTGGCGAGGCCGGGCAATAGCAGCAGCAACGGCAGGAGCAGCCGACACATGGCGGTTTTCTCCGGATAGGCAACCTCATCCAGCCTAGTCGCTTGCCTTGAAAGGCCAAGGCGCTTTCCACTACCGTAACGCCCTTTCCGATAACCCAACGGAGCCGCCATGTCCCTGGCAAGCCCGCGTTCGCTTTTCCTGTTCGCCTTCCTCGGTTGCGTCGCTGTAATGGGGGGTGCGCTGTATCTCGAGCATGCCCTCGGCCTCGAACCGTGCCCGCTGTGCATCGTCCAGCGCGTCTTCATCATCGCGTTCGGTATCGTCTGCCTGATCGCCGCACTGCATGGTCCGGAGCGCACCGGACGGCGCGTCTACGCCGTGCTGGCGCTGCTCTTCTCTTCAGGGGGCGCGGCCTTCGCCGGGCGCCAGATCTGGTTGCAGAGCGTGCCCGCGGACCAACTGCCCGCGTGCCTGCCGAGCTTCGATTACATGATGGAAGCCTGGCCGTTCCTGCAGATCATCAAGACCATGCTGCATGGCACTGCCGATTGCGCCGCCGTGACCTGGACCCTGTTCGGCATGAGCATTCCCGAGTGGAGCCTGCTGGCCTTCATCGGCTGCATCCTGTTCTCGCTCTACCAGCTGCTGCGTCGCACCTGATCGCTCCAGGCGCATGGCTTTGCCATGCGCCTTTCGGGCGCGCTTTTCCCTCCCTTCCCGCACTCTCCAGCGCTGCGCCAATCCGCCGCCCCAGCCCCAAAGCTCCGGCCAGACGGGCCGCGGTCTGTCGTTTAAACGCTCGTATGAATTTTTTCCCGCGCGCGCCTTGATGGCACTGCCCGGCGGGCATACTCTGGCCCGCACGCGCCGCCGGAATATTGCCGTTTTAGCGGCGTCTTCCCAAGATCTTGCACCGGTCGACAAAAAACCGTCTCGGAGCGGACGTATAACGGCATTACCGAATTAGGGAAGTGAGGTCGTCACCATGCTCGAAAGTTGCCAGAACGCTCAGGAACGTTGGGGTGGCGTGCACCAGCTGATCGACCGCTGGTTGCAGGAGCGCCAAGAGCTGGTCCGTGTTTACAGCTCGCTGAGCGAGAAGCCCCAGGCTCCCAGCGCCAACGCGGAAGCACTGCAAAGGTTTTGTGAGGTCTTGCTGGACTACGTGTCTGCAGGGCACTTCGAGGTCTACGAGCAATTGCTCAACGAGGCGAAAGCGTTTGGTGACCAACGCGGCCTCGACCTCGCCAAGCAAATCTATCCCCGCATCGAAGCCATCACCGAAGTCGCACTGGCCTTCAACGACCGCTGCGACAACGGCGATAGCCGTGACATCTGCCTGACTTCCGATTTGAAGAATCTCGGGCAACTGCTTCACGAACGCTTCGAGTTGGAAGACTGCCTGATCGAAGTGCTGCATAACGCCCATCAGGGTGAGGCCTCGCAACCGGCCTGATCGTTGTCCTGCCGGTACTGGAATCGGGGTGGCGGATCATCGCTGTATACCCCATTCCAGAGCCTTCTTGGCGTGGGCTAACTGTCGCAGTGCACAGGGTTTTCCGGGCACTTGGTTCGTGGTCCGGATCGCACTTGCGAAACCCTGCACCGACAATCCGTCGCAAGGCCCAGGCGGGCGATATGGCGCGGCCTCTGGCGACTCGTGAAACAGGCGTCTAGTATGGGCCAAATAACGCCCGCCAGGAGGCATACCATGTCGGCCAAGAAGAAGCCCGTAAGCACCCCGCTGCACCTGCTGCACCAACTGTCCTTCAGTCTGCTCGAACACCTTGAGAAAGCCTGCGCCCAAGCTTCGGTCGACGCTGAAAAGCTCCTGACCAAGCTGGAAAAACAACGCGGCAAGGCTCAGGAAAAACTCCACACCGCGCGCACCAAGCTGCAGGATTCCGCCAAGGCCGGCAAAGCCAAGGCGCAAGCCAAGGCCAAGGCCAACATCGGTGATCTCGAAACCCTCCTGGAAACGCTGAAGAATCGTCAGGCCGAAACCCGCGCCTACATTTCTCAGCTCAAGCGTGACTCTCAGGAAAGCCTGAAGCTCGCCCAGGGCGTCGGCAAGGTCCGCGAGGCCGTCGGCAAGGCCCTTTCCTCCCGCGAAGCAAAACCCGCTGCTGCCAAGGCCGCCGCCAAGCCAGCGGCTAAACCGGTCGCCAGGCCTGCAGCTGCCAAACCGGCTGCCAAGCCAGCCGCTAAACCGGCCGCGAAGGTTGCCGCTGCGAAACCTGCAGCCAAGCCTGCCGCCAAGGCTGCTGCGAAACCCGCTGCGAAACCCGCCGCCAAGCCTGCTGCGAAACCTGCAGCGAAGGCCGCTGCTGCGAAGCCCGCCGCCAGGTCCGCCGCGAAACCGGCTGCCAAACCCGCCGCGAAAACCGCTGCTGCCAAGCCCGCAGCCAAACCTGCAGCGAAGCCCGCAGCCAAGCCGGCTGCCAAGCCCGCCGCTAAAGTCGCCGCTGCGAAACCTGCTGCCAAGCCGGCTGCTAAGCCCGCTGCCAAACCGGCAGCCAAGCCAGCCGCAGCGAAGCCAATTGCAGCCAAACCAGCCGCAGCTAAACCTGCTGCGAAACCCGCCGCGCCTGCAGCCAAACCTGCTGCCGCCGCTGCGAAGCCGGCTGCCAAACCTGCTGCGAAGAAACCCGCTGCCAAGCCCGCTGTGAAGAAGGCCACTCCGGCCAAGCCAGCCGCAGCCAAGCCTGTTGCCGCCAAGCCCGCCGCTCCGGCCGCGGCGCCCAAGCCGGCAGCTACTCCGGCTACTCCGGCCGCTCCGGCAGCACCTGCGCCTGCGGTTGCCAGCGTGGCGCCGACCAGCAGCAACGGCGCTGCTCCGACTTCACCGTCGAACTAAAGCGTCAGGGCCGCGACGCGCAGCTGTTCCAGTGCGTCGCGGTCCACTCCCTCCCGTCCCGGGCAGCAGCCCGAGAGCCAGGCTCCAATCTGCTCCATCTCCCCCGTCGCCCAACACACAGCGGTGCTTTCCAGACGCGCCAGCAGTTTGCGTTCGGCTTCCAGTTCCAGTGCCTTGATCTGCTCGCGCATCCCGGCCAACGCCAGATCGTCCTGCGCCTGCGCACGCCAGTTCTGCCGCAGCGAACGCAACGGCTTGATCACCTGTTCCTGCCATGGGTCGCAGACTTCGTACAGAGCATCCAGGCGAGTGATGTCGAAGGGAGTGCCGCGCTGCCCCAGCCAGCAGGCGGTGAGTAGCAGGCAGACATCCGCGCCTCCATCCTGAAGGCGCAGGCAGGCTTGCTCGACGCCGGGCTCGGCGTAGAGGCGCAAGGCGAAAGTCCACAGGTCTGAAGGCATAGCGCTCCTCGGGCGACACGGCAGCGAAGCTGATAAACTCCGCCGCCATCATGATTCGACTGCAAAATCTCACTCTACAGCGTGGTCCTCAGCGCCTGCTAGAAGGCGCTGAAATGACCCTGCACGCCGGCCAGAAGGTCGGCCTCATCGGCGCCAACGGTGCCGGCAAATCCAGCTTGTTCGCCCTGCTGCGTGGCGAGCTGGGGCCGGATGCGGGCGATTGCCTGCTGCCCGCCGACTGGCGTATCGCCCATATGCGCCAGGAAGTGGACAACCTCGAGCGCCTGGCCGTGGACTACGTGCTCGATGGCGACCAGCACCTGCGCCGGGTTCAGCGTGAACTCGCGGCTGCCGAGGCGGGCCACGACGGCACTGCCATCGCTCGCCTGCACATCGAACTGGACAGCGCCGATGGCTACACGGCCGACGCCCGTGCTCGCAAGCTGCTGGCCGGTCTCGGCTTCACTGCGGAGCAGATGGATCGTCGCGTTGGCGACTTTTCCGGCGGTTGGCGGATGCGGCTGAACCTCGCCCAGGCGCTGATGTGTCCGTCCGAACTGCTGCTTCTCGACGAGCCCACCAACCACCTCGACCTCGACGCCATTCTCTGGCTCGAAGAGTGGCTCAAGGGCTACCCGGGCACGCTGCTGCTGATCTCCCACGACCGCGATTTCCTCGACGCAGTCGTGGACAACGTCGCGCACCTCGAACAACAGAAGCTGACCCTCTATCGCGGTGGCTACTCGGCCTTCGAGCGCACCCGTGCCGAGCGCCTGGCGCAGCAGCAGCAGGCCTACGAGAAACAGCAGGCCCAGCGTGCGCACATGGAGAAGTACATCGCCCGCTTCAAGGCGCAGGCGACCAAAGCCCGCCAGGCCCAGAGCCGGATCAAGGCCCTGGAACGCCTGGAAGAACTGGCACCGGCCCATGTCGATTCGCCGTTCGACTTCAGCTTCCGCGAGGCCGACAAGATTTCCAGCCCGCTGCTGGACCTTTCCGAAGGTCGCCTCGGCTATGGCGACAAGGCCGTGCTGCAGCAGGTCAAGCTGCAGTTGGCGCCGGGTGCTCGCATCGGCTTGCTGGGGCCCAACGGCGCCGGCAAGTCGACCCTGATCAAGACCCTTTCCGGCGACATCGAGCCCCTTGGCGGCCGCCTCGCCCGAGGTGAGAACCTCGCCATCGGCTACTTCGCCCAGCATCAGCTCGATGCGCTCGACGCCAATGCCAGTCCGCTCCTGCATCTGCAGCGCATCGCCCCGGGCGAACGGGAGCAGACCCTGCGCGACTTCCTCGGCGGTTTCGATTTCCGTGGCGATCGCTGCGATGAGGCGGTGACCAATTTCTCCGGTGGCG
Organism: Metapseudomonas resinovorans; assembly: GCF_002003485.1. Lineage (GTDB taxonomy): Bacteria > Pseudomonadota > Gammaproteobacteria > Pseudomonadales > Pseudomonadaceae > Metapseudomonas > Metapseudomonas resinovorans_D. Next base: position 61,159 of record NZ_BDMA01000065.1, read on the forward strand.
AGAAGGCGCGACTGGCCCTGGCGTTGATCGCCTGGGAGAAGCCCAACCTGTTGCTGCTGGACGAACCGACCAACCACCTCGATCTGGAAATGCGCCTGGCGCTGACCATGGCCCTGCAGGATTTCGCCGGCGCCGTGCTGGTGGTGTCCCACGATCGTCACCTGCTCAAGAGCACCACGGACGAATTCCTGCTGGTGGCCGATGGTCGTGTGCAGAGCTTCGATGGCGACCTCGACGACTACGCCCGCTGGCTGGTGGATTTCCGTGCGCGCCAGGCTCCCGCCACCAGCGCGTCGGTGAATCCGGACAAGACCGATAAGCGCGCGCAACGCCAGGCCGCCGCCGCCCTGCGTCAGCAATTGGCTCCGCACAAGAAGGAAGCCGACAAGCTCGAGAAGGACCTGGGCAAGCTGCACGAGCAACTGGCCGGCGTCGAAGCGCGCCTTGGCGATTCCGCTCTCTACGAGGCGGCGCGCAAGGATGAATTGCGTGACCTGCTGGCCGAGCAGGCCCGCCTGAAGGTGCGCGAGGGCGAACTGGAAGAGGCCTGGCTCCTGGCGCTGGAAACCCTGGAGGAGCTGCAGCGGCAACTGGAGGCCGCGGATTGATGGATGACTTGCAACTCCTGACCGCCTGGAGCGAGCCGCTGATCCGCGCCGCCCAGGTACTGCTGATCGTGCTGCTGGCCTGGATGGTTCAGCGCATCGTCACCCGTGGTATCACCCGCCTCGGGCAACGTTATCCACAGCTGCCTTCGGAGCTGATGGTGCCTCTGCGCGGCCTGCTGCGATGGATGATCCTCGGCAGCGCGTTCATGTTGGTGCTGGAGCGCTTCGGTGTCTCCGCCGAGGTGTTGTGGACCGCCCTGACCGGCTTCGCCGCCGTGGCAGCGGTCGCGTTCTTCGCGATCTGGAGCGTGCTCTCCAACATGTTCTGCGCGGTGCTGATCTTCTCCCTCGGACCGTTCCGCATGGGAGACAAGGTCGAAGTGGTGGAAAGCGCGGACAAGCAAGGCGTGAAGGGCAGGGTGATCGCCATCAACCTCTTCTACACCACCCTCGAAGACCTCAGCGAAGAGAATCACGGCGCACTGGTGCAAGTGCCCAACAGCCTGTTCTTCCAAAAGGCCGTGCGCCGCTGGCGCTGACGGTACTGGGCAGCGCCTGGATGAAGGGGTAGGCTCTGCGGCCTGCCCTTTTTCGTTTCCGAGGTATCTGCCATGGCGCTCCAGACCTGGCTCGCTTTCCTGGTTGCCTGCTGGGTGATCAGCCTTTCACCGGGTGCCGGTGCCATCGCTTCCATGTCCTCCGGCCTGCAGTACGGCTTCCTCCGTGGCTACTGGAATGCGCTTGGCCTGCAGATTGGCCTGGCCCTGCAGATCGCCATTGTCGCCGCGGGTGTCGGCGCTATCCTCGCTACCTCCGCCTTGGCCTTCAGCCTGATCAAGTGGTTCGGTGTGGCCTACCTGGTCTACCTCGCGGTCAAGCAGTGGAAGGCCCTGCCCAGCGATATGGCCAACGATTCGGCCGAGCGCCCCATCGGCCGTCCGCTCACCCTGGTCCTGCGTGGCTTCCTGGTGAACTTCAGCAATCCCAAGGCGATCGTCTTCATGCTCGCCGTGCTGCCGCAGTTCATCGACCCCCATGCGCCGCTGGTAGAGCAATACCTGGTGATGGGCGTGACCATGATTACCGTCGACCTGATCGTCATGGCCGGCTACACCGGCCTCGCCGCCCGCGTCCTGCGGTTGCTGCGTTCGCCGCGCCAGCAGCGGGTGATGAACCGCAGCTTCGCCGCCCTGTTCGTCGGCGCGGCAGCGTTGCTGGCCACCGTGCGCCGCGCGCCGGTCTGATGGCGGCGCACTCCGGCGAGCGGCTGCTCGCCGGAATTCTTCCCGTCGGAATCCCTCTTTTCATCGAACCGTCCCGAGCCCATCAATATCGCGCTCAAAGCCAGTAGTGGCGGGGCCTGCAGCGTTTTTCGGCAACCTGCCAGCGCAATCGGATGCGCGATTCGGGGTTGAGCTCAATCGTTAGGAGGGTAACAATTCGTTTCCCCATTCTCATTTGAGATTGACTCATGTTCCCCATTCCGAGATTGCTCAGCTGGCTCTTCGTGCCGCTGATGGCGCTCTGTAGTTTCAGCCTGATGGCCGACCAGGCCGACGGCGCCGCGCAGGCCTTGCACCTGCTCAGTTACATCGGGGCCGACTACCCCGCTACCGTGGTCGACGGCAAAGTCATCGACTCCGCCGAGTACCGTGAACAGATCGAATTCCTCGGTGCGTTGCAGGGCTTGATCGTGGCCCTGCCCGCCCGTGACGGCCAGAAGGAGCTGGAAAAGGGCGTCGCCAGCCTGCACCAGGCCGTGCAAGACAAGCAGGACGGAGCCGCCGTTGCCCGCCAGGCGCGCCAACTGGCCACCCGACTGGCAGCGACCTATGAGGTCAGCCAGGCCCCGCTCATCACGCCTGACCCCGCCCGTGGTGCGCCGCTCTACGCGCAGCACTGCAGCGTCTGTCACGGCGATACCGGTGCCGGTGATGGCCCGGCTGGCATGGGCCTCGAGCCGCCGCCGGCCAACCTGCGCGATCAGGCGCGGATGGACCGGATGAGCCTCTATGACCTCTTCAACACGCTCGGCCTGGGTGTCGAAGGGACCGACATGCCCGCCTTCGCCGACCAGCTGGACGACCGTCAGCGTTGGGATCTGGCGAGTTACATCGCCGGCTTCAGCGCCGACCCAGCGGTGCAGGGTGAAGCCATCTCCCTTGGCGAACTGGCTGGCCGCACGCCGGAAGAAGTCGGCGCGAGCCTGGGTGCTGAAGCCCAGGCGCTGTTCCGTGCCCAGCGCGCCCAGCCGCCCGTGCAGCAGCGCGGGCCAAAGGAGCTGATCGGCCATACCCGTTCCACCCTGGAGCAGAGCCTCAAGGCTTACCGGGAAGGTGACGCGGACCAGGCCTACGACCTCTCGGTCGCCGCCTACCTGGAAGGCTTCGAGCTGGTGGAGAGCTCCCTCGACAACCTCGACGCGGTCCAGCGCAAGACCACCGAACGCGCGCTGATGGCTTATCGCCAAGCGCTGCAGGACCGCCAGTCCATCGGTCAGGCGGCGCAGCTGCTGGAACAGGCCAAGGCTGAACTGGACAAGTCCGCGGACCTGCTGGGCAGCGACGGCCTGAGCGGCTCGCTGAGCTTCATTTCCAGCCTGCTGATCCTGCTGCGCGAAGGCCTCGAGGCGATCCTGGTGTTGGCGGCGATTCTCGCGTTCCTGCGCAAGACCGGCCAGGAACATGCGATTCGCAGCGTTCACGTGGGTTGGGGCCTGGCCATCGTTGCCGGCTTCGCCACCTGGGCAGTAGCGGCCTTCCTGATCGATGTCGGTGGTGCCCAGCGCGAGCTGATGGAGGGTTTCACGGCATTGTTCGCCTGCGTGATGGTGCTCTGGCTCGGCGTGTGGATGCATGACCGCCGCCACGCTGCCGCCTGGCAGAGCTACATCAAGGACCACCTGCTGAGCAGCAGTGGGCGCTTCGGCTTCGCCACCCTGGCATTCTTCTCGGTGTACCGCGAACTGTTCGAAGTGATCCTCTTCTACGAAACCCTCTGGCTGCAGGCCGGTCCGGCCGGCCATGGCATGGTCATCGCTGGCGCGGTGGCGGCGCTGGTCCTGTTGGTGGGCCTGGCCTGGGTCATCCTCCGCGGCTCGGCGAAGCTGCCGCTGGGGACCTTCTTCAGCGCCAACGCCATCCTGCTCTGCGCCCTGTCGGTGGTGTTCGCCGGTCATGGCGTGGCCGCCCTGCAGGAAGCCGGGGTGTTGGGTACGCGTCCGGTGGCCTTCTTCGAGTTCGATTGGCTGGGCATCCATCCCGATGCCTATACGCTGTCGGCCCAGGGGCTGGCGTTGCTGGCCATCGCGGCGCTCTACGGCCGCAGCTGGCTGCGCGAACGCAGCACGGCACAAGCCTGACGAGAAGGCGAGGGGTGTAAACTCCTCGCCCTTTTCTTATCTGCGGAAGTTCTCCCATGCGCGTCTGGATCGATGCCGATGCCTGCCCCCGGGCAGCCAAGGACCAGGTGATCAAGTTCGCCTTGAAGCGCAAGTTCGAAGTGGTGCTGGTGGCCGGGCAGAGCCAGGTCAAGCCGGCCTTCGCCTGCGTGCGGCTGGTGGTGGTGCCCAGCGGTCCGGATGCGGCCGATGACTACCTGGTGGAAAACGCCGTCCCCGGCGAGCTGGTGATCTGCAGCGACGTGCCGCTGGCCGATCGCCTGGTGAAGAAGGGGGTTGCGGCGCTGGACCCGCGCGGTAGCGAGTTCGACGAACGCAACATGGGCGAGCGACTGGCGGTACGCAACCTGTTCACCGACCTTCGTGACCAAGGCCAGATGGGCGGCGGCCAGGCAGCCTACGGCGAGAAGGAGCGGCAGGCCTTCGCCAACTCCCTGGACCGGCTGCTGACCCGACTCAGCCGGGGTTGATGCGGCCCCGCCTCAGGTCACCGCGTGAGGTTGGGTGGCCATTGCCAGGTTCCTGGGGTTGGCCAGCCACTGCTTCAGGTTGGCCAGCGGCAGCGGGCGGCTGAACAGGTAGCCCTGGATCAGGTCGCAATTGTTCTCGCGTAGAAAGCCCAGTTGCTGGGCGGTTTCCACACCTTCGGCGACCACCTTGAGCTGCAGCTTGTGGGCCATGGCGATGATCGCGGCGGTGATCGCCATGTCGTTCTCTTCGGCCGGGATGTCGCGCACGAAGGCGCGATCCACCTTGAGGGTGTCCACGGGCAGGCGGCGCAGGTAGGCGAGGGATGAATAGCCGCTGCCGAAGTCATCGATGGAGATACTCACGCCCAGCGCGCGAATGGCTTCGAGGATTTCCACCGCAGAGTTGAGATTGCCCATCAGCGCGTTCTCGGTGACCTCCAGGGTCAGCGCCCGTGGGTTCAGCCCCGAGCGTTGCAGCTCGATGCCGAGCACCAGCGGCAGGTTGCGGTTGGAGAAGTTCAGCGCCGAGCAATTCACTGCCACACGCAAGTCCCTGTGCCCGGCGTCGTGCAGTTCCTTCAGGTCGCGGCACGCGCGGCGCATCACCCAGGTATCCAGTTCGGCAATGAAGCCGTGCTGCTCGGCGATGGTCACGAAACGCCCCGGGCTGATCATGCCGTGCAACGGATGGCGCCAGCGCGCCACAGCCTCCAGGCTGACCACGCGGCTGGCGTCGCTGGCGACGATGGGCTGGTAATGAACCTCCAGGGCGTCCTCGTTGAGGGCGCGGCGCAGGTCCTGTTCCAAGGTCAGGTTTTCATGGGCGCGCAGTTCGAGATCGGCGCTGAAGCGTTGCCAGCGATTGCGGCCATTTTCCTTGCAGTGACCCAGGGCGAGGCCAGCGTTGCGCAGCAGCTCTTCGTGGGTTTCACCGTCCTGTGGATAAAGACTGAGGCCCAGGCTGGCGGTGACTCTCAGCTGGCCGCTGGGGAGGCTGATGGGCGCGCGTATCTGGCCCAGCAGGCGGTCGGCCAGGTCGCCAGCGCGAGCGCCATCGGTGAGTGGGCTGAGGATGCAGAACTCATCGCCGGAGTAACGCGCCAGCAGGTCCTGGTCGTGCAGGGTGGTGCGCAGGCGCTGGGCGACTTGTTGCAGAACCAGGTCACCGGCGCCGTGCCCCAGGCTGTCATTGATTCGCTTGAAACCATCCAGGCCGATGAACAGCACGGCGAGTGTGCCCTGACCGTCGTGTTCCGCCAGCAGGTTGCTGGTCATCCGGGTGAAGGCGCGGCCGTTGAACAGGTTGGTCAATGGATCATGGTGCGTGGCGGTATTGAGCTGGTCGGCGGCCGTGCGCAGGCGCCGGCGCTGCTCGCGCAGGCGCTGTTCGGCCCAGGCGGCGCCGAGGCCGGTGACGATGACCAGGAGCGCGATGACCCCGATGGCCGAGCCCAGCAGGACCTGGCCGGTACGGCTGACGGCATCCAGTTGCAGCTGGATATCGCGCGGGACGGTCAGGGTCAGCGCCGCCATGCCGGTGAAGTGCATGGACACGATGGCCGCGCCCATCACCGCGCTGGCAGCCAGGCGCAGGCGACGAGCACGCTGATCGTTGCGCTCACGGAAGTAGAAGGTCAGCAGCAGTGCGGCCAGCGCAGCGCCGATGGCGATGGACACCGAAAGCGCGAAGAGCAGTGGGTCGTAGTAGAGAGAGGCGGCGGAGCGAATCGCCACCATGCCGCTGTAGTGCATGGTGGCGATACCGGTGCCTGCAGCGATGGCTGCCGCCAGGTACTGCCAGGGCTTCAGCCGCTCGCGGCCAATGACGCGCATCACTACGTAGGACACTGCGATGGCGATCAGCAGCGAGAGCAGGGTGATGCCGGGCGAGTAGGCGATCGGCACGGGGGCGCGGAAAGCGAGCATGGCGATGAAGTGCATCGACCAGATGCCACCGCCCAACGTCAGGGCGCCGACCCAGCGCCAGAGCTCGCGGCCGAACAGGGCGCCGCTGTGGCTGACGCGGCGCGCCATGGCCAGGGCGGTGAACGCGGCGGCGCAGGCCACCAGATAGGAGAGCAGGACCAGGGGAGTGGAATGGCTGCAGTCCAGCAGCGCGATCTGATCGTCAGGGATGGCGTCGGCGTGAGTCAGGAAAAGCATTGGGCGCGCGGTCCTTCGGGTGCGGTCCCGCCATGGGCTGGCACGTTGGCATCGTGCCCGCAGTCTAGGCAGTTCCAGCAGGCAAGGCCATGGGCATCGCGGCCGGCCGTCGCCCCCCGAACGGCGCGTGCGGATTCAGCCGCAGAGGTAGGTGCCGGTACCCACCGCGACGAGGGTGCCGTCGTCGGCATGCAGTTCCGAACGCACCACGGCGACCTTGTTGCCTGAACGAAGCAGCACGGCGGTGGCGGTGAAGTGCTTGCCACGGCCCGGGCGCAGGTAGTCGATGCGCAGGTCGATGGTGCCGAGCTTGGACAACCGTGTCATGCGTTCCGTTGTGGATAAGTGCTGGTGCCGTTCGAAGGCGCCGATCAGCGCCATGGCGCCACCGACTACGTCGAGCAGGCTGGAAATCACCCCGCCGTGCAGGATGCCCTGGACGAAGTTGCCGATCAGCTCGTCCTTCATCGGCAGGTGCATGAGCACCTTCTCGGTGCTCATCTCACCCAGCTGGATACCGAGCACGCGGTTGAAGGGAATACGCTCGAAGAAGCTGGCGACTGCCTGCTGCAGTTCGGGGGTGAGGATGAAATCGGTCTGGCTCATGGTGCCTCCTGGGAGCATCGAATGGCTCGACGCTGCCTCAGGAATGGCCAGGGTGCCAAGGGGTAAGGCAGGAGAGGCGGGCGGATTGGCCGGATCGACACGCAGCGGGCGGCCGGAGCCACCCGCCCGGGGACATCAGTGGGTCAGTTCAAGCACCCGGTCCACCAGCTTGTAGATGCCGCCGGCCGCTTCGCTGATGGATTGGGCCAGCATGTAGGCTGGGGTGGTCACCAGCTTGCGCTTCGCGTCTTCGACGATCTCGCCGACCACGCATTCCACGTGCTGGGCACCCATCTCGCCCAGGGCGGCGGCGGTACCGGCGTCGTTGCCGATGGTGCAGGTCACGCCTTCGCCGTAGATCTTCGCCGCCAGGGCCGGGGCGATGCAGATCAGGCCTACCGGCTTGCCGGCTTCGGCAAAGCCGCGGGCGGCGGCCAATACGTCAGGCTGCACGGTGCAGTTGGCGCCGTTGACGGCGAAGTCAGAGAGGTTCTTCGCCGCACCGAAGCCGCCGGGAACGATCAGGGCGTCGAAGTCGTCGGCTTTCAATTCCCGCACGTCCTTGATCTCGCCGCGGGCGATGCGCGCCGATTCCACCAGCACATTGCGGCTTTCCGGCATCTCTTCGCCGGTGGTGTGGTCGATCACGTGATGCTGGGCGATGTTCGGCGCGAAGCACTGGACCTTGGCACCGCGCTGGTCCAGACGCAGCAGGGTGATCACACTCTCGTGGATCTCCGCACCGTCGTAAACGCCACAGCCGGACAGGATCACGGCAACTTTCTTGGTCATGGACTTCTCCAGGTCATTGGGCTGGTCCCAGGTTCTCGCGCAGGAACGCCAGGGCGCGTCGCTGGGCATCCTGGGCCAGGCCGGGTTGGTAGGTATTCAGGTCGCTGCGCTGGTCGAAGACGTGGTCAGCGTTGCCGTACTGCACCAGCTCCAGGCGCTCGCCGTCGAGGCTGTCGAGGGCCGAGAGGCATTGCTGGTGGTCGGTGATGTGGTCCTTGGCGCCGAGGAACATCAGCACCGGGGCGCTGTGCCCGAGGCCGTCGCGCAGGTGGGCGGGGAACCCGCAGTAGGGGTAGTAGGCGATGACGCCGCGCACGCCGGCCAGCGCACCCTTGCCGGTGGCGGGGAAACCGTGGCCGGCGCTGCCGTCGTAGGACAGTGCATCGAGGATGGTCCAGCCACCGTGTGAGTAACCGAGCAGGGCCAGCTTGCCGCTGTCGACGGCCGGGTTCTGCCGTGCCAGCGCCAGGGCGGCGTAGACGTCGATGGCGCGTTCGTTGCCCCACAGGCGTTTGCCATCGCAGACCGGGTGCCAGTCCTCGATGCCACGGGCGGCATGGCTGTCGACGAACATCACGGCGTAGCCGGCGGGAAGCAGCCAGGCTTTCACGTTGCGCATGAACAGCGGGCTCTGGCCGCTGCAGCCGTGAAACACCAGGACGGTGGGGAAGGGGCCGTTGCCTTCCGGGGTGAACAGGCTGAGGTGAGGTGCCAGGCGCTGTTCCGCCGCCGGCAGGTCGGCGGTCTGCGGCAGCAGGGCATCACGATAGGGATAGAGTCCGAGCAGGGCGGCACAGGCCAGGAGGAGCAGGGCGATCAGGGCGGGTTTGAGGAGTTTTCGCATGCTGTCGTCATATGCCGCTTGGGTTGGCACGCCATGCCGGGAAGCCGGGCTGGCTGCGGGAGTAGCATCCTGGGTACTGGATGAAGGCCGCCAGGACATGGCGGCGTTTCGTGCAGCACCTGACGAGCAATCCTAGCAGGCCGGGGAATCGGGCCGCGAGCGCGGCGCCAACCCGCTTCACCGCCTGGGGGTCAACGGACAAGAACGACGATAAGGGTTGTCCCATGAATTACGTGCTTTATGCCGTGCCTTTCTTCTTCCTGCTGATCGGCATCGAACTGATCGCCGACCGCTGGCGTGGAATGCGCACCTACCGTACCGCCGATGCCCTCAACAGCCTGAGCGCCGGCGTGCTGTCCACCACCAGCGGCCTGCTGACCAAGGTGGTGGGGCTGCTGACCTACACCTTCGCCTGGCAACACCTGGCGCTGTTCGAACAGTCGGCTTCGAGCCTCTGGGTGTGGCTGCTGGCCTTCGTGTTCTATGACTTCTGCTACTACTGGAACCACCGCCTGGGCCATGAGCGCAACATCCTCTGGGCCGCCCATTCGGTGCACCACCAGAGTGAGGAGTACAACCTCTCCACAGCGTTGCGGCAGACCAGTACCGGCTTCCTCTTCGGCTGGATCTTCTACTTGCCGATGGCGGCTGTCGGCGTCCCGCCGCTGGTATTCCTCAGCGTCGGTGCGCTGAACCTGCTCTATCAGTTCTGGGTGCACACCCGCCACGTTCCCAAGCTGGGCTGGTTCGAGTGGTTCTTCATCACCCCGTCCAACCATCGCGTCCACCACGCACAGAACCCGGTGTACATGGATCGCAACTATGGCGGCGTGTTCATCCTCTGGGATCGACTGTTCGGCACCTTCCAGGAAGAGCTGGATGGCGAGCCGGTGATCTTCGGCGTGACCACACCGCTGGCCAGCTGGAACCCGCTGTGGGCCAACCTGCAGTTCTATGTGCAGCTCTGGCGCGATGCCGCGCGCGCGGAGTCCTGGTGGGACAAGCTGCGCATCTGGTTCATGCGCACTGGCTGGCGGCCGGCGGATGTGGCCCAACGTTATCCACAGGCCAAGCCGGACCTGTCACGCTTCGTCAAATTCGAGGTGCCGCTGGGCCTGCCACAGAAGTGGTATGCCGGTCTGCAATTCACGCTCTACGTAGTGGCCGGAACCTGGTTGCTGGGTACCGGTGGCGAGGTTTCGCTGGCCGCGTTACTGCTGGCCTGGGCCTGGATGGCCTTCGGGCTCTACGTGATCGGAAGCTGGCTGGAGAACCGGCCCTGGGCGCGCTGGATGGAAGTGGTGCGGCTGGCGGTGAACTGGCCGGTGCTCTGGACCGGCGCAGCATTGGGATGGTTGCCGATGGGGGCGGCGGGATGGGGATTGCTGGCGCTTTACAGCCTGGTCAGCCTGACCGTGCTGTTCGGCCTGCAGCGCCGCGCGGCGGCACTGGCCGTCTGATCAGCTGTTCTTGCCGTTGTTGCGCAGGCGGCGCCTCACCCAGAGGATGCCGCCAATGGCCACCAGGCCACCGAGCACCATCAGCTCGTAGCGCTTGAGGTTGCCGAGCATGCCTTCCAGCACGGCGCCGAAGTGGAAGGCGGCGAATCCCAGGGCCAGCGCCCAGATCAGGGCACCGATGCCGTTGAGGATCAGGTAACGCAGTGGTGGATAGCCAGACAGGCCGATGGCCACCGGCATCACAGTGCGCAGTCCGTAGACGAAGCGGAAGCTCAGGACCCAGATATCGGGATGGCGGCGGATGTGTGCCAGTGCGCGGTCGCCCATGGCCTGCCAGCGCGGCTTGCGCGCGAGTATCTGCCGGCCCTTGTGGCGGCCCAGGTAGTACCAGAGCTGGTCGCCGGCATAGCTGCCGAAGAACGCCGTGGCCACGACGGCGTTGATGTCCATGTAGCCCCGGAAGGCGAGGAAACCGGCCAGGACCAGGATCGTCTCACCCTCGAAGAATGTGCCGAGGAAGAGGGCGAAGTAACCGAAATCCTGGAGAAATTGTTGCAGCATGGTTGGATTGCGCAGCGAAATGAACGCGCAGCCTAACCGGGATGGCGCCCCGGGAAAAGCTCCGGCCTCCGGCAAATGCCATCAGATTGACCACGGACAATCCCCGCATGCCGCCACAAGGCCCGTACGCCGGTCGACGCGACTACGGGTCGCTGTGCCGCATTGTTACCATTCGGTCATAATCGGCCCTTATATTTGTCACACTGCGTCCGTTCCGGGCCCTGGAGTCTGCTGTGAGCTTTACCCCCGCCAACCGCCTGTTCCCCGCAACCCGCCTGCGCCGCAACCGTCGTGACGATTTTTCCCGCCGCCTGGTGCGCGAGAACGTCCTGACCGTCGATGACCTGATCCTGCCGGTGTTCGTGCTGGACGGCGAGAACCGCCGCGAAGCCGTGCCTTCGATGCCCGGCGTCGAGCGCCTGTCCATCGACCTGCTGCTCAAGGAAGCCGAGGCCTGGGTTGAGTTGGGTATTCCGGCGCTGGCGCTGTTCCCGGTGACGCCGCTGGAGAAGAAATCCCTCGACGGCGCTGAAGCGTGGAACCCCGAAGGCATCGCCCAGCGCGCCATTCGCGCCCTGCGTGACCGCTTCCCGGAGCTGGGTGTGATCAGCGACGTGGCCCTGGACCCGTTCACCACCCACGGCCAGGACGGCATCCTCGACGAGAACGGCTACGTGCAGAACGACATCACCGTCGATGCACTGGTCAAGCAGGCGCTGTCCCACGCCGAAGCCGGTGCCCAGGTGGTAGCACCTTCGGACATGATGGACGGCCGTATCCAGGCGATTCGCGAAGCCCTGGAACTCGCCGACTTCCCCAACGTGCGCATCATGGCCTACTCGGCCAAGTACGCCAGCGCCTACTACGGCCCGTTCCGTGATGCAGTCGGCTCCGCTGCCAACCTCGGCAAGGGCAACAAGGCCAGCTACCAGATGGACCCGGCCAACACCGACGAGGCCCTGCATGAAGTGGCCGCCGACCTGGCCGAAGGCGCCGATATGGTGATGGTCAAGCCGGGCATGCCTTACCTCGACATCGTTCGTCGGGTGAAAGATGAATTCCGCGTGCCGACTTTTGTCTATCAGGTCAGCGGCGAGTACGCCATGCACATGGCGGCCATCCAGAACGGCTGGCTGAGCGAGGCGGTGATCCTCGAATCCCTGGTCGCCTTCAAACGCGCCGGCGCTGATGGCATCCTCACCTATTTCGCCGTACGCGCCGCAGAAATGCTCAAGACGGGAGCCTGATCTCCCCCCAGGAACTGCAGATGAACACCGAAGGACTCAATCCCAGCGCATTGCTCGAACCCCTGAAGGAAGCCACCGAAAATCCGGTGGCCCCTCCGGCTCCCGAGGTTCCCGAGGCTCCGGAGGCTCCCGCTGCCGAAGCGGCACCTGCCCCGGCACCCGTACCGGCACCCGTACCAGCTCCGCTGGTGTTGCCGAGCCTGGATGACAGCAGCCTGTACATCCACCGTGAGCTGTCCCAGTTGCAGTTCAACATCCGCGTGCTGGAACAGGCGCTGGACGAGTCCTATCCGCTGCTCGAACGCCTGAAGTTCCTGCTGATCTTCTCCAGCAACCTCGACGAGTTCTTCGAGATCCGCGTCGCCGGCCTGAAGAAGCAGATCACCTTCGCCCGCGAACAGGCCGGCGCCGACGGCCTGCTGCCGCATCAGGCCATGGCGCGCATCAGCGAGCTGGTGCACGAACAGGTGACCCGCCAGTACAGCATCCTCAACGACATCCTGTTGCCGGAGCTGGCCAAGCATCAGGTCAACTTCATTCGCCGTCGCTACTGGACCGCCAAGCTGAAGGCCTGGGTACGTCGTTATTTCCGCGACGAGATCGCGCCGATCATCACCCCCATCGGCCTGGACCCGACTCACCCGTTCCCGCTGCTGGTGAACAAGAGCCTGAACTTCATCGTCGAGCTTGAAGGCGTCGACGCCTTCGGCCGCGACTCCGGCCTGGCGATCATCCCCGCGCCGCGCCTGCTGCCGCGCGTCATCCGGGTGCCGGAAGACATCGGCGGACCGGGCGACAACTTCGTGTTCCTGTCCTCGATGATCCACGCCCATGCCGATGACCTGTTCCCCGGCATGAAGGTGAAAGGCTGCTACCAGTTCCGCCTGACCCGTAACGCCGACCTCTCGGTGGACACCGAAGACGTCGACGACCTGGCCCGCGCGCTGCGTGGCGAACTCTTCTCGCGCCGCTACGGCGACGCGGTGCGCCTGGAAGTGGCGGACACCTGCCCGAAGAACCTTTCGGACTACCTGCTCAAGCAGTTCAACCTGGGCGAGAGCGAGCTGTACCAGGTCAACGGCCCGGTGAACCTGACCCGTCTGTTCAGCATCACCGGCCTGGAAAGCCATCCGGAACTGCAGCACCCGACGTTCACGCCGGTCATCCCCAAGCTGCTACAGAAGGCCGAGAACCTCTTCAGCGTCGTGGGCAAGCAGGACATCCTGCTGCTGCACCCCTTCGAGTCCTTCACCCCGGTAGTGGACTTCCTGCGCCAGGCCGCCAAGGACCCCAACGTCCTGGCAATCAAGCAGACCCTTTACCGTGCCGGCGCCAACTCCGAGATCGTCGACTCCCTGGTGGAAGCGGCGCGCAACGGCAAGGAGGTCACCGTGGTGATCGAATTGCGTGCGCGCTTCGACGAGGAGTCCAACCTGCAACTGGCCAGCCGACTGCAGCAGGCCGGTGCCGTGGTGATCTACGGCGTGGTCGGCTTCAAGACCCACGCCAAGATGATGCTGATCCTGCGGCGCGAGAACGGCGAGCTGCGCCGCTACGCGCACCTGGGTACCGGTAACTACCACGCCGGCAATGCGCGGCTTTACACCGACTACAGCATGCTGACCGCCGACGATGCGCTCTGCGAGGACTTGCACAAGCTGTTCAACCAGCTGATCGGCATGGGCAAGACGCTGCGCATGAAGAAGCTGCTGCATGCACCGTTCACCCTGAAGAAGACCCTGCTCGACATGATCGCCCGCGAGGCGCTGCACGCCAGCGAAGGCAAGCCCGCGCACATCATGGTCAAGGTCAACGCGCTGACCGATCCCAAGGTCATTCGCGCGCTGTACAAGGCCAGCCAGAGCGGTGTGCGGATCGATCTCGTCGTTCGCGGCATGTGCTGCCTGCGCCCGGGTATCCCTGGTGTGTCGCACAACATCCAGGTCCGTTCGATCATCGGTCGCTTCCTGGAGCACAGCCGGATCTACTACTTCCTCAACGGCGGCGACGAGAAGATGTACCTCTCCAGTGCCGACTGGATGGAGCGCAACCTCGACATGCGCGTCGAGACCTGCTTCCCCGTGGAAGGCAAGAAGCTGCTCACGCGCGTGAAGAAGGAGCTTGAGGCCTACATCAGCGACAACACCCAGAGCTGGGTGCTGCAGCCGGATGGTCGTTATCTGCGCAACAGCCCGAGCGGCAACCAGAACTCGCGCAACGCCCAGGCCACCCTGCTGGACAAGCTGACCAACCCGCCGATCAGCGCACGCTGATCACGCAAATGAAAACGGGGCCTGCGGGCCCCGTTCTCGTTTCTGCGCGTTTCGGCTTCAGCTCACCTTGAGCTCGAAGTCGATGCGCTTGAGCCATTCGGCTTCCTGCTCGAAGTCTGCCTGGGTCAGCGGGTTGGCTTCCAGCCAGTCCTTCGGGAACTGCACTTCGAAGTTGTTCCCGGAGGCCCGCAACAGGACGCTCGGCATGGCCGAGGTGCCACGAATGTGGTGGAAGAGAATGGCGAAGCGCAGCAGCACGCAGAGACGCAGCAGCTTCACGCCTTCGTCGCCGAATTCGGCGAACCTGTCCTTCGGGATATTGCGACGATGGCCGCGCACCAGCAGGGCCAGCATCAGTTGGTCCTGGCGGGAGAAGCCGGGCAGATCGGAGTGCTCGATCAGGTAGGCACCGTGCTTGTGATACTGGTAGTGGGCGATGTCCATGCCGATCTCGTGGACGCGCGCGCCCCACAGCAACAGATCGCGGTGCCAATCGTCATCCAGTCCCCAGCTGTCGGCGACCTGTTCCAGGGACGCAAGGGCCTTGGCCTCGACCCGGGCGGCCTGTTCCAGGTCCACATGGCAGCGTTCCATCAGTGCGCCCAGGGTGCGTTCGCGGACGTCCTCGTGGTGATGACGGCCGAGCAGGTCGTAGAGCACGCCTTCGCGCAGGGCGCCTTCCGAGTGCGTCATGTGCTTGAGTTCGAGGGCCTCGAAGATGGCTTCGGCGATAGCCAGGCCGGCCGGGAAGATCGGCCGGCGGTCCGGCTTGATGCCATCGATGTCGAGCTTCTCCACATCGCCCAGCTTGAACAGCTTGCGCTTGAGCCAGGCCAGCCCTTCCGGGTTGATCTCGCCATTGCCAAGCCCCGCTGCCTGGATCGCCAGGCCCACCGCGCGGAGGGTGCCGGAGGCGCCGACCGCTTCCTGCCAGCCGAGGCGGCGCAGGCTGTACTCGATTCCCATCAGTTCCAGGCGAGCGGCGGTGTAGGCCTGCGCATAGCGTGCCGGGGTGATCTTGCCGTCGCGGAAATAACGCTGGGTGTAGCTCACGCAACCCATCTGCAGGCTTTCCCGCAGTTGCGATTCGAAGCGCTGGCCGATGATGAATTCGGTGCTGCCGCCGCCGATGTCCGCCACCAGCCGGCGACCGGGGGTGTCCGGCAGGGTGTGGGAGACGCCGAGGTAGATGAGACGCGCTTCCTCGCGGCCGGAGATGACCTCCACCGGGTGTCCTAGGACCTCCTCGGCACGGCGGATGAACTCGGCGCGGTTGTGCGCTTCGCGCAGGGCGTTGGTGCCGACGATGCGCACCGCGCCTTCCGGCAGCCCGGCGATCATCTGGGCGAAGCGGCGCAGGCAATCGATGCCACGCTGCATGGACTCTTCGTTGAGGTTGCGGTCGTCGTCGAGACCTGCGGCCAACTGAACCTTGTCGCCAAGCCGCTCCAGGATTCGGATCTCGCCGTGGTCGACCTTCGCCACCACCATGTGGAAGCTGTTCGAGCCGAGGTCGATGGCGGCGATCAGGGACGGGATTTCGGCGGGCTTCTGCGGCATGGTTTCGGGTCTCGAGGCTGAACCGCGCAATCCTGCCACGGTTGCCCGGTCGAGCCAACGCGAATAGCGGTACGTTCGTACCAGTACGGCGCGAGCTGGGGGAGCAGTGGCGGGATGCGGCTTTCTCTGGCGAATAGCTGGCTGAGCACACTATAGGTGGGATATGACAGTCGCGCGTCAGCTCGGCCGACGGTCCGCCCGAGTGGCACATGGGCCATCAGTCGAATTGACGTGCTCACCCCTATCCATCAGTTTTGCCCTGTATCGCCATAGCAAAGCTCAATCGCCCTTGGCTTTCGGTCCCGGGAAAGCCGGGATATGATGGCTCCACTTTTTTGCTTCCGAACACGGAGAGATCCTTCCATGAGCGAATTCATCACCAACGTCTCTGATGCCAGCTTCGAGCAGGACGTGCTCAAGGCCGACGGCGCGGTGCTGGTCGACTACTGGGCCGAGTGGTGCGGTCCGTGCAAAATGATTGCTCCGGTCCTCGACGAAATCGCCAAGGACTACCAGGGCAAACTGAAAGTCTGCAAGCTGAACATCGACGAGAACCAGGACACTCCGCCGAAGTACGGCGTGCGCGGCATTCCGACCCTGATGCTGTTCAAGAACGGCAACGTCGAAGCCACCAAGGTAGGCGCCCTGTCCAAGTCCCAGCTGGCTGCCTTCCTCGACGCCAACATCTGATTCCACGCGGCCTCCAGCGCCGCCGGAACAGCGTCAGAAGCGTCCCGGAGAAGCCCCGCGAAATGCGGGGCTTTTTCATTGGGGTGCACTAGACTCGCCGTTGTGCCGGTGTTACATTCGGACCGCTGCTTTTTCTTGCAGCCCTCCACGCCGTCGCCGACGCACTCCTATTCGAATAAGCACAGCGATCCTGTCGCTATCTCTGCGGCGCGGCCTAAAAAGCTCAATGCTTTCCCTTCTCCATTTCTATCTACGTCATTCCTATGAATCTGACCGAACTCAAGCAAAAGCCGATTGGCGAACTTCTGGAAATGTCCGACGCCATGGGCCTGGAGAACATGGCCCGTTCGCGCAAGCAGGACATCATCTTCGCCTTGCTGAAAAAGCACGCGAAGAGCGGCGAGGAGATCTCTGGTGACGGCGTGCTGGAGATTCTCCAGGACGGCTTCGGCTTCCTGCGCTCCGCCGACTCTTCCTATCTGGCAGGCCCGGACGACATCTACGTTTCCCCCAGCCAGATCCGTCGCTTCAACCTGCGTACGGGCGACACCATCGTCGGCAAGATTCGTCCGCCCAAGGAAGGCGAGCGTTACTTCGCGTTGCTCAAGGTCGACTCCATCAACTACGACCGCCCCGAGAACGCCAAGAACAAGATTCTGTTCGAGAACCTCACGCCCCTGTTCCCCAATGAGCGCCTGAAGATGGAAGCCGGCAACGGCTCCACCGAAGACCTCACCGGCCGCGTGATCGATCTCTGCGCACCGATCGGCAAGGGCCAGCGCGGCTTGATCGTGGCACCGCCGAAAGCGGGCAAGACCATCATGCTGCAGAACATCGCGGCGAACATCACCCGCAACAACCCCGAGTGCCACCTGATCGTCCTGCTGATCGACGAGCGCCCGGAAGAAGTGACCGAGATGCAGCGCACCGTGCGCGGCGAAGTGGTCGCCTCCACCTTCGACGAGCCGCCGACCCGCCACGTGCAGGTTGCCGAAATGGTGATCGAGAAGGCCAAGCGCCTGGTCGAGCACAAGAAGGACGTGGTCATCCTGCTGGACTCCATCACCCGTCTGGCGCGTGCCTACAACACCGTGATCCCGAGCTCCGGCAAGGTGCTCACCGGTGGTGTCGACGCCCATGCCCTGGAGAAGCCCAAGCGTTTCTTCGGCGCCGCGCGCAACATCGAGGAAGGCGGTTCGCTGACCATCCTCGCCACCGCGCTGGTTGAAACCGGCTCGAAGATGGATGAAGTCATCTACGAAGAGTTCAAAGGCACCGGCAACATGGAACTGCCGCTGGACCGCCGCATCGCCGAAAAGCGCGTATTCCCGGCCATCAACATCAACAAGTCCGGTACCCGCCGCGAAGAGCTGCTGACTGCCGATGACGAGCTGCAGCGCATGTGGATCCTGCGCAAGCTGCTGCACCCGATGGACGAGATCGCCGCCATCGAGTTCCTGCTCGACAAGCTGAAAGACACCAAGACCAACGACGAATTCTTCCTGTCGATGAAGCGCAAGTAAGTCTTGGATGTTCCACAAAGGCCGGGGAAACCCGGCTTTTGCGTTTCTGCACTGCCCCTTTGTTCTTCTGAATAACCCAGTTCGGCGCTAAACTTTGCGCCCCGACCTGCACGCCCCAAGAGGCTCAAGCATGCAGTATCGCGATCTGCGCGACTTTATCAGCGGCCTGGAAAAGCGCGGCGAGCTCAAACGCATCGCCACTCCGGTGTCGCCGGTGCTGGAAATGACCGAAATCTGCGACCGTACCCTGCGCAAACAGGGGCCGGCGCTGCTGTTCGAAAAACCCACTGGCTTCGACATCCCTGTGCTCGGCAACCTGTTTGGCACCCCCGGCCGTGTAGCCTTGGGCATGGGCGCCGAGGACGTCGGCGAATTGCGCGAGATCGGCAAGCTGCTGGCCTTCCTCAAGGAGCCTGAGCCGCCCAAGGGCCTGAAGGACGCCTGGTCCAAGCTGCCGATCTTCAAGAAGGTCATCGCCATGGCACCCAAGGTGCTGAAGGACGGCCCCTGCCAGGAAGTGGTGGAAGAGGGCGACGACGTCGACCTCAGCAAGCTGCCGGTGCAGACCTGCTGGCCTGGCGACGTCGCCCCGTTGATCACCTGGGGCCTGACCGTCACCCGCGGTCCGAACAAGGAGCGGCAGAACCTCGGCATCTATCGCCAGCAGGTGATCGGCCGCAACAAGGTCATCATGCGTTGGCTGAGCCACCGTGGCGGCGCGCTGGATTATCGCGAATGGTGCGCCAAGCATCCGGGCGAACCTTTCCCGGTGGCGGTCGCCCTGGGCGCCGACCCGGCGACCATCCTCGGCGCCGTGACCCCGGTGCCGGATACGCTTTCCGAATATGCCTTCGCCGGCCTGCTGCGCGACAACCGCACCGAGCTGGTGAAGTGCCGTGGCAGTGACCTGCAAGTGCCGGCCAGCGCGGAGATCGTCCTCGAAGGGGTTATCCACCCCGGCGAAATGGCTGACGAAGGTCCCTACGGCGACCACACCGGCTACTACAACGAAGTGGATAGCTTCCCGGTGTTCACCGTGGAGCGCATCACCCGCCGGCAGAAGCCGATCTACCACAGCACCTACACCGGTCGGCCGCCGGATGAGCCTGCCATCCTCGGTGTGGCGCTGAACGAAGTCTTCGTGCCGATCCTGCAGAAGCAGTTCCCCGAAATCGTCGACTTCTACCTGCCGCCGGAAGGCTGTTCCTACCGCATGGCGGTGGTGACCATGAAGAAGCAGTACCCCGGCCACGCCAAGCGCGTAATGCTGGGTGTCTGGTCGTTCCTGCGACAGTTCATGTACACCAAGTTCGTCATAGTCACCGACGACGACGTCAATGCGCGGGACTGGAACGACGTGATCTGGGCCATCACCACGCGCATGGACCCCAAGCGCGACACGGTGATGATCGACAACACCCCGATCGACTACCTGGACTTCGCCTCGCCCATCTCCGGCCTCGGCTCGAAGATGGGCCTGGACGCCACCCACAAGTGGCCGGGCGAGACCAACCGCGAGTGGGGTCGGGTGATCGTCCAGGACGACGCGGTCAAGCGCCGCGTCGATGAGCTGTGGTCCTCTCTGGGAATCGATTGATGCGTGTCACCCTGCAACCCTCCGGCGCGGTCATCCAGACGGCTCCCAGCGAGCGCATCCTGGATGCGGCGCGTCGGCTCGGCTACGAGTGCCCGCAAAGCTGCCGCAACGGGAACTGCCATATTTGCGCGGCCCTGCTGGTGGAAGGACGGGTGCTCCAGAATGGCGTCGAGCTGAGTCAGGGCGAGTTGTTCACCTGCCTGGCCGAACCCCTGGAAGACTGCGTCCTGCACTGGGATGGCGTGCTGGCACCGGGCGAATTGCCAGTGCGCAGCCTGAGCTGCCAGCTCACCGAGTGCGCGCCGGTAGGGGGCGACGTCTGGCGCGTACGCCTGCGCGCCCCGGCGGGCAAACCGCCGCGCTATCACGCTGGACAGTACCTGTTGATCGAACGGGAAGACGGCGAGTCCTCGGCCTTCTCCATGGCTTCCGCGCCCAGCGCCGGGCGGGACATCGAACTGCATATCCTCGGCCGTGAGAACAGTGCCAAGTCATTGCTCGCCCAACTGCAGCGCACCCGCATGGCCAAGGTCCGCATGCCCTTCGGCGACACCCATCTGGCGGAGTTGCCGGACGGTCCGCTGGTGCTGATCGCCGCAGGCACGGGGATGGGGCAGATCCACAGCCTGATCGAGCACTGCCGCGCGACCGGCTTCAAGCATCCGGTACACCTGTACTGGGGCGTGCGCCAGCCGGAAGACTTCTACGAGTTGGTCCATTGGGACGATTGGCAGGGCCTGGACAACCTGATCCTGCACAAGGTGGTCAGCGACCCCTGTGACTGGCAGGGCCGTCGTGGCCTGCTGCACCAGGTGGTGTGCGAGGACTTCCCGGACCTCAAGCAACTGCGGGTCTACGCCAGCGGCTCTCCGGCGATGGTCTACGCCACCCTGGATGCGCTGGTTGCGGCCGGGATGGATGCCCACCAGATGCGCGCGGACGTGTTCGCCTACGCACCACGCTCCTGAGCGAGGGCCATGAAAAAGGCCGCCCTGAGGGCGGCCTTTTTTGTTTCGTTGGCGCGAATCAGCGTACTTCGACCACGACCTTGCCGACGGCCTGGCGCGTGGCCAGTGCATTGATCGCGTCGCTTGCGCGCTCCAGCGGGAAAGTCTGGGACACCAGTGGCTTGAGTTTGCCTTCGGCATACCAGGCGAACAGCTGCTGGAAGTTGGCCAGGTTGTCCTGGGGCTGGCGCTGGGCGAAGGAGCCCCAGAACACGCCCACCACCGAGGCACCCTTGAGCAGGGCCAGGTTCACCGGCAGCTCGGGGATGCGACCGCTGGCGAAACCGACCACCAGCAGCCGGCCGTTCCAGTTGATCGAGCGTACGGCAGCATCGAACAGGTCGCCGCCCACCGGATCGTAGATCACGTCGGCGCCCTGGCCTCCGGTCAGCTCCTTGACGCGATCCTTGAGGCTTTCCTCGCTGTAGTTGATCAGTGCGTCTGCGCCGGCGGCCTTGGCCACTTCGAGTTTTGCCGCACTGCTGGCCGCAGCGATCACCCGTGCGCCCATCGCCTTGCCGATTTCCACCGCCGCCAGGCCGACACCGCCGGAGGCACCCAGCACCAGCAGGGTCTCGCCGGCTTGCAGGTTGGCGCGCTGCTTGAGGGCATGCATCGACGTGCCGTAGGTCATGCCGAAAGCAGCGGCGGAGTTGAAGTCGATGCCCTTGGGAATCGGCATCACGTTGTAGGACGGCACGGCCACCTGCTCGGCAAAGCTGCCCCAGCCGGTCAGCGCCATCACGCGATCACCCGGCTTGAGATGGCTGACCTTCTCGCCCACCGCCGCGACCACGCCAGCCGCTTCACCGCCCGGAGAGAAGGGGAAGGGAGGCTTGAACTGGTACTTGCCTTCGATGATCAGGGTGTCGGGGAAGTTGACCGCCGCCGCATGGACGTCGATCAGGATTTCGTTCTTCTTCGGCTCGGGGCTGGCGACTTCCTCCAGCACCAGGGTATCGGCGGGACCGAAGGCTTTGCACAGGACGGCTTTCATCGCGGAGCTCCTTGGCTTGGGGCTCGGGCCCCGGGCATGTGGCCTTGCAGTGTAGGTTGGGGGGCAGGGCGGTCAATCAGCATGGCCGCGCCTGATAGGCCTGCATAAACGGAGGTCTTGGGGCTTGCCGCGGCTGTGGCTATGCTAGGCGCCATTCGTGCTGAGGATGACCCTGGTGAAAAGACTGACTGCATTGCTGCTGGCCCTGACCCTTCCCTTGCTGGCGGTGGCCAACGAGGAAGAAGAGCCCAAGGAAGGTGAGGCGCCCAAAGTCGCCTATATCGATCTGGTGCCTTCGCTGGTCGGCAACTATGGCCCGGGTCCTCGCCTGAAGTACTACAAGGCCGATGTTTCCCTGCGGGTTAGCGGGCCTGAGGCGCAGGACAAGGTCACCCGCCACGAGCCACTGATCCGCAACCAGCTGGTGATGTTGTTCTCCCAGCAGACCGACGAGAGCCTGGCCTCGCCCGACTCGAAGGAAAAGCTTCGTCAGGAAGCCCTCAAGCAGGTGCAGCAGGTGTTGAACGGCGAGGAAGGCGAACCACTGGTGGACGACCTGCTGTTCAACAACCTGATCATTCAGCCCTGACCTTTCTCCCACAGGCAGGTGCGGTTGCGCCCTTCGTGCTTGGCCCGGTACAGCGCAGCGTCGCTGCGTGATACCAGGCTGTCGGGCTGCTCTTCGCGGGCCGGATCGGAAACGGCGATGCCGATGCTCAGCGTCAGCCGCCCTTCGGGACTGGCCGGGTGCTCGATCTGCAGTTCCGCCACAAGCGCCATCACCCGTTCGGCCACATGTTGTGCACCGTCTTCGGCCGTGTTGGCGAGGATGATGGCGAACTCTTCCCCGCCATAGCGGCAGGCCACGTCACCTTCACGCTGCAGGCTCTGCTGCAGCGCCTGGGCCACCCGGCGCAGGGCGTCGTCGCCGGCCTGGTGACCGAACTGATCGTTGAACGCCTTGAAGTGATCTACGTCCAGCATCAGCAACGCCAGCGGCGCACCAAGGCGGCGCAAACGGCGCCACTCGCCGTTCAGCTGCCGGTCGAAATAGCGCCGGTTGTACAGGCCGGTCAGGCCGTCCAGTTGGGATAGCCGCTGCAGCCGCGCTTCCAGTTCCAGCCGCTCGCGATTGTCGCGCGAAACGCCGATCAGATAGTCGCGACCATTCTGACTCACCAGTTGTGCACTGATTTCCGCCGCCTGGAGGCTGTCGTCGGCGCGGCGCATCTCGCGCTGGAAAATCCCCGAGTTGCCATCCCGGCGAGCCTGGCGCACCAGTTCCAGCCAGGTGTGGAAGCCGGGCAGGAGTTGTTCCGGGTCATCTTTCAGCAGTTGGCGAAAGGCCTCGGCGCTGTAGCCGAGGCTCGCATGGGTGGCTCGGTTCATGTGCAGGATCTCGCGAGTGGCGAGGTCGAAGATGAACAGGCCATCGTGGCTGGAGTCGGTCAGGTCCAGTGCCAGTTGCAGGCGCTCGCGGCTCTCGCGCAGGTCCTGTTCGGCGTGCTCGCGCTGGCTGACTTCTTCGTTCAGGCGCCGATAGCCGGTCTGCAGGGCACTGGCGCGCCGCGCGTTCTCCAAAGCCAGGGAGAGGGCGGCGACCAGCAGCAGGCTGGTAAGCAGGCCAGCACCAAGGACCACCTGGGGCAGCGGCGAGCTGAGCTGCTCCACCAGTTTTTCGGTTGGGGAAAGTTGCAGGGCGAAGTTGCTGTTGTTGAGCAGATGCAGCGGTACGCGCTGGCTGAGGGCCGCCAGGCTTTGCGGTTGTTCCTGGAGGTAGATGGATTGACCGGACTCCAGCAATTGGACGCTGAAGTCGCGATTGTCGAGGCTGCCGAGCAGCGCATCCATCAGGGATTCGACGCGGAATACGCCCTGGAGGAAGCCATCGAAGGAGCGGTCACCCTGTTCATTGTTGATGAACAGCGGGGTGTAGAGGATAACGCCACGTCCGCCCTGGACCAGGGCGAAGCTGTTGGACAGCTGCGCCTCGCCACTGGCCTTTGCCTGCATGGCGAGGTTGAAGTTGGGATGAATGCGCGTCAGGCGAAAGCCAATGGCTGCCTCGTTGCCTTGTTCCGGCATGACCCAGCGCATACGCAGGTCTTCGCCCATCCACTGAATCGACTGGTAGCCAGGGAAGTGCTCCAGGGCGAAAGTGACTTCCAGGTTCCACTCATCTCGCGGAAGCCGGCCCTGGTGGTTCCACAGCATGGCAATGCGCCGTAGACCTTCGACCTCGTCGATCAGGTTGTTTTCCAGTTTTGCGGCCAGGGCGCGCGCCTGATAGCCGACGCGCTCGCGAATGCGGTCCTGGTGGGCATCTTCCAGTTGCTTCCAGAGCAGCAGGCTGGTGCCGCACAGCGCCAGGAAGAGCAGCGCGAGTGTCGTTCGGACCAGCCAGGCGGGATGAGAGTGCGGCATGGGGGCGCCCCGGGAGATTCCCTCCCTCATAGCACAGGGCCATGCCCGACTCAACGCAGGGCGAGCACTCCGGCCCATTCTTCTTCGGTCACCGGCATCACCGACAGGCGGCTACCTTTCTGCACCAGGGGCATGCCGGACAGCACTGCCTGCTCGCGCAACCGGCCGAGCGGAATGACTCGCGGGAAGGCTTCGACGAATTCCACGTCCAGCGCGCTCCACGGATTCTTCTCGGCGTTCGCCTTGGGGTCGTGGTAATGGCTCTGCGGGTCCAGGGCGGTGGGGTCCGGATAGGTCTCGCCAGCGATTCGCGCGATACCGGCAATGCCCGGCTCGGGGCAGCTGGAGTGGTAGAAGAAGAACAGCTCGCCGGGACGCATGGCGCGTATGAAGTTGCGCGCCTGGTAATTGCGCACGCCATCCCAGCGCGCCTTGCCCAGGCGCTGCAGGTCATGGATGGAAAGTTCGTCGGGTTCGGATTTCATTAGCCAGAAAGGCATGAACTTTGCTCCTGTACGTTCGTCCTTAATTGGGGCACCCGGGCTTCACGACCGGCCGACGGCCGGTTGGCGTCATAAATTGCGTGTTCGCTCACGTTGCCGGAGAATGCCGCGCCTTAAGCTGCTGCTGCCGTTCGGTCCAATCAAAACAACAACTCGCCATCGGTCATCGCGCGAAGTTTGCCTGCAAGGGGGAGGCAATCGATGAAACGCAAAAAGCCAGACATCCTCTGGGTATTGGTCATTATTTTTGGCCTGGGTGTCGTTACCACCGGTTACACGCAAAGCCTGTGGGAACGCCAAAGCAACGCACCCGTCAATCTGACCCAACAGCCCTGATCCTACTTGACCGGCATCGCAAGGATCGCGATGCCGCCGTCAGTCTCCTCAGTACCAGCCCTTGTCCGTCACGGTCGCCTGCAGGGCCACGTCCCAACTGGCGAGCTCCAGCCTGTCCACCTTTTGGCATTCATGCGCCAGGCCCAGCAGGGTCGGTTTGCGCCATTGGCGACGGCGCGCCAGATAGGCCAGGCTGCGGTCATAGAAGCCGCCGCCCATTCCCAGGCGTCCACCTGTTTCATCGAAGCCCACCAGCGGCATCATGACCAGATCCAGTGCCCAGACCTTGCGTTGCTGCGCCTGATTGGCGCGCGGTTCGAGGATGCGGAAGCGATTCTTCTGCAGCCGTTCGCCCGGCAGCAGGCGCTGGAACACCATTTTCTCCCGGGGCCAGGCATTGAGAACCGGCAGGTAGGCACGCTTGCCCCGGCGCTGGGCTTCACGCAGCAGCGGGCGCGGATCGATTTCGCCATTGGTCGGCAAATAGAGGGCAACGTGCCGGGCGCGGCGAAACAGCGGGTCCTGCGCGAGTTGGCGGTACAGGGACTTGGCGGCGTGCTTCTGCTGGAGGGGGGTAAGTGCGCGACGGGCCTGGCGGAGCAGGCGGCGCAAGCTCTGGCGGGAATGGGAACCGGCGCAGATCATGAAGAAAATAGACTCCCCGGTCGTGCCGCTGTCGGGTTAGCCCTTGAACCCGAAAGTTCAAGGTGGAGGCTGCAGGAGGCGTTAAGGCTTTCCGTCAGGCGGACATGCACACCGGCCTCAACTTGCAACCCCCGTGGTTGCATTTATCGGCTCAGGGACATCACCGACTGGCCAACACACCAGGGAGCTGGCGGCGAGTATACCCCAAGAACCGTTCAGGAAACTGCAATGCGTCGGTCCGGTCGCGTCAAAAAACGCCAGAAAGCGTCACTTGGTCGCAGCCGGACGATGCTCAGGCCTGCTGGGCGTCGGGGTCGGCGGCCAGGGCGTGATCGACGCGTTCCAGCAGGTCACGCACCCGCTCGCGAGTGGACGTGGCTTCCTGGTCCAGGCGCTGCTGCTTGTGCAGCAGGTCATGGGTGATGT
The DNA here is from genome assembly GCF_002003485.1 of Metapseudomonas resinovorans. Taxonomy (GTDB): domain Bacteria; phylum Pseudomonadota; class Gammaproteobacteria; order Pseudomonadales; family Pseudomonadaceae; genus Metapseudomonas; species Metapseudomonas resinovorans_D. Next base: position 87,291 of record NZ_BDMA01000065.1, read on the forward strand.
TCAGCGCCGCCATTACGGCGATGCGGTCGGCACCGATGACTTTGCCGCTGGAACGTATCTCGCGCATCTTCCCGTCGAGGTAGCGGGCAGCGCTTTCCAGGTTGGCGCGCTCGTCCGCAGGACAGGCGATGCAGTATTCCTTATCGAGGATTTGGACGGTGACGGTGTTGGACTGGGTCATGAATCCTGCTCCAGGGCTTTCAGGCGCGAAATCATCGCTTCGACCTTGAGCCGGGCCATTTCGTTCTTTTCGATCAGATGAGCGCGTTCTTCGCGCCAGGCCTTCTCGCTGGCAAGCAGGAGCCGGTTCTGGGCCTTGAGCTGCTCGACGCGCTGGATCAGCTGTTCCAGCTTGGCTGTCAGTGCATGCAGTTCGGCGTCTTCCATGGGCTGTCTACTTGGTGAGGAGTGACCGGGACTATATAGGACTGACACGGGGAAGGGTCAAACCCGCAGGCGACTGTGCGAATTGTCGCATGCCCGTAGATAGGGCCCGGTGGACGGGCGGCCAATGCTGCCTTCGTCGCGCCAGGCTGCTAGGATACGAGGCCGTCATTCTAGTGATTGCGCCCTCTGGCGCCTAGCCACCCATATGTCCAGTTCGAATTCTCCTTACAACGCTTTCGCCGCGCTCCTCGCCTCCACTGGCCAGCCGGTTTCTCCCGCTGAATTGCACGGCATGCTGCTGGGTCGCAGTTGCGCCGGTGCTGGTTTCGAGCCGGAGCCCTGGCTGGAAGATGCCGCCGAACTGCTCGGTAGCGCCCCGCAGGACAACCTGCGCCAGGCCCTGATCGGCCTGCAGGAAATGGTCAAGAGCGAATTGACCGGCACGGAAATGGCCGTGGTCCTGCTGCTGCCCAGCGACGACGCGCCTCTGGCCGAGCGTGCCACCGCCCTTGGCCAGTGGTGCCAGGGCTTCCTCGGTGGTTTCGGCTTGACCGCCCGCGAAGGTGCGCTGTCCGGCGAAGCCGTCGAAGTACTCCAGGACCTCGCCTCGATCGCCCAGGTGCAGAGCGCACTGGAGGATTCCGACGACGGCGAAAGCGACTATATGGAAGTGATGGAGTATCTGCGCGTCGCGCCCCTGCTGCTCTTCGCCGAGTGCGCCAAGCCCGCCGCGCCGGCCGCCAAACCCTCGTTGCATTGACCCGAGTGGCGGGCGCCGCCCGCCCTGAAGGAGCGCGCATGACCCGTATCCCCAAGGCTGAATACGCCCGCCGCCGCAAGGCGCTGATGGCGCAGATGGAAGCCAACAGCATCGCCATCCTCCCCGCCGCGCCCGTGCATATCCGCAACCGCGACGTCGAGCACGTCTATCGCCAGGACAGCGACTTCCAGTACCTCAGCGGTTTCCCCGAGCCGGAAGCGGTGCTGGTGCTGATCCCCGGCCGCGAACACGGCGAGTACGTGCTGTTCTGCCGCGAGCGCGATCCGGAGCGTGAACTCTGGGACGGCCTGCGCGCCGGTCAGGACGGCGCCATCCGGGATTTCGGCGCCGACGACGCGTTCCCCATTGGCGACATCGACGACATCCTGCCTGGCCTGATCGAAGGACGCAGTCGCGTCTACTACTCCATCGGCACCAACACCGAGTTCGATCAGCACCTGATGGAGTGGGTCAACACCATCCGCTCCAAGGCCCGCCAAGGCGCCCAACCGCCCAAGGAATTCGTTGCGCTCGATCACCTGCTGCACGACATGCGCCTGTACAAGTCGGCGGCGGAAGTGAAGGTCATGCGTGAGGCCGCCGAGGTCTCTGCCCGTGCCCACGTGCGCGCCATGCAGGCCTCCCGTGCAGGTCTGTACGAGTACCACCTGGAAGCCGAGCTGGAATATGAATTCCGCAAGGGCGGCGCGAAGATGCCGGCCTATGGTTCCATCGTCGCCGCCGGCAAGAACGCCTGCATCCTGCACTACCGCGAGAACGACGCCCCGTTGAAGGACGGCGATCTGGTGCTGATCGACGCCGCCTGCGAGCTCGATTGCTATGCCAGCGATATCACCCGCACCTTCCCGGTCAGTGGTCGCTTCAGCCCTGAGCAGAAGGCCATCTACGAGCTGGTGCTGAAATCCCAGGAAGCCGCCTTCCTCGAAATCGCCCCCGGCAAGCACTGGAACGCCGCCCATGAGGCGACCGTGCAGGTGATCACCGCCGGGTTGGTGGAGCTGGGCCTGCTCAAGGGCGACGTTGACGAGCTGATCGCCGCCGAGGCCTACAAAGCCTTCTACATGCACCGTGCCGGCCACTGGCTGGGCATGGACGTGCACGACGTCGGTGAATACAAGGTCGGTGGCGAGTGGCGCGTGCTGGAACCCGGCATGGCGATGACCGTCGAACCCGGCATCTACATCGGCGCCGACAACCAGGATGTGCCGAAGAAGTGGCGCGGCATTGGCGTGCGTATCGAGGATGACGTGGTGGTGACGAAGACCGGCTGCGAAATCCTCACCGGTGGCGTGCCCAAGTCCGTGGACGAAATCGAGGCGCTGATGGCTGCTGCGCGCAGCCAGGCCGCCTGACATGCATCACTGCCAAGTTGCGATCATTGGCGGCGGCCTGGTCGGCGCCAGTCTCGCCCTGGCGCTGCAGGACGGTGCCAGGGCGCGGGGTTGGAAGATCGTCCTGATCGAACCCTTCGCCCCCGGCAGCGGCTTCCAGCCCAGCTACGACGCGCGCTCTTCCGCTCTGTCCTTCGGCAGCCGGCAGATCTACGAGCGCCATGGCCTCTGGCAGACCATCGCGCAGCGTGCCGAGCCCATCCTGCAGATCCACGTTTCCGATCGCGGACGTTTCGGCGCCGCGCGTCTGGCGGCCCTCGAAGAGGGCGTGCCGGCCCTGGGCTATGTGGTCGAGAACGCGTGGCTCGGCCAATGCCTCTGGCAGGCGCTGGACGAGGAGGTGGTGACCTGGCATTGCCCGGCCGAAGTGGTCGGCATGCAGGCGCTGGAAGGTGGATACCGCCTGACCCTGAATGACGAGACCCAAATCGATTGCGACCTCGCGGTGCTCGCCGATGGCGGGCGCTCCGGGCTGCGCGAGCAACTGGGCATCGGCGTGCGTCGCACCCCGTATCGGCAGACGGCACTGATTGCCAACGTCAGTCCGCTGGAGGCCCATCGCGGCCAGGCGTTCGAACGCTTCACCGATGATGGCCCGATGGCCTTGTTGCCGCTGCCGGAAAATCGCTGTGCGCTGATCTGGAGCCGCCCAGGGGATGATGCCGAGCGCCTTGCCCGGCTGGATGAGCGGCGCTTCCTCGACGAGCTGCAGGACGCCTTCGGCTACCGCCTCGGGGCCTTCCAGCAGGTCGGTGCACGGCACCTCTATCCGCTGGAACTGGTCGAAGCTGAGGAACAGGTGCGCTCCAGCCTGGTGGTGCTGGGCAACGCTGCCCACAGCCTCCACCCCATCGCCGGCCAGGGTTACAACCTGTCCCTGCGCGACGCCCAGGCGTTGGCCGAGGCATTGCTGGCCAGCGACAGGCCCCTCGGCGATCTGGTCACCCTGCAGAACTACCTGCAGCGCCAACGCCTGGACCAGAACCTCACGGTGGGTTTCTCCGATCAGGTGACCCGCCTCTTCTCCAACGCCGAACCGCTGCTGACCGCCGGACGCAACCTGGGCCTGCTCGGCCTCGACCTGCTGCCGCCGGCCAAGCGCTGGTTCGCCCGCCAGGCTATGGGCCTGGGCACTCGCCCGGACTGATCGGGCGTGCCTCACACGGACACACAGGGAGCCTCAAGGCCTGATATGGAATTGCGCGCGGATCTGATCATCGTGGGCGCCGGCATGGTCGGCAGTGCGCTGGCCCTGGCGCTCAAGGACAGTGGCCTGGACATCCTGCTGATCGATGGCAGCCCGCTCAGCGTCAAACCCTTCGACCCGGCCGGCGCCTTCGAACCGCGCGTCAGCGCCCTGTCCGCCGCGAGCCAGCGCATCCTCCTGCGCCTGGGCGCCTGGCCGGGTGTCCTCGCGCGGCGCAGCAGCCCCTATTCCGATATGCATGTCTGGGATGGCTCCGGCACCGGGCAGATCCACTTCTCCGCCTCCAGCGTGCATGCCGATGTGCTGGGCCACATCGTCGAGAACCGCGTGATTCAGGACGCCCTGATGGAGCCCCTGCACGACAGCGGCATTGGCCTGATGCCCGGTGCGCGCCTCGAGCGGATGCGCCGTTCCGGCGACGACTGGCTGCTGACCCTGGTGGATGGTCGCGAACTGCGCGCGCCACTGGTGGTGGCCGCGGACGGCGCCAACTCCGCGGTGCGTCGCCTCGCCGGCTGCGCCACCCGTGAATGGGATTACCTGCACCACGCCATCGTTACCAGCGTGCGCTGCGCCGAACCGCATCAGCGTACGGCCTGGCAGCGTTTCACCGACGACGGCCCGCTGGCCTTCCTTCCCCTTGAGCGTGACGGCGAGCATTGGTGTTCCATCGTCTGGTCGGTAACCCCGGCCGAGGCCGAGCGCCTCATGGCCCTCGACGACGCCGGCTTCTGCAGCGAACTCGGCCGGGCGTTCGAATGGCGCCTGGGCGACGTGCTCGGTGCTGATCCGCGCCTGTGCATCCCGCTGCGCCAGCGTCACGCCAAGCGCTACGTCGAAGAGGGCCTGGCGCTGATCGGCGATGCCGCCCACACCATCCACCCGCTGGCGGGGCAGGGGGTCAATCTCGGCTTCCTCGATGCCGCCGTGCTGGCCGAAGTGCTGCAGCATGCCGCTGGCCGTGGCGAGCGCCTGGCCGACGAGCGCGTGCTGGGGCGTTTCGAACGTCGGCGCATGCCCCACAACCTGGCGATGATGGCGGCGATGGAAGGCTTCGAGCGTCTGTTCCAGGCCGATCCGTTGCCCTTGCGCTGGCTGCGAAACAGTGGCCTGAAATGGGTGGATGGCATGCCCGAGGCCAAGGCGCTTTTCGTACGCCAGGCGTTGGGACTTTCCGGCGATCTACCGGACCTGGCGCGCGCCTAAGAACCTCCATACGTATCGCCCGCGCCGCAACAACTGCGTGTGTCGATTCTTGGGTTTCGTTCGTTCGGAACCCATGAATACATACCCCGACATATAAACCCTTAGAGTTCACAACTGAGGTTGACTATCATTCAGCCTTCGTCGACATCACAAGAGGCTCCTGCAATGCGGGTACGTAAGTCCCTTTTCGCGCTTCTCGCGCTGTCCGCCGCCGCCGCTTCGGCCCAGGCCGCCGATGAAGTGGTGGTTTACTCCTCGCGGATCGATGAGCTGATCAAGCCGGTATTCGATGCCTACACCGCCAAGACCGGCGTGCAGATCAAGTTCATCACCGACAAGGAAGCTCCGCTGATGCAGCGGATCAAGGCCGAGGGCGATAACGGCGTAGCCGACCTGCTGCTCACCGTGGACGCCGGCAACCTCTGGCAGGCCGAGCAGATGGGCATCCTTCAGCCGTTCACCTCGCCGACCATCGACGCCAACATTCCGCCCCAGTACCGCTCCGGCAGCCACGCCTGGACCGGCCTGTCGCTGCGCGCGCGGACCATCGTCTACTCCACCGAGCGGGTGAAGCCGGAAGAGCTGTCCACCTACGAGGCGCTGGCCGACAAGAACTGGGAAGGCCGGCTCTGCCTGCGTACCGCGAAAAAGGTCTACAACCAGTCCCTGACCGCCACCCTCATCGAAACCCACGGTGCGGCCAAGACCGAGGAAATCCTCCAGGGCTGGGTGAACAACCTGGCGACCGACGTGTTCGCCGATGACAACGCGGTGATCCAGGCGGTGGATGCCGGTCAGTGCGACGTCGGTATCGTCAACACCTACTACTACGGCCGCCTGCACAAGGCGAACCCGGAACTGCGGGTGAAGATCTTCTGGCCGAACCAGGCTGACCGTGGCGTCCACGTCAACCTGTCCGGCGTCGGCCTGACCAAGCATGCGCCGCATCCCGAGGCCGCCAAGGCCCTCGTGGAATGGATGACCACTGATGAGGCGCAAGCCCTGTTCGCCGGTATCAATCAGGAATTCCCGGCCAATCCGAAGGTCAAGCCGTCCGAGGAAGTCGCCGCCTGGGGCAGCTTCAAGGCGGACACCATCCCGGTGGAGGTCGCCGGCAAGCGCCAGGCTGAAGCCATCAAGATGATGGACCGGGTCGGCTGGAACTGATCCACCGCTCTGCCGCTATACTCGACGCCCCGGCCAGCCCGGGGCGTCCTGTTTCGATCCCCGAGAGGTTTGCGTGGCCCATCCCGCCCAGCGTCGCTGGTATCCCATCAGCTTTGCCGTCGCCGTCCTGGTCCTATTGCCCCTGAGCGTCCTGCTGCTGTCCTGGGGAGAGGTGGATGGGGAAATCTGGTCCCACCTGTGGGAAACCCAGATGCCACGCCTGCTGGGCAATACCCTGCTGCTGGTCACCGGTGTGTCGGTGGGCGTGACCGTGATCGGTGTCAGCCTGGCCTGGCTCACCAGCCTTTGCGAATTCCCCGGCCGGCGTTGGCTGGACTGGGCGCTGATGCTGCCATTCGCCGTCCCGGCCTACGTCCTGGCCTTTGTCTTCATCGGCCTGTTCGATTTCTCCGGGCCGGTGCAGACCCTGCTCCGCGAGTGGTTCGGCACCGGCCTGCGGCTACCCCGGGTGCGCTCCACCGGCGGCGTGATCCTGGTGCTGGTGCTGGTCTTCTACCCCTACGTCTACCTGCTGGCCCGGGCCGCTTTCCTGGCTCAGGGCAAGGGCCTGATGGAAGCCGCCCGAGTGCTCGGGCAATCGCCCTGGCAGGCCTTCTGGCGCGTCGCCCTGCCCATGGCGCGACCGGCCATCGGCGCCGGCCTGGCCCTTGCCATCATGGAGACCCTGGCCGACTTCGGCGCCGTGGCCGTCTTCAACTTCGATACCTTCACCACCGCCATCTACAAGACCTGGTATGGCTTCTTCAGCCTCTCCAGCGCCGCCCAGCTAGCCAGCCTGCTGCTGCTCGGCGTCTGCCTGGTGCTCTACGGCGAGCGCCGTGCCCGGGGTGCCAGCCGCCCGGCCAGCGAACGACCGCGAGGCAAGGCGCTGTATCACCTGCATGGGGTAAAGGCCCTGGCGGCGACCTGCTGGTGCTCGCTGGTGTTCGCCTGCGCCTTCGTCATTCCCATGCTGCAACTGCTGGTGTGGTTCTGGCAGCGCGGTCGTTTTGATCTCGACGAGCGTTACGCCGGGCTGATCCTGCATACCCTCTACCTCGGTGGCATGGCGGCGCTGCTGACCGTTTGCGTTGCGCTGCTGCTGGCATTCGCCCGACGCCTGGCCCCGACCCGTCCGGTTCGCGCTGCAGTGGGGCTGGCCAACCTCGGCTATGCCTTGCCGGGTTCGGTGTTGGCGGTTTCCATCATGCTCGCCTTCAGTTATCTCGACAGCCAGTTGGTGATCCCCCTTTCCGGTTGGCTGGGTGGTGCCGGCAAGCCATTGCTGCTGGGCAGCCTCGGCGCCTTGCTGCTGGCTTACCTGGTGCGCTTCATGGCGGTCGCCTATGGACCGCTGGAAAACGGCCTGGCACGTATCCGTCCGTCCTTGCCGGAAGCGTCCCGCAGTCTTGGCGTCGGTGGCCCGGCGCTGTTCTTCCGGGTTTACCTGCCCTTGCTGGTGCCGGGCACGCTCAGCGCGGCATTGCTGGTGTTCGTCGATGTGCTCAAGGAAATGCCCGCCACCCTGCTGATGCGCCCCTTCGGCTGGGACACCCTGGCCGTGCGCATCTTCGAGATGACCAGCGAAGGCGAATGGGCGCGCGCCGCGTTGCCCGCCCTGACCCTGGTGCTGGTCGGCCTGCTGCCAGTGATCGGCCTGATACGCCGTTCGGCACGACGGATCGGCCACTGAAGCCGACTTCGAACGGCGCGCCGAGGCCCGGGCGAGACGGGCTGCGATGGCCTTTGGCCTGCTCGCGGAAGCGGTAGCTGCTAACGGGCGGCTGGAGTGTCCACTGTCCCACCTTGCGGCTACAATGCGCGCCATTCGTTGCGGCCCACCCCGCCGCGGCAGCGGATGAACCCGCTCCGAAGGCCAGCCGCATCCTCGCCAAGCCCGGAAGGAGAAACCCATGGGACAGCGCACTCCATTGCATGACCAACACGTGGCGCTGGGAGCCAAGATGGTCGATTTCGGCGGCTGGGACATGCCGCTGCACTACGGCTCCCAGGTCGAGGAGCACCATCAGGTGCGCCGCGATTGCGGCGTCTTCGACGTCTCCCACATGACGGTAGTGGATGTTGCCGGCAGCCAGGCCAAGGCCTGGCTCCAGTACCTGCTGGCCAACGATGTGGAGCGCCTGCAGGCCTCTGGCAAGGCACTCTACAGCGCCATGCTCGATGAAAAGGGCGGCGTGATCGACGACCTGATCGTCTACGTCACCGACTTCGGCTACCGCCTGGTAGTCAATGCCGCCACGCGCGACAAGGACCTCGCCTGGATGCAGGCCCGCAGCCAGGGCTTCGACGTCAGCCTGACCGAACGCGCCGACCTGGCCGTGCTCGCCATCCAGGGCCCCAGTGCCCGCGCCAAGGTGGCCGAACTGCTGAGCACCGAACGCGCCGCACTGATCCACGAACTCAAACCCTTCCAGGGCCTGCCTGACGGCGACTGGTTCATCGCCCGTACCGGTTACACCGGCGAAGACGGCCTGGAAATCCTGCTGCCCGCTGACCAGGCCGCCGGCTTCTTCAACGAACTGGTGGGCGCCGGCATCGCCCCCATCGGTCTCGGCGCCCGCGACACCCTGCGTCTGGAGGCTGGCATGAACCTCTATGGCCAGGACATGACCGAGGAGGCCTCACCGCTGGTTTCCAACATGGCCTGGACCGTTGCCTGGGAGCCCGAATCCCGCGACTTCATCGGTCGTCAGGCCCTGGAAGCCGAACGCACCGCCGGTGTGGCGAGCAAGCTGGTCGGCCTGGTGCTGGAAGAGCGCGGCGTCCTGCGCGCCCATCAGGTGGTGCGCGTGGAAGGCGTTGGCGAGGGTGAAATCACCAGCGGCAGCTTCTCCCCGACCCTGAACAAATCCATTGCCATGGCGCGTGTGCCGATGGCCACCGGCGATCGTGCCGAAGTGGAAATCCGCGGCAAGTGGTTCCCGGTTCGTGTCGTTCGGCCGAACTTCGTGCGCAATGGCAAAGCCTTGATCTAAATTTTCAGGCGGGCCATCCGCCACAGACTCTGAGGAACTCGACATGAGCAACATCCCCGCTGAACTGCGTTACGCCCCGAGCCACGAGTGGGCCCGCCTGGAAGCCGATGGCACCGTGACCGTGGGCATCAGCGACCATGCCCAGGAAGCCCTGGGTGACGTGGTCTTCGTCGAACTGCCGGAAGTCGGCAAGACCCTGTCCGCCGGTCAGGAAGCGGGCGTGGTGGAGTCGGTGAAGGCCGCTTCCGACATCTACGCGCCGATCGCCGGTGAAGTGATCGCCGTGAACGAAGCCGTGAGCGACGCCCCTGAGAGCGTCAACAGCGATCCGTATGGCGCCTGGTTCTTCAAGCTCAAGCCCAACGACGCGGCCGACCTGGACAAACTGCTCGACGCCGCCGCCTACAAGGCAGCCGCCGACGCCGATAGCTGATTCACCCGCTATCCTTCAAAAAGCCTCGCTAGTCGAGGCTTTTTGTTTTTCGATGAGGCCAAACGAGGTTCTGCCCATGTCCCAGATGCCCTCGCTGTCGCAGCTCCAACAGCCCGATGCCTTTCTTCGCCGCCACCTGGGTCCGGACGATGCGGAGCAGCAGGCGATGCTGGAAACCCTTGGCCTCGCCAGCCGCGGTGAGCTGATCGTGCAGACGGTGCCGCCGGCGATCCGCCTCAATCGCCCCCTGGACCTCCCGCCGGCGCTGGACGAGCAGCAGGCCCTGGCGAAACTGCGTGGCTACGCCGAGCAGAACCAGCTGTGGACCAACCTCATCGGCATGGGCTACTACGGTACCGTCACCCCCACGGTGATCCTGCGCAACGTGCTGGAAAACCCCGGCTGGTACACCGCCTACACCCCTTATCAACCGGAAATCGCCCAGGGTCGGCTGGAAGCGCTGCTGAACTTCCAGCAACTGACCATCGACCTCACCGGGCTCGACCTCGCCAGCGCCTCCCTGCTGGATGAAGCCACCGCTGCCGCCGAAGCCATGGCCCTGGCCAAGCGGGTGGCGAAGTCGAAGAGCAACCTGTTCTTCGTCGACGAGGACTGCCACCCGCAGACGATCTCGGTGGTACAGACCCGCGCTGACGCCTTCGGCTTCGAGGTGGTGGTGGACCATGTGGATAACCTCGCGCAGCACCAGGTATTCGGCGCGCTGCTGCAATATCCCGACACCCACGGCGAAATCCGTGACCTGCGCCCGCTCATCGAACACCTGCATGGCCAACAGGCACTGGCCTGCGTCGGTAGCGACCTGCTCAGCCTGCTGCTGCTCACGCCCCCCGGCGAACTGGGTGCCGATGTGGTGTTCGGCTCGGCGCAGCGCTTTGGCGTGCCCATGGGCTACGGCGGTCCGCATGCCGCATTCTTCGCGACCCGTGACGACTTCAAACGTGGCATGCCGGGCCGGATCATCGGCGTGTCCAAGGATGCACGGGGCAATGTCGCCCTGCGCATGGCCCTGCAGACCCGCGAACAGCACATCCGCCGCGAGAAGGCCAACTCCAACATCTGCACGGCCCAGGTGCTACTGGCCAACATCGCCAGTTGCTACGCCGTCTACCACGGCCCGGAGGGTCTGAAGCGCATCGCCCAGCGCGTCCACCGACTCACCGCGATCCTCGCCGAAGGCCTGGCGCGGCGGGGTATCCAGCGCGACAACCAGTACTACTTCGACACCCTGACCCTGGACGTCGGCGGCAGCCAGACCGCGATCATCGAATCCGCCAAGGCAGCACGCATCAACCTGCGCATCCTCGGACGCGGCAAGCTGGGGGTCAGCCTCGATGAAGCCTGCACGGCAGAAACCGTGGAGCAGTTGTTCAGCATCTTCCTCGGTGCGGATCACGGCCTGTCCGTCGCCGAGCTGGACGACGCCGTGCTGGTACCGGGCATTCCGGCGGAGCTGGCGCGCAGCAGCGACTACCTCGCCCACCCGGTGTTCAACGCGCACCACAGCGAAACCGAGATGCTGCGCTACCTCAAGCAGCTGGAGAACAAGGACCTGGCGCTGAACCAGGCGATGATCCCGCTGGGCTCCTGCACCATGAAGCTCAACGCCACCAGCGAGATGATTCCCATCACCTGGCCGGAGTTCGCCAACCTGCATCCCTTCGCCCCTCGCGAACAGGCACTGGGCTACAAGCTGATGATCGACGAGCTGGAGGCCTGGCTCTGCGCAATCACCGGCTTCGATGCCATCTGCATGCAGCCCAACTCCGGCGCCCAGGGCGAGTACGCCGGGTTGCTCGCCATTCGCCGTTACCACGAGAGTCGCGGTGAGGGGCATCGCAACATCTGCCTGATCCCCGCATCCGCCCACGGCACCAACCCGGCGTCGGCGCAGATGGCGAGCATGCGGGTGGTGATCGTCGACTGCGACCTGGAGGGCAACGTCGACCTGGAGGACCTCAAACGCAAGGCTGGCGAGGCGGGCAGTCAGCTGTCCTGCCTGATGGCCACCTACCCCTCAACCCACGGTGTGTATGAGGAGGGCATCCGCGAGATCTGCGAGGTTATCCACAGCCATGGCGGCCAGGTGTACATGGACGGTGCCAACCTCAATGCCCAGGTGGGCCTGGCGCGGCCGGCGGATATCGGTGCCGACGTCTCGCACATGAACCTGCACAAGACCTTCTGTATTCCCCACGGCGGTGGCGGGCCGGGCATGGGCCCGATCGGCGTTCGCGCACACCTGGCGCCCTTCGTTGCCAACCATCCGGTGATCGAGCTGAAAGGGCCGAATCCCGAAAACGGCGCGGTCAGCGCGGCGCCCTGGGGCAGTGCGAGCATCCTGCCGATCAGCTGGATGTACATCGCCATGATGGGGCCGGACCTGGCCGATGCGACCGAGGTGGCCATCCTCAGTGCCAACTACCTGGCCAAGCAGCTCGGCGACGCCTACCCGGTGCTCTACAGCGGCCGTAATGGCCGGGTGGCCCACGAGTGCATCCTCGACCTGCGGCCGATCAAGGCGGAAACCGGGATTACCGAGGAGGACGTAGCCAAGCGCCTGATGGACTACGGCTTCCACGCGCCGACTATGAGCTTCCCAGTGCCTGGCACTTTGATGGTCGAACCCACCGAGAGCGAGAACAAGCACGAGCTGGATCGCTTCATCGAGGCGATGCTGAGCATTCGCGCGGAGATCGCCAAGGTGCAGGCGGGTGATTGGCCGGCCGAGGACAATCCGCTCAAGCGTGCGCCGCACACCCTGGCCGACGTGACCGGCCACTGGGAGCGCCCCTACAGCATCGAAGAGGCCGTCACCCCCAGCGCCCATACGCGGGACCACAAGTACTGGCCAGCTGTGAATCGGGTGGACAACGTCTTTGGCGACCGCAACCTGTTCTGCGCCTGCGTGCCGGTCGAGGATTATCGGGAGTAGGGTGTACGCGAAACACCGCCCGCGCCATTCGCCAGCAAGCTGGCTCCTACATCCGAGCCTTCGCCTATCCCTGTAGGAGCGAGCTTGCTCGCGAAGGGCCCCGCGCAAGCGTTACTCCTCGGTGGTGAGGATCGCGTTGGCCAGTTCGCTGTCGCTGGCTTTGAGATCCGGATGTTCACTGCGGATGCGCTGCAGTGCGGCTTCCAGGTACGGGCCACGGATTTCGCCGCCACTGGCGACAAAACTGCTGGCATCGTCGCGCGCCGCGACGATCAGTTTGTCGTCCTTGAAGCTCAGGTATGTGGAGGCGGTGGTTGCGCCGGACGAGATGACATCGCGCCAGAAGTCACCGTCAGCCATGGCCGAGCCAACGGGCAGGGCAACCAAGGCGAGGGCGGCTGCATACAGACGAGTGCGCATAGCGTGTTACTCCGTTCTCGGTGGACCTGAATATTCAGATTCAGCCCTCCAATCCGGAGTTCAACCTGTTTGCCAGCCGGTCATGGCGCCTCGCCAGCTCATTCCCGCCGCAAGGCGGGGTCGTCCGGATTCTGCTGTTCCAGCTCCGCCAATAGCGCCTGCACCTTCTGGATCTGTCCGGCTTCGCGCCAGTAGTTGATCAGCGCCAGTCGCGCTTCGCGGTTGGCCGGATCGCGCTCCAGCAGTTCCTCCAGGCGATGGCAGGCCAATTCGAGCTGGCCACTGTCATGCAGTGCGACGGCGTAGACATAGTCGTACTGGCTGTTCTTCGGCTCCAACCGCACCGCTTCGGCAAAGGCCTTGAGGGCCGCCTGCAGATCGCCCTTGCGCACCAGCATCAGGCCGTTGGCGTAGTGCAGCAGCGCCGCCTCGGGGTGTTCCTTCAGACCCCGATCAAGCAGGGCGCGGCCTTCTTCCCAGCGGAAGTTGCCATCCAGCCACTGCACCAGGGCGACCAGCGCCGGCAGGAAAGTCGGATCGCGCTGCAGCGCGGTGCGCAGGTGCGGTTCCACGGCGCCGGAGCGGCCATTGGCCTGGTACAGCATGGCCAGATTGAGATTGGCCTCGGCGCGTTCCTGCAGGCTCAGCTGCACGGCTTCGTACTCGTCGATGGCCTTGCTCCAGCTCGACTCGTAGTTGCCCAGCCCGGTGCTGTGCATGCCCAGCAGTGCGTAGGCGGCGGCGATGCGCACCGCGCGTACCGGATCGCTCAGCAGCGGCGCCAGTACATTGCGGCGCTGCTCCGGCGGCACCAGGGCCGCCACAGCCTTGACCGCCGCCTCGCGCACCTGCGGTGCCGGGTGGGTCAGGTCGCGGGCCGCAGCCTTGAGTGCGCGCTCGCTGGGGTATGTGGGCAGCTCGGCCAGCAGGGTGGCGCGGCGGATGGCCGGCAAGCCCTGCGCGTCCAACTGCTGGAACAGCGCGCGCGAAGCCCCTGGCCTGCCGTTGCGGATCAGCCACAGGCTCTCGTCGTAGCGCGGGGCTGCGGCGTTGCTCTCGCCATACCAGAGACGGAATTGCTCGGCGACCTGGTCGCCCGGCTGGTCACGGTGGCAAGCCAGGCAGGCATCGGAGGTGCCCAGACGCAGGGCGCGGGCGGGATTGGGCAAGGTGAAACCGTGGTCGTGGCGGTAGTCGTTGACCATGAAGAATTTGCCCGGCATGTGGCAATCCACGCATTGGGCGCCCGGCTGTCCGGAGGTGTGATGGTGGTGCTCGGGGGATTCGTAGTTCTTCGCTTTCAGGCCCTGGCCGTCGATGCCTTCGATGCCGGCCTTGCCGGCGGGATTGTGGCATTGCAGGCAGACGCCATTGCCCGACGCCTTGAGCGCCGTGCTGTGGGGGTTGTGGCAGTTGCTGCAGCGCACGCCCTTGGAAAACATCTTGCTCTGGGTGAAGGCGCCGTACTCGAACACCTCTTCTTTGATCTTGCCGTCGATCTCGTAGAGCTCGCGGGTCAGTGCGCTGGGCAGGTAGTCGTCCATCAACCGGCGTTCGGTGTGGTAGCCATCGTCCAGCGGCGCGCGGCGGGAATGGCAGCGGGCGCAGGTCTCCACTTCCTTGATCCTGTCGCTTGTCGCGAGGTCGTAAGCGAAACCGGCATTGGCCGCGCGGTCCTTCTTCGCCGCCCACTCCAGGTGCTTCGAGGCCGGGCCATGGCACGCCTGGCAGCCGACGCCAAGGCTGTTCCAATGGCTGGCGAAGCGGTCGGTGGTCGGGTCGTAGGCGCGCTTGAATCCGGTGGTGTGGCACTCCACGCACATGAAGTTGGCGTTCTGCTGCGGGCGGCTCCAGTGCAGCGGGTCCTTGAAGTCCACGCCCTGGCCCGGATAGAGATGGAACCAGGCGCGTTTCTCCACATCCCAGGCCACGCCGAGGGCCTGCAGGTGGCCGCCAGGAACTTCGATCAGGTATTGCTGCAGCGGCGCCACGCCGAAGGCATAGGCAACGCGGAAATCGGCCGGCTTACCGTCGGCACCGGGCGCGTTGACCCAGAAGTCGCCGTCCTTGCGGAAGAAGCGCGTGGTTTCCTTGTCGTCCTTGAAGCGGGCGTCGTTGAAATCGCCGAGCACGCTGCTGTCGGTGGCGTCTTGCATCGCCAGCTGGTGATGGCTGCCTTGCCAGTCCTTCACCTGCTCGGCATGGCAGCCGGCGCACTGGCCTTCATCCACCAGGGTGGCGGGCTGGGCAGTGGCGGTGGCAGTGGTGGAGGGAAGCGGTTTCCCGCCCGGCAGCCTGCCGGCGCCGCCTTCCATGTACAGCCAGGCGCCCAGGCTGATCAATAGCAGCAGGCCCGCCAGGACGGGATAGACAGGGCGCCGTACCGGTTTGGGTGGGGCCTTTTTGTGGTGCTTCGTCATGCAGACATCCGCTGTGCTGGCGAGCGTTTTTCACGGTGGCGTGCAGGTTCCGTGAATGTGCCGGAGCCCGTCAAGGCTGCATGTCGATCCCGGTCAGCGATAGCGAATGATGATGCCCTTCAACTTGCGTCCGTTGATGGTCTCCACATCCCGCGCCCAGAGCGGTCCGCTGACATAGGCGGAAACCGGCTGGATACGGTCATAGACAACCACCACGGCATGGCCGCCGATTTTCGCCGCTTCTTCGCGCAGCTTCTGCTCGATATCGGTGACCGGAGGCGGCGGCTCGGTGCTGGCATCGACCACGACTTCGCCGAGGCGGTCATGGGGGCGCGCGGGTTCTCGGCGCAGCACTTCCACGCTCGCCGGGTCGGTGGGTGCGGCATGGGGCACGCCGACGTATTCGGTGGTCTGCGCATCGATGTTGGCGCAGGCGGCAAGCAACAGCAGGACGCCCGCCACGAGAAGCGGGCGCAGGTGCTGGGTAGCTGACATGTTGGAACTCCCTTAGCAATCGCCAGATTCGGCCTTGCAAGCCTAGCCGGGGATTGGCGATACGCCCGTGGTTCAGCTGACGGCGCGGGAGCGGTAGATGCCGGGGCCGCAGCCGAACCAGCGCAGGCAGGCGCGACTGAAGCTTTGCACGTCGCTGTAGCCAAGGCGGTCGGAGACTTCTTCGAGTTCCATGCGACCTTCCTGCAGCAGGTCCTGCGCCAGACAGCGGCGGTAGTGGTCGAGCAACTCGGAGAAGGTCCAGCCCAGGGCCTTCAGGCGGCGAGCCGCGGTGCGCTCCAGCAGGTGGCGGGACAGGCAGAAGCTTTGCAGGCTGACCCCTTCGGCGAGGTCGCTCACCAGGTAATCGCAGAGTTGCTCCAGCAGGGTCGGCTGGCTGTTGGCTTCGGCCTGCTCCAGCAGGTTGACCAGGGTCTGCTCCAGCTCGTGGTTGCCCGGCGTCAGCGGGTGGACAAAAAGCACCGGATCCAGCAGCACGGCCGCGTAGGGTTGGCCCCAGTGGACCGGAGCGCGGAAAGCCTGTTCATATACCTCGGGATCAGGCGGGCGGGCCTGGACCAGGTGCACCGCGAGCACCGGGTCGCGCTCCAGTCCGCTGGCCAGCAGCTTGCGCCGCGCCAGGCTGCAGATGCCGATGAGGATGTAATGGGTGGTCGCAGCCGCGGCGCGCAGGCTCCCGTTGTCCAGCAGGCGCAGGGCCACGGCGGTCTCGCTGTTGTGGATCTCGGTGCGGAAGTGGCCGTTTAGGAAGGGGAAGTAGCGATTGAAGTAGCCACAGGCGCTGGACAGCGAGGTCGACGCATCGAACAGGTAGGTCAGGCCATTGGTCAGGGTGGAGAGGAAGCGTCGCCCGGCGGCGAGGCCGATGGTGGCGTCACCGGTTTCCGCCAGCGCCAGCTCCCAGAAACACCGCGACAGCACGAGCGGCACGCGCATGAAGGGCGTGCGCAGCTCGAACAGGCTGCGGCGGAAAACGGCCTCGATATGCCCAGCCGGTACGCCCCGCGCCGTCAGTTCCTCGAAGGCCGGCAGCAGGGTCGGGGCGTAGAAGGCATTCAGGGGAGCCTGATCGCTTTTTGTCATGTGCCGCTTGTGGCTCGATGGCTGTGAGTGGGTAGCCTGCCCGACGTTACGCAATGCCATTTTCCGGAGCAAGGCCGTGCTCGATCTGCGCCAACTCGACCTCAATCTGCTGCTGGCCTTCGACGCCATTTACCACCAGCGCAGCATCACCCGCGCCGCCGAGGTGATGTGCCTCTCGCAACCTGCCATGAGCAACGCCTTGCGGCGTCTGCGCGGCTTGTGCGGTGATCCGTTGTTCATCAAGAGCCATCTGGGGGTAACCCCTACCCTGGCAGCCCATCGCCTTGCCGAACATGTACGCAGCGCTCTCGACAGCCTGCGCGAGGGGCTGCGCCTGGTGCCGGCGGCCCGCGAACCGAGCGCGCTGCTGCGCATCAGCTGCCTGGACTGCCTGCAGCCGATGCTGCTCGATGCGCTGCTGGAAAACCCGCTGGCCGAACGGCAGGTGCGCTTCTTTCAGCCGCGTCGGCGCGACGCACTGGCGGAACTGGCGAGCGGCAAGCTGGACATCCTCATCGACGTCGACCAGCCGCTGTCGCGTCAGTCCGGGTTGTACAAGCAGCCGCTGCCGGTGGATCGCTACGTGTTCGCCTACGGCGATGCCTTGGAACGGCCACCACGCAGCCTGGAAGAGTACCTGGCATTGCCGCAGATCCAGGTTTCCAGCCGCCGCGACGGCCTGAGTCCGGTGGACCTGCAGTTGGGGGTCAAGGGCCTGCGGCGGAACATCGTGGCCAGCGTGCAGAGCTCCCTGGCTGCGCGTTTGATCGCCGATCGCCAGCCGTTCGGCCTGAGCCTGCCGAGCCGGGTGGCTACGATGCTCGGCCTGCGGCAGGCGCCCTTGCCCCTGCCGCAGCCGGTGGAATTGCCGCTGGCCCTTTACCTGGAGAAGAAGTACCGCTTCGAGCGCAGTCGTGAAGCGGCGATGAAGGTGCTGCAGCAGGCGCTGGGCGATGTGTCGCCGGATGTCCTGGCCCGTCGCGCCTAGCCCTCGGCGAGTGGCGCCAGGCGCTGGTCGGCGGAATGGATGGCGGCGACCATGGCCTGGGCCGCGGGGCTGAGCGAGTAGCCGGCGCGGCTGACGATGCCGAAATGCAGCAACAGGCTGGGGCTGCCCGAGGGCACGTCGCTGAACTTCAGCAACCGCACCTCGCCGCGGCCAGTCGGCTCGTGCAGCGCTTCCAAGGTGGAAATTCCCACCGCGTCGGAGCGCGCCACCATGCGCAGGATGGCGTCGAACTGGGCGCATTCCACGCTGGGCTGGAAATCGTCCAGCCCAGCGATCTCACCCAGCACCTTGCGAATCTCGCCGGGGATCCGCGTCCCCACCAACGGAAAGTCCATCAGGGCTGCGAGCTTCAGTTCGTCGCGCTCCGCCAACGGGTGTCCCACGCGGCAGAAGAACCGCCCCCGACGTGGCCGCAGCAGGCGCACCTGGTAATCCGGGTTGTGGGCGAAGTAACGGGTGTCGGCGACGAAGAACTCGATCTGTTCCTCCTTCAGCCAGCCCGCCAGTTGCTCCCAGTCGCCCTGGTGGAAGGCGGTGCGGATCGCCGGGTGATCGCGAATGAAGTCCGCCAGGGCTTCCGGGACCAGCAGCTGTGCGGGGTAGGGGCCGCTGCCGAAGCGCAGTTCCCCGGCAGAAAGGCCGTTGTACTGCACCAGCTCATTGCGCAGCGCGCGACTCCCAGCGAGCAGGCGGCGAGCGTGCTGCAGCACCAGTTCACCCTGGCCGGTGAGGCGGAACTCTCGGCTGGCGCGGTCTACCAGTTGGCTGTCGAGGTCGCGCTCGAGGGTCTGGATGCTGCGGCTGAAGGCCGGCTGGCTGAGGCTGATGGCATCCGCGGCGCGAACGAAGCTGCGGTGGTCGGCGAGGGCGACGAAATGGCGGAGCTGGCGCAGATCCATGATGCACTCCGTGCATGCTGAGGTTGTTTTAAATGCATTTGATCGATATCAGCTTCAGCAGTACTAGTAAAGCCGAGTCGTTCACCTGCCCTGAATCCCATGTACTACGCCTCCAGTGCCTTCGCTCGCACCATCCTCAGTCACGCCGCCCATTCCGGCCTGCCGGCCGAGCACCTGCGCCAGCACGCGGGGATCAGTGCCGGTCTGTTGGCCGACCCCCGCCAGCGGGTGCCGGCGCTGCTGGTGGAGCGACTTTGGGCGGAGTGCGAGCGCATCAGCAACGAGCCGGCCTTCGGTTGCGAACTGGTCAACGGGATGGCCACCCACTGCCTGCAGGGCATGAACATCCTGCTCGACTCCGCGCCCAGCCTGGACGCCAGCCTCCGCTGCTTCAGCCAGTACCTGCCGGAAGTGACCAACTACGTGTCCGCTGACCTCGCCGTTGCCGGGCCGCGGGCGAGCCTGACGCTGCGGCCGGCCCAGAGCGAACCCCATCACTTCGGCCTGGACGCCGCTGTGCTCACGCTCGCGCGCAATGTCCCCCGCAGGGTAGGGATGACTCCGGCGGCGCTGTTCGAGCGCGTCGTCGTCACGCGTCAGCAGCAATGCGGGCGCTTTCTCGAAGAGTGGGGCGTCCCGGTCCATTACGCCGAGCGACCGGGCCTGGTGCTGGCGCGCGAGGCGCTCGACTTGCCGCTGCCGGGCGCCAATCCCTTCCTTCACCAGAGCCTGAGCCTGCAGTGGCTGGGCCGCGCGCCGGAGACGGGCGACGGCTTGCAGCTGGCGCGACACTGGTTGAAGGCCGGCGACCAGCCCATCGAGCGCATTGCCGAGCGATTGGGGTATCGCCAGCCGAGCAATTTCATCCGCGCTTTCCGTAAGCGCTTCGGCATCACCCCCAAGCAGTTCCGCCTGTCGTCGCACGCCTGATTCCGGTCCCGTTGCATTGCTGCCTCCTGCTGGGCGGAACGTGCGCGCGCGACAGCTTCGGGGACCGACTCGCGTTGGGTTGAATGCTTTTTGTCAGTCCCGGCTTGTGGCTGCGGACGGCTTCTTCGGCAAGGTGACCAGGCTGCGCCATCCCTCCCCGGAGAACACAATGACAAGAAAAAGCGCGGCCACTGCCAACGTCCGTCTGCGACACAGGAATCGTGGCCATCATTCCCTGCAACCCCTCGCCCTGGCTGTGCTCGCTGCCCTGTGCGCGCCGGCCCAGGCCGCCAGCATCGAGATCAACGATGACTGGAGCCTCAGCACCAAGACGACCCTTTCCCTCGGCTCCAGCTGGGCCCTGGATGACCCGAACCCGCACCTGATGACCCGCGCCAACGCGGCGGTCGCCCAAGGCGTGGTGGCCGACGGCATGAGCGTCAGCGCCGACGACAATCGCCTCAACTTCAAGAAGGGCGACGCCATTTCGCAGATCGCCAAGGGCATCACCGACTTCAGCCTCGACGGCGGCGGCCAGGGTGCATTCGTGCGCTTCAAGTACTGGTACGACCATGTCTACGAAAGCGGCGACGCGCGCTTCTACGATTCCACTGCGACACCCAAGAGCGGTCGCTTCGCGCAGAACGGATTCGATGACTCCGGCTGGCAGGATCTGGCCCGCTCCAAGGGCTTCGAGGTGCTGGACGCCTATGTCTGGAAGGACTTCGAAGTGGCCGATCGGCCGCTGTCGGTGAAGTTCGGCAAGCAGGTGCTGTCCTGGGGTGAGGCCTTGCTGATCCAGAACGGCATCAACGTGATCAACCCGCTGGACGTTTCGGCGTTCAACAAGCCGGGCGTGGAACTCAAGGAAGGCCAGTTGCCGGTGGAGATGCTCTCCTTCAGCTTCGGCCTGTCCGACACGCTCAACCTGGAAGGCTTCTACCAGTACAACTGGCGGCCCAGCGTGCTGGACGGCTGCGGGACCTTCTTCGCCACTAGCGATGTGATCCAGCCCGGATGCGGCCCGCTTTACCTGACCCAGACGCAGACCGATGCGCAGATGGCCGCCGCCGGCCTCTATGCCACTTCGCGCGGCACCGAGTCGCCTTCGGACTGGGGCCAGTACGGCCTGGCCCTGCGCGGCATGATCCCGGCGTTGAACGACGCCGAGGCGGCGCTCTACTACATCAACTACCACTCGCGTCTGCCGTACTTCTCGCTCACCGCCGCCGACAACGCCGTGCGCGGCCAACTTCCGCGCGTAGCCATCGGCGCACCGGCGGGGGCGGGCGGCGCGCTGATCCAGAACCCCAGTTACGCGGCCATCTACCCGGAGGACATCCAGCTCTACGGTTTCAGCATCAACGGCGTGGAACCCAACTCCGGCATCGCCCTGGCCGGTGAACTCAGCTTCCGGCCGAACCAGCCACTGGGCTTCAACGGTCCGGACGTCAATGCGGCGGGCATTTCCGATCCGACCGGCGCGGGTGGCTTCTCCACCATCGACTTCCTCCCGGCGAACTTCCGCTATACCGGCCAGCGCTTCGATGCCTATGCGCGTAAGCCGGTCTGGCAACTGGTGGGGTCGGCGACCCAGGTGGTGGACAACGTGCTCGGCGCCACGCGCCTGAGCCTGCTGGCCGAGGCCGGCGTGGTGCATGTGGCTGATCTCGGCGACGAGCGCTTCGGCCGCAACGCCGCGTACGGCCGCAGCAGCAAGAGCAACGGACAGCTGTGCAACATCGGCGCGAACGCCAGCGTCACCAACAAGTTCTGCACCGACGAGGGCTTCACCACCGACTGGTCCTGGGGCTATCGCCTGCGCGCCAGTCTGGAATACAGCGACGTGCTGCCGGGGGTGAACGTGATCCCGGCGCTGAGCTGGCGACATGACGTCGAGGGTTACTCCTACTCGCCCGGCGGCCCCTTCGAGGAAGGCCAGCAGGCGGTCGGCCTGAGCCTGACCTTCAACTACCTCAACGATTACAGCCTGGAGCTCGGATACAACGAGTTCTTCGGCTCCAACGACTACAGCACCCTGGATGACCGCGATTTCGTCTCGGTCAGCCTCAAGGCGGACTTCTAAGGAGCACTTCCATGCGCATGCAACTCTGTGTGCTGGCCCTGGCCTGCGCGGCCACTTTTGCCCAGGCCAAGAACAGCGATACCAGTGAGCTCGGCAAGACCCTCACCCCCATGGGCTCGGAACAGGCGGCCAACGCCGACGGCAGTATCCCGGCCTGGACCGGCGGGTTACCGAAGAGCGCCGGCAATGTCGACGCCAGTGGCAGCTACCAGGACCCCTTCGCCAGTGAGCAGCCGCTGTTCACTGTGACCGCGCGGAACCTGGAGCAGTACAAGGCGTTCCTCAGCCCCGGCCAGGTCGCCCTGTTCAAGCGCTACCCGGACAGCTACACGATGCCGGTCTACCCCACCCATCGCAGCGCCAACCTGCCCTCGGAGGTGCTCGAACAGAGCCGCGCGAACGTCGGAAAGGTGACCCTGGCCGACGGTGGCAACGGCATGCACGACTACCAGCGCGGCATTCCCTTCCCGCTGCCCACCGAAGGCATCGAGGTGATGTGGAACCACATGACCCGCTGGCGTGGCGGCAGCTACGAGCGCATCGCCAGCTCCGCCCTGGTGCGCGAGAACGGCACCGTCAGCTACATCCGTGGGCAGTCGCTGATCAACTTCGCCGAGAGCATCCAGGACCTGGAGCCCGGCGCCAACGTGCTGTTCATGTTCAAGAACCGCGTGCTGGAACCGGCGCGCCTGTCCGGCGAGGCGGTGCTGGTGCATGACCCCATCGACCAGGTGGCCGAGCCGCGTGCGGCCTGGCAATACATCCCGGGCCAGCGCCGGGTGCGCCGCGCGCCGATGATCGCCTATGACAACAGCGCTCGTTACAGCAATGGCTTGATCACCTCGGACAACGTCGACGGCTACAACGGCGCTCCCGACCGCTACGACTGGAAGCTGATCGGCAAGCAGGAGCTGTTCATCCCTTACAACAGCTACCGGCTGGCGGACCACAAGCTCAAGTACGCCGACATCATCAAGCCCGGCCATATCGACCAGGGCCTGACCCGTTACGAGAAGCACCGCGTCTGGGTGGTGGAGGCGACCCTCAAGCCCGGTGCCCGGCACATCTACGCCAAGCGCCGTTTCTACGTGGACGAGGACAGTTGGCAGATTGCCCAGGTGGATCAGTACGACAGCCGTGGCGAACTCTGGCGTGGCGTGGAGTTGCACGCCATGCATCAGTACGACCACGGCTTCACCTACAACGTGATGGAGGTCTCCTACGACCTCATCTCCGGGCGCTACTACGCCGGCGGCCTGACCAACGAAGAGAAGGAGCCGATGCGCGTCGGCTTCGCCGCCCGGAAGGACGAGTACACCCCGTCGGACCTGCGCCGCTGGGCGAAGTAGATAACAACGAAGCAATACCGACCTGGCGCCGGCGGCACGCCGCCGGCGCCCCCTTTTTCTGTCTGGAGGTAGTTCCATGCGCTGGATCACCCTGCTTGGGCTAGCCCTCATCGCAGGCCCCGTGGCACAGGCCGCGCCGTCGACCGACGAGGCTCGGAGTCTCGCCGAAGAGGCCTACGTCTTCGCCTATGCCACTGCCGAGCACAACAAGGTGCTCAATGCCATAGCTGCCAGGCTGCCCTACAACAAGCTGTTCAGCGAGAGCAGGCTGCTGGGGCCCGAGGACACCAAGGTGGTTTCGCCGAACAACGACACCTTCTACGCGCGGGCATTGCTCGACCTGCGTGGCGAACCCATGGTCCTGCGTGTGCCCGAAGTCAGGGACCGCTATTACAGCTTTCAGTTGATCGACCTGCGTACCGACAACCTCGACTACGTGGGCACCCGCAGCACCGGTACGGGCTCTGGACGCTACCTGATCGCCGGGCCGGACTGGCAGGGCGAATTGCCCTCCGGTTTCGACGGGCTGATTCGCTCGCCCAGCCGCTTGGTCTTCCTGCTGGGCCGCACCGAGGTGCGTGGCGAGGCTGATCAGGCTGCCGCCACCGCTGTGGCCAAGGGTTACAGCCTGGAGCCCATGTCCGCAGCCCTCGGCCTGCCCGCGCCATCAGCATTGCCGCCGCTCTTGTTGCCGCCTTACCAGAACACCAAGCAGGGCGCGGCGGTGAAGCTGTTCGACAGTTTCAACGCCCTGTTGCCGCTGCACCAATGGACGCCCGACGAGCAGGCGCGGCTGGCGCGCTTCGCCGAGATCGGCGTGCGCCCAGGCCAGCCATTTTCTCCACCGGCGGCATTGGCCGAGGCCATCGATACCGGTGCCGAGGCCGGAAGAGACAAGGTGCGCCGTGCGTCCACCGCCATCAGCCGCGAGCAGAATGGCTGGTTCGTCTCGCCGCTGGACGTTGGCCACTTCGGCGAGGACGACCTCACCCGTGCGGCAGTCGCCTGGCGCTACATCTACGCCAACGATGCCGCCGAGGCCCTTTATCCCATGGCCATGCGCGATGCCCGCGGCCAAGCGCTGCGCGGCGACAAGGCTTACCGCCTGCGCTTCGAGCCGGGCCGGTTGCCGCCGGTTGGCGCCTTCTGGTCGCTGACCCTGTACGACGGCAAGAGCCAGTTGCTGTCGGCCAACCCGCTCAGGCGCTATTCCCTGGGCGACCGCAGCCCCAGCCTGAAATACGACACCGATGGTGGACTGACCCTGCTGATCCAGCACCGGCCGCCGGCCGAAGCGGAACAGGGCAATTGGCTGCCCGCGCCGGATGGCGAATTCAACCTGATGCTGCGGCTCTACGTACCGCAGCCGGTCGCCCTGGAGGGCGGTTACCAATTGCCGGCCATCCAGCCGGTGAAGGAGTGAGCGATGCAACTGCCGTTTTCCCGCCGCCACTTCCTGGGAGGGCTCAGCCTGCTGGGCGCTGGCCTCGCCTGTCCGGGCTGGCTGCTCGCCGCCAGCCAGACGGAAGCCACCACGCCTGAAGAGTTCCGCGCCATCGCCCGCGAGGCCTGGCTGTATGCCTATCCCATGCTGATGCACTACCAGACCCTGCAGAAGCAGGCCCTGGATCCGAACGCCAGGGAGTATGTCGGTGGCTTCGGGCGCTTCCGTCACTACAGCGAGCTGTTCACCCCGGCCAACCGCGACATCGTCACGCCGAACAATGACACGCCGTATTCCTGGGCCTGGCTCGACCTGCGTGCCGAGCCCCAGGTGCTGAGCGTGCCGGCAGTGCACGAGGGGCGTTACTACGTGCACCAGTTGGTGGACCTCTACACCCACAACTTCGCCTATGTCGGTGTGCTCAGCACTGGGCGCGAGGCAGGGAACTACCTGATTGCGGGTCCGGACTGGCAGGGCGAAGCGCCGCCGGGCATCCGCCAGGTGCTGCGCAGTGAAACGGAGATCGTGATGGTCCTCGGCCGTACCGGCCTGGAGGGCAAGGCGGACCTGGAGCAGGTGCGGGCGATCCAGCAAGACTACCGTTTGCAACCGCTGCACCAGTACGTCGGTACATCGGCGCCTGCCGCCGCGCCGGCCATCGCCTGGCTGCATTGGGACGCGCGACAGGGGCTGGGGTCGGCCTTCATCGGCCATCTCAACCAACTCCTCACCCTGTGCCCGGTTCACCCCAGCGAGCAGGTGCTGCGCCAGCGTTTCGCGCGCATCGGCATCGTGCCCGGCCAGGCGTTCGATGCTGCGGCCCTGAACCCGGCACAGCGCCAGGCGCTGCTGGCCGGTATCCAGGACGCCCAGGCGGAAATGAAAGCGACGTCCGCCAAGGTGCGTGGTACCCACGGACTGTTCGGCACCCGCGAGGCGTTGCACAACAACTACCTCAATCGCGCCTTGGCAGCGGCTCTCGGTATCTATGGCAACAGCGTGGAGGAGGCCTATTACACCGGGGCCCGGCTGGACGGCCGGGGGCAACCCCTGCAGGGCGGCCAGCGTTATCGACTGCACTTCGCCGCGGATGCGTTGCCGCCGGCCAGCGAATTCTGGTCACTGACGCTCTACGACCTGCCGGACCGCCAGTTGGTGGCGAACGCCATCGACCGCTACTGCCTGAGCAGCCGCGATGAGCTGCAGCGCGATGCCGATGGCGGCCTGACCTTCTGGGTACAGAGCGATGCGCCGGTGGCGCGGGACAACTGGCTGCCGGCACCCAGGCAGGGGCCGTTCACGCTGGTGCTGCGCCTGTACGGACCCTCGAAGGAGGTGGTCGCCCATGGCTGGGCGATGCCACAAGTGGAGCCCGTGAGCGCCTAGGTCGGAGCGGGTGGGGCCGGTGCTAGACCGGCTCCACCTTCAGCAGCACGCCGTCCTGACCGACGACGCGCACCTGGCTACCAGCGGGCATGTCCGGCCCGGAGACGAGCCAGACGGAGTCGCCAGCGCGGATCTTGCCGCGACCGCCGTTGATGGCTTCATGCAAGGCAAACTCGCGACCGACGAACTCATAGCCGCGACGGTTCAGGCCAGGCTGGTCGGAGACCTTGGCGGCGCTGCGCTGGCGGCGCCACCAGAACACCGCGGTGAGGATGGAGAGGACGCCGAACAGCAGGAACTGGATGGCCCAATGCAGTTCCGGGGCGATAAAGGTGATGACCCCGACGCAGGCCGCCGCCACGCCGATCCACAGCAGGTAGCCGCCGGCGCCGAAGACTTCGAGGATCAGCAGCAGGGTGCCGAGGGCCAGCCAGTCCCAGTAGGTCAGGTGCTGGAGGTAGTTCCACATCGGTTCAGCCCTTCTTGCCGTCGAAGGTGGCGCGGACGATTTCGCCGATGCCGCCCACGGCGCCGATCACCTGGCTGGCTTCCAGCGGCATCAGCACCACCTTGCTGTTGTTGGCGCTGGCCAGCTTGCCCAGCGCGTCCACGTATTTCTGCGCGACGAAGTAGTTCACTGCCTGCACGTTGCCGTTGGCGATGGCCTCGGATACCACGCGGGTCGCCTCGGCTTCGGCCTGGGCGGCGCGCTCGCGGGCCTCGGCTTCAAGGAAGGCGGCGGTACGCTCGCCTTCGGCCTTGAGGATCTGCGCCTGCTTTTCGCCCTCAGCGGTGAGGATTTCCGCCTGGCGCCGGCCTTCGGCTTCGAGGACCTGGGCGCGCTTCAGGCGCTCGGCCTTCATCTGGCTGGCCATGGCTTCCACCAGGTCGGCCGGCGGTGTGATGTCCTTGATCTCGATGCGGGTGACCTTGATGCCCCAGGGCGCGGTGGCTTCATCCACGGTGCGCAGCAGGCGCTCGTTGATCGCGTCGCGCTGGCTGAGCATCGCGTCCAGCTCCATGGAGCCGAGCACGGTGCGGATGTTGGTCATCACCAGGTTGCGGATGGCGTGCTCCAGGTCGTTGACCTCGTAGGCCGCCTGGGCGGTGTTGATCACCTGGAAGAAGCACACGGCGTCGATGGTGACGATGGCGTTGTCGGCGCTGATGGCTTCCTGCGGGGGAATGTCCAGCACGCTTTCCATGACGTTGATCTTGCGGCCGATACGGTCCATCACCGGCACGATGATGTTCAGGCCCGGCTTGAGCGTGTTGGTGTAGCGGCCGAAGCGCTCCACGGTCCACTCGAAGCCTTGCGGCACGACCTTGAAGCCCATGAATACGATCGCAATCGCAAGGGCGACGAAGAGGATGACGACACTGCCGATTTCCATGGGATCTGCTCCTTTTGCTGGCTGTATCTCGGTGACTGGAGCCCCTCCGCTCCAGCCGCCAAGCATTTCATTTCTGTTCGCTTTGTGGCGTGACCCGCAGCACTTCTTCGATGGTCGTCAGGCCTGAAGCGACCTTTTGCGCGCCGGACAGGCGCAGGCTGCGCATGCCTTCCTTGAAGGCGGCCCGGCGCAACGCGATCAGGTCGGTATCGGCGGTGATCAGCGGTTTGATCGCATCGGACAGCAGCATGATCTCGTAGACCCCGGCACGACCGCGGTAGCCAGTGTCGCGACATTCGAGGCAACCGACGGCGTGGTGGGCGCCGGTGGGCAGCGGTGCGCTCCAGGGTTTGGTCAGGCTGGTCCAGTCCTCCTCGCGCAGCTCCATCGGCGCCTTGCAGTGCGGACAGAGGGTCCGTACCAGGCGCTGGGCCATGACCCCGAGCAGGGTGGCGCGCAGCAGGTAGTAGGGCACGCCCAGTTCCAGCAGACGGGTTATGGCGCTGGGCGCGTCGTTGGTGTGCAGGGTGGAGAGCACCAGGTGGCCGGTCAGGGCGGCCTGGATGGCCATCTCGGCGGTTTCCAGGTCGCGGATTTCGCCGATCATGATGATGTCGGGGTCCTGCCGCATCAGCGCACGTACGCCGCTGGCGAAGGTCAGGTCGATGTTGTGCTGCACCTGCATCTGGTTGAAGGCGCCCTCGATCATCTCGATGGGGTCCTCGATGGTGCAGACGTTCACCTCGCTCGTGGCCAACTGCTTGAGGGTCGTGTAAAGCGTGGTGGTCTTGCCCGAGCCGGTGGGGCCGGTGACCAGGATGATGCCGTTGGGCTGGTTGGTCATGCTCTGCCAGCGGCGCAGGTCGTCCTGGGAGAAACCGAGCTGGTCGAAGCTCTTCAGCAGCACCTCGGGGTCGAAGATCCGCATCACCATCTTCTCGCCGAAGGCGGTGGGCAGTGTGGAGAGACGCAGTTCCACTTCGCCGCCGTCCGGGGTCTTGGTCTTGACCCGGCCGTCCTGGGGCTTGCGCTTTTCCGCCACGTTCATGCGCCCGAGGCTCTTCAGGCGGCTGACCACCGCCATGGTGACCTGCGGCGGGAATTGATAGACGGTGTGCAGCACGCCGTCGATGCGGAAGCGCACGGTGCCCTGTTCGCGGCGCGGTTCGATGTGGATGTCGCTGGCGCGTTGCTGGTAGGCGTACTGGAACAGCCAGTCGACGATGTTGACGATGTGCGCGTCGTTGGCGTCCGGTTCCTGATCGTTGGAGCCGAGCTTGAGCAACTGCTCGAAGTTGCCGACGCCGCTGATCTTCTGGTCCACCGCGCTGGCGCCGCTGACCGATTTGGCCAGGCGGTAGAACTCCAGGGTGAACTTCTGGATGTCTATCGGGTTGGCGACCACGCGCTTGATCGGGCGCTTGAGCACGTGGGTGAGGTTGCTTTCCCAGCTCTGCACGAAGGGCTGGGCGCTGGCGATGGTCACCGCTTCGCTGTTGGCGGCGACGGCGAGGATCTTGTGGCGCTGGGCAAAGGCATAGGACATCAGCGGGGTGATGGCGGCGACGTCGATCTTCAGCGGGTCGATGCGCAGGTAGGGCTGGCCTGCATGCTCGGCCAGCCAGGCGCTGAGGGTTTCCAGGTCGAGCTTCTTGCCCGGACGCTTGAGGTCGTCCACCTGCTGGCTGGCCAGGAACTCCAGCGGGTGCTGCTGGTTGTTCACCGCGCTACGGCGAATGGCCAGGCAATGTTCTGCCTGGTCCTGGCTCAGGCGACCCTGGGACACCAGTTCGCGCATCAGGTCGTTGAGATCCAGCCAACGATCCTGGGCGGGTGAGGCAAAGGCGGACATGCAGGCTCCTCGGTCACGCTGCTCAGTCTGGAAGAGTAGTCAAACGCTCTTCTCATGGGACGGCAAGCATGCCCGAATTGCCATCATTGGGCTAAGCGCTGCTTCAAGGAACGGGCGAGAACTCCAGCTCCACCGTGAACACACTGACCAGCGAGCGCATCTTCTGCGCAATGACCTCGGCCCGGTGCGGCGTCAGCCCGGGCTGGCGCAGCTGGACCAGCAGGTTGTCGCCGAGCCGGTTGACCTCCAGCCAGCGCGGCACCAGTTGCAGCTGGGCGAAGAAGGCGAGCAGGCGGCCGAGGATGTCCGCTTCCGCCTCGGCGAGGATGGCGAACTGCATTTCGCGGGCCTCGAGCTGGGCGGTGTGCGGGTGCCAGTGGTCTTCGCGGGCGACGGGGGCGGACTGGAGGCTGAGCATGCTGGTTTCCTCGGTGGGGACGCCGATAGTTTTCCAGTCCGGAACGGAATTTTTCTGCCTGATTTGCGCGGATTGGCAGTTTCTTTGGATAAACTTTCCTGGTTATCGACAAAGCAGGGATTTTTTATGTCTGTCACCCTGGATGCCTACGACAAACGCATTCTCGACCTGCTGCAGGAGGATGCGAGCCTCTCCACCGCCGAGATCGCCGAACGGGTGGGGCTGTCCCAGTCGCCCTGCTGGCGGCGTATCCAGCGCCTGAAGGACGAGGGTGTTATTCGTCGCCAGGTCACCCTGCTGGATCGGCGCAAGGTCGGTCTGAACGCGCAGATATTCGCCCAGGTGAAACTCAACGCCCATGGCCGCTCCAACCTGACCGAGTTCGCCGAGGCCATGCGGGATTTTCCCGAGGTGCTGGAGTGCCATGTGCTGATGGGCGCGGTGGACTTCATGCTGCGCATCGTCACCCGCGACATCGAGGCCTACGAGCGCTTCTTCTTCGAGAAGCTGTCGCTGGTGCCGGGGATACAGGAGGTGAACTCCATCGTCGCGCTATCGGAGATCAAGTCCACTACGAGCTTGCATATCGAGTAGGTTGCGGCAGAGCGTCTGTAGGGGCGATTTCAATCGCCAAGGGCAGCGCAGCTGCCTCATCCTGCTCACCAGAGTTGGCGGACCTTCGGCCCGCTTGGCGAATGAATTCGCCCCTACAGGAAGAGCGTCAGGAAGCCTTGCTGTCGTCGCTGAGGACAACCGGCTCCTTCGCCAGCCTGCCCGCTTGGTGCGGCGGCGTGAGGCCCATGGACAGGTAGATGCTGGTCAGGCCTTCCACACCCATTTCCGCCGGCCGCAGCCATTCCACTGGGACGTAGATCAGCCCGCCACCCACGGGAATGGGCGCGGTTGGCACCAGGATGGCGCAGTAGCTTCGGCCGTCCAGTTCGAAGGTTTCCGGGTTCGGGCGCAAGGCCAGGACGGCGGCGCCTTCGCCGCCAAAAATGCACCAGACCGGGCTCATGGCGGCGATGTCGGCGTTCTTGCTGCGATCGAGCAGCCCGACGAAACGGTCCGCCAGGCCGTACAGGCTGCCGATCAGTGGTGCGCGGCGCAGGGTCATGTCCAGCAGCCAGGCCAGCGGGCGGCGCAGGCCGAGCTGCACCGCCAGACCCAGGGGGTAGAGGCTGCCCAGCAGCACCAGTGTGCCGACCAGGTACGCCAGCATGGGATTGCTGGCGAAGGGTTGGCCCAGCGCGCCGAGGACCTGGCCGATCATCGTGGACGGCCCCACCAGCTTGTTCAGCAGACTGAACAGCCAGGCCAGCAACGCCAGGGTCAGCACCAGGGGCAGCAGGGCCAGCAGGCCGGTGAGCCAGGTGGTGACCACGGAGCGGAAGCTTTGCTTGAGCATAGTGAGGGCCACGGCCGCTTTAGCGGGTCAGCGCCTTCCAGCTGCGCAGGCTGATCAGGGCCTGCGCCTGCTCGCTGCGGGCTGCCAGCACTTCTGCGTCCAGCGGTTGGGCGGCCAGTTCGGCGAACTTGGACAATTCACCGTAGGCGCGGTCGACTTCCGGCACTTCCAGCACCTGGCGCGCCAGACGCAGCCAGACCAGCAGGCGTTCGATGCGCGGAAGCTGCTCAGACAGGTCCTCGGGCTGGCGCTTGTAGCGATCCAGCTTGAGGGCTTCGCCTTCTTCGCTCAGCAGGCGCGGCAGCCAGTTGCCCAGCACTGCCTTGCCCTGGCGATTGCCGCGATCGTTGCGTTCGACGGTCCAGGCGCGGGCCAGCAGCCAGCGGGAAGCGTTGAGGGAGAACAGACCCCAGCGAGTGCCGGCGAGTTCTTCGGCGAACTGCTGCGGTGCGGCGTGACGTACGGTTTCGTCCAGCTCGCCGGCCTGCACGCGCGGGCGCCAGTCCTTGAGCAGGGCGTCCAGGGCTTCGCGCAGGTCGTGGCTGCTGGCGCGCGGGGCGGCCTGGCCGAGGCTGCCGATCAGGGCGCGCAGGTCGACCAGTTGTTGCAGCCAGTCCACCAGCAGCTTCCAGTGGCCATTGAAACGGTACTGCTCGGCCAGGCGCTGGCTGCTGCCCAGCAGGTGCCAGGCCAGCGCCGCGAAGGCATCGTCCAGCGACAACTCGGCGCCGAGTTCCGGAACCGGCAGGCTGAGGTGGTAGCTGTTGGCATCATGCAGACGGTAGCCGCGCTCGGCCTTGCTGATGTCGCAGGGCATCAGCGCCAGATCGGCGGCCAGCTCGGCGGCCAGTTCCAGCAGCGCCTCGGGTTCGCCCTGGCGCAGTTCCAGTTCCAGCTCGCAGATTTCTTCTTCCTGCTTGCCAGCGATTACCTTGCCCAGGTCCAGGGCGGCTTCGATCACCACCTTGGCCTTGCCACGGCCCCAGGCGATCTCGGCCCGGTCGCGCTGGAAGTCGGTGGTGAAGATCGGCTTGAGCTGCTTCTTGTCCAGCTCGGCCAGGCTGGCGGGCCAGCACTCGTCGGTAAGTTTCTTCGGGTCCAGCTTGGCCTTGTCCAGGTACCAGTCCCACTCATTGCGCTCGGACAGCCCGGCTATGCTCTGGCCGCGGGTCTTGAGGGTCTGGATGAACTGCTCGCCGTCACGGCGCAGGCGCAGGGCCACGCGGGCCTGGGCCAGGTCCCGTTCGGGGGTGTCGAAGTACTGGTTGAAAAGCTCGCGGCGTTCCCAGCCGGACTTGTTGCGCTTCTTCAGCAGCGGATGGTCGCGCAGGGCTTCCAGGGTCTCGCGGCTGGCGCGAAGCTTGATTTCGGTCTCTTTGTTCATCGCCGGGATCTTTCAGACGCAGCCAGGGGGTGGCTACCAAGGCGGTGAAGTTTACAGGACCGGTCGGCACTGCGCCGCAGCGGTTTCGCCGCGCGCGGCCTTGGGCCTATGATGATCGCTCGTCCGTGGAGGCTCCCCGATGTCCGTTCCAGACCTGAAATCGCAGTTCGCCGCGCTGATCGCCACGCCCTCGGTGAGCTGCACCCAGCCCAGTTGGGACCAGTCGAACCAGGCAGTGATCGACTTGCTCGCCAGCTGGCTCGGCGACCTTGGCTTCCGTTGCGAGATCCAGCAGGTGGCGCCGGGCAAGGCCAACCTGCTGGCGACCTACGGTACGGGCCCTGGCGGGCTGGTGCTGGCGGGCCACAGCGACACCGTGCCCTTCGACGCCGCCCTGTGGAAAACCGACCCGCTGAAGCTCAGTGAAGTCAGCAATCGCTGGTACGGCCTGGGCAGCTGCGACATGAAGGGCTTCTTTCCCCTGGCTATCGAGGCCGTGCGCGGTCTGCTGGACCAGCGGTTCCAGCAGCCGCTGATCATCCTCGCCACCTGCGACGAGGAAAGCTCAATGGCCGGTGCCCGCGCCCTGGCCCAGGCTGGCAGACCCCTGGGCCGCGCAGCGGTGATCGGCGAGCCCACTGGCCTCAAGCCGATTCGCCTGCACAAGGGCGTGATGATGGAGCGCATCGATATCCTCGGGCAGAGCGGTCATTCCTCCGACCCGAGCCTCGGCCACAGTGCCCTGGAAGCGATGCATGCGGTGATGAGCGACCTGATCGAGCTGCGCGGCGAATGGCAGCAGGAGTTCCGCAACCCGCAATTCACCGTGCCCCAGCCCACCCTCAACCTCGGCTGCATCCATGGTGGCGACAACCCCAACCGCATCTGCGGCCAGTGCAGCCTGGAGTTCGACCTGCGCCCGCTTCCGGGGATGAATCCGGAAACCCTGCGCGCGGTGATTCGCCAGCGGCTGCGCCCGGTGGCCGAGCACTATCAGGTGAAGATCGACTTCAAGCCGCTGTTCCCGGCAGTGCCGCCGTTCGAGCAGTCGCCGGAAAGTGATCTGGTGCGCCTGGCCGAACGTCTCACCGGCCATACGGCGCAAGCGGTGGCCTTCGGCACCGAAGCGCCGTATCTTCAGCAGCTCGGTTGCGAGACCCTGGTGCTCGGCCCCGGCGACATCGCCTGTGCCCACCAGCCGGACGAGCATCTCGAACTGTCACGGATCGAGCCTACCGTTGCGCTATTGCGCCAGCTCATCCAGCATTACTGCCTTCAATCCGCCGCCACATCCTGACCGAGAGGGTTTCCGTTGATGCTCATGCGACGACGATAACGCGCCGACTCACTGCTCGCCGGCCGAGCACCGCCTTCGTCTATTCGCCACCTGTTCAGGCTCACGGAACCATGCCCGATTACGTCAATTGGCTGCGCCACGCTACTCCCTACATCAACGCCCACCGGGACTGCACCTTCGTGGTGATGCTGCCCGGCGAGGGTGTCGCCCATCCGAATTTCGGCAACATCGTCCATGACCTGGTGCTGCTGCACAGCATGGGCGTGCGCCTGGTGCTGGTGCACGGCTCGCGGCCGCAGATCGAAACGCGCCTGGCCACGCGTGGCCTGACCCCGCACTTCCACCGCGACCTGCGGATCACCGACGGCCCGACGCTGGAGTGCGTGATCGATGCCGTGGGCCAGCTGCGCATCGCCATCGAGGCGCGCCTGTCCATGGATATTGCCGCGTCCCCCATGCAGGGCTCGCGGCTGCGGGTAAGCACCGGCAATTTCGTCACGGCGCGCCCCATCGGCGTCGTCGACGGCATCGACTACCACCACACCGGTGAAGTGCGCCGGGTCGACCGCAAGGGCATCGGCCGCCTGCTGGACGAGCGCACCATCGTGCTGCTGTCGCCGCTTGGCTATTCGCCCACCGGGGAAATCTTCAACCTCGCCTGCGAGGATGTGGCCACTCGCGTGGCCATCGACCTGGGCGCGGACAAGCTGATCCTGTTCGGTGCCGAGCGCGGCCTGATCGACGAGTCCGGCAAGCTGGTGCGCGAGCTTCGCCCGCAACAGGTACCGCCGCACCTGATCCGGCTGGGCAACAACTACCAGGCCGAACTGCTGGACGCCGCCGCCCAGGCCTGCCGCGGCGGGGTCAAGCGCAGCCACATGGTCAGCTATGCCGAGGACGGTTCTCTGCTGACCGAACTGTTCACCCGTGACGGCGGCGGCACCCTGGTGGACCAGGAGCAGTTCGAATCCCTGCGCGAAGCCACCATCGACGACGTCGGCGGCCTGATCGATCTGATCACCCCGCTGGAAGACCAGGGCATCCTGGTGCGCCGTTCGCGCGAGGTGCTGGAGCGGGAAATCGAGCAATTCACCATCGTCGAGCGCGACGGCCTGATCATCGCCTGCGCAGCGCTCTATCCCATCGCCGATTCCGATACCGGTGAGCTGGCCTGCCTGGCGGTGAATCCGGAGTATCGTCACGGCGGACGTGGTGACGAGTTGCTGGAGCGCATCGAGGAACGTGCCCGCGCCCTCGGCCTGAAGACTCTCTTCGTCCTCACCACCCGCACTGCCCACTGGTTCCGCGAGCGTGGCTTCCAGCCCAGCGGCGTCGAGCACCTGCCGGCAGCGCGTGCCTCGCTGTACAACTACCAGCGCAATTCGCAGATATTCGAGAAGACCCTCTGAACCCCAAGCAACTCGCCTGCTTTCCTGTAGGGGCGAATTCATTCGCCAAGGGCAGCGTAGCTGTCCCCTTGCAAGCTTTAAGGGCAGACCTTCGGCCTGCTTGGCGAATGAATTCGCCCCTACAAGAAGAGTGAGGGGCGATTCGCGGATCAGTTGCTGATGAGCCCCAGGATGCTCGCCTGGTAGGCGGCGACGAAGGTATCGAAATCCACTTCCGGTTCGGCTTCCAGGCGTGCCTGTTCATCCAGGGATTCGCGAGCCAGGGCCTCGAAGCGTGCCTGGTCCTCGGCGCTCAGGGGCTGGCTGCGGAAGTACTCGGCGTGCTGGCGGCTGTGGCGCAGGGCGAACTGGCTGAAGCTTTCGCCATTGCCGCGAAGTTCCGCCAGTACCTGGGCCGAAGGGGTCAGCTCGGGGTTGGCGACCTTGACGCGCTGGGCGGCCAGGGCGTTGGTGTGTTCCTCGATGCCCAGTGCACGGTCCAGCAGTTCGGCGGTACGCGCGATGCGGTCAAGCAGGTCGTTGGCCCACTCGGTGAGGCCGACGGCATGGCCGTGGCGTTGCAGGGTCAGGCCCGGACGGCGCCCTTCCTTGACCACACGCTGGAAGTTGTCGGTGGCGCTGCGGCATTCCTCGCCGGCCATCGGCGGGCTGTCCTGCAGGGCGCAGAACAGTAGGAAGGCGTCGAGGAAGCGGGCCTCGGTGAGGTCGATGCCCAGCGGCAGGAACGGGTTGATGTCGAGGCAGCGCACTTCCACGTATTGCACGCCACGGGCCATCAGCGCCTGGATCGGGCGCTCGCCGGTGTAGGTGACGCGCTTGGGGCGGATCGACGAGTAGTACTCGTTTTCGATCTGGATCACGTTGGTGTTCAGCTGCACCCATTCGCCGTCCTGCTTGGTGCCGATCTCGGCATAAGGCGGGTAGGGCGTGGAGACTGCCTGGCGCAGGCTCGACAGGTAGCTGTCCAGGCTGTTGTAGCAAGGCGTGAGGCCGGCCTGGGCATTGTTCTGGTAGCCCAGGTCGCTCATGCGCAGGCTGGTGGCATACGGCAGGAACAGGGTGTCCGCGTCGAGGCTGTCGAGATCGTGCGGGCGGCCGCGCAGGAAGCTCTTGTCCAGGGCCGGGGCGGCGCCGAACAGGTACATCAGCAGCCAGCTGTAGCGGCGGAAGTTGCGGATCATCGCGATGTAGCGCGCCGACTGGTAGTCGCGGTCGCTCTGCGGATCGCCTTCGGCCTGCTTGAGCAGCGGCCAGAGCGCCTCGGGCAGGGAATAGTTGTAGTGGATGCCGGCAATGCACTGCATGGTCTTGCCGTATCGCACGGCCAGGCCCTTGCGGTAGACGTACTTCAGGCGGCCAATGGGCGAGGTGCCATAGCGGGCGATCGGGATGCCTTCTTCCGACGGCAGCCGGCAAGGCATGGACGGGCTCCAGAGCAGCTCATCGCCGAGCTTGTCCACGGTGAAGCGATGGACTTTCTCCAGGTCCGCCAGGGTCTGCGCCGGATCGGCCTCGGCCGGAGTGATGAACTCCAGCAGCGACTCGGAATAGTCCGTGGTGATCTGCGCATGGGTCAGGGCCGAGCCCAGCGCAGGGGAGTGCGGCGTCAGCGCCAGTTGGCCATTGCCATCGACCCGCAGGCACTCGCG
Source organism: Metapseudomonas resinovorans (assembly GCF_002003485.1). GTDB lineage: Bacteria > Pseudomonadota > Gammaproteobacteria > Pseudomonadales > Pseudomonadaceae > Metapseudomonas > Metapseudomonas resinovorans_D. The sequence continues at coordinate 124,162 of NZ_BDMA01000065.1, forward strand.
CTCGATGCCATGCAGGCAACGGGTGAGCAGGGGCAGGTTGGCGCGCTCGCCGAGCAAGGCCAGGCGGCGGGAAAGAAGATCGCTCAATTTGGAATCCTTCACGCGTCGGTCGCCCCAATATGGGGGTGGACCAAGCTGTCTACAAGAGGCGGACTTTGCCGCCGGCCGAAATACTTTTCCAGCCGGCGGGTCGCGTTGTCGCTTCGTCCAGAATAGAGCTTTGCCACTGCCCCGCTGTTACAGCTGAGCGAAGGTGCCTTGTCCCTTGGCGACCAGTTTGTCGCCTTGCAGCACATCGGCCTCCACCACCAGGGTGCGCTTGCCGGCGTGCAGAACCCGTGCCTTGCAGATCACCTCGCCTTCCGCCACCGGCCGCAGGTAGTTGATCTTGCATTCCAGCGTGGCGCTGCGCCGGTCGAAACCATGGGTGCTGGTGCAGGCCAGCCCCATGGTGATATCCAGCAGCGAGAAAATCGCCCCGCCATGCATGACCTGGCCACGGTTACGCAGGTGCTCGTCCATGACCAGGCGAGCCTCGGCGATGCCATCGCCGAGGCTCAGCGGCTCGATGCCCAGCAGCTTGCTGTAGGCGCTGGTGGTTTGCTGGTCGGTGAAGTCCATCGTCACTTCTTCTTGATCTGCTTGGCGTTGGCGAACAGCGATGCCATGGCGCCGTTCGCCGGCGGAGCGCTGTTGCGCGGCGCGCTCTGCTGCTGGCGCGGCTGGCCGCCCTGGCGACCGCCGCCGCGTGGGCCTTCGACCTTCTCGCCGGGCGTGTCGCTCATGCGCATGGACAGGCCCACGCGATTACGCGGGATGTCCACTTCCATGACCTTCACGCGGACGATGTCACCGGCCTTGACCACTTCGTACGGGTCCTTGACGAACTTTTCCGACAGCGCGGAGATGTGCACCAGGCCGTCCTGGTGGACGCCGATGTCGACGAAGGCACCGAAGTTGGTGACGTTGGTCACCACGCCCTCCAGCGTCATGCCGGGTTTGAGGTCCTTGAGGCTTTCCACGCCTTCCTGGAACTCGGCGGTCTTGAACTCGGGACGCGGGTCGCGACCGGGCTTGTCCAGTTCCTTGATGATGTCGGTGACGGTGGGCAGGCCGAAGGTTTCGTCGGTGAACTTCGCCGGGTCCAGGCGCTTGAGGAAGCCCGAGTCGCCGAGCAGCGAGCGGATGTCGCGGCCGGTGCCTTCTGCGATGCGTTGCACCAGCGGGTAGGTTTCCGGGTGCACGGCGGAGGCGTCCAGCGGGTTCTCGCCATTCATCACGCGGAGAAAGCCGGCGGCCTGCTCGAAGGTCTTCTCGCCCAGGCGGCTGACCTTCTTCAGCTCGTCTCGGGTCTTGAACGCGCCATTGGCATCGCGGTAGGTGACGATGTTCTGCGCCAGGGTGGCGTTGAGGCCGGAGATGCGTGCCAGCAGGGCGGCGGAGGCGGTATTCACGTCCACGCCCACGGCGTTCACGCAGTCTTCCACCACGGCATCCAGACTGCGCGCCAGCTGAAGCTGGGACACGTCGTGCTGGTACTGGCCGACGCCGATGGATTTCGGGTCGATCTTCACCAGCTCGGCCAGCGGGTCCTGCAGGCGGCGGGCGATGGACACGGCACCACGCAGGGAAACGTCCAGGTCCGGGAACTCCTTCGCCGCCAGTTCGGAAGCGGAGTACACCGATGCACCCGCCTCGCTGACCATGATCTTGGTCATCTTCAGGGCCGGGTATTTTTTGATCAGCTCGATGGCCAGCTTGTCAGTCTCGCGGCTGGCGGTGCCGTTGCCGATGGCGATCAGGTCGACGCTGTGCTTGGCGCAGAGCTTGCCGAGGATAGCCAGGGTTTCATCCCACTTGTTGTGCGGCACGTGGGGGTAGACGGTGGCGGTATCCAGCACCTTGCCGGTGGCGTCGACCACCGCCACCTTGCAACCGGTACGCAGGCCCGGGTCCAGGCCCAGGGTGGCGCGCGGGCCGGCCGGGGCGGCCAGCAGCAGGTCATGCAGGTTGCGGGCGAAGACGTTGATGGCTTCGCTTTCGGCGGCTTCGCGCAGCTCGCCCAGCAGATCGGTTTCCAGGTGGGTGTAGAGCTTGACCTTCCAGGTCCAGCGCACCACTTCGGACAGCCACTTGTCGCCGGCGCGGCCCTGGTTGGAGATGCCGAAGCGCTCACCGATCATCAGCTCGCAGGGATGCAGGGTGCCGGGCAGCTCTTCGCCGACCTTCAGGGCGATGCTCAGCACGCCTTCATTGCGGCCACGGAAGATCGCCAGGGCACGGTGCGACGGCACGCCCTTGAGGTTTTCGTCGTGTTCGAAGTAGTCGCTGAACTTGGCGCCTTCCTGTTCCTTGCCGGCGACCAGGCGGGCGCTGAGGGTGGCGCCGTCCTTGAGGAAACCGCGCAGGTTGGCCAGCAGCGTGGCGTCTTCGGCGAAGCGCTCCATGAGGATGTACTTGGCGCCTTCCAGCACGGCCTTGATGTCGGCAAAGCCCTTTTCAGCGTCGATGAAGCGCTCGGCTTCGGCTTCCGGAGCCAGGGACGGGTCATTGAACAGTGCATCAGCCAGCTCGCCGAGGCCGGCTTCCAGGGCGATCTGGCCCTTGGTGCGGCGCTTCTGCTTGTAGGGCAGGTAAAGGTCTTCGAGGCGGGTCTTGGTGTCGGCGAGCTTGATCTCGCGCTCCAGCTCGGGGGTCAGCTTGCCTTGTTCGGTGATGCTGGCGAGGATCGCGGTGCGGCGCTCTTCCATCTCGCGCAGGTAGCGCAGGCGTTCTTCCAGGTTACGCAGCTGGGTGTCGTCGAGGCTGCCGGTGACTTCTTTCCGGTAACGGGCGATGAAAGGCACGGTCGAACCTTCGTCCAGCAGTTCCACTGCGGCGGCGACCTGTTGCGGGCGCACGCCCAGTTCTTCGGCGATGCGGTTATTGATGCTGTCCATTGAAAACACCTGCATGGGCGGCAGCCCGGGCCGGGCCACAGAGGCTGCCGCAGAATGACAGACCGGCGAGCCAGGGCTCGCCGGTGATGAAAGGCGCCGCATTATAAACACCGAGTTTCGAAGGGTAGGAAACCGTTCGGGGAAAAATCTGCTAACAATGGGCAAGCCGCCGCGTGCCGCTAGCAAGCGATAATGTGCGGCTTGTCGAACAGGAGAAAACATGAGCAGCAACCCGACCGCTGAAGGCGAAAAGATCCTCATAGTCGATGACGACGCCCGTTTGCGGCGCCTCCTCGAACGTTTCTTCGACGAACAGGGCTTTCGCGTGCGCGCCGTGGAGAACGTCGAGCAGATGGATCGCCTGCTGGCTCGCGAACTCTTCAATCTGGTGGTGCTCGACCTGATGCTGCCTGGCGAGGATGGCCTGTCGGCCTGCCGTCGGCTGCGCGCGTCGAACAACCAGGTGCCGATCATCATGCTCACCGCCAAGGGCGACGAGACCAGCCGCATCCAGGGCCTGGAACTGGGCGCTGACGACTACCTGGCCAAGCCGTTCAACCCTCGCGAGCTGCTGGCGCGGATCAAGGCCGTGCTGCGTCGCCAGTCCCCGCAGGTGCCGGGTGCCCCGGCCAGCGAGGACGAAAGTGTCAGCTTCGGCGAGTACGAGCTGTCCCTGGCTACCCGCGAGCTGAAGAAGGGCGACGACGTTCAGATGCTCACCACCGGTGAGTTCGCCGTACTCAAGGCGCTGGTCCAGCATGCCCGCGAGCCGCTGACCCGCGACAAGCTGATGAACCTGGCCCGTGGCCGTGAGTGGGACGCCCTGGAGCGCTCCATTGACGTGCAGATTTCCCGTCTGCGCCGGCTGATCGAACCGGACCCTTCCAAGCCTCGCTATATCCAGACCGTCTGGGGCGTCGGCTACGTGTTCGTGCCCGATGGCAACAAGTGAACGCGCGGCGGGGGTTCCCGCCGCCGGGCAACCCAGGGTGGTGATGCGCACCCCCTACTGGTTCCCGCAGAGCTTCTTCTCCCGCACCCTCTGGCTGGTGCTCATCGTCGTCCTGTTTTCGAAGGCACTGACCTTGGTCTACCTGATGATGAACGAGGACGTGCTGGTAGACCGCCAGTACAGCCACGGTGCGGCGCTGACCCTGCGTGCCTACTGGGCAGCGAGTGAAGAAGAGCGTCACGACCTGGCCAAGGCAGCCGGCCTCAAGCGGGTGACCCGCGACGCCGTGCCGGCCAGCGAGCAGCACTGGCCCTACAGCGAAATCTTCCAGCGCCAGATGCAGGCCGAGCTCGGTCCCGGTACCGAAGTGCGCCTGCGCGCCCAGAGCCCGCCGGCGCTCTGGGTCCACGCCCCGGAACTGGGCCCGGACTGGGTGCGTATCCCGCTTTATCCACACCCCCTGCGCGGCCAGCGAATCTGGAGCGTGCTCGGCTGGTTCCTCGGTATCGGCCTGCTGTCCACTGCGGCCGCCTGGATCTTCGTGCGCCAGCTCAACGCCCCGCTCAAGCGCCTCGTCTTCGCCGCCCGTCAGGTCGGCCAGGGCCGCAGTGTGCGCCTGCCGGTGAGCGATACGCCGAGCGAGATGGCCGAGGTGTACCGCGCCTTCAACCAGATGGCCGAGGACGTCGAACGCGGCGCCCGCGAGCGCGAACTGATGCTGGCCGGTGTCTCACACGATCTGCGCACACCGCTGACGCGGCTGCGCCTGTCGCTGGAGCTGATGAGCAACGACTCCGAGCTGACCGACGACATGGTTCGCGACATCGAAGACATGGATGCCATCCTCGATCAATTCCTCGCCTTCATCCGCGACGGCCGTGACGAGCGCGTGGAAGAGCTGGACCTCGGTGAACTGGTCTGCGAGGTGGTGGCGCCCTACAACCAGCAGGAAGAGCAGGTGCGCCTGTGCCTGGAGCCACTGCCACCGTTCCCGTTGCGGCGGGTGTCGATGAAGCGGCTGTTGGTGAACCTGATCGAGAATGCGCTGCGATATGGCGGCAACGGTGTCGAAGTTGCAGCTTTCGTGGCGGGAGACAATGCCGCGCCCTACGTCGTGCTCAGCGTGCTGGATCGCGGCCAGGGGATCGATCCGGCGGAACTGCAGGACATCTTCAACCCCTTCATCCGTGGCGACCGCGCCCGTGGCGGCAAGGGCACTGGCCTGGGCCTGGCCATCGTCAAGCGCATCGCCGCGCAGCATGGCGGCAGCGTCGAGCTGCGCAACCGCTCCGGCGGTGGTCTGGAAGCACGGGTCTGCCTGCCCCTAGGACTGATGCTCCCCCGCGACGCGGTGTAGGTTCCTACGAAAACGGCCTGCGCTTCGGCCATGCGTCGTTGGAAATCGGCTCGGCCTGCTCATTGACAGTCGTCAACTCCGCGGCCTCGCCGATTTCCGCCTAGCCTGACCATCGCTCGGCGCGTTTTCGTACGGAACGGGATTCCGCAATCGCCCTGCTGGCGCTTCTGTTCCCGAAATCCCTTCGGTCCCGGATTCCGGCCTGCCATCGGCGGTGATGCCACGCGGCCATATTTTAGGCGTACGCTTGCCCGGCGCTGGGCTATCTTCAGCTTGCGCACCGACATGAGGTCAGCATGCAAGCCGCTCCTTTCCGACTTCCCCAATGGACCTGGTGGTTGCCGCTGCCGCTGCTGCATCTGGCTACCTGGGTGTCTTTGCTGACCCAGGCGTCCAGCGGACTCGCCGTGTGGTACCTGCCCTTCGCTCTCGGCCTGGTGTTCTGCCTCTGGTGGGGCGCGCGGGTATTGCCCGCCATTTATTTCAATGCGCTGCTCAGCGTGCCGCTGTGGGACCTGAATCTTTACTGGGCGCCGCTCTACGCTGTCCCGGAAACCCTCAGCGTGGCTGCCGGCTGGTGGGCGCTCAGACGCTCCGGCTGTCACGCCGATCTGCGTGATTTCCCCGAACTGCTGCGCTTCATGCTCTACGGTGTGTTGCTGCCGGTCAGTCTGCTGGTCTACGGCGAGCAGGTGGCCCTGATGCTGAGCGGCAACCCTGCCCGCGACAGCTGGGGAAGCTCCGCCTTGCTGGTCTGGCCCGGCGCCTGCCTGACGACCCTCGCCGTGAGCCTGCCGCTGCTGACCTATCTGACGCCGCTGTTCAGCCGCCGTGGCTGGGTGCCCGAGCCGGTGGAGGCGCTGCCCGAAACCCTGCACCGTCTGCCGCCCTGGCCGCTGTTGCTGGCGCTGGCGGTCCTTATCCCCTGGCTGGTCACCGTGGTGCCGCTGATCCTCACCTTGCCGCCCATCGGCATGATGATGCTCGGCCTGGCGCTGGTCTGGGGCTTCCCTGGCGCGCTCTGCGGGGCCGGTCTGACCGCCCTGACCGTGCTAGCGCTGCCGGCGCTGCGCAGGCTCGATGGTGGAACGGGCCTGGCCGACCCGCAGTGGGGCGTCGAGCTGTACTTCAGCGTGCTGCTGTTGATGATGTCCGCACTGTTGGTGGGTCGCAGCCTCAGCGATCTGCGCCTGGCCCTCGGTCGTCGCGACGAGATGCAGAAGGAACTGGCGCTGACCAACTTGGCGCTGCAGGCCAGCCCCCTGGGCGTCACCATCGTCGATGCGCGTCAGTCCGACCAGCCGCTGATCTACTGCAACCCCGCCTTCGAGCAAATGAGCGGCTATTCGCGGGAAGAGGCGTTGGGAAACCATTGGCGCTTCCTGCTCCACCATGATCGCAATCAGTCCGAGCTGCCGCGCCTCCAGGACGCGCTGCAACGCGGCGAGCAGTGCCAGCTGGTGCTGCGCAACTATCGCAAGGACGGCAGCCTGTTCTGGAACGAGATCACCGTGGCGCCCATGCGGGATGCCCAGGGCATCAGTCATTTCGTCGCCCTGCAGCACGACGTCAGCAGCCGCGAGATGCTTTCCGAGGAACTCGACACCCGCCGCGACGAGCTGCTGCGCCAGACCCACCTGCTGAACCAGACCGAGGCCATTGCCGATATCGGCAGCTGGGTGCTGGAAATCACCACCCTGAAGATGGCCTGGAGCGAGGGCAGCTTCCGCATCTACGAGATGGACCCCGCGGCAGGTGCCCCAAGCCTCGGCCAGATGCTCAGTTTCTTCGATCCCGCCAGTCGCGCCCTGCTGGAAGACACCCTGGAGCAGTGCCTGCGCAGTGCCGAGCCCTTCGATGTGGAGTTGCGCATCCAGGGCGCTCGCGGCACACCGCGCTGGCTGCGGATCAAGGGGCTGGCCGAACACGATGGCGAGCAGGTGATCCGCATCTACGGCGCCATGCTCGACCTGACCACCCAGAAACGTTCGGAACGCCTGCAACACGAGCGCGACAAGCACCTGCACCTATTCTTCGAGGCGCCGCTGATCGGCATGGCCCTGTGCACGCCGGACCAGCGCTGGGAAGAGGTCAACTACAAGCTCTGCAGCATCCTCGGCCGCTCCCGCGAACAGCTGCGTGGCGTCGACTGGATGAGCATGACGGTGGCCGAGGACCGCGCCGCCGAAGAGGCCTTGCTGAACGAAGTACGCAAGGGGGAGCGCGACGGCTACGAGCTGGACAAACGCTTCATGAGAGGCTCCGGCGGTACCGTGCACACGCGGGTCAACGTCCGCGGGGTGCGCGATCTGGATGGCCAGCTCTATGCCCTGCTGGCGCTGGTGGAAGACATCAGCGCCCGCCACGAGGCCGAGGCGCGCTACCGGACCCTGGTGGAGCACGCCCCGGAAGCCATCCTGGTGTTCGATCCGCAGCTGGGCATCGTGGAAGCCAACGAGAATGCCGCGCGCCTGTTCGGGCTGTCCCGCGAGCAGTTGAACGGCCACATGCCCACCAGCTTCAGCCCACCGTTGCAGGCCGATGGACGCTCCTCGCGGGAGCTGGGCAATGCCTACACCCGCGCCGCGCTCAAGGGCGACACGCCGACCTTCGATTGGTTGATGCGCGATGTGAACGGTCGCGTGCGTCCCTGTGAGGTGCGCCTGGTGCGCCTGCCCGGTGAAGGCCGGCCGCTGATTCGCCTGAGCATCACCGACATTTCCGAACGTCAGCGCTATCAGCGCGAAATTGAACGCCTGGCCTACAGCGACGAACTCACCGGTCTGCCCAACCGCCGATTGCTGCTCGACCGCCTGCAACACGCCATGGCCCGTGAGCAACGCGAAGCCCGCTACGGCGCGCTGTTGTTCATCGACCTGGACCACTTCAAGACGGTCAACGACAGCCTCGGTCACCCGGTGGGCGACGCCTTGCTGAGGGAAGTCACCGCACGCCTGGCGGGTTGCCTGCGCAATGAAGACACCCTCGCGCGCCTCGGCGGCGACGAGTTCGTGGTGCTGCTGGAAGCCCTGGCCGATAGCCCGGAACAGGCCGGCAAACTGGCTGCGGAAGTGGGCGACAAGTTGCTGCAGAGCCTGCACGGCAGCTACATCATCGGCGAGCACGAACTGGTGGTCAGCGCCAGCATCGGCATCGCCCTGCACCCCTTCCTCGAACAGATCGCCGCGGATGTCCTCAAGCAGGCGGACACCGCCATGTACCGGGCCAAGCAGTCCGGGCGCAACGCGCTGCATTTCTTCGCTCCGGAAATGCAGGCGGCCATCGACCAGCGCCTGCAACTGCAAAGCGAACTGCGCCAGGCCATCGACCGCGGTCAGCTGGGCCTGGAGTTCCAGCCGCAGCTGGCCTTGTCCGATGGCCGTGTGCTGGGCGCCGAGGCCTTGATGCGCTGGCACCATCCCACGCGTGGCGAGGTACCGCCGGCGCAGTTCATCCCGTTGGCGGAAGAGACCGGCCTGATCATCGAGCTGTCGGACTGGATGCTGGAGCGCGCCTGTTCGTGCCTGGCCAACTGGCAGGCGGAGATGCCGTGGCTGGTGCTGGCCATCAACGTCAGCCCCCGCGAGTTGCGCAAACCGGGCTTCGTCGAACGCATCCATAGCGCGCTCAAGCGCCATGGTGTGTCGGGCTCGCGGCTGGAGCTGGAAATCACCGAAGGCAGCCTGCTGGAAGAAGTCGAGCAATGCATTTCCGCAATGCAGGCACTCAAGGCCCTGGGTGTGCGCTTCGCCATCGACGATTTCGGCACGGGCTATTCATCCCTGGCCTACCTCAAGCGGCTGCCCCTCGACCGGCTGAAGATCGATCGCAGCTTCGTCGATGGTCTGGCAACTGACGCGAGTGACCTGGCGCTGGTGGAAACCATCCTGGCCATCGGTCGCAACCTCGGGCTGGAATGCATCGCCGAAGGCATCGAGAGAGAAGAGCAGTTGGTCATGCTGCGCCAGCGCGGCTGCGAGCTCGGTCAGGGCTATCACTTCAGTCGGCCGCTGGACGAGGAAGGCTTCCGCAACTGGATGCGTGATCGGGAAGGGCGGCAGGTGGTGGCACAGAGCCTGTAGGCGGACACCTTGTAGGGGCGAATTCATTCGCCAAGGGCTGCATGGCAGCCCATTCACCCTTCCAGGGCAGCCCTTCGGTCTGCTTTGGCGAATGAATTCGCCCCTACAGGCTCACCCTTTACCTTTGGTTCTCGTCGAGTTGGGGCAGGCGTTCTTTTCGAGGTACTGGATGATGATGCCGGCCACGTCCTGCGAAGTGGTGGTTTCAATGCCTTCCAGGCCGGGCGACGAGTTCACTTCCATCACCAACGGGCCGTGATGGGAGCGCAGGATATCCACACCCGCCACCGACAGGCCCATGACCTTGGCGGCGCGGATCGCAGTCATGCGCTCTTCCGGGGTGATCTTGATCAGGCTGGCGCTGCCGCCGCGATGCAGGTTGGAGCGGAATTCGCCGGGCTTGGCCTGGCGCTTCATCGAGGCGATCACCTTGTCACCTACCACGAAGCAGCGGATGTCGGCGCCACCGGCTTCGCGGATGTACTCCTGCACCATGATGTTCTGCTTCAGGCCCATGAAGGCTTCGATCACCGATTCGGCGGCCTTCTCCGTTTCGCACAGCACCACGCCTATGCCCTGGGTGCCTTCCAGCACCTTGATCACCAACGGGGCGCCGTTGACCATGCGGATCAGGTCGGGGATGTCGTCGGGGGAGTGGGCGAAGCCGGTCACCGGCAGGCCAATGCCCTTGCGCGACAGCAGTTGCAGCGAACGCAGCTTGTCCCGCGAGCGGGTAATGGCCACCGATTCATTGAGGGGGAACACCCCCATCATCTCGAACTGGCGCAGCACGGCGCAGCCATAGAAGGTGACCGAGGCGCCGATGCGCGGGATCACCGCGTCGAAGCCTTCCAGCGGCTGGCCGCGATAGTGGATCTGCGGCTTGTGGCTGGCGATGTTCATATAGGCGCGCAGGGTGTCTATCACCACCATTTCATGGCCGCGCTGCTGGCCGGCCTCGACGAGGCGGCGAGTCGAATACAGGCGCGGATTGCGCGATAACACGGCGATTTTCATTGGGCACCCGGAAGGGAAAGAGTCGGTTTTTCCTGAACGTAGGTGAGCGCCGGGTTGACCACCAGTTGCGCCTGCACCAGGGCCTTGGAGCCCAGCAGTACGCGGTAGCGCATGGTCTTGCGGCAGGCCAGGGTGAACTCGATGGGCCAGATCCGGTCACCCAGCGCGAGCAGGGTGCGAATGACATAACGGGTCTGCGCCTGGCCGTTGGAGCTTTTTATGGTCTTTACCGAAACCACCTGCGCCTCGCAACGATGTCGCCGCTGCACCAGGGTGCCAAGGTGCGCGGTGAACCTGACCCAGCTCTCGCCATCCTTCTCGAAGGGGGCGATATCGCTGGCATGCAGGGTGGAGGTGCTGGCTCCGGTATCGATCTTCGCGCGCAAGCCAACCATGCCAAGTTCCGGCAGGGCGATCCACTCGCGGAGTCCGATCACGGAGAGATGGTCGAAAGTCTTCAATACAGGCTTTCCGGTAAAGTTGGCGCATTCTAGTGGGCCGATGTGACAACTGCATCTGGCCCTGGCTGAGCTTAGACCGGGCTGGCGAATGGGGCAGCCCGTGCAGGATGGAAACGAGTCATGCGTGATAAAGACGAAAAAGACGACAAGGTGCGCCTCGACAAATGGCTCTGGGCTGCACGCTTCTACAAGACCCGTGCCCTGGCCAAGGAAGCCATCGAGGGTGGCAAGGTCCACCATCAGGGCGATCGCTGCAAGCCGTCGAAGGAGCCGCGTGTCGGCGACGAGTATGTGATCCGCACCGGTTTCGATGAGCGCACCGTCATCGTCCGCGCGCTTTCCGCGGTGCGTCGCGGTGCCCCGGAAGCGCAGACCCTCTACGAGGAAACGGCCGAGAGCCTGGCCAAACGTGAAGAGGCTGCCGCCATGCGCAAGGCGGGTGCCCTGGGCATCCAGACCGATGGCCGGCCGACCAAGAAGCAGCGCAGGCAGATCCATTTCCTTCGGGGTGGCAGTGAATAAGGCCGGCGAAAGCGGGCTCCCGAGCGGCCATTAGGCACCGATAGAAAACACCCGAGCCGGCGATAGATAACCGGCCCTTGGTCCGTTGACGGATTTGCGCATAAAATCGCCAGCCTTTCGGCCAAATTGGCCCAAATGCAGCGAGTCCGGCATGTCCGATTTCACCCAACGTTTTCTGTTCGACGACACCGATGTGCGCGGCGAACTGGTCTCTCTCGGCGAGAGCTACGCCCACGTCCTGGCCAAACATCCCTACCCGGAGCCGGTCGCCCAACTGCTCGGCGAAATGCTCGCGGCCGCTTCCCTGCTGGTCGGCACCCTGAAGTTCGATGGCATGCTGGTGCTGCAGGCACGTTCCTCCGGCGCGGTTCCGCTACTGATGGTCGAATGCTCCAGCGACCGCGAAGTGCGCGGCATCGCCCGTTATCACGCCAGCCAGGTCAGCCCGTCTGCCAGCCTGGCCGAGCTGATGCCCGAAGGGTCGTTGACCCTGACCGTGGACCCGAAGCAGGGCCAGCGCTACCAGGGTATCGTCGCCCTTGAAGGCGCCACCCTGGCTGCATGCCTTTCCAGCTATTTCGACACCTCCCAGCAATTGCCCACCCGTTTCTGGCTCAACGCCGACGGTCGCAATGCCCGTGGCATGTTGCTCCAGGCCCTGCCGGCCGATCGCCTGAAGGACCCCGAGGCGCGCGAGGCCAACTGGCAGCACCTGACCACCCTGGCCGACACCCTGACCGCCGAAGAACTGTTGGGCCTGGACAACGAAACCGTGCTGCACCGGCTCTATCATGAAGAAACGGTGCGCCTGTTCGATCCCCAGGCCATCCACTTCCGTTGCAGCTGCTCGCGTCAGCGTTCGGCCAATGCGCTGGTGAGCCTGGGCAAGGACGACGCCGAAGCCCTGCTGCAGGAAAGCGGCGGCACCGTGGTGATCGACTGCCAGTTCTGCAACCAGCGCTACAGCTTCGACGCGGCGGATATCGCCCAGCTGTTCGCCGGTGGCGGCAGCGCCGCGCCATCGGAAACGCGCCACTGAAAAGATGTAGTGTGCCCGCAAGGTCGCTGAGTGACCGGGGTGCGATTATCGGTCATGAATATGCCTCCCTGACAGGAGGTTTCTACCCAAAGCGGGCTTTTCTGGCATAATCGCGCGCACTTTTTTCGCTGTAGGGGGTCGCAGTACCCACTACAAAACGTTTGGAGGACTCGGCTTCTAGCCGACGGGGAACCACATGACGCAAGCCAATAACGCCGTGTACACCGATATCAGCGCCGCGCAACTGGTCGAAGAGGCCATCCGCCGTGGCGAGGGTGAACTGGCCGCCAACGGTTCGTTGGTAGTGAAAACCGGTCATCGCACCGGTCGTTCTCCGGCAGATCGTTTCATCGTTCAAGAGCCGAGCACCGAAGCCAAAATCGCCTGGGGCAACATCAATCGTGCCTTCCCGGCGGACAAATTCGATGCGCTGTGGAGTCGCGTTGAAGCTTATGTGACCGAACGTGAGCGTTTCGTCTCCCACGTGCACGTTGGTGCTGATTCCGAGCACTACCTGGCCGTCAAGATGACCACCGAGACCGCCTGGCACAACCTGTTCGGCCGTTGCCTGTTCATCAACCCGGAACAGTTCAACCCGCAATCCCGCCAGGAGTGGCAAATCCTCAACGCCCCGAACTTCGTCTGCGAGCCGGAGCGTGATGGCACCAACTCCGATGGTTGCGTGATCCTCAACTTCGCCGCCAAGAAAGTGCTGATCGCCGGCATGCGCTACGCCGGTGAAATGAAGAAGGCCATGTTCTCCGTGCAGAACTTCCTGCTGCCGGAAAAAGACGTGCTGCCGATGCACTGCGCCGCCAACGTTGGCGAAGAAGGCGACACCACCCTGTTCTTCGGCCTGTCCGGCACCGGCAAGACCACCCTGTCCGCTGACGAAAGCCGTTACCTGATCGGTGACGACGAGCACGGCTGGGGCGTGGGCACCGTGTTCAACATCGAAGGCGGCTGCTACGCCAAGTGCATCGACCTGTCCGAGAAGAACGAGCCGGTGATCTGGAAAGCCATCCAGTTCGGCGCCGTGCTGGAAAACGTGGTCCTGAACCCGGAAACCCGCCTGCCCGACTACAGCGATGACAGCCTGACCCAGAACACCCGTGCCGCCTACCCGCTGCACCTGGTCGAGAAGCGCGTCGAGGCCAACCGTGCCGGCGAGCCGAACGCAGTGATCTTCCTGACCTGCGACCTGACCGGCGTGCTGCCGCCCGTTTCCATCCTGAACAACGAGCAGGCTGCCTACCACTTCCTGTCCGGCTACACCGCGCTGGTGGGTTCCACCGAAATGGGTTCCGGCGGCGGCATCAAGTCCACCTTCTCCACCTGCTTCGGCGCGCCGTTCTTCCCGCGTCCGGCTGGCGAGTACGCTGAGTTGCTGATCAAGCGCATCCAGGGCTTCGGCTCCAAGGTGTACCTGGTCAACACCGGCTGGACCGGCGGTGGCTACGGCGTTGGCAAGCGCTTCAACATCCCGACCACCCGTGGCGTGATCGCTGCCATCCAGAGCGGTGCCCTGATCGGTGCCGAGACCGAGCACCTGGACACCATCAACCTGGACGTGCCGAAGGCCGTACCGGGCGTCGAAACCAACCTGCTCAACCCGCGCAACACCTGGGCTGACAAGGCTGCCTACGACGAAGCCGCCAAGGCCCTGGCCAAGCAGTTCGTCGAGAACTTCAAGAAGTTCGACGTCTCCGACGCCATCAAGAACGCCGGCCCGCAGCTCTAAGCCGCACCGCGTCCTTGTCGAAGAAGCCGCCTCCGGGCGGCTTTTTCATTGTTGGCGGTCGAGTAGGATGGCGTAGAGCGAAGCGAAACCCATCAGGGGCCTGACCTCCAGCGGTGGGTCGATGAAGCGTGACCCACCCTGCGTCTACACCGAGCCGTAACATTCGCCCCGGAGTTCCGGAATCGTCCTACCCATTTGGCGCGCCGAGGCGGTGTGCTTAGGGTCATGATCGATGGCCCCTTCGATGGAGTGAAGTCATGCCCCTCAACACCCTCGCCACCACCTTCGGCTACGACCATTTCCGTCCCGGCCAGGAAGCCGCCATCTCCGCCGTGCTGGCAGGCCGTTCGGCCGCCGCCATCTTTCCCACCGGTTCCGGCAAGTCGCTGTGCTACCAACTGCCGGCGTTGCATCTGCCACACCTGACCCTGGTGGTATCGCCATTGCTGGCCCTGATGCAGGACCAACTGGCCTTTCTTGCCCGCCACGGCATCGCCGCCGCCAGCATCGACTCGGCACAGAGCCGCGAGGAGGCCGCCGAGGTCATGGCGCGGGCCCGCTCCGGCGAACTGAAGATCCTGATGATTTCCGTGGAGCGGCTGAAGAACGAGCGCTTTCGTGGCTTCATCCAGCAGGTGCCGATTTCCCTGCTGGTGGTGGATGAGGCCCACTGCATTTCCGAGTGGGGGCACAACTTCCGCCCCGACTACCTCAAGCTGCCCGAGTACCAGCGCCAGTTCGGCATCCCCCAGGTGCTGCTGCTGACCGCCACGGCGACGCCGACGGTGATCACCGATATGCAGCGCAAGTTCGCCATCGCCGATGCCGATGTCATCACCACCGGCTTCTACCGCTCCAACCTCAACCTGTTGGTGGAACCGGTGGCTGGCGCGCGCAAGCTGGAACGACTGGTGGATTGGCTCGGGCAGCGCAGCGGGCAGCCGGCCATCGTCTACGTGACCTTGCAAAAGACTGCCGAAGAAGTCGCCGCGCGCCTCAGCCAACGGGGCGTTGCGGCCAACGCCTACCACGCCGGCATGCCCCATGAGGAGCGCGAGGCGCTGCAGCGCCGGTTCATGGCCGGGCAGGTCAACGTCATGGTCGCGACCATCGCCTTCGGCATGGGCATCGACAAGAGCGACATCCGCCAGGTGGTGCACTACGACTTGCCCAAGTCGGTGGAAAACTACAGCCAGGAGATCGGCCGCGCGGGGCGCGACGGCAAACCATCGGACTGCCTGGTACTGGCCAACCGCGACAGCCTCAACGTGCTGGAGAACTTCGTCTATGGCGATACGCCGGAGCTGGCCGGCATCCGCCAGGTGCTGGCGGAGCTCAAGGCAGCGGGAAAGGATGGCGACCGCTGGGAGCTGATGCTCGGCGCGCTCTCCGACCAGAGCAACATTCGCCAGTTGCCGCTCAAGACCTTGCTGGTGCAGCTGGAGCTGCGCGGCATCATCGCGCCGCTCTACGCCTACTTCGCCGAGTACCGTTTCAAGCACCTGCTGGAACCCGAAGCCCTGGTGGCGCAATTCGACGGCGAGCGCCGCCAGTTCGTCGACGCCTTGCTGCGCACATCCACCCGCGCGCGCACCTGGTGCACCGTGGATTTTGACCGCCTGTACCGCGAATACAGCGCTGAACGCAGCCGCGTGGTGAAGGCCCTGGACTACTTCCAGGAACGCGGCTGGATCGAGCTGGAAAGCAAGCAGATGACCGAGGTCTACGCCTTGAACAATCGCGACTTCGAGCCGGAGGCGTTGGCTGCCGAGCTGCATGACTACTTCCGCCAGCAGGAGCGCAGCGAGATCGCCCGCATTCAGGCAATGCTGGCCCTGTTCGCCAGCGAGACCTGCCTCAGCGCGAGGCTGGCCTACTACTTCGGTGACCACGACGTCCCGGAGCGTTGCGGCCATTGTTCGGTCTGTCAGGGACGCGTGGCGCATCTCCCGGTTCCGCCAGCGTTGCCTTCGCTGGCGGAACGTAACTTCGGCGCTCTCTGTGGCGGCTTCATCCAGCGCTTCGAAGAACTGAAGGGCGAGCGACCCGGCGTCGAGTGCCTCACACGCATGCTCTGTGGCATCACCGCGCCGCTCTTCACGCGGCTCAAGGCGCGCAGCCTGCCGGGCTTCGCCGCGTTGGAGGCCTATCCCTACGCCGAGGTGCGTGAATGGGTAAGCCAGCAGCTGGGGGTGTAGGGGCGTGGTCATCAGTCACCGGCTCTGCCTGCTCGGTAGGGTGCGCCGTGCGCACCGGCTGTTGGACGGGGTGGTGAAGCCGATCCAGGAATCGGTGCGCGCGGCGCACCCTACGGTCCAGGCCGAGCGAAAGAGGTCTCGGGGGTGGATGCGCCCCTACAGGAAAAGCCCGCTCCCAACAGGAAGGTTGGGTCATACGGATTTTTTGATTGATACCCTCGTTAATCAGTGTTGGAAGCAGGCCTTCCGGCTGCTTAGGATGGCGCCACCTTCAATCTCGCCTCTCCTAAGGACTCCTACATGCACATTGACGACGCCATCCGCAGCCGCCGTGCCATCAAGGCCTACGACACTGACCACAGCATCAGCCGCGAAGAAAAGGACGAGCTGCTGCAACTGGCCCTGCTCGCCCCCACCGCCTTCAACCTGCAGCACGTGCGCCTGGTGGAGGTCAGCGACCCGGCCCTGCGCCAGCATATTCGCGATGTGGCCTGGGACCAGTCCCAGGTCACCGAAGCCTCGATGCTGGTGATCGTCTGCGCGCGCCTCGATGCCTGGGAGAAGGACGCCGCCCGCGTCTGGGAGGAAGCTCCGCAGCCGGTGCAGGACTTCATGGCTGGCGCCATCGACAACTACTACCGTGACAAGCCCCGGGTGCAGCGCGATGAAGTGATGCGCAGCTGTGGCCTGGTCGCCCAGACCCTGATGCTCGCTGCCCGCGGCAAGGGTCTGGATACCTGCCCCATGGACGGCTTCGATTTCGACGCCGTGGCCGACCTGATCCGCCTGCCGGAGAACCATGCCATTGGCCTGATGGTCGCCGTCGGCAAGCAGGCCGTCGCCGCCAGGCCGCGCATCGGCAAGCTGGCCTTCGACGAAGCGGTGATCCGCAACCAGTTCTGACCTTTCCCGCTTCAGCACAAGGCCGACTGCTTTAGCTCGGTCTGGACCGTAGGGTGCGCTGCGCGCACCGACTTCGGGATCAGCTTCGGCACCCCGTCAAGCCGCCGGTGCGCACGGCGCACCCTACTGAATCGGCTTCATCCTGCTCCGCCCAGCCCATGAAAACGCCGCCGCTGCATTGTGCAGCGGCGGCGTTTTCAAATCCGGCCGATGCCCAGCAAATGCTCGATCAGCCATTGCAGGGCTTCGTCCTCTTCGCGCTGGGCCACGCTCACCAGATCGAGGTGGAAGGGGCCGACGGAGAAGGGCAGGGGATGCACCTGCAAGGGCAGCAGGCTGGCGAAGTGCTGGGCCAGCCGCGCCGGCAGCACCACGGTGAGGTCGGTACTGGCGACAATATGCGCCGCCTGCAGGTAGTTGGGCGTCGTGTAGACGATGTCCCGTGCCAGCCCTTGCTCCCCCAGCCATTGATCGACCATGCCTTTGGTCTGGCCACCGTGCACCCAGAGGTGACGTAGCCTGAGAAAACCGGACAGGTCAGGTGCTTCCTGCATCTGCGGATGGTCGCGGCGGGCCACCAGGCGCAGCGTTTCGCTCATCCAGCGGCGGCTGGCGAAGCGCGCGGGAATGCTTTCGAAGCGGCCCAGCACCAGGTCCAGTTCGCCTTGGTCCAGCGCGGCGGCGGGCAGGCTCGGCGAGAGGTGGTGGATGGCGATCTTCACCCCAGGCGCTTCTTCCGCCAACTGCTGTAACAGGCGCGGCATGCAGATCAGTTCCACGTAATCCGTCACAGCGATGGTGAAGCGCTGGCGGCTACGCGCCGGGTCGAAACCTTCACCGACGACCAGGCTCTGCTCGATCTGCTTGAGCGCGGCACGGATTGGGGTTTCCAGCGCCAGCGCCCGTGGCGTGGGCTGCATCGCCCGGCCCACCCGTACCAGCAAGGGGTCGCCGAGCAGCTCGCGCAGCCGGTTGAGTGCGTTGCTCACTGCCGGCTGGCTGAGGGAAAGACGTTCCGCCGCGCGCGAAACGTTGCGTTCGCGCAGCAGGGCGTCCAGCACCCGCAGGAGGTTGAGGTCGAAGTTGGAGATATTCACCAGGGAAATGCCATCTATCACAAGACTAAATTTCAAAAATAGTACCGGCTTCCTTAAGGTGATTGGCGTTTTCGTGATCACGCGGCGGCCGATTGGCCGAGGTTCGTAGGAGCGAGCTTGCTCGCGAACCACGCAGCACATTCGCCAGCAAGCTGGCTCCTACAAGGGACGCCGCGTCCGTAATCGCCTACTAGAACAAGAGGACATCTCAGTGACCCCTAGCGCATCCAACATCCAGCGCGCCGCCGTGATCGGTGCCGGCACCATGGGCCGTGGCATCGTCATGAGCCTGGCCAGCGCCGGCCTCGACGTCCTCTGGCTGGACAACAATCCGCAGATGCTCGAGCAGGCCCAGGGCGTGGTGGCTGATACCTACGCCCACAATGTGCGCCAGGGCCGCATCAGCGAGGCCCAGGCCGCCGAGCGCGTCGCACGCATCCTGCCGGTGGGAAGCTATGCCGACCTGGCGGATGTCGATCTCGTGATCGAAGCGGTCTTCGAGAACCTCGAGCTCAAGCAATCCATCTTCCGTGAGCTGGACGCCCGCCTGAAGCCGGAGGCCATCCTGGCCAGCAACACCTCGGCCCTGGATATCGATGCCATTGCCGCGGTCACCGGGCGCCCGCAGCAGGTCCTGGGCCTGCACTTCTTCAGCCCGGCGCACATCATGAAACTGCTGGAAATCGTTCGCGGCGCCCGCACCGCCCCCGCTGTATTGGACGCCGCCCTGGCATTGGGCCAACGCATGGGTAAGGTCAGCGTGGTGGCGGGCAACTGCAAGGGCTTCATTGGCAACCGCATGCTCCATGCCTACGTACGCGAGGCGCGGATGATGCTGCTGGAAGGCGCCTATCCCCATCAGGTGGACAGCGCCTTGCAGGGCTTCGGCTTCGCCATGGGCCCGTTCCGCATGTACGACGTGGTCGGCATCGACCTGGAATGGCGCGCTCGCGAGCTGGCCGGAAAAGGCCAGGACGACCCAGCGGTGCAGGTGGACAACCGCCTCTGCGCATTGGGCCGTTTCGGCCAGAAGGCGCGCATGGGCTACTACCGCTACGCCGAAGGCAGCCGCCAGGCCGAGCCCGACCCGGAAGTGGATGCCCTGGTGCTCCAGGTATCCGAGCAGCTTGGCTTCGACCGCCGCGACATCGGCCCGGAAGAAATCCTCGAGCGTTGCCTGCTGGCCCTGGTCAACGAAGGGGCGAAGATCCTCGAAGAAGGCATCGCCGCCTCCAGCGCCGATATCGACACCGTTTACCTCAATGGCTACGGCTTCCCGGCCGACAAGGGTGGGCCAATGGCCTGGGCCGACAGCCAGGGCCCGACGGCCATCCGCGGGCGCCTGCAAGCGCTGGCCGAACGCTTTGGCAGCCATTGGCAGCCTGCCGCGCTGATCCGTCGCCTGGCCGAGTCCGACCGTCACTTCGCCGATTTCCAACAGGAGGCCTGACATGGCTTACAAGGCACCCCTGCGCGACATGCGCTTCGTACTCCATGAACTCTTCGACGTCGCCGGCCACTGCGAGCTGCTGGCCAACGGTCTTGACCGCGAACTGATCGACGGTGTGTTGGAAGAGGGCGCGCGCTATGCGGGCGAAGTGGTGTCGCCACTGAACCGCAACAGCGACGAAGAAGGCGTGACCCTGGAGCAGGGCGCGGTGACGACGCCCAAGGGCTTCCGCGAGGCCTATCGACAGTACTGCGACAACGGCTGGGCCAGCATGACCGGGCCGCAGGAGTTCGGCGGCCAGGGCTTCCCGCAGATGGTCGCCTGCAATTTCCACGAGATGCTGATGGGCGCCAGCCTGTCGTTCCGCGTGTACTCCGGACTCACCGAAGGTGCCGTGCTGGCGTTGTACAAACACGGCAGCGATGCGCTCAAGCAGGCTTACCTGGAGAAACTGGTGAGTGGCCAATGGGCCGGCACCATGTGCCTCACCGAGCCCCAGGCCGGCACCGACCTGGCGCTGCTGCGCACGCGCGCCGAGCCCCAGGCCGACGGCAGCTACAAGGTCAGTGGCAGCAAGATCTTCATCAGCGGCGGCGAGCAGGACCTCTCCGAAAACATCGTCCACCTGGTGCTGGCGCGCCTGCCGGATGCCCCAGCCGGCGTGAAGGGCATCAGCCTGCTGCTGGTGCCCAAGTTCATCGCCAATGCGGATGGCACGCCGGGGGCGAAGAACGCCCTGGGCTGCGGCGCCATTGAGCACAAGATGGGGATCAAGGGCGCCGCCACCTGCGTGATGAACTTCGACGGCGCCACCGGCTGGCTGATCGGAGAAGCCAACCAGGGCCTGGCCTGCATGTTCACCATGATGAACGACGCGCGCTTCCAGGTCGGCCTGCAAGGGCTCGGTATCGGCGAACAGGCTTTCCAGGGCGCCCTGGCCTATGCCCGCGAACGCCTGCAATCCCGTGCCCTCAGCGGCCCGGCGGCACCGGATAAACCGGCTGACCCGATCATCCACCACCCCGATGTGCGGCGGATGCTGCTGACCCAGAAGACCCTGGTGGAAGGCAGCCGCATGCTGGCCGCCTACTGCGCGCGCCAGCTGGACCTGGAGCACGGCCATCCGGACGCGGCCGAACGCAAGGCCGCCAGCCGTCGCGCGGCGCTGCTGATTCCCATCCTCAAGGCCTTCTTCACCGACATGGGCCAGGAAGTGGCCAGCCTCGGGGTCCAGGTCTACGGCGGACATGGCTTCATCCGCGAGTGGGGCATGGAGCAACTGATGCGCGACAGCCGCATCACCCAACTCTACGAAGGCACCAATGGCATCCAGGCGCTGGACCTGATCCGCCGCAAGCTGATGGGCGACGGCGGTGCCGAACTGGCCGCCTTGCAGGACGAGTTTGCCGCCCTGGCCGATGCCCAGCTGGAGCGTGCCGAAGTGGCCGAACTGGCGGGCGCCGTGCTGGCACGCTTGCAGGAATGGCGTGGACTGAGTGCGACCCTGCTGGATCGGGTGCGGGAGAACCCGGAAGAAATCGGCGCCGCTTCGGTGGACTTCCTCCAGTACTCGGCCTATGTGCTATTGGCGGGCTTCTGGTTGCAGGCCGCGGCGCGCGCCCAGGACGCCCTGGAGTCGGGCAGCTCGGAGGCGGATTTCTACCAGGCCAAGCTGCACAGCGCGCGCTTCTACATGCGTCGCGTATTGCCGCGCGCCAGCAGCCATCGTGAAGCCCTGTTGGGCGGCGCAGACTGCCTGATGACCCTGCCCGAGGCACATTTCGCGTTCTGACGGCGTTAACCGGCGTGCCGCGAACTCGCGGTGCGCCTCGACAACAACAAGGGAGGACGCCCGGATGCAGCCCTTCAGCTTCGCCACCACCGCGCAGATTCTTTGCGAATCCGGCTCGGCCACACGCCTTGCCGACCTTTGCCGCGAGCGCGACGCCCAGCGCGTCCTGCTGGTGACCGATCCCGGCATCACCCGGCTCGGCCTGCTGGACGATATCCTCCTCGGCTTCGCCCTCGCGGGCCTCAGCGTTGCGGTTTACGACCAGGTCCAGGCCGATCCGCCCGAGACAGTGGTGCTGGAGGCCGTGGCGCTGGCGAAGGTCCTCGGCGCCCAGCTGGTGGTGGGTTTCGGCGGTGGCAGCTCGATGGACGTGGCCAAGCTGGTGGCGTTGCTGGCGCACCCGGACTGCCAGCAGGGGCTGACGGACATCTACGGCGTGGGCAACGCGCGCGGCCGGCGTCTGCCGCTGCTGCAGGTGCCGACCACCGCCGGCACCGGTTCCGAGGTGACGCCCATTGCCATCGTCACCACCGGCGAAACCACCAAGATGGGCGTGGTTTCGCCGCTGCTATTGCCTGACCTCGCATTGCTGGACGCCGACCTGACCCTCGGCCTGCCGGCGGCAGTCACGGCGGCCACCGGGATCGACGCCATGGTCCATGCCATCGAGTCCTACACCAGCAAGCTGAAGAAGAATCCGCTATCCGATTTGCTGGGGCGCGAGGCCTTGCGCCTCCTGGCCGGAAACCTTGATGCGGTGGTCCAGGACGGCCACAACCGCGAAGCGCGCCAGGCCATGCTGCTGGGCGCATGCCTCGCCGGCCAGGCGTTCGCCAATGCTCCGGTGGCGGCCGTGCATGCGCTGGCCTATCCGCTGGGCGGGCACTTCCATATTCCCCATGGCCTGTCCAACGCCCTGGTGCTGCCCCACGTGCTGCGCTTCAACGCCGAGGTGGCTGCACCGCTCTATGCAGAACTGGCGCCGCTGGTGCTCGGTAGCAAACTCAAGCCGGGCAGCGAGGCGGAGCTCACCGAGCAGTTGATCCTCGAGCTTGCCGCCTTCAGCGAGCGCAGTGGGTTACCCACGCGCTTGCGCGATGCCGGTGTGCCCGAGGCGATGCTGCCGCGCCTGGCCAGTGATGCCATGTTGCAACAGCGCCTGCTGGTGAATAATCCGCGCGAGGTCAGCGAAGCGCAGGCCCTGGCCATTTACCAGGCCGCCTTCTGACCGATCCAACCGAACCCAGGGAACCCCATGAGCCAACCCGAGCACCTGCGCGGCGACTACCGCCACTTCCAGCCCATCACCACGCGCTGGCACGACAACGACATCTACGGCCATGTGAACAACGTGGTCTATTACGGCTTCTTCGACAGTGCCGTGAACACCTACCTGATCGAGCAGGGTGGGCTGGATATCCACGAAGGCGGCGTCGTGGGCTTCGTGGTGAGTTCGTCCTGCGATTACTTCGCCTCCATCGCCTTCCCCGATCGCATCGAGGTCGGACTGCGAGTCGGCAAGCTGGGCAACAGTTCGGTGCAGTACGAACTGGCGATTTTCAAGCAGGGTGAGAGCGAGGCCTGCGCGGCGGGACGCTTCGTGCATGTCTTCGTTGACCGCGAGAGCAACCGGCCGGTGCCGATTCCCGAGACGCTGCGCATGGCGTTGGCGGAGTTGGTGGTGGAGGGCTGACCAAGCGCTTTTCATGTAGGGGCGAATTCATTCGCCAAGGACAGCGTAGCTGTCCCCTCGTGAGCTTCCGGGCAGACCTGCGGTCTGCATGGCGAATGAATTCGCCCCTACAGACAACTTTCACCCATTCGACCTGAAAGGGCCGAAATCGCGACATGCAGAGGCCCGAGCGCCCCTCCGCTCTACCCATCGTTTGTGTGAATCCGCACAATGCGCGCCAAACCCGAATGACCCATCCGGCTGCGAGGTACTGAACCGCGCGGCCCGGCTCTTTCTTTTCCGCTTGATCTGGAACAGCCAGGGCGGTGCGTCATCGGGGTTCAATGTCCACCCCGGGCCGCGCGTCGTGCGGCCCGACGTTCAGCGGTACCTGCCATGACTCATGCAAACGGCTCCATCCTGCAACGCTTGAAACGCACCAGCCTGGTGACCCGGATCATCATCGGCCTGATCGCCGGCATCGCCCTCGCCCTGACCGCGCCCCAGTACGCCAGTGCCGCTGGCCTGCTCGGCAAGCTATTCGTCATGGCCTTGAAGGCCGTGGCACCTGTGCTGGTGTTCATCCTGGTGATCGCTGCCATCGCCAACCACAAGCCAGGCGAGCGCACGCACATTCGCCCGATCCTCGTGCTCTATCTGATCGGCACGTTCTCCGCCGCGGTCGTGGCGGTGATGGCGTCCAGCATCTTCCCCTCCACCATCACCCTGAGCACTGGCGCCGCTGACCTGGCGCCGCCCGGCAATATCTCCGAAGTGTTGCTGAGCCTGCTGGGGAGTGCCGTGGCCAACCCGGTGACGGCGCTGATGGAGGCCAACTTCATCGGCATCCTGGTCTGGGCTGTGGGCCTGGGCATCGCCATCCGGCAGGGCAGTGAAACCACCCGCAACGTGTTCAGCGACCTGTCCCATGGCGTGTCGCTGATCGTTCGCGTGGTGATCAGCTTCGCCCCGCTGGGCATCTTCGGCCTGGTTGCTTCGACCCTCGCCGAGAACGGCATTGGCGTGCTGGCCGACTACGCCCACCTGCTGGCGGTGTTGCTGGGCTGCATGCTGTTCGTGGCCTTCGTCGTGAACCCGCTGATCGTGTTCTCGAAGATTCGCCGCAACCCTTATCCGCTGGTGCTGACCTGCTTGCGTGAAAGCGGCATCACGGCCTTCTTCACCCGCAGCTCGGCGGCCAACATCCCGGTCAACCTGCAACTGGCGGAGAAGCTGGGCCTGCACGAAGACACTTACTCGGTCTCCATTCCGCTGGGCGCCACCATCAACATGGCCGGTGCCGCCATCACCATCACTGTGCTGACCCTGGCGGCGGTGAAGACCCTGGGCATTGTCGTCGACATCCCCACCGCGATCCTGCTCAGCGTCGTGGCCTCCATCTGCGCCTGTGGCGCTTCCGGCGTGGCGGGCGGCTCGCTGCTGCTGATCCCGCTGGCTTGCAGCCTGTTCGGCATCCCCAGCGAAGTGGCGATGCAGGTCGTGGCCGTGGGCTTCATCATCGGCATCCTCCAGGACGCTGCCGAAACCGCGCTGAATTCATCCACCGACGTACTCTTCACTGCGGCTGCCTGCATGGCCAGCGGCGACGTGGATGAGGCGCGCGCCGAACAGCAGATCGGCTGATTTCGTCCAGCAACAAAAAAGCCCGGCAAATGCCGGGCTTTTTCATGGGTGCATCGATCAGTGGCGATGCTTGCGGTGCTTGCGATTGCCGTCGTGATCGTCCTTGGTCAGCTCGGTGGCGATAGCGCCGCCCGCTGCGCCGCCCAGGCCTGCGCCGATGGCGGAGCCGGTGGAACCGCCCAGTGCGCGACCGGCTACCGAGCCACCCGCTGCACCCAGGCCACCGCCGATGGCGGCTTCGGTCTTCTTGCCGCTCCTGGCGGTCATTGCGCCACCTGCTGCACCACCCAGGCCGGCACCGATAGCGGCGCCAGTGCTACCGCCGACAGCATTGCCAACAACGTTGCCCAGGACGCCGCCGAGGCCGCCACCGATGGCGTTGTTGGTGGTTTCACCGGCTACTACGGCCTGAGTGGCCAGCAGGCTGAGGGCGAGGGCGGTTACTGCATTACGCATGTTGCTAAGTCTCCATTTCAAAAAAGGTGAGCCATGGTCCCGACGCTTGACCGGCACTCATGACAGAAGTCGAATTTTGGAATCGGGAGGGGGTGGCTGTCGCTCGACCAGACCTCAGGTCTTGAAAAAGCCCGCTTCAAGCGGGCTTTTTTGTTAGCGGGGTTGTTCAGTCGTCCCAATCACCGTGGTGCTTGTTCTTGTGTTTGCGATGGCCCCAGCCGCGGCCCGGATGGTCGCGGTAGCCGCGACGATAGTGGCGACGATCGTCATCGTAGTCGTCATCGTCGTAGCGGTTCCGGTCGCCGAATTCGTTGCCGAGGGCACCGCCGGCGCCGCCGCCGAGGGCTGCACCGATCAGGCCGCCAGTGGTGCCGCCCATTTGCCGGCCAACAACCTGGCCGCCTGCAGCGCCCAGACCACCGCCAATGGCAGCTTCGGTACGGTTACGTTTCGGGGCCGCTACTGCGCCGCCTGCTGCACCACCCACGCCGGCGCCAATCGCTGCGCCAGTGCTGCCGCCGACTGCGTTGCCGACAACGGACCCCACAACCCCGCCCAGCGCGCCGCCAATACCGGCGTCGGTATTGCCGCCTGCGAAGACGCTGCCGCTGGCGAGGCCAAGAGACAGAAGAAGGATCGAGGTGTACTTCATGGTGAGGATCGCCTCAGTGGTTTTGGTGAGGCGATATTTACTGTGGGAATTTACTTACGCAAGTAGCGGGCGACGAAAAGTATCAACTTTTCTTATTTTTTTAATTATCTGATTTCCCGGCAGAACTTTTTTCGATTCGGGCTGTCTGAGACCTATTCCCGCCCGCATTTTCCGCGTCTTTCAGGTCTTTTCAGATACTGGCGAAGTGCCCATGAACATAAAGTTCCGTCGAGACTTTATATAGGCATTGATTCCGTATTTCAAATTGTTTCTTGATAGTTAAGTTCGAGAATCAAACTTCCCCTACTTAAGTTTCAAATTGATATTCGCCGCAGTCCGACACTCGGATTGCGGCGAATTCGTGTGCGCGCACGGGCGCTATTCGGTAGGCGAAGCCGCATCCTCAGAGGATGCGGCTATTGTCGCGAGAGGCTTCGAGGCGGATGGCCACGAACTTGGAGGTCGGGGTGTAGCTGCCGTCTCCATAGCTTTCCAGCGGTACCAGCGGGTTGGTTTCCGGGTAGTAGGCGGCAGCCTGTCCGGCCGGGATGTCGAAAGCGAGCAGGCTGAAGTCGGATACGCGCCGTTCCACGCCGTCGTCCCAGAGCGTCACCATGTCCACTTTCTGCCCGGGTTCAAAGCCCAGCCGGCGGATGTCGGCTTCATTGACGAAGACCACATCGCGCTGACCGCGCACGCCGCGATAGCGGTCGTCCAGGCTGTAGATGGTGGTGTTGTATTGGTCGTGGGAGCGCAGGGTCTGGAGGATCAGATGCGGTGTCTCGCCGGTGCTGCGCACCTTCTCGTGGAGCAGGTCGGCCGGTAGCGGATTCGACTGGAAGTTGGCGCGGCCGGTCTGCGTCGTCCAGCGCCGGGCATTGGCGCTGTTGCCCAGGTAGAAACCACCGGGATTCTGCACACGGCGGTTGAAGTCTTCGAAGCCGGGAATGGTCTCGGCGATAAGATCCCTGATGCGGTCGTAGTTGGCGATCAGGGCGTCCCAGTCCACCGGGTGGTCGCCCAGCGTGGCCTTGGCGATGCCGGCAATGATGGCCGGCTCGGAACGCATCTCGCGGGAAGAGGGCTCCAGCTGGCCGTACGACGCATGGATCATGCTGAAGGAATCTTCCACCGTTACGGCCTGCGGGCCGTCCAACTGGCGGTCGATATCGGTACGACCGAGGCAGGGCAGGATCAGCGCTTCCTGGCCAATGGTCAGGTGGCTGCGGTTGAGCTTGGTGCTGATCTGCACGGTCAGCTCGCAGTTCTGCAACGCGGCATGGGTGCGGGAGCTGTCCGGCGTAGCCTGGGCGAAGTTGCCACCGAGGCCGATGAAGACCTTCGCGTGCCCCTCGAGCATGGCGTTGATCGCTTCCACGGTGTTGTGGCCGTCGTCCCGGGGGACCTGGAAGCCGAAGCGTTTTTCCAGGGCATCGAGCAGCGCCGCCGGCGGCCGGTCATTGATGCCCATGGTGCGATCGCCCTGCACGTTGCTGTGACCGCGCACCGGGCACAGGCCGGCACCGGGGCGGCCGATGTTGCCGCGCAGGAGTTGCAGGTTGACGAGTTCCTGGATGGTCGGCACCGAGTGCCGGTGCTGGGTGATGCCCATCGCCCAGCAGACGATCACGTTGCGGGCGTCGCGGTAGATGCGCGCGGATATCTCGATTTCATTCAGCGTCAGACCCGATTGCGCCTCGATCTGCGCCCAGGGCGTGGCATCCACTTCAGCCAGGTAAGCGTCGACGCCGAGGGTGTGTTCGGCGATGAAGTCGTGGTCGAACACCGGCGTCTCGCCGCTCGCCTGCGCCTCGCGCTCCCACTGCAGCAGGAACTTGGCGATGCCGCGAATGGCCGCCATGTCGCCGCCCAGCGCCGGGCGGAAGAAGGCGGTGTTGAGCGGCCGCGAGCCGTTGCTGAGCATCTCCAGGGCATGTTGCGGGTGCTGGAATCGCTCCAGGCCGCGCTCCTTGAGTGGATTGAAGCAGACAACCTGCGCGCCCCTTTGCACGGCTTCGCGAAGCGGCTCGAGCATGCGCGGGTGGTTGGTGCCCGGGTTCTGTCCGAATACGAAGATGGCGTCGGCATGTTCGAAGTCGTGGAAGGTCACGCTGCCCTTGCCGACGCCGACGCTCTGGATCAGCGCAACGCCGCTGGCCTCGTGGCACATGTTCGAGCAGTCGGGGAAGTTGTTGGTGCCGAAGGCGCGGACGAAGAGTTGATACAGATAGGCCGCTTCGTTGCTGGCGCGGCCGGAGGTGTAGAACTCCGCCTGGTGCGGGCTTTCCAGGTTGCGCAGATGGCGTGCCACCAAGGCGAAGGCATGGTCCCAGCTGACCGGCACGTAGTGGTCGGTCTGGCGGTCGTAGCGCATCGGCTGGGTCAGGCGACCCTGGTATTCGAGCCAATAGTCGCTCTGATCGCGCAGTTGGCTGACGCTGTAGCGGGCGAAGAAGGCGGCATCCACCCGGCGCTTGGTGGCTTCCCAGTTGACCGCCTTGGCGCCGTTCTCGCAGAACTTGATGCGGCCGTCTTCGGGGGAATCGCCCCATGCGCAACCCGGGCAGTCGAAACCGCCGTTCTGGTTGGTCTTGAGCAGGGCGCGGAGGTTTTTGAACGGCTGTTTGCTGTCCAGCCAGAAGCGGGTGACGCTTTTCAGCGCACCCCAGCCAGCCGCGGCGCCTTTGTAGGGTTTGTAGCGAGGTTGTACGGGTTGCAGGCTCATTCTGTCGGGGCTTTCGCGTCTGGCGCCGGGCTGTAGACCCGTGGCGCGCTGTGGTGGGGCAGGTGGATGAGATTGAGGTGGTGCCGGCGTGCCCATTCCACCGTCAGGGTGGTGGGGGCGGAGAGGCTCACCAAGGTGGACAGACCCGCGCGCACAGCCTTGTGGATAAGTTCCAGACTGCAGCGGCTGGTGACCACCGCGAAACCCGAGCGAGGGTCCAGTCCCTGGCGCAGCAGCGCGCCGATCAGTTTGTCGAGGGCGTTGTGGCGGCCGATGTCTTCGCGGCAGAGGCGCAACTCGCCATCGCCATCGACGAACAGCGCGGCGTGCAGTGCGCCGCTGCGTCGGGCCAGTTCCTGCGCGGCGTTGATGCGCTGGCGCAGGTCGATAAAGTGCTCTGCAGGCGGCAAGGGAGCCGGCGTCAGGGAGCGCAGTTCCGGCAGCGCCTGTTCCAGCGCTTCCACGCCGCAGAGTCCACAGCCGGTGGTGCCGGCCAGGTTGCGGCGCTGTTCCTTGAGCGACCAGAAGGCGCGATTGCCGATATCCACTTCCGCGTGCAAGGCGATGCCCTCGCCTTCGAGCTGAATGTCATAGATATCGTCGATTGACTGGACCACGGCGCTGCTCAGGCTGAAACCCGCGACGAAGTCTTCCAGGGCACTGGGGGAAACCATCATCACGGCATAACTGATGCCGTTGTAGGAAATTGCCAGGGCGCACTCTTCGGCCAGGGCGGCATCTTCTACGCGCGCCTCGCCATCCAGCTCGGCATATTGGTAGCCGGTTGGTTCGGGCGGGTTATCCACAGCGGTGAGATGGCGCTTGGCGTCTGGGTTTGGCATGGTTCTGCCCCCTGCGACGGATTGACTCAGCCATCCTAGGCCCGCCTGGTACGGGCGTCTAATCGCTATTCCCGATTCATTGATCGAGCGCGTCTATCGGCTGGACGAATCGAGCGCCAGCAAGGCCCGCGCTTCCGAGAAACAGGCATCCGCCAGAGCCGAGCGTGGGGCGCCACGCCGCAGGATCAGGCCCAGGGGTGCCAGGGTGCGGGCGTCCTCTATGGGGATCAGTGTCAGGTGCTCGGTGAAATCGTCGAGACCGCTGTCCAGCGGCATGATGGCGCAGCACAGTCCGGCGCTGACGGCCTGCAGCAACTGATGGACGGCATCGGTTTCCAGCCTCGGCTGGGGCGACAGGCCCCGGCTGCGGAAGCCATGGTCGATGGATTGGCGGAAGTGCATGCCGCCCGAGAGCAGTCCCAGGGGCAGGTCCACCAGACTTTCCCATGGCAGGGCCGAGGTTTCGAAGCTGAAATGCCGGCGATCGTGCAGAAGGCCCATGCGGGCCTGTGCCAGTTCCAGGCTCTCGAAGTGCTCGCGGTCCAGGCGGTCGAGATAGGACAGGCCAAGGTCCAGCTGGTTACGCGCCAGGCCTTCGAGAATCTGCTCGGAGCTCATGGAAAACAGCTGGAAGCGCAGATTCGGGTGCGGCGCCGAGAAGGCTTCCACCAGGCGCATCGGGTCGAAGCCGGCCAGCGGCACCACCCCGAGACGCAAGGTCCCGACCAGTTGGCCGCGGCAGGCCGCCGCTTCGGCGTAGAGCCCGTCATGGGCCGCGAGCAGGGTGCGTGCCCACGCCAGCACACGCTGGCCGGCATCGGTGAAACCTTCGAAGCGCTGGCCACGGATCACCAGTTCCAGGCCGAGTTCTTCTTCCAGGCTGCGCAGGCGCATGGACAGCGTCGGCTGAGTGACGTGGCAGCGCGCGGCGGCCTGGCCGAAATGGCGGGTTTCCTCCAGCGCTATGAGGAACTTCAGTTGCTTGATGTCCATGCCGGCTCCTTGATGTGCAGCGGAATTCTAGCCTGTCGTCGCCATCGGGCGGTCGAGCTGGAACGGCCGTCTAGACTTGCACCTCCCAGGCGCCAGGTGCGCCATTCCTATGGAACGAGAGGATCTGTCATGGGCATCTTCGACTTTGTCAAAGAAGCGGGTGTGAAGCTGTGGGAAACCCTGGTGGGCCAGGAGGCTCAGGCTGCCGATGCGCTGAAGGAGCATGTGGCCAAGGTGGGCTTGGGCAATCCTGCCATCGAGCTGACGGTGGAAGGTGACAAGGTGATCGCCCGTGGCGAAGTCGCGACGCAGGAAGAGAAAGAGAAGATCCTCCTGGCTCTGGGCAATGTCGAGGGCGTGGCCAAGGTCGAAGACCAGATCAGCGTCAGCGCGCCTGCCGTGACTCCGGCACGTTTCGTCACGGTGAAGAAGGGCGACACCCTGAGCGCCATTGCCAAGGCCGAGTACGGCAACGCCAATGCCTACCCGAAGATTTTCGAGGCCAACAAGCCAATGCTCTCCCACCCGGACAAGATTTATCCCGGGCAGGTGCTGCGTATCCCTGAATAACGATCTGCTGCGTGCGCTGGGAATGGTTTCGGGCTGCTGAAGGCCTGTCAGAGGCCTTCCACGAGCGTCCGGTAGTTCTCCACCGCGGCGAACTCTTCGGTGTCCTTCGGGCCCTTGCGGCTGTCCGGCTCGCGCACCGCCAGTAACTGGGCGATGCCGTACTGCCGCGCGCTGCGCAGGATCGGCAGGCTGTCGTCGACGAACAGGCTGCGCGCCGCGTCGAAGCCGAAATCCTGCTGCAGGGCGTGCCAGAACTGCTGGTCTTCCTTGGGGAAGCCGTAATCATGGGAGCTGATCAGGCGGTCGAACCAGGGCGCCAGTTCGACGCGTTCCATCTTCAGTGACAGCGAGTCGCGGTGGGCGTTGGTGATCAGCGCCACACGCTTGCCTGAGCGGCGCAACGCGGCGAGGAAGAAGTCGGCATCCGGCCGCAGGGCGATCAGGTGGGCGACTTCGCGCTTGAGGTCGCGGATCGACAGGCGCAGTTCGCGGCTCCAGAAGTCCGTGCAGTACCAGTTCAGCTGTCCGGCGTTGTCGCGGAACAGCGGCAGCAGCTCGGCGTCGGCCAGCGCGCGGCTGATGCCGTGATGCTCGGCATAGCGTTGCGGCAGGTACTCCATCCAGAAGTGGTTGTCGAAGTGCAGGTCGAGCAAGGTGCCGTCCATATCGAGGAGGACGGTGTCGATTGCATTCCAGGGCAATTGCGGCATGGGCGGTATCGGTGGTTGCGGGTGGCTGTCGTCCTTGCGTCGCTGGCCGTCGCGGGCACGCAATCTCCGGCGGGGACATTCGACAAAGGCGGAGTATGATAACCCGCCGGTCATGCCAAGGAGTCCGTTATGCGTCAGAAGCCCACGGTGCTCGCTCGCGAGATAGTCGCCAGCAGCCGCCTGTTCCGTGTCGAGGAATTGCAGTTGCGCTTCGCCAATGGCGTCGAGCGCACCTACGAACGCCTGGTGGGCAAGGGCTCCGGTTACGGTGCCGTGATGGTGGTAGCCATGGCCGATGCCGAACACGTGCTGCTGGTGGAGGAATACTGCGCCGGCACCGACGACTACCAGCTGTCCCTGCCCAAGGGGCTGATCGAACCGGGCGAGGAGGTACTCGCCGCCGCCAACCGCGAACTCAAGGAAGAAGCCGGGTTCGGCGCGCGTAAGCTGGAACACCTCACCGAGTTGACTTTGTCCCCCGGCTACATGAGCCAGAAGATCCAAGTGGTCCTGGCCCGCGACCTCTATGAGGAAAGCCTGCCCGGCGATGAGCCGGAACCGCTGCGGGTCGACCGCATCAGCCTGCGCGAGCTTTCCAGCCTCGCCCAGCACCAGCAATTCAGCGAGGGTCGCGCCCTGGCTGCGCTATACCTGACCAGAGACATCCTGACCCAACGTGGGGAGTACCAGCCTTGAACCATCCCTTGCTTCCCGCCGTGATCGAACTGGTGCGCCAGGCCGGCGACGCCATCCTGCCTTTCTGGGGGGGTGACCTGGCCGTTACCGAGAAGGACGACGCTTCGCCCGTGACGGCAGCCGATCTCGCCGCTCACAAAGTCCTGGATGCGGGGCTGGCGGCATTGGATGCGAGCATTCCGGTGCTTTCAGAAGAGGCGGCCAACATTCCCCTCGCCGAGCGTGCCAAGTGGCAGCGCTGGTGGCTGGTGGACCCGTTGGATGGCACCAAGGAATTCATCGCCGGCAGCGAAGAGTTCACCGTCAACGTGGCGCTGATAGAAGGCGGCCGGGTGGTTTTCGGCGTAGTCGGCATGCCGGTGATCGGGCGCTGCTACTACGGCGGCGCTGGCCTTGGCGCCTGGAGTGAGGATGAAGAGTACGAGGCCGACGAAATCGCGGTACGCATCGCGCCAGACGAAGCGTTCACCGTGGTGGCCAGCAAGCGCCATTCGAGCCCGGCGCAGGAGCGCCTGCTGGCGGGGCTGTGCGAACGCTTTGGTGATCTGCAGCTGGCCAGTATCGGCAGCTCGCTGAAGTTCTGCCTGCTGGCCGAAGGGTCGGCGGATTGCTATCCGCGCCTGGCGCCCACTTCCCAGTGGGACACTGCCGCCGCTCAGGGCGTGCTCGAAGGTGCGGGAGGCGAGGTGCTGAATCTCGCCGGTGAGCCCCTTACCTATGAGGCTCGCGAGAACTTCCTGAACCCGTCCTTCCTGGCGCTGCCGGTTGCCGCCGAATGGCGGGCGGAGCTGATTCAGCTGGCACGCGCGCTGGACTGAGAACACAGGAAACGACAAAGGGCCCCGAGGGGCCCTTTTTCATGGCTGTCGCTTCGCAGAATCTTCGTAGGATGGCGTAGCGCGAAGCGAAACCCATTATCACGATCGATGGGTTTCGCAGGCTCTACCCATCCTACGGTTTTCCACAGAAATCGCCTCAGTCGAGCATATCGGCGAAGCGCTCGTCTTTCTTGTAGCGCAGGGTCTGGGCGAAGCCGGGAACCTGGATACCTTCGGGGCTCAGTTCGATCTGTTGCTCGTCAATCAGGTCGTTGCCGAAGTTGTAGATGATGTCCAGCTCGCCCAGGCGCGCGCGGCGATCGTACTCCTCGGCGTTGGCGCGGGTCTGCTCGCGCTTGGCGCTGTAGGCGGAGAAGGCCGCTTCGCCATGGCGCTTTTTCAGCATCTTCTCGGCCAGGCGCGGGGAAATGACCACGCCGGTGGCGTTGTTGCCGCCGAAGCCCTTGGAGTTGATGAAGCAGACGTCCAGGTGGTGATCGCCCAGGACCCGGTCGCGGGTTTCGATTGACAGGTGCTGGCGGTGCACGTCGTCCGCCACGCGGTCGATGGTCTTGATGCCGGGCAGGATGCCGTACTTGAAGGTGCCCAGGGCAGCGATCACCTGGTCGCCACTGGCGGTGGCCAGGGAGTGACCGACGTAGGCCTTGACCGCCGCAACAGGCCATCCTTCGATGCCGAACGCACCGGCAACGCGGTCCAGCAGCTCGGATTCGGTGACGCGGTTGGCCGGGGTGCTGGAGCCGTGGGCATGGACGAAGCTGCGCTCGCGCACGCCATCCGGGCCGATCAGCTGGGTGGCGGCAGCCACGGCCTTGGCCAGGGTCAGGTAGTTGCCCGGGCCGGGAGCGGAGATGGATTTCTTGAAGCCGTCGGCGTTGATGAACACATCGGTCACTGCGCCATGGATATCCGCGCCCAGTTCCAGGGCCAGCGCGTCGTCCATCAGCACCACGTACTGGCTGGACTCGGCCAGGGTGAAGCCACAGTTTTCGCCGAAGGGGCGGCTGGCGCGTTGGAAGTCGACGTCCTCGCGGCCGCCGACCTGGCGCAGGCCTTCCTCGGTCGCCAGGGCGCCCATGGCGCCGTAGCCGTCGATGCATTCCTGATTGATGGGCGCCTCGGCGTTGCCCACCAGGACCACACGGGCATGGCCGGAGGTGATGAGCTCGATGCCCTTCTGCAGGTTGTAGAGGAAGGTGGCGCACGCACCGGTGACGCTGCCGGTGGTGCCGACGCTGCCCAGCACGTAGGCGTTGATGAAGTCGGCGGGCATGGTGTTCAGGCCAAGCGGACACTGCTTGGCGGTGACGCGGCTGCCCTTGAGGCGCGACTGCATCATGCCGCCGAATCCGAACTCGTCCAGCTGGCTCATGATGCTGCCGGAGAACACGGCGATTTCGTCGGGCTGCACGCGGTCGACGATGTCCTTCCACGGCAGGCCGATGGAACGGATGGCGTCGGTCGCCGCGACCACCGACATCTGCAGGCCGCGCGGGTGGAAGCGGGAGTTGTACAGCTCACCCGGCTCGAAACCGGTGGGCAGTTGGCCGGCGGACTTCACCGGCAGCTCGCGGTAGCTGTCCACCTTGAAGTCGGAGGTGCCCTTCAGGGTCACGCGCACTTCACCGTTGTCCAGGGTTTCCACGTCCCAGTTGGCCGGCAGCGGCTCGGGGAGTTGTTTGCGCGAGGTGATGAAGTTGAGGGCCTGGCCATCGGTGGCCGAAACACTGAGGTTCTTGTGCCAGTGAGCGGCGTCTACATCCAGGTGCTGCTTGCCGATGCGGCGAACCAGGGTCGCGTCGAGGATCTCGGCGGCGTAGCGGGCTTCGATCTCTGCCAGGGTCAGGACCTTGCCGTCGGCATCGAGATACTGGCCATCGGTCACCGATACCAGCTTTGTCATCACAGCGAGGCCGGCCAGGGTTTCCTGACGGGCCTGGGCGTCCAGGGTCTCGATCACGATGCGGCGGAAGCCGTGGTGGAACGAGCTTCGCCCAGCCGCGTTGTAGCCGCCAAAACCCACAATCACTGGAAGTCGGGACATCTCTCGGAAACTCCTCAAAAAGACCATCTCATGCCGGCGGGATGGCTTGCCCACGGGGCGCCGCGTGTCGGGGCGGCAATTTGCGGGGTCAAGCGTCATGGGCCAGGTGGCATGAGCCAGGTGGCAGCTCGAATGAACGGGATGTCTACCTGACGCGGGGTGTGACTATCAAGTCACTCCTTTGGTCATTCGGCGGGAGTTTGGGAGTAGCGGACGAAAGGGAAAAATCGTTTGTGGGAGCGAATTCATTCGCGAATGAATTCGCTCCCACAGGGTAGTGGCGATTGCGGATCAGCGGTATTCGATACCGGTCTTGCTGGTGCTGATGCGGGTACCGGACTTGCCTTCGGTGATCGCGACGATGTTTTCCAGGGAGCCGATGACCGCATCCTTGCCGGTGCTGCGGGCGAACTCCATGGCGGCCTGGACTTTCGGACCCATGGAGCCAGCGGCGAAGCCGAGGCGTTCCAGTTCGTCCGGGTGGGCCTGGGCGATGGCTTTCTGAGTGGGCTTGCCCCAGTCGATATAGGCCGCGTCCACGTCGGTGGCGATGATCAGCACGTCGGCATTGAGCTCCTGGGCCAGCAACGAGGAGCAGAGGTCCTTGTCGATTACCGCCTCGACGCCGGAGAGCTTCTTGCCCGACTCGTCGTACATGGTCGGGATGCCGCCACCGCCTGCGCAGATGACGATGGTGCCTTTCTCCAGCAGCCATTTGACCGGGCGAATCTCGAAGATGCGCTTCGGACGCGGGCTGGCGACCACACGGCGGAACTTGTCGCCGTCGGGGGCGATGCTCCAGCCCTTCTCCTTGGCCAGGGCTTCCGCCTCCTCCTTGGAGTAGACCGGGCCGATGGGTTTGGTCGGATTCTGGAAGGCCGGGTCTTTGGCATCGACTTCGACCTGGGTGAGGATGGTGGCGAACGGCACTTCGAACGGCAGCAGGTTGCCCATTTCCTGTTCGATCATGTAGCCGATCATGCCTTCGGTCTCTGCGCCGAGAACGTCCAGCGGGTAGGGCGCGACCTTGTCGTACGAAGCGCCCTGCAGCGCCAGCAGGCCGACCTGCGGGCCGTTGCCGTGGGCGATTACCAGTTCGTTGCCCGGCGCGACCTTGGCAATCTGCTCGGCGGCGATCTTGACGTTGGCGCGCTGGTTGTCGGCAGTCATGGGCTCGCCACGACGCAGCAAGGCGTTACCGCCCAATGCGACGACGATACGCATATTGATTTCCTCCTGGGGATGGAATGCGTCCCGGACCGGCGAGCGCGTCGCGGTCCGGGGCGTATCGGGACTTACATGTCGGCGAGGGTCGAAACGAGGATCGCCTTGATGGTGTGCATGCGGTTTTCCGCTTGCTCGAAGGCGATGTTGTACGGCGACTCG
The DNA here is from genome assembly GCF_002003485.1 of Metapseudomonas resinovorans. Lineage (GTDB taxonomy): Bacteria > Pseudomonadota > Gammaproteobacteria > Pseudomonadales > Pseudomonadaceae > Metapseudomonas > Metapseudomonas resinovorans_D. Next base: position 160,941 of record NZ_BDMA01000065.1, read on the forward strand.
AAGACGTCTTCGGTGACTTCAATACCGTTCTTCAGGTTCGGGTACTTCGCGGCGATATCCTTACCGACCTTGGTTTCGCTGTTGTGGAACGCCGGCAGGCAGTGCATGAACTTCACGCGCGGATTGCCGGCCGCTTTCATCATGTCCATGTTGACCTGGTAGGGCAGCAGTTCCTGGATGCGTTCGCCCCAGGCTTCCACCGGCTCGCCCATGGAAACCCAGACGTCGGTGTGGATGAAGTCAACGCCCTTGACCGCTTCCTTCGGATCGTCAGTGATGAGGATGCGTGCACCGCTTTCTTCCGCGAACTTCTTGCAGGCGGCGACGTGCTCGTCGGTCGGCCACAGTTCCTTGGGTGCGGCAATGCGCACGTCCATGCCGAGCTTGGCGCCGATCAGCAGGAGGGAGTTACCCATGTTGTTGCGGGCGTCGCCCAGGTAGGCATAGCTGATTTCGTGCAGCGGCTTGTCGCTGTGCTCACGCATGGTCAGCACGTCGGCCAGCATCTGGGTCGGGTGGTATTCGTCGGTCAGGCCGTTGAACACCGGTACGCCGGCGTACTTGGCGAGCTCTTCGACGATTTCCTGCTTGAAGCCACGGTACTCGATGGCGTCGTACATGCGGCCAAGCACGCGAGCGGTGTCCTTCATGCTCTCCTTGTGGCCGATCTGCGAGGAATTCGGATCGATGTAGGTAACGTTGGCGCCCTGGTCATAGGCGGCCACTTCGAAGGCGCAACGGGTGCGGGTCGAGGTTTTCTCGAAGATCAGCGCGATGTTGTTGCCCTTGAGGTGCTGTTGCTCGGTACCGGTGTACTTGGCGCGCTTGAGGTCGCGGGAGAGGTCGAGCAGGTAACGCAGCTCGCGGGTGCTGTGGTGCATGAGGCTGAGCAGGTTACGGTTGTGCATGTTGAAAGCCATGATTCTTTCTCCTTGTGAGTAACTTGAAACCAGGCTCCGTCAGAACAGCTTTTGGCTGGCGGGGCGGGCGGCTCCGGGTTGGGAGCCGCCAGGGGTATGAACTCAGTAATCGATAGGGTCGCGCAGGATCGGGCAGGTCATGCAGTGGCCGCCGCCACGGCCGCGGCCCAGTTCGCTGGCGCTGATGGTGACGACTTCGACACCGGCCTTGCGCAGCAGGGTGTTGGTGTAGGTGTTGCGGTCGTAGCCGACCACCACGCCGGGCTCCAGGCAGACCACGTTGTTGCCGTCGTCCCACTGCTCGCGTTCGGCTTCGAAGGCGTCACCGCCGGTTTGCACCACACGCAGTTTCTTCAGGTTGAGGGACTCGGCGACCACCGAGATGAAGTCCTTGTCTTCGCGGCGGATGTCGATGCCGTACGGGCGGCTTTCATCCGGGCGCAGGACGAAGGGCACGATTTCCTTGACCACTTCAGGGAAGACGGTGACCAGGTCGCGGTCGCAGAAGGTGAACACGGTGTCCAGGTGCATGGCGGCACGGGACTTGGGCAGCCCGGCGACGACGATTTTCTGCGCCGCACCCTTGCTGAACAGCGCCTGGGCCAGTTGGCCGATGGCCTGGCGGGAAGTCCGCTCGCCCATGCCGATCAGTACCACGCCGTTGCCGATAGGCATCACGTCGCCGCCCTCGAGGGTGGACGCCGCATGATCCTTGTCAGGGTCGCCGTACCAGACCTCGAACTCGGCCTCGGTGAAGGTCGGGTGGAACTTGTAGATGGCGGAGGTCAGCAGGGTTTCCTGGCGACGGGCCGGCCAGTACATCGGATTGAGGGTCACGCCGCCGTAAATCCAGCAGGTGGTGTCACGGGTGAACTGGGTGTTGGGCAGCGGCGGGAGGATGAAGCTGGAGTGGCCCAGATAGTCGCGATACATCTTGATCGCGCTGACGCCTTCGCTTTCCGGCAGGTCGGAGCCGGCGACGCCGCCGATGAGGAACTCGGCAATCTTGCGCGGCTCCAGGCCTTCGATCCAGGAGCGCACTTCGTTAACCAGACCAACGCCGACCTGGTCGTTGGTGAGCTTGCGATCAAGGATCCACTTCAGGGCTTCCTTGTTCTGCACGATGTCGGTGAGCAGGTTGTGCATCTCCAGTACATCGATGCCGCGCTCACGCATCTTGGTGACGAAGTCGAAGTGGTCGCGTTTGGCCTGGTTTACCCAGATCACATCATCGAAAAGCAGCTCGTCGCAGTTGTTGGGGGTCAGGCGCATATGCGCGAGTCCCGGCGAGCAGACCATTACCTTATGAAGCTTGCCGGCCTCCGAATGAACGCCGAGTTTTACTTTGGACATGGCAGGTCTCCTTACAAGTTACAGGGTCAGGAAGCCGTCGTAGAGCCCGTAGGCGGCCACGACCGCGCCGATTACCACGGCGGCGAAGATCAGCTTCTCGACATTGGTGAATACCGGTTGGCCAACTTCCCGTTTGGCCTTGGCAAAGAGGATCACGCCCGGTGCATAGAGCAGGGCGGAGAGCAGCAGGTACTTGATGCCGCCGGCGTACAGCAGCCAGACGGCGTAGACCAGGGCGATGAGGGCGATGACCAGGTCTTTGCTGCGGTCCTTGGCGTCCTGCTCGTAGGTCTCGCCACGCAGCGGCAGCAGCACCGCGTAGGCAGCGGACCACAGGTAGGGCACCAGGATCATGGAAGTCGCCAGGTAGATCAGCGACAGGTAGGTGCTGGCGCTGAACAGCGTGATGATCAGGAACACCTGCACCATGGCGTTGGTCAGCCACAGGGCGTTGGCCGGGACCTGGTTGGCGTTCTCCTTGCGGATGAAGGCCGGCATGGTGTGGTCCTTGGCTGCGGCGAAGAGAATCTCGGCGCAGAGCAGCACCCAGGAAAGCAGGGCACCGACCAGGGAGATGACCAGACCGACGCTGATCAGCACGGCGCCCCAGTGACCGACCACGTGTTCGAGCACCGCCGCCATGGACGGGTTCTGCAGTTTGGCCAGTTCCGGCTGCGTCATGATGCCGAGGGACAGCACGTTGACCAGTACCAGGAGCAGCAACACGATGACGAAGCCCAGCACCGTGGCCTTGCCGACGTCGCTGCGCTTTTCGGCCCGTGCGGAGAAGATGCTCGCGCCTTCGATGCCGATGAACACCCAGACGGTGACCAGCATCATGTTGCGCACCTGGTTCATCACGCTGCCCAGTTCGATGTTCTTCGAACCCCAGATGTCAGCGGTGAAGATGTCCAGCTTGAAGGCGAACAGGCAGATGAGGATGAACAGGAACAGCGGCACCACCTTGGCTACGGTGGTCACCATGTTGATGAAGGCTGCTTCCTTGATTCCGCGTAGCACCAGGAAGTGCACGGCCCAGAGGACGATGGAGGCACCGATGATGGCTGCGAGCGTGTTGCCTTCGCCGAAGATCGGGAAGAAGTAGCCGAGGGTGCTGAACAGCAGCACGAAGTAGCCGACGTTACCCAGCCAGGCACTGATCCAGTAGCCCCAAGCCGAGGAAAAGCCCATGTAGTCGCCGAATCCGGCCTTGGCGTAGGCATACACCCCGCCATCAAGGTTCGGCTTGCGATTGGCCAGGGTCTGGAAGACGAATGCCAAGGTGAGCATGCCCACCGCGGTAATGCCCCAGCCGATAAGAATGGCGCCGACATCGGCACTGGCCGCCATGTTCTGCGGTAACGAGAAAATACCCCCGCCCACCATTGAACCGACAACCAGCGCGACCAGGGCGCCTAGTTTAAGTTTGTCGGACGATTCAGACATCTTGCACCTCCATCCGGAGTAGGAACTGTGCTTATTGAGCGCTTGGCCTGTTGACCGCGTTCTGATCCAGATCAATAGCTAGCTAATGAGTCATGCAGACAATTTCCTTACTGTCGTAGATGGGAGGGAGTTACTGCAGATCGCTGCCCAGAACGAGCAATTTAGAGGGCTCGGCATGCCATCCCGGGCAATGCCTAATACAAACTAGCCGGTTTTGCCGAGCCTTCAAGTTGCAACTTGCACGAATTGGATTGCTACAGAAATGGCCCATATTCCTTGTAGGAAATTACATATTTTTGTAGTGAGATTTCGCTATAAGGAGGGTTTTTTGGACTAGGAAGGGGTAGAAATTTCGAGAGGAGGAAACATGTTCAAAGTAGGACAAATTGCCATCAGTCGAGCGCCCGTAGGACGAATTCCGGCCTTTGACTTGGCGCTGGATTACGACATCGAAAAACGCGGAAGAGACCCATTCGTCAACTTCGAACTGCATGGGCAGATCGCGGGAAAACCGGTGCATGAGCGCTTTTCCCTGCACGGCGACGTCGCCTACAACTTCCTTCACAGCGCTGGGTTGCGATTGCGCAAATACGGCTTCCGCCCGGGGCTTGCCGCGATGCCCGAATTGCGCGCCGACTTCGAAAAAGCCTATGCCGACCTGCGGGAAAGGCTGGGCGTTGCGCCCGGTCATCCGGTGGACCTGGAACGCTTTGTACTCGAACGCCCATGAGCCTCATAAATGAAGAAGCCCGGCACTGGGCCGGGCTTCGATCACCCGGCGGGTAGCTGGGTGGGGTGCCACCGGGCTTGGCTCGTGGCGTCGAGAGGAGAACCCCATGGCTGGCTTGTGGCTGGCTTGGGGAGAGGCCAGACCCTCGCGGGGCCACCCTCCTGACCCTGCGCACTGCAGGGATTACCGTTTAGATGGCAAGCCTTGTGCCACCCTGTGGCGACCGCTCTGCTCCGGGCTCCTTCGTGCCCAGGTGAGTAACGGATGAGCGGAGTCTTGCCGATCAGTCCTGCTCTTCTGCGGGATTCCCGCCACTGAAGCTGAGATTGTGCTTGCGCAACTTGTCCGAGAGCGTTTTGCGCGGCAGGCCGAGCGCTTCGGCCAGGCTGCGCAACGAGCCATGGGGACGGGTCAGTTCGGCCGCGATCAGCGCGCGCTCGAAGGCCTCGACCTGATCACTCAGGCCGCCTTCCACCTTCGGCAAGTGGGCGGGCGCGTTGTCCAGGTTCAGGTCCAGGCCCAGGGCGAAGCGTTCCGCGGCGTTCTGCAACTCCCGTACATTGCCCGGCCAGCCGTGGGTCAGCAACAAGGCGCGCTGGCTGCTATCGAGGCTGCGCGGGGCGGCGCCGTGGCGACTGCGGGCGGCGTCGGCGAAATTCTGGAACAGCGCCAGGGCGTCCTCACCGCGTTCACGCAGGGGCGGAATGCGCAGGCTGGCCACGTTCAGGCGGTAGTAGAGGTCGGCGCGGAACCGGCCCTGGTCGGCGGCGTGGCGCAGGTCCTCCTTGGTCGCGGCGATCACGCGGATATCCAGCGGGATCAGTTGGTTGGCGCCGAGGCGCTCCACGACGCGTTCCTGCAGCAGGCGCAACAGCTTGACCTGGACGTCCAGGCTCATGCTTTCGATCTCATCGAGGAAGACCGTGCCGCCATTGGCGAACTCGAACTTGCCGATGCGGCGCTTCTGCGCGCCGGTGAACGCACCTTGCTCGTGGCCGAACAGCTCGCTCTCCACGACCGATTCGGCCAGGGCGCCGGCGTTGATGGCGACGAAGGGCCCGTCGCGGCGCGCCGACAGATCGTGCAGGGCGCGCGCTACCACCTCTTTGCCGGCTCCGGTTTCACCCAGGATGAGCACGTCGGCATTGGTGGCGGCGAGGGCGCCGATCTGCTCGCGCAACCGTTGCATGGCGGGCGACTGTCCTACGAGGCGACCGCTGAGTTGCTGGCGATCGGACAGGGCCATGCGCAGGCTGCGGTTCTCCAGCACCAGGCGGCGCAGGTCCAGGGCGCGGTGCACGCTGTCCAGTAACTGGTCGCTGGGGAAGGGTTTCTCCAGGAAGTCATAGGCGCCTGCGCGCATGGCCTGGACGGCCAGCGGAACATCACCGTGGCCGGTGATCAGCAACACCGGCAGATCGGGATCGCGTTCGCGCAGTTGCTTCAGCAATTCGAGGCCGTCGATGCCGGGCATGCGGATATCGGTGACCACCACGCCCGGCCAATCCTTGTCGATCTTCTCCGCCACGCCCTGGGCATCGCCGAGGGCTTGCACCTTGAGCCCCGCCAGGTCGAGGGTCTGGCTGAGGGCCTGGCGCAGGTGCGGGTCATCGTCGATCAGCAGCACCTGGGTTCGGGCATCGAGGGCGTTGGTCATGCAGAGAGGTCCTCAGGGGGCTGTGGGATGACGCCGGGGGCGGCGTTGCGCATGCGCAGGGTGAGCAGGGCGCCACCGTCAGGGTGGTTGGCGAACAGCAACTCGCCGCCAAGGGCGCGCATCAGGCTATCGCAGATGGCAAGGCCCAGGCCAAGGCCCTGGGCGCTGGTCTTGGTGGTGAAGAAGGGCTCGCGGGCATGGCGCAGGGCTTCTTCGGAAAAGCCGGGGCCGTTGTCGCGCAGGTGCAGCTCCACACCGTCGGCAGTGGTTTTGGCACTCAACCAGATGCGCCGCGGATGAGGTTTCTCCTTGAGCGCATCGAGGGCATTGGCGAGCAGGTTGCCGAGAACCTGGCGCAGGCGCGTTTCACCGGCCTGGACCCAGAGCGGCGCGTCCGGCAGATCGCGGATCAGCTCCACGTCCATGGCCCGGCGGCGTTGTGCGACGAGGGCCAGGGCATCGTCGAGGGCCGGCTGCAGCGCGACACTTTCCGGTGCGTGACGATCGCGACGGGCAAAGGCGCGGAGGTGGGCGATGATCGACGCCATGCGGCCGGTCAGTTCGCTGATCTGGCGCAGGTTGCCGCGGGCGTCGTCGAGGCGCTGGTGGTCCAGCAGAACCCCGGCGTTGTCGGCATAGCTGCGGATCGCCGCCAAGGGCTGGTTCAGCTCGTGGCTGATGCTCGCCGACATGGTGCCCAGGGCAGACAGTTTGCTCGCCTGCACCAGTTCGTCCTGGGCGCTGACCAGCTCCTGCTGCGCCTGCTCGCGCTCCAGCACCTCGTCTTTCAATCGGCTGTTCAGCGCCTCGAGGTCCTGGGTGCGTTCCAGCACGCGCATTTCCAGCTCGCGGCGGGCACTGGCGTCGAGGGCGATGCGATCCAGGTAGTGACGGCGGCGCTGCATCATCAGGCCGAGCAGCAGCAGCAGGGTCAGCAACGTAGCGCCACCAATGGCGACAGTGGTAGTCACCTGGCGGTCCACGAGTTGGCGCGGGGCCAGGATGCTGGCGGTCAGCCCGGTTTCACGGAGCTCGCGGCTCTGGGTAAGCCAGGCGCTGTCGTCCAGTTTCAACGGTGGCGGCGCCTGGGTCGGGTAGGGCTGGTTGGCGACTATCGCTGAGCGTTCGGCATTATCCAGCGGGCGCGTGGCATGGAAGCGCCAGTCGCTGCGCGAGGAGATGATCACCACGCCATTGGCATCGGTCACCATGAGCTGCTCCGGAGTCTTGCCCCAGAGGGTTTCCGCGTCGTCCAGATCCACCTTCACCACGAGGATGCCGATGATCTGTGTGCCGTCGCGTACCGGGCTGGCGAAGAAGTAACCGCGCTTGCGCGAGGTGGTGCCGAGGCCGAAGAAGCGGCCCTGCTTGCCTGCGAGGGCTTCGCGGAAGTAAGGGCGGAAAGGAAAGCTGCGGCCGACGAAACTGTCTGCCTGATCCCAGTTGGAAGAGCTCAGGGTGAGGCCGGCGGGGCTCATCAGGTAGATCACATCGGCCCCTGTGTTCCCCCGAACTTCAGCCAGCACGCGATTGGCTTCGGCCTGCAGGGTTTCGCTATCGGGCGCGGCAAGCAGGTCCCGCAACGGTGGCAGGTCGGCCAGGATGGGCGGCAGCACCTCGTAGCGGTGCAGGGTGCCGAGCAGGTTGGCGACGTACAGGTCGAGGGTCTGGCGATTCTGCTCAGCCAGGGACTCGCTGTAGTAGCGCTCGCTGAAATGCTGCAGCGGCCAGAACAGCGGCGCCAGCAGCAGCGCCAAGAGCACCAGGCTGCGCCAGCGTGGGCGGTGGGGAATGGGGGTGGCAGTCATGCGATCACTGTGTGCCGGTCGATGAGACGCATTATGGCATCGACGCCCGGGACCCGTGGCGTGGCTGATACGAGAGGTGGAAACCACGGGGGAGGAGCGAGCGCCTCCCCGAGGGTCAACGCGGCTGGCGGAGGCACTCGGCCAGGGCTGTACGCCAATCGGGCAGCCTGACCTGCCAGTCGTTCGCCAGCTTGCGGCCATCCAGCCGCGAATTCAGCGGGCGCCGGGCCGGCGTCGGGTACTCACTGGATGGAATCGGAACCAGGCGAGCACAGGGCCTGCCGGCGGCTTTCAACTGGTCAGCGATGGCACTGGCAAAGCCGAACCAGGAGGTCTCACCGCGGTTGGTCAGGTGATAGACGCCCCAATGGCGATTGCCCGCCTGCCACTGATCGATCAACTGGGCCGTGGCCTGGGCGATGCTGCCAGCCCAGGTCGGCGCCCCCACCTGGTCATCCACCACGCGCAGCTCTTCGCGCTCCTGCAGCAGGCGCTGCATGGTGAGCAGGAAGTTGCGCCCGTGCAGCGAATAAACCCAGCTGGTGCGCAATATCAGGTACTGCCCGCCGACGGCCTGGATCGCCTGTTCGCCAGCCAGTTTGCTGGTGCCGTAGACGCCCAGCGGCTGGGTCGGGTCGTCCTCGACGTAGCGGCCGGTCTTGGCACCGTCAAAGACGTAGTCGGTGGAGTAGTGGAACAGCGGAATGCCGAGGGCGGCGGCCTCTTCAGCGAGTACGCCGGGGGCCGTGGCGTTGATCGCGACGGCGGCGTCCGCATCGGTCTCGGCCTGGTCCACCGCGGTGTAGGCGGCGGCGTTGATCAGCAGGTCGGGCGCCAGGGCACGGACCTGCTGGCGAATCTGCTCGGGATGGGCAAGATCGAGCCGGTCACGCCCCAGGGAGACGACCGCTGCCTTGCCGGCGAGGGCGAGCTGGAGTTCCCGCGCCACCTGACCGCTATTGCCGGTTACCAGAATCTTCATGCGAACAGGTCCGCGTCCTGGAAGTTGACCCCGGCCTGGTCCTTGGCGGACAGCTGCGGCGCCTCGGTCAGCGGCCAGTCGATGGCGAGATCGGGATCGTCCCAGCGAATGCAGCGCTCATGCTCAGGGGCGTAGTAGTCGGTGGTCTTGTAGAGGAACTCGGCGTAATCGCTGAGGACCACGAAGCCGTGCGCGAACCCCTCGGGGACCCACAGCTGGCGCTTGTTTTCGGCGGAGAGAACGATACCGGCCCATTTGCCAAAACTCGGCGAGCTGCGACGTAGATCTACTGCAACATCGAAGACTTCACCCGCGGTTACTCGTACCAGTTTTCCCTGCGGCTGCTGTAACTGGTAATGAAGCCCTCGCAGGACACCACGCAGGGAACGCGAGTGGTTGTCCTGGACGAAGTCACGTGTAACGCCGGTTGCTTCTGCAAAAGATCGAGCATTGAAGCTTTCAAAGAAAAAGCCGCGATCATCGCCGAACACTTTGGGCTCGAGCACGAGAACATCGGTCAATTGAGTCTCAACGATTTTCACTCATGCTCCCCGGCCAGCTTGAGCAAGTACTGTCCGTAGCCAGTCTTGCCGAAGGCCTTGGCCTGCTCAAGTAGCCTTTCTTTGGTGATCCAGCCGTTCTGGAAAGCAATTTCTTCCAGGCAGGCGACCTTCAAACCCTGGCGATGTTCGATGGTCTGCACATACTGCGACGCATCCAGCAGGCTGTCGTGGGTACCGGTATCCAGCCAGGCGAAACCACGACCAAAACGTTCGACGCGAAGATCACCACGCTGGAGATAGGCGTTGTTGATATCGGTGATCTCCAACTCGCCGCGTGCGGAAGGTTTGACTGCCTTGGCCAGTTTGATCACGTCATTGTCGTAGAAGTACAGGCCAGTTACCGCGTAGGGCGATTTGGGCTGTTTGGGCTTTTCTTCGATCGACAGCGCCTTGCCCTCGCCATCGAACTCAACGACGCCGAAACGCTCCGGATCCTTCACCCAGTAACCGAAGACTGTAGCCCCCGTCTGGTGGCTGGCGGCGCGTTTCAACATGTCCCTGAAGTAAGTGCCATGGAAGATGTTGTCGCCAAGGATTAGACAAACGGAGTCGTCACCTACAAAGTCTTCGCCAATGATGAAGGCTTGTGCGAGCCCGTCAGGCGATGGCTGGACAGCATAAGTGAAGGCCACCCCGAACGCGCTGCCGTCACCCAGCAGGTTGCGATACTGCGGAAGGTCCTGAGGTGTGGAGATAATCAGAATTTCGCGGATGCCGGCGAGCATAAGTACCGAGATCGGGTAATAGATCATCGGCTTGTCGTAGATTGGCAGGAGCTGCTTGGAAACACCTAGGGTAATAGGATGCAGTCGAGTGCCGGAACCGCCGGCGAGGATTATTCCTTTCATTCTGTTGCTCCCAATCTTTCTCTTTGATAACTGCCGTCTTGCACGCGACGGCACCATTCCAGGTTGGACAGGTACCACTCGACCGTCTTGCGCAGACCGCTCTCGAAAGTTTCCTGAGGTTTCCAGCCGAGCTCACGCTCGATCTTGCCGGCGTCGATGGCGTAGCGCAGGTCGTGTCCCGGCCGGTCCTTGACGAACGTGATCAGTTCATCGAAGTGATTGATACCGGCCGGCTTCTGCGGCGCTAGTTCGTCCAGCAAGGCGCAGATAGCACGAACCACATCGAGGTTCTTTTGTTCGTTGTGACCGCCAATGTTGTAGGTTTCACCCACCTCACCGCGGGTAACCACTTCGACCAGCGCACGCGCGTGGTCCTCGACGAACAGCCAGTCGCGGATTTGCTGGCCATTGCCGTAGACCGGCAGCGGCTTCCCTTCGAGGGCGTTGAGGATCATCAGCGGAATCAACTTCTCGGGGAAGTGATAGGGGCCGTAGTTGTTCGAGCAGTTCGTCAACAGGACCGGCAGGCCATAGGTGCGCTGCCAGGCACGGACCAAGTGGTCCGAGGCCGCCTTGCTGGCGGAGTAGGGCGAACTGGGTGCATAGGGTGTGGTTTCGGTGAAGAGGTCATCGGCGCCATGCAGGTCGCCATATACCTCGTCGGTGGAAATGTGGTGGAAGCGGAAAGCAGCCTTGCGCTCTGCATCAAGGCCAAGCCAATAGGCGCGGACACTTTCCAGCAGGCTATAGGTGCCGACGATGTTGGTCTGGATGAATGCTGCTGGACCATCGATGGATCGATCGACATGGGATTCGGCAGCAAGATGCATGACAGCGTCGGGCTGGAAGCGTGTAAGCGCAGCAGTGATTTGCGCGCTGTCAGCGATGTCGGCCTGCAGGAATTCGTAACGTGGATTGTCCTCTACTGCCAACAGTGACTCGAGATTACCCGCGTAGGTCAGTTTATCCACATTGAGGACTTGGTGTGCCGTCTCCACCATGAGATGGCGGATAAGTGCAGAGCCAATGAAACCGGCTCCGCCGGTCACTAAAATTCGCATATAGATTTCCTTCCGCGGAATGTTGCCAACCGGCAGACGCTGTACCGTCAAAGATTCTCGCAATGGTACCTCAGGTAGGCTGCTACTTCAGCTGGAGCTTGGCTGCCAAAAGCTGGTGGAGTTACTGCTCCAGTGGCGCAGCTCGAATCCCGTTAGTAGTCGGAGGTACTTTGTGTCTGGTGCCCATTGCAGGTTGCGCAATCCAGGGCAGGCGGATGTTCCGGTGGGGGACTGACGAATAAATCGGTATGCGGAAGCGCAAAGACCCGCTGCTGAGCGGGTCTTTGCGTTTGGACTTTATGGTGCCGGCACCAGGAATCGAACCCGGGACCTACTGATTACAAGTCAGTTGCTCTACCAGCTGAGCTATACCGGCCAGAAGGGGCCGCCATTATAGCGATTGGGCGGTGCGAGTAAACCTCTTCGAAGCAGGTTGAGGAGGTTTCCAGCATCAGCGGCCATCGGCTTATGCACAAAGGTGATGTGTTCTGGTGCGTCGGTTCTGGAAATTTGTGCGCTGCGTCTCGGAATTTAGCAAGCTTCTGTATTTATTCGGGTTTCTTGGTGAGATCAAAAAATGATCGCCAGGCTCCGATTGAGCAGAGAAAGGCATTTCAATGGTTCGCCCAGATTTCATCAACAATGTTATCCACAGCTTCTGTGGGTAAGGCTCAGCGCTCGGCCAGCAGCAGGACGTTCCGCGGCGTGAGCTGGGAAGGGCAGAAGCTGCCGAGCGTGACCTGGTAGCCCTGCTCTTCGAGGAACAGGGCGCGATCCAGCACCAGCCAGAGTTCCAGGGGGCGGCGGAACAGGCTGCGGGGGAGCTCCAGATTGCGGACTATGGCAAGGCGTTGCCAGCCTGCGGTTTCCAGCGACTGCCAGTCGCGGTCAGCAGGGGTGGGGAGTTGCTTGAGTTCGCAGAGATCGCGGCAGAAATCCGGGAATGACTTGTCCAGCCAACTGGTTGCGAGGGAGGGAACGGGAAGATAGCGGTCTTCCCCCGTCAGTTCTCGTTGCAACAGGTCGAAGGCCAGGCGGCGTGCCATGGACTGGTCGCGCTGCCGGCGGACGCGGGCGCCGGCGGTGACGGTTTCGCTGAGGGACAGGCGCAGGTCGGTCTGGCTGAGTTGCAGTGCGGAAGCCTTGGCCGTCTCGGAGAGTGGCTCATAGACCGGCGTCCGGATGCGGTTGTAGCAACAAGGGGCGACCGCCAGTTGGCGGCAACCGGTCTCGCTGGCCAGTTGCAGCAGGCGCACGTGGAGATCGCCACAGGCATGCAGGGCGACCACAGTGTGTTCGGCCGTCAGGTGGCGCAAGGCGTCGTCTGCCAGGGCGTCCTGTTCACGGTGTTCGGCGGCGAGGCCCAGGCGTTGGCTGAGTTGCTGGCCGCCAGCGACCAGCTGCGGGTCGAGCTCGATGCAGGTCAGCTGTGTGCCGTCATGGGCCAGGCGTCGACCGAGATGCCCCTTGCCGGCGCACCAGTCGAGCCAGTGTTCAGGGGGCTGGCGAAACCCAAGTCGGCTGGCGAAAGCGTCGATCTGCTGCCATTTACGTCCCGGGACGTCCACCATGAACGCGTGGGGCAGCGTCTCGGCACGTACGGCGGGAAGCTCACCTAGACGGCAGAGTTCGACAGAACGCGCTGCAAGCTGTGGGTAAGGTGCTGGCGCGTTGAGCTCTTCAGGATGGTTGTGGATGGCGTCAGCATCGGCGAGGGTGCGTTCGAGGAGCCATGCGGCCAGTTCGGGAAGTTGGTTTTCCCAGGGCAAGCGAGGTTCGATAAAGGGGATTGGGCGCCAGATTGCCTGATGCTCGCGGAGGAACTCATTCAGGGCGGCGAAGCGTTCCCGCAAATGCGGGCCTCGGAGGGGCGCGGGGCTGGTCATGCTGGCGAAGCGATTGGCAATCAGGGGCGGCGATTATAGCGCCACCAAAGCCGCTCCTCATCCGGGGACGAGGAGCGGTCGAGGTCAGCGGCCCTGCAGGGCATCCACGCGCAGCTTGCGCTCAAGCACGCGGAAGGCACGAACCAGCACGTACGCCATCAGCAGGTAGAAGAGACCGGCCGCGAAGAAGATCTCCACCGGCAAGTAGGTGCGGGCGATGATGGTCCGTGCCATGCCGGTGAGTTCCAGCAGGGTCACGGTACTGGCCAGGGCGCTGGCCTTGATCATCAGGATCACTTCGTTGCTGTAGGCGGGCAGGCCAATGCGCGCGGCGCGCGGCAGGATGATGTAGACCAGTGCCTGGAAGCGCGACATGCCGAGGGCCCGGGCTGCCTCGATCTCACCCGGCGGAACGGCCTGGATGGCGCCACGCAGGATTTCCGCGATGTAGGCCGCGGTGTGCATGGTCATGGTGATCACGGCGCACCAGAACGGGTCGCGCAGGTAGGGCCACAGCGGGCCTTTGCGGACCGCTTCGAATTGCGCCAGGCCGTAGTAGACCAGGAACAATTGCACCAGCAGCGGCGTACCGCGGAAGAAGAAGATGTAGCCGTAGGGCAGGGCGCGCACGTACCAGTGGCGCGATGCACGTGCGATGCCCATTGGCACCGCGAGGATCAGGCCGGCGATCACCGCGATGGCAACCAGTTCCAGGGTCAGGATGGCACCCTGGGACAGTTGCGGCAGGTATTTGAGGATGACTTCCCAGTTCATGCTGCGCTCCGCTTGAAGCCACGGCTTGCGCGCTTCTCAAGCCAGTGCATGCCGATCATCGCGAGGATGGTCAGGCCCAGGTAGATGAAGGCGGCCACCATGTAGAAGGTGAAAGGCTGTTTGCTGGCGGTCACGGCGATCTGCGAACGGCGCATGATTTCCTCGAGGCCGATCACGGAGACCAGTGCGGTGTCCTTCATCAGGATCATGAACAGGTTGCCCAGGCCCGGCAGGGCGATGCGCCACATCTGCGGCAGGATCACGCGCCAGAGAATACGTCCGCTGGACAATCCGAGGGCCATACCGGCCTCTCTGTGCCCTTTGGGAATGGCCAGGATGGCGCCGCGGAACACTTCGGTGGCGTAGGAGCCGAAGCACAGGCCGAGGGCGATGGTGCCGGCGGCGAAGGCGTTCAGCTCCAGCTCGGGATAGCCCAACCATTCACCGAGGGCGCGCATCAGGTTGACCGTGCCGAAGTAGATCAGCAGGACCCAGAGCAACTCCGGGACCCCGCGCACGAGGGTGGAATAGGTGCCACCGAGCCATTGCAGCGGCTTGATGGAAGAAGTCCTGGCCAATGCACCGAGCAGGCCGAGCACCAGACCAACCGCCAGCGCGGAAAGCGCCAGTTTGACGGTCATGAGGGTGCCCGCGACCAGGGCAGGGCCGAATCCGTAGAGATCGAGGGTCATGTGGGCTCAGGCGCCGGTGCCGCGCAGGGGCGGCACCGGACGGGCAGGTCAGTAGATGCTGAAGGGGAAGTACTTGTCGTTGATCTTCTTGTAGGTGCCGTCGGCAACGATTTCCTTCAGCGCAGCGTTCAGCTTCTCGCGCAGCGGGTCGCCCTTGCGCACGGCAATGGCGATCTTGTCGTTGTCGAATACCGGGTCACCCTTGAACTCGAAGTCCTTGCCTGCGTCGCTCTTGAGCCATTCCCAGTTCACGAACTTGTCGGCCAGCACACCATCGACGCGGCCGGAGGACAGGTCGAGGTAGGCGTTTTCCTGGGTGTCGTACAGCTTGATGTCGACAACGTCTTTCATGTTGTCTTCCAGCCAGGTACCGGCGATGGTCGCGCGCTGAGCGCCGATCACCTTGCCTTTCAGGCTGCCCTTGTCGGTCTTGAAGTCAGTGCCTTTCGGGGCAATGAACTGCAGTTTGTTGGTGTAGTAGGGGTCGGTGAAGTCGACGGCCTGCTTACGCTCTTCGGTGATGGACATCGAGGCGGCGAGGAAGTCGAACTTCTTGGCGTTCAGGGCGGGGATGATGCCGTCCCAGTCGGAGGTGACCACTTCGCACTCGGCCTTCATCTTGGCGCAGAGGGCCTGGGCGATCTCGACGTCGAAACCGCCGGCCTGGCCGCTGGCATCGATCAGGTTGAAGGGGGGATAGGCGCCTTCGGTGCCGATCTTCAGCTTGTCGGCGGCGACGGCGGTGGTGCCGAAAGCGAGGGTAGCGGCCGCAGCCAGCAGAATCTTCTTGTAGTTCTTCATTACGCTCTTTGCTCCGTGTTTAGCGATTGCTGGACATGAATTGTTTACAGCGCGCCGATTGCGGGTTGTCAAATACCTTCTCTGGCGGGCCCTGTTCTTCTACCAGTCCCTGGTGAAGGAAAACCACTTCGCTGGAGACGTGCCGGGCGAAGTTCATTTCATGGGTGACCAGCAGCATGGTCCGGCCTTCATCGGCCAGCGCGCGGATCACGTTAAGCACTTCTTGTACCATTTCCGGGTCCAGCGCCGAGGTGGGTTCATCGAACAGGATGACCTTCGGCTGCATGGCCAGGGTGCGGGCGATGGCCGCGCGCTGCTGCTGGCCGCCGGAAAGCTGGGTCGGATAGACGTGGCGCTTGTCGGCGATACCGACCTTGGCCAACAGGGCTTCGGCGACCTCGGTGGCTTCGGCTCTGCTCTGGCCAAGCACGCGGCGCGGCGCTTCGATGATGTTGTCGAGCACCGTCATGTGCGGCCAGAGGTTGAAGTTCTGGAAGACGAAGCCGATCTCGCTGCGCATGCGATTGATCTGCTTGTTGTCGGCGGCGACCAGTTCGCCGGTGCGGCTCTGCTTGAGCTTGAGCTCTTCGCCGGCTACCAGGATCTGGCCCTCGTGCGGGTTTTCCAGGAGGTTGATGCAGCGCAGGAAGGTGGACTTGCCGGAGCCGGAGGAACCGAGGATGGAGATCACATCACCGTCGTTGGCGGTGAGGGATATACCCTTGAGCACTTCGAGATCGCCGTAGCGTTTATGCAGGTTGCGGATTTCAAGCGCTGGCGTGGCTTGGGCCATGGGGGGTCCTCTTGTTTTCGTGGGCACTCTGGCGGTGGGGCGGCCTTCCTGGCGAGGGCAAGCTAGCATAGCGCTTTGCCACGCGAAAGCCGCCCGAGGCCCCCTGGATGGCTCTGTGGGCGAGTTTGTCGCATCGCTGCAGTTGGTTGTCGCGGTAGCAAAAAAGCCCCTGTCGCAGGCTGAAATGCCCGGAATTCGCACCTTTACCCAAGGTCTTTGCCTTTTTCTTTACGGATCAATCGTTTATGAGAGCGGCGTGACGAAAACTTCAGGATCGGTCCCTGTCTGTCCAAGGGGCTGCGGTCGTTCCCGCAGCAGTGCGGTTAGCGCCGACTCGGGCAGCGGTCTGGCGAAGTGGTAGCCCTGGCCGAAATTGCAGCCCAGGGATTTGAGAATCATCAGGTGCCGTTGGGTCTCGACGCCCTCGGCGACCACGTCCAGTCCCAGGTTGCGGGCCAGGCTGAGGATGGTTTGCACGATCTGCAGGCCTTCTGGGCACTGGTCGAGTTGGATCATGAAAGAGCGGTCGATCTTCAGGACGTCCAGACGGAAGCGGTGCAGGTAGCTAAGGGAGGAATAGCCGGTGCCGAAGTCGTCGATGCTGATGCGCACGCCGAGATCGTGAAGCTGCTGGAGCACGATGATGGTCCGCTCGGAGTCGGCCATTGAAACGCTCTCGGTGATTTCCAGATGCACGCATTCGGCGGGGATGCCGGTTTCGTCGATGATGGCGCTCACCTGCAGTACCAGGTCGTGCTGGGCGAACTGTCGGGCGGAGAGGTTGATGCTGACCGTCAGCGGCGGCTGGCCTGGTAGATCGCGATGCCAACGAGCGACGCTTCGGCAGGCTTCGCGCAGCACCCAAAGGCCGAGGGGCAGAATCAACCCGGTGTCTTCGGCGACCTGGATAAAGTCGCCCGGATAGACCAGCTCTCCTCCTGGAACCTGCCAGCGCACCAGGGCCTCCACACCGACCAGCTCACTGCTGGTGATGTGCACGATGGGCTGGTAATGGAGCACGAATTCGCCGTTCTGCAGGGCGTTGCGCAGGCGTGTTTCCAGGGTCAGCCGGCCCACCGCCGTTTCGTGCAGGCTGTGGTCGAACAATTCGAAGCGGTGTTTGCCCAGCGCCTTGGCGCGGTACATGGCGAGGTCTGCGTGGCGCAGGATTTCTTCGGCCGATTCGTAGCCCAGGTCACTGGGTGCGATACCGATGCTGGCGCTGATGTAGAGCTGCTCGCCATTGATCAGGAAGGGTGGCTCCAGGGCTTCGAGCAGACGCTCGGCCACCCGAGCCGGAGCCTCGGAGTTGCCGATGCAGTCCAGCAGGATGGTGAACTCATCGCCGCCCATGCGCGCGAGGGTATCGGTCTGTCGCAGGCAGCCACCCAGGCGCGTGGCGACCTGGATGATCAGCAGGTCGCCGGCGAGGTGTCCGAGGCTGTCGTTGACCAGCTTGAAGCGGTCGAGGTCGATGAACAGGACCGCAAAGGCCGCCTCCCGGTGCCGGTTGCAGCGAGCGACCGCGCGGGATAGTCGATCGGAGAAAAGGGCACGGTTGGGCAGTCCGGTCAGGGGATCGTGGAACGCATCGACCAGTTGTTCTTCGGCGCGTTTGCGTTCCACCACCCGTCCCATCTGCACGCCGATCTGCGCCATCAGGTGCAGCAACGTTTCATCGGGCTCCAGCACGCAGTTGGCGAAGAACTCGAGAACGCCGACCACTTCGCTGCCCGCCAGCACCGGGAAGGCCGCTGCGGCCCTGAGGCCAGCCTTGCCCGCTGCGTCCACGCGGCAGAAATCCGGGTTCTGGCTGATGTCGGCGATCCATGCCGGGGTACCGCTGGAGAGCACGCGACCGGGCAGGCCGAAACCCGGCGGAAACTCCATGGCTTCCGTTACTTGCCGGAACTGGTGGAAGCGCTGCTCGTCGGCGTAGTGCCAGATGGCGGCCGAGCGCAGGCGCGCTTCGCCCTCGACGTGATCGGTCAGGTAGGCGTGGCCGATCTGCCAACCGGTGTACTGGCAGACGCTGGATACCGTGAAGCTCAGTCCGTCAGCGACCGTAGCCGCACCGTTGGCAGCGTCGGCGATGGATTCGAGCAGCTGCAGTTGCAGCTGTTTTTCATAGAGCTCGCGCAGGCCGTGCTCGGCTATCTGTTCTGCCTCCAGGCGCGCCTGGTGTTCGCGCTGCAGGCGCCGACGGAGTCTGTTGGCTTCCGGATCGCGCGATACGCCGTCCATGCGCGCTCAGCCCCGGTTCTTGCCGTGGAAGGTGATTCGGCAGCGGCATTCGGTATCGCCGCGATGCATGCAGGCAAGGTGGTCGACGGCCAGTGACTCGCCGAAATGCACCGCCGCGCCCTCGATGAAGCCGTGAGCCAGGGCGCAGAGTCGGCGGGGGGAGCGATAAGTCATCATCAGCGTACCGTCCGCTTCATCACGGAAGCCGAAGGTGGGGACGTCCGCGCCTGGATAGATCATGCGGACTTCGGGGTGGATGATCTGGTTGACGCTGAGGATGAAGGGGTGCGTCGAGTCGTGGGTATCGAAGTAGGCGGGGTAGCGGCTGGCCAGTGACGGCATCGCTTCGCGGCCGAACCAGCGCAGGACTTCGAATGAGGACATGTCGAGCGCTTCGGCGGCGGCTGCCACCAGGCGGTAGATGTGATCGTCGGGGTAACTGCCGAGGGCCGTGTAGACACCGTCCAGGCCGGTACCATCCAAAAGGGCGTCCCAGGCATCTTCGCCCTGGTGCCGGGTAACCACTTCTTCGAGCAGGTTGAAGACGATTCCCTTCATGCAGCCCCCTGGCGCCCTCGGGTCGAGTCCCTTCGGGGTTGCCTCGAGGCGCTTCGAAATGAGGTTAGCAGCGCCGTTAGCATCGTGCCCGGCGGCTGTGAGGGATGCTGAAAACAAAAAACCCCAGCACATGGCTGGGGTTTTTTGTTTGGTATTAGTGGTGCCCAGGGACGGAATCGAACCGCCGACACGGGGATTTTCAATCCCCTGCTCTACCAACTGAGCTACCTGGGCAACGGGGCGCTATTAAACGGATTTGCCGGCGCCTCGTCAACACCCTTTTGAAAATTTTTTTAGTTATTCCGGGCGCTTACGCGCTCGGGGGGACGTAGCCCTCTGCCTGGGCGTAATCCTCGCCGGAAAGGAACTTGTCCATTTCCGCCTGGAGGAATTTGCGATCCTCGGCGTTCATCATGTTCAGGCGACGCTCGTTGATCAGCATCGTCTGGTGGGCTTGCCACTCATCCCAGGCCTTCTTCGAGACGTTGTTGAAGATGTCCTCGCCCTTGGCGCCCGGATATGGCGGACGCTCCAGGCCCGGCAGTTCCTCTTTGTACTTGCGGCACATGATGGTGCGGGTCATCGCGGTTCTCCTGCATTCAATACGTCGGCCGCGCGCTTGAGCAGCTTCTTCACCGGGGCGGCCAAGCCCAGGCGCGGCGGGGTGGCGAGGTTATACCAGAGCCAGTCGCCCTCGGCCACGGCGGGGGCACTGCCTTCCACGGCCACCAGCCAGGGCTCGATGGCCAGCTGGAAGTGGCTGAATGTATGCGTCAGGCCGGGCAGTTCGCGGCGCTCGCCCAGCTGCAGAGCGTGTTGGCTGGCCAGCGGGGCGAGCGCGTCGAGGTCGTCCATTTCCGGCAGGCTCCAGAGTCCACCCCAGAGCCCGCTCGACGGCCGGCGATAAAGCAGGATGGCGCCATCGCGGCTGGCCAGCAGGGGCATCAAGGTGCGCTTTTGCGGCAAGGCCTTGCGTGGTTTCGATACGGGGTAGTCGGTCTCTCGGCCCAGGTGGTGAGCACGGCAACCGCTCTGCAGCGGGCATAGCAGGCAGCTTGGCTTGCTGCGGGTGCAGAGGGTGGCGCCCAGATCCATCATCGCCTGGGTGTAGTTGTTGACCCGTGCGTGAGGGGTGAAGCGCTCGGCCACTTCCCAGAGTTGCTTGGCTACTTTCGGCTCGCCCGGGTAGCCGTCCTGGGCGACGTAACGGGCCAGGACGCGCTTGACGTTGCCGTCGAGAATCGGCGCGCGTAATCCCATGGACAGGCTGGCGATGGCGCCGGCGGTGGAACGGCCAATGCCAGGCAGCTCCGCAAGCTGGTCTACATCGCGGGGGAATTCACCGCCGTGTTCGGCCACTACCTGCTTCGCGGTCTTCTGCAGGTTGCGGGCGCGTGTGTAGTAGCCGAGGCCGGTCCAGAGGTGGAGCACTTCGTCTTCAGGTGCGGCGGCCAAGTCCTGCACGCTGGGCAGGGCTTCCATGAAGCGGTCGAAATAACCCAGGACCGTGCTGACCTGGGTCTGCTGCAACATGATTTCGGATACCCAGACGCGATAGGGGGTGATGCCCTGCTGCCAGGGCAGGTCCTTGCGACCGTGGCTGTCGTACCAGTCGAGTACGGCGCCGGAAAACTGCTCGGGACTCATTGCTTGAACAGCCCCTTGAGCGCGTCCTTGAGTTCCGGGCTGACCTTGTCGCCGAGCTTCTCTTCCAGTTTTTCGTTGAGCTTGTCGCCGGCCAGCTTGGCGGCGACCTTGCCCATGCCGTCCTTGTCCAGGCGGCACGCCTTGGCGCCCAGTTCCAGCGGGCCACGACAGCGCAGCGGCCACTCGATGCCGACATAGCGTTCGTTGACCTGGCAGGCCGGGTCCGGCATCGCGCTCTTGTCGCCTTCGATGATCACGCCGACGCGGTAGTCCAGGCCGAGCACGCGCAGGTCGATGGCGCCGTCGCCCTTGACGCTGAGGCCGGGGATGCTGGCGATCAGGTCTGGGTTGGTGGCCACGCCGTTGTTGAAGGCGAGGGAGCCCTTGAGCTCGCGGAAGGGGGTTTCGCTGCCGCCACGGGTGCCTTCCAGGCCTTTGCGGTTGAGTGTCGCGATGCCCTGGCAGAGCTGTTGCTCCAGGTTGGCGTCGAGCAAGGCGCCGTCATTGAGCGCAAAGCTGGCGGTGCCGTTGAGGCCATCGACCCAGGCCTTCTGGCTGTTGCCGCTACTGGTGATATTGGCGTTCAGGTCGAGCAGGCCGCGCACTGGCGGTTTCTGCTCCTGCGCTTTCAGGAGCTTTTCCACCGGCACATTGTTGATGCGTTTCTGCGCCTTGAGCAGCGGTACCGCCGGGCGTGCGTCGATTTGCGCATTGGCGACGAAGCTGCCGCCGAACAGCCCGCCGCGCAGGTCTTCCAGTGTCACCAGGCCGCCCTTGCCATTGGCCTTGAGGCTGACGTCATCCAGGGGCAGTTTGTCGACGGTGAACTGGCCGAAATTGAGGGTGGCTTCCAGATCGACCTTGCGCAGCTGATCCACGGGCAGGATCGGGGTTTCGCTCCAGGCCGCCTGGGTGGGGGCGTTGGGCAGCGGCGTGGCGCCCTGGGTGGCAGCAGCCACGGCAGGCTTAACCTCGGCCTGGCGCGCGGTCTGGACGGCCTCTTTGGCCTTGGACTTGGGCGGCAGATAGCGATCGAGGTCCAGCTTGTCGCCCTTGAGCTGAACGCGTACGGCTTTCCTGACGAAGTCGGCCACGGCCAGGCGGCCGTTGAGGGTGCTGTCATCCAGCTTCAGGTTCAGGCCTTCAAGGGCCAGGCTGTTGGCGCTGCCGTTGAGCTTGGTGACCAGTTCGAATTTCTGCAGAGTCGCGGCATCGCTCATCGGCGGCAGCTCGACACCAATGCCGGTGAGGAACTCGCGCAGGTTGAGCGGGGCGATGGACAGGCCGCCTTCCAGGCGCGCGTCCTTGTCCAGGTCATGCACTTTCAGCTCGCCGAGGGCGCGCAACTGGTTGCCGGAGAGCTTCAGGCTGTTCCATTCGGCGACGTTGGCGGCCAGATCGGCCAGCAACTGGCCCTGGGCGGTGAAGGCGAGCGTCTTGCCTTTGAGCGGCTCGCCCGAGGCCTCGCCGCTCAGCTTGAGATCTTCCAGCTGATAACGCTTGAGGGCGCGTTCGAAGCGCAGATTGGCGGTGAGGTCGGTCTTGGCGCGCAGCACTGGCTGGTTGGTGCCGAAGAAAGCGCTGAGCTTGAGCGGAATGCTGGCGCCTTCGCGGATGGCGCCGGTGGTCAGTTCAATGCCTTCAGCGCTGAATTGCTTGCCGGTCTTGGCATCGGTGTAGTCGATGCGGGCGTTGTGCACGGTCAGGCTGTCGATATCCAGCTTGATCGGGCGCGCAGGTTCGTCGGCGGCGGGCGCTTGTTTGGCCTCTTCGGCGGGTGCTGGCGTGGTCGGCGTGCCGGCCTGGGCGGTTTCCGGGGCCTTGGCGGGGCGGCCGATATCTTCCCAGTTGCCGCGGCCTTTCTCGTCACGCTGCAGATCGAGGTTAAGGCCCTCTACGCGGATGTCGCTCATCTGCACTTCGCGGCGCAACAGCGGCAGCACGCGTACCGACAGGCCAATCATGTCGAGGTTGGCGAAAGGCTTTTCCGGGGTAACGGCGCTGGCCAGGGTCGCCTCGTGCAATTCGAGGCCGAGCCAGGGGAACAGGCTCCAGCCAATGTCGCCGTTCAGAGTCAGTTCGAGGTTGGCCTTGTCGCGGGCCAGTTGCTGGATTTCATCCTTGTAATCGTTCGGGTCGAACAGGTGGGTCAGGGCGAAGCCCCCCGCCACTATGATCAGCAACAGCCCGAGGAAGATGAGGCCCAGGATTTTGCCGAAGGCTTTCATTGGCCAGTCCTTGTGATGGATCGCGTGAATTGAAGGTGCCGAGTATAGCGCCGGGCCATCAGCCTTGGTGCGCGGCCGCACGTGGCTCGGCGCCCTGGTCAGGGACTTTGGATAGTGAATTTGGCCGTCGGTTCAGCTCAGGGGCTGGACGTCGCCTCAGAGGTTTTCCAGCGGCAGGTGCAGATGCGCGGCCAGGGCCTGGGATTCCAGGTGGTCCAGCGGGGCAGCCAGGTGCAGCGATCTTCCTGATTCCCGTGCGAGGCGTGCGGACTCTTCTATCAGTCGACGAGCGACGCCGCGGCGGCGGGTCACCTTGCGCACGCACAGATGGGACAGTCGCCAGTGAGGCTCGCCGCGCAGCAGAAGGGCCGCGCCCAACAGGCGGTCGTTGAAACGCCCGACTACCAGCTGGCCCTCGGCCAAGCCGCACGTCACCAGTTCCGCGGCACTGGCATAGGGCGCCAGCAGCCAGTCCGGCGCGTCGGCGTAGATCTTCGCCAGGTCGCCACGGTCCTGCTCGGACAGGCTGTTCAGGGTCTCGACGATCACGGGCATGGGGGCTCCTGAAGGGTATTGCGGGGGCGGGCCGGCAGTGTAAACGCCGCCGACCGCCGTCGGTAGCGGCACCAAGGGCCTGCGGCCTATAATGGCGGTCTTTTTCGTGAGCCTTTTTGTGGAGCTGGTGATGGCCGAACGTACGGCATCCGTCGAACGCAATACCCTGGAAACCCAGATCAAGGTTTCGATCAACCTGGATGGCACTGGCAAGGCGCGCTTTGATATCGGCGTCCCCTTCCTTGAGCACATGCTCGACCAGATCGCCCGTCATGGCCTGATCGACCTGGATATCGAGTGCAAGGGCGATCTGCATATCGACGATCACCACACCGTGGAAGACGTCGGCATCACCCTCGGCCAGGCCTTCACCCAGGCCATCGGTGACAAGAAGGGCATCGTCCGCTACGGCCATTCCTATGTGCCGCTGGATGAAGCCCTGTCCCGCGTGGTCATCGACTTCTCCGGCCGTCCCGGCCTGCAGATGCACGTGCCCTTCACTCGCGCCGTGGTCGGTGGCTTCGACGTCGACCTGTTCCAGGAGTTCTTCCAGGGCTTCGTCAACCACGCCCTGGTGAGCCTGCACATCGACAACCTGCGTGGCCACAACACCCACCACCAGATCGAAACCGTGTTCAAGGCCTTCGGCCGCGCCCTGCGCATGGCCGTCGAGCGTGATCCGCGCATGGCCGGCCAGATGCCCTCCACCAAGGGCGTGCTCTGATGCAGACGGTTGCAGTCATCGACTACGGCATGGGCAACCTGCACTCGGTTGCCAAGGCCCTGGAACACGTTGGCGCTGGCCGCGTCCTGGTCAGCAGTGACGCCAATGTGATCCGCGAAGCCGACCGGGTGGTCTTCCCCGGTGTTGGCGCGATCCGCGATTGCATGGCCGAGATCCGTCGCCTGGGCTTCGACGAACTGGTCCGCGAAGTGAGCCAGGACCGCCCGTTCCTCGGCATCTGTGTCGGCATGCAGGCGCTGCTGGAGCGCAGCGAAGAGAACGACGGCGTTGATTGCATCGGCCTGTTCCCCGGCCAGGTCCGCTTCTTCGGCAAGAACCTGGTGGAAGACGGCGAGCACCTGAAGGTGCCGCATATGGGCTGGAACGAGGTGGAGCAGGGCGTCGCCCATCCGCTCTGGCACAACATCCCCGACCGCGCGCGTTTCTACTTCGTGCACAGCTACTACATTGAGGCCGGCAATCCACAGCAGGTGGTCGGCCGCGGTCACTACGGCAAGGACTTCGCCGCCGCGCTGGCCGAGGGTTCGCGTTTCGCCGTGCAATTCCACCCGGAAAAAAGCCACACCCACGGCCTGCAGTTGCTGCAGAACTTCGCCGCCTGGGACGGCCGCTGGTAAGCATGAGCCGCGCGAAGAAGGCCCCAAGCCTGCAACTCGACGCCGCCCAGACCAACGACGCGGTACTGGCGATCAAGCGTTTCATGGCGGATCGCTTCGAGCTGGAGTTGGGTTCCTTCGAGGCCGAGGAAGTGCTCGACTTCTTCGCCCGGGAGTTCGCGCCGCATTTCTACAACAAGGCGATCTTCGATGTGCAGGCGCACCTGAAAGACAGGTTCGAGAGCATCGAAAGCGACTTGTGGGCGCTCGAGAAAGATTGAGCGCCAAGCCGATTCCACTGACTTCTTACAGGTTGAACCGATGCTGATTATCCCCGCTATCGATCTGAAGGACGGCGCCTGCGTGCGTCTGCGCCAAGGCCGCATGGAAGACTCCACCGTGTTCTCCGACGACCCGGTGAGCATGGCCGCCAAATGGGTGGAAGGTGGTTGCCGCCGCCTGCACCTGGTGGACCTCAACGGTGCTTTCGAGGGCAAGCCGGTGAACGGTGAAGTGGTCACCGCCATCGCCAAGCGCTACCCGAACCTGCCGATCCAGATCGGCGGCGGCATCCGCTCCCTGGAAACCATCGAGCACTACGTCAAGGCCGGCGTCAGCTACGTGATCATCGGCACCAAGGCGGTGAAAGAGCCCGAGTTCGTCACCGAGGCCTGCAAGGCCTTCCCGGGCAAGGTCATCGTCGGCCTGGATGCCAAGGACGGGTTCGTCGCCACCGACGGCTGGGCCGAAGTCAGCAGCGTGCAGGCGGTCGACCTGGCTCGCCGCTTCGAGGCCGACGGCGTGTCCGCCATCGTCTACACCGACATCGCCAAGGACGGGATGATGCAGGGTTGCAACGTCGAAGCTACCGCTGCCCTGGCCGCTGCCAGCCGTATCCCGGTGATCGCTTCCGGCGGTATTCACAACCTCGGTGACATCGAGAAGCTGCTGGCCGCCAAGGCCCCCGGCATCATCGGCGCCATCACCGGCCGCGCCATCTACGAAGGCACCCTGGACGTCGCCGAGGCCCAGGCCTTCTGCGACAGCTACAAGGGTTGATCGACGGCTAACGGTGCGCATTGCGCACCCCACGGGACACTGTTATGGCTCTCGCAAAACGCATCATCCCCTGCCTCGACGTGGACAACGGCCGCGTGGTCAAGGGCGTCAAGTTCGAGAACATCCGCGACGCCGGCGATCCGGTGGAAATCGCCCGTCGCTACGATGAGCAGGGTGCCGACGAAATCACCTTCCTCGACATCACCGCCAGCGTCGACGGCCGCGACACCACCCTGCACACCGTCGAGCGCATGGCCAGCCAGGTGTTCATCCCGCTGACCGTGGGCGGTGGCGTGCGCACCGTGCAGGACATCCGCAACCTGCTCAATGCCGGCGCCGACAAGGTGTCGATCAATACGGCTGCGGTGTTCACGCCCGAGTTCGTTGGCGAGGCCGCCGCCCGTTTCGGCTCCCAGTGCATCGTGGTCGCCATCGACGCGAAGAAGGTATCCGCCCCCGGGGAAACACCTCGCTGGGAAATTTTCACCCATGGCGGACGCAAACCCACCGGCCTCGACGCCGTGGCATGGGCAAAAAAGATGGAAGACCTGGGCGCCGGCGAGATTCTTCTCACCAGCATGGACCAGGACGGCGTCAAGAGCGGTTATGACCTCGGCGTAACCCGTGCCATCAGTGAAACCGTCGGGATTCCGGTGATCGCCTCCGGCGGCGTCGGCAATCTTGAGCACCTGGCAGCCGGCATTCTCGAAGGCAAGGCCGACGCCGTGCTGGCGGCCAGCATCTTCCACTTCGGCGAGTACACCGTGCCCGAAGCGAAGGCCTATCTGGCCAGCCGTGGAATCCTCGTGCGCTGAGCACAATTCTTGCCTAGCATTCGCCCAGGCTGCCCGCGTGACGGACTTCGCAGCCTGGGGTGTTGATGCCCGAGCCTCGCTCCCGCGAGGTTAAGCTCAGCGCATTTCCCATCTCTCCTGGAAGGTAGCCGCTTATGTCGAAACGCCTGCTGCTGGCGCTGGCCGGTACCCTTATGGTGCTTGCCGGCGCTGCCCGCGCCGAAGTGGATGAGAACTACAGCGTCGTTCTCCTGACTGAAAACTTCCCCCCGTACAACATGTCGATCAATGGGAAGAACTTCGCCCAGGAAGACAACATCGACGGCATTGCTGTCGACATCGTGCGTGAGATGTTCAAGCGCGCCGGGGTCAAGTACAGCCTGACCCTGCGCTTCCCCTGGGACCGTATCTACAAGCTGGCGCTGGAAAAGCCGGACTATGGCGTCTTCGTCACGGCGCGTCTGCCCGAGCGTGAGCAGTCCTTCAAGTGGGTTGGCCCGATCGGTCCGGATGACTGGATCATGTTGGCCCGTGCCGACAGCCAGATCGCCCTCGGCAGCCTGGAAGACGCGCGCAAGTACAAGGTCGGTGCCTACAAGGGCGACGCTATTGCCGAGTACCTTGCTCAGCAGAAACTCGAGCCCGTAACCGCCCTGCGCGACCAGGAAAACGCGAAGAAGCTGGAAAAAGGCCAGATCGACCTCTGGGCTACCGGCGACCCGGCTGGCCGTTACCTGGCCAAGCAGGAAGGCGTGGGCGGCCTGAAGACCGTGCTGCGCTTCAACCAGGCCGAGCTTTTCCTGGCGCTGAACAAAGAGGTCCCCGACGAAGTTGTGAAGAAACTGCAGGGCGCGCTGGACCAGATGCGCGCCGAGGGCTTCGTCGACGAGATCCTCAACAGCTACCTGTAACGGGTAGCGCATCGAAAGTAGTTAAAGACTCCAGCGACCGGCCAAAAGCCGGTCGCTTGCCAAGGAAGGCAGGACGGGTCAAGCCGTACGTCCGTGGGTGGGGAGCCCGCGCAAGGAAGCCGCTTAGCCACAACCACAAATCAAGCGAGCGGTATGACAATGCAGAAGTTGATCCAACGCGCCCTGACCCTGGGCCTGATGTTCCTCGCCTTCACGGCGCGCGCCGAAGTACCGGCGGACTACAAGGTGGTGTTGCTCACCGAGAACTTCCCGCCCTTCAACATGGCGGTGGATGACAAGAACTTCGCCCGTGACGACGGCATCGACGGCATCAGCACCGATATCGTCCGCGAGATGTTCAAGCGTGCCGGCATCAACTACAGCCTGACCCTGCGTTTCCCCTGGGACCGCCTCTATCGCCTGACCCTGGACAAGCCCAACTACGGCCTGTTCTCCACCACCTTCACCGCCGAGCGCCAGCCGCTGTTCAAGTGGGTCGGCCCGATTGCCAAGACCGAGTGGGTGCTGCTCGCCGCGCCGGGCAATAACCTCAGCATCAAGGACCTGAAGAGCGCCTCCCAGTACCGCATCGGCGCCTATAAGAACGACGCCGTCAGCCAGCACCTGGAAACCCAGGGCATGGCTCCGCAGAACGCCCTGCGCGATCAGGAGAACGTGAAGAAGCTGATCAAGGGCCAGATCGACCTCTGGGCCACCACCGATCCGGTGGGCCGCTACCTGGCCAAGCAGGAGGGCGTGACGGGCCTGCAGACCGTGCTGCGCTTCAACAGTGCCGAACTCTATCTGGCGTTCAACAAGGACACCCCGGACGAGGTCATCGAGCGCCTGCAGAAAGCCCTCGACCAGATGCGCAGCGACGGCTACGTCGACGAGATCACCCAGAACTACCTGTAATCGTCGGTTTATTCGCGATGCTTTTCTGTAGGGGCGATTTCAATCGCCAAGGGCAGCGCAGCTGCCCCATGAGGGCTTGCAGGGCAGACCTGCGGCCTGCTTGGCGAATGAAATCGCCCCTACAAGGTGTCCTGCCGCCTACCGGTAAACCCCCGCGTTGCCATGGGCCGCCATGGCGCGATTGCCGCGCAGGGCGATCAGCATTTCCACATCGATCAGTTCGAAGCCCCGTTCCTTCAGGCGCGGCAGCTCGCGCTCGAGCAGCTCCAGGGTTGCCGGATGCGGATGGCCGATCATCAGCGCCGAGCCTTGCTTGCGTGCCAGCTTGAGGGCGGCGTCGAACTGCGCGGCGACTGCGGCTGGACTCTGGTCGTCATCGAGGAAGATGTCCCGCGAGAGGCTGGCCAGCCCGGCTTTCTGGGCCTCGGCGGCCGCCACCGTGGCGGCGCTGGTGCGGCTGTCGATAAAGAAAAGGCGTTCCTGCTGCAGCCGCTGCATCAGCCAGGTCATGGCCGGACGCTGAGCGGTCATGCGGCTGCCCATGTGGTTGTTCAGGCCGCGGGCGTAGGGCACCTGGCGCAGGGCGGCGTCCAGTCGCTTTTCCAGCTCGGCGGTGGAGAGTTCGGGGTGCCAGGCATACGGGCCGGTAGCCGGGTCCATGGGAAGGTGCAGCATCACGGTCTTGCCGGCGGCGTGGGCGGCCTCGGCCAGTTCGCGGGAGTGGCGGGCATCCGGCAGGATGGACAGCGCCACCGGGCCGGGGAGGGCAAGGACGCGATGGTCGCGGGCCGGTGTCTGGCCCAGGTCATCGATCACCAGGGCCAGCCGTGCGACAGGGTCGGCACCGGCACCGGCTGCCGTTGCGCTCAACCACAGCGCCAGCAGCCAGGTACCCCATTTCATGTCAGTTCTTGCGGGTGACGTTCAGGCCTTTCAACAGGTTGAGGGCCTGGCTCAGTTGGAAGTCGTCGTCCTGCGGACGCGGTTCCGCGGACTTCTTGCTCGAACTCGGACGTTCGGCGCCGCCATTGCCGTTGCCGAGGTGGCCGGCGAGGTCGGCTTCCTTGAAGGTCTCGCCGTCCTGCTCGCGGGTGACCTTGGCGCGCGCCACCTCGATATCCGGGACGATGCCCTGGGCCTGGATCGAGCGGCCGTTCGGGGTGTAGTAGAGCGCGGTAGTCAGCTTCAGGGCGCGGTCGTTGTTCAGCGGCAGCACGGTCTGCACCGAACCCTTGCCGAAGCTGTCGGTGCCCATCAGCACGCCACGCTTGTGGTCCTGCAGTGCGCCGGCAACGATCTCGGCCGCCGAGGCACTGCCGCCGTTGATCAGCACCACCAGTGGTACGCCATCGCTGGCATCGGCCGGGTCGGCGGAGAAGCGCAGTTCGGAGTTGGCGATGCGGCCTTTGGTGTAAACGATCAGGCCCTTCCTCAGGAAGTGGTCGGAGACTTCCACTGCCGACTGCAACACGCCGCCAGGGTTGTTGCGCAGGTCGAGGACCAGGCCGGAAAGGCGGCTGCCGTTGTCCTTGCGCAGCTTGGCCAGGGCCTTGCCGACTTCTTCGCCGGTGTTGACCTGGAACTGGGTGATGCGCAGGTAGCCGTAGCCCTTCTCCAGCATCTGGCTCTTCACGCTCTTGACCTTGATCGCGGCGCGGACCAGTTCGACATCGAAGGGTTGGCCGCCATCGCGAACGAGGGTCAGGGTGATCTTGCTGCCGGCCTTGCCGCGCATCTTGTCCACCGCTTCCATCAGCGAGATGCCCTTGGTCGGCTGGCCGTCGATCTTCACGATCAGGTCGCCCGGCTGAATACCGGCCTTGGATGCGGGGGTGTCATCGATGGGGGAAACCACCTTGACGAAGCCGTCTTCGGTGCCGACCTCGATGCCGAGGCCGCCGAACTCGCCGCTGGTGCTTTCCTGCAGCTCCTGGAAGTCTTCCGGCTCTAGATAAGCAGAGTGCGGATCGAGGTTGCTGAGCATGCCCTTGATGGCGTTTTCCAGCAGGGTCTTGTCGTCGACCGGCTCGACGTAGGCGGACTTGATGCGATCCAGCACCTCGGCAAAGGTCCGCAGCTCATCCAGGGGCAGCGGTGCCTTGCCGTTCACCGCAGTAGCGGGGAGGGTTGCCGGCTCCTCGGCGGCCAGCAGCTGTGGGGCGCCGCCGAGCAGCGCCAGAGCCATGGCCAGGGAAGTGAGGCGGGACAGATGCGGCATGCGAAACTCCTGCTAGATGAGATGGCGCCTATCCTTGCGCGCGGCACCACTGTGCCGGGTCGGTGGGTCGGCCCTGCTGGCGAATGGCGAAGTACAGCGCGGGCGTGTCCTGCCCGCCGCTATTGCCGACGGTGGCGATGGATTCGCCTGCCTTCACGATATCGCCGGCACTTTTCAATAGACGCTGATTGTGTCCGTAGAGGCTCAGAAAGCCGTTGCCATGGTCGAGAATGACCAGAAGCCCGGCGCCGCGCAACCAGTCGGCGAAAACCACGCGGCCGCCGTGTACGGCCCGAACGGAGCTGCCTTCGGCCGCGCCGATCAGTACGCCATCCCACTTAGCGCGGGAATCGCCGCCACGGGCCGAACCGAAACGCGCCACCAGTCGGCCATCCACCGGCCAGGGCAGCTTGCCGCGCGCCTGGGCGAAGGGGCCGCCGAAATTGCCGCCGGTGCTGGATACCATCGGGCCGGTGACGGGCCTGGCCGGGCTGCCGGCCGGGTGTTCGCGTAGCTGGCGCTGCTGCTCGGCCAGTGCACGCTTGCGGGCTTCTTCGGCCTCGCGGGCCTCGCGCTCCTGGCGGGCCAGGGTTTCTTCGATGGTCTTGAGTACCTTGCCCAGCTGTTCCTGGTCCTGCTGGCGCGACTTGAGCTTCTTGTCGCGGTCGCTGACGTCCTGGTTGAGCTTGGCCAGCGCCTGCTGGCGCTCCTTGCGTGCCGCCGCCAGTTGCTCGCGGCGGCCATCGAGGGCCGCTTTCTGCTCGTTGAGCTGGTTCTGCTGGGCGGTGATTTCCTGCTCGACGTTGGTCAGCTGGCGCAGGGTTTCGTTGAACGCGGCAAGCTGCTCCAGGCGCGCCTTGCTCAGGTAATCGTAGTACGTGAGGGTGCGGGCGAACTTCTCGGGGTGCTGCTGGTTGAGCAGCAGCTTGACGTATTCCTGCTGACCGCTCTGGTAGGCAGCGCGGGCCTGGATGCCGATCAGGCGCTGCTGTTCAGCGCGCGCGTCCTGGAGTTTTTTTTTCTCCCCGTCCAGCCGCTGGATCTCGCCTTCGCTGTCCTTGAGCTCCTGCTGCAGGTCCTTGATCTGCTGCTCCAGGTTGCCCATTTCGGTTTCGGTCTTCTTCAGGTCGGTCTGGACGCCGGACTTTTCGTCCTGCAGCTGCTTCAGGAGTTTCTTCAGCTCGGCGACATCCTTGCCGGCCTGGTCCAGCTGCTGCTGGGTTTCGGCGCGCTGGTCGGCCATGACCGGGGTGAGCAGGCTGGCGAAGATAACGAGGGCGAGGGCGCGAAGCATGGGGTGTGGGGCACCAGGGGGGGAGGACCGGCCTAGTATGCCCGTGGTGCGGGGCAAAAAAAACGCCCCGGACCAGGGGTTCGGGGCGTTTCCTGACAAGGCGCGCAGATTTACTGCGCCAGGGCCGCGCCGTGGCGTCGGCCCGCGTCGATCATTGCAGTTCGACGATAGTCCTGCCGGACATCTCGGCCGGTACCGGCAGGCCCATCAGGGTCAGCAGGGTCGGGGCCACGTCGGCCAGTACGCCGCCTTCGCGGATCGTCGCCGGACGCTTGCCGACATAGATGAACGGTACTGGCTCGCAGGTGTGGGCGGTATGCGCCTGGCCGGTCATCTCGTCTTCCATCTGCTCGACGTTGCCGTGGTCGGCGGTGATCAGCGCTTCGCCGCCCACCTTGTCCAGGGCTTCGACGATGCGGCCGACGCAGCTGTCCAGGCATTCCACTGCCTTGACCGCGGCCTCGAACACGCCAGTGTGGCCGACCATATCGCCGTTGGCGTAGTTCACCACGATCACGTCGTAGCGCTGGTTCTCGATGGCGTCGACGATCTTGTCGGTGACCTCGGGGGCGCTCATTTCCGGCTGCAGGTCATAGGTGGCGACCTTGGGCGACGGGATCAGGATGCGCTCTTCGCCTTCGAAGGGCTCTTCACGGCCGCCGGAGAAGAAGAAGGTCACGTGGGCGTACTTCTCGGTCTCGGCGATGCGCAGCTGGGTCTTGCCGTTCTTCGCCAGGTATTCGCCCAGCACGTTTTCCAGGGATTCCGGCTTGTAGGCGCTGGGGGCGGGGATGCTCGCCGCGTACTGGGTCAGCATCACGTAGCCGGCCAGTTGCAGTTCGCGCTGGCGGGGGAATTCCTTGAAACCAGGCTCGACGAAGGCGCGGGACAGTTCACGAGCGCGGTCGGCGCGGAAGTTCATGAAGATCACGGCGTCGCCATCTTCCACCTTTACGGCATCGCCGATACGGGTGGCCTTGACGAACTCGTCGCTCTCGCCGCGCTCATAGGCAGCGGTCAGACCTTCGACGGCAGTGGCGGCGGTGAATTCGGCCCGACCTTCGGTGATCAGGTTGTAGGCGGCTTCCACGCGGTCCCAGCGATTGTCGCGGTCCATGGCGAAGTAGCGGCCGATCAGGCTGGCGACGCGGCCCTTGCCGAGGCGGGCGAAGGCTTCGTCCAGCAGCTTGATGGAGGGTTCGGCGCTCTTGGGCGGCGTGTCGCGACCGTCGAGGAAGGCGTGCAGGTAGATCTTCTCGGCACCGCGCTGGGCGGCCAGCTCGGCCATGGCGACCAGGTGGTCCTGGTGGCTATGGACGCCGCCATCGGAAAGCAGGCCCATGAAGTGAACGGCCTTGCCGGCAGCCACGGCCTTGTCCACAGCGGTGGTGATTTCCGCGTTGGTGAAGAAGTCGCCGTCGCGGATCGACTTGGTCACGCGGGTGAAGTCCTGGTACACCACGCGACCTGCACCGAGGTTCATGTGGCCGACTTCGGAGTTGCCCATCTGGCCGTCGGGTAGACCGACGTCCATGCCGCTGCCTGAAATCAGGCCGTGGGGCTGGGTGGCACGCAGGCGGTCATAGACCGGGGTGCTGGCGGCATGGATGGCGTTGTATTCGGGGCTGTCGCTGTGACCGAAACCGTCCAGGATGATCAGGACCAGGGGTTTGGGCGTGGCTGTCATAGTGTCCGACTCGTCTGCGGCAATGGGTGGAAAGTTGCGGGCAAGGCCCCGGAAAAAAGACGCGGCATTCTACGTTCTGGTTCCGTCGGCGTCACCGCTGGACGGGGTTTGGCCGACCTGTGGGGCTGTGTATACTGGCCGGCATTTTACCGTCCCGGAAGCCGACGATGCTCGCTAAGCTGATTGAATTTGCCACTAACCACTATGTACTGAGTGGATCGTTCGTGCTGCTGCTGGCCCTGCTGCTGGCCCACGAACTGCGCCGCAGTGGCCGCGCTATCTCCACTCGCGAGCTGACCTCCCTGGTCAACGGCGGCCAGGCCGTGGTGCTGGACGTGCGCGGCACCAAGGATTTCTCCGGCGGCCATATCGTCGACGCCCTGAACATCCCCTATGAAAAACTCACCAGCCGCATCGCCGAGCTGGAGAAGTACAAGGACAAGGCCATCATCGTGGTCGACTCCATGGGCCAGCACGCCGGCACCGTCTGCCGCGACCTGCAGAAGGCCGGCTTCAACGCCATCAAGCTCTCCGGTGGTATCGGCACCTGGCGTGGCGATAACCTGCCGCTGGTGAAGTGAGATGGCCGGGACTGTCATCTATTCGAGCGCCTGGTGCCCTTTCTGCATCCGTGCCAAGCACCTGCTGGACAGCAAGGGCGTGCGCTATGAAGAGATCAGCGTCGACGGCAACCCTGCAATTCGCGCCGAGATGACCCGCAAGGCCGGGCGCACCTCGGTGCCGCAAATCTGGATCGGCCAGACCCACGTGGGCGGCTGTGACGATCTGTACGCCCTGGAACGTGCCGGCAAGCTCGACGCGTTGCTCCAGGCCAATCCGTAAACGGAAACGCACTAGAACAAGGCAGAACCATGACCGAACAAGCAAGCAACGGCGCCAATAACCCTCAGTTCTCCCTGCAGCGCATCTACGTGCGCGACCTGTCCTTCGAAGCGCCGAAGAGCCCGGAAATCTTCCGCCAGGAGTGGGCTCCCAACGTTTCCCTGGACCTGAACACCCGTCAGAAGCAGCTGGACGGCGACTTCCATGAAGTCGTGCTGACCCTGTCCGTGACCGTGAAGAACGGCGAAGAAACCGCCTTCATCGCTGAAGTGCAGCAGGCCGGTATCTTCCTGATCAAAGGCCTGGATGCGGCTTCCATGAGCCACACCCTGGGCGCCTTCTGCCCGAACATCCTGTTCCCCTATGCCCGTGAAACCCTGGATAGCCTGGTTATCCGCGGTTCCTTCCCGGCGCTGATGCTCTCCCCGGTGAACTTCGACGCCCTGTACGCCCAGGAACTGGCGCGTCTGCAGGCCGCTGGCGAAGCCCAGGCCTGATTTTCAGGCTCCACGAAAAAGCGCCCTTCGGGGCGCTTTTTTGTTGGGAGTTAAAAACCTTGTAGGGGCGAATTCATTCGCCAAGCAGGCCGCAGGGCTGCCCCTCGAACATTCGGGGGCCGCTTCGCGACCCTTGGCGAATGAATTCGCCCCTACAGGGGAAGTGCCCCCAAGGATGCTCTGCGCAGTTCAATCCAGACTGAAATCATGCTGCCGCCAGGCCTCGTACACCGCCACGGCAACGGTATTGGACAGGTTCAGGCTACGGCAATTGGGGCGCATGGGCAGGCGCAGGCGTTGTTCCGGGGGCAGGCTTTCACGGACTTCCTCGGGCAGGCCACGACTTTCCGGGCCAAAGAGGAATGCATCGCCCTTCTCGAATGCCACTTCATGGAACAGCTTGGTGCCCTTGGTGGTGAAGGCGAATACCCGGGGTTGGCCCAGGGCCTCGAGGCAGCTTTCCAGGTCGCTGTAGCGCTTGAGCGTGGCGTACTCGTGGTAGTCCAGTCCGGCGCGGCGCAGACGCTTGTCGTCCAGCTCGAATCCGAGAGGTTCGATCAGGTGCAGGTGGCAGCCAGAATTGGCGCACAGCCTGATAATGTTGCCGGTATTCGGCGGAATTTCCGGTTGAAACAGGATGACGTGAAACATGAGTAGCCCCGGGCCCGAAGACGGGCGGCATTCTACTCCCGATGATGATCCGCGACCGAGCCTGTGGCCGCGCTTTTTGTTCTCCCTTGCCCTGCTGGGCCTGCTGGCTGGAATGATGCTCGGCCGCCTCACGGCGCCGGAACCCGTGCACCTGGAGCAGATCGAGGTACGCCAGGACGGCCTGGCGCTCTGGTTCGACCACGAGCCCGAGGTACGCGTGGAAGCGTTGGAAGGTGCCTACGCGCTGGTGCTGGGCGCGGAAGGACAATCCGCCAAGGGGCAGCTGACCCTCGGCACCGCGCCAGTGAGCTGGAAGGTGCTGCGTTCGACCCAGGGGGTGATGGTGCGCTTCGTGGCGGCGCGGCCCTTGCACGGTGAGTGGCATGGAGCCGCGGAGGATGGGCGCTGGCGGCTGGAAGTCAGCCTGCGCGCCGAATAAGAAAGGGGATTCCCCGGCCTGCCTGTACCAAGGCCCCCTGAAGGGTGGTCATCCGCCGTGGCGAGTGACGCGGTCCTGCACCAGGCCCTTGTGGGGCCTGAGGCGCCTGGAGTCCAGCGCGCCTGTGGATAAAAGAGGGGATTCCCCGGCCTGCCTGTACCAAGGCCCCCTGAAGGGTGGTCACCCGCCGAGGCGAGTGACGCGGTCCTGCACCGGGCTCTTGCGGAGCCCGAGGCGGCTGGAGTCCAGCGCGCCTGTGGATAAAAGAGGGGATCCCCGGCCTGCCTGTACCAAGGCCCCCTGAAACCTGGTCGCCCCAGGGCGACGCTGTGTTGCTCCCGGCCCTTCTGGGGCCGTGGCGGCTGGAGGTCAGCCTGCCTGTCATAAGAGTGGGGATTCCCCGGCCTGCCTGTACCAGGGGCCCCAAAACCGCTGTTGTCTGGACTGCTGTTGTCTGGACTATTGCAGGGGGCGTGCCAATTCTTCCCATGCTGCCGGATCAGGTTCCTTTGCTCGGCTGGAGGCCGCGTAGTCGCTGGCTTTGAAGGAGAGAGGGCGTGGTTGGAAAGCGTGCCGGCGGGAGGGTTTCAGCGTTGCGAGTGCCTGGGAGAGGAGCACTTTTTTGAGGCGCCAGCATGATTCGGGCACCAGCGATGGTCCTTTTGCAGAGGGATCGAATTCCCGGCAAATGGAACAAGACCCCGCCGGGACTTCGGAAGAGCCAGATGATTCACACGGCAAAGTTGTAGAGGGAACGCACTGGCGATAAGCGCCGGCGTGTAAGACGAATCACGAGTCGTGGGGCTGGAAACGGGAAGGGCGGGGCATTGCACCCCGCCCCCAGGCATCAGGCATCAGCCATCAGGCGTCGTCGCCGTCGTCCTCGTCGCCACCGTCCACCTTCATGCCCAGTTCCTTGATCTTCCGGGTCAGGGTGTTGCGGCCCCAGCCCAGCAGCACGGCCGCGTCGCGGCGACGTCCGGCGGTGTGCTTGAGGGCGGTCTCGATCATGATCCGCTCGAAAGCCGGTACGGCGGTATCGAGCAGGCTGGACTGGCCCCGGCCCAAGGACTGGTCGGCCCACTGGCGCAGGGCCTGCTCCCAGTTCGTCACCGGTGCGGCGTCCTGGGGCTGGGTGAGCAGTTCCGGCGGCAGGTCGTCGACATGCACCTCGCGACCCGAGGCCATCACGGTGATCCAGCGGCAAGTGTTCTCCAACTGGCGCACGTTGCCCGGCCAGGGCAGGTGCTTGAGGTAGTCCTCGGTTTCACCCTTCAGCAGTTTGGGCTCCACCGCCAGCTCCTGGGCGGCGCGGGCGAGGAAGTGCCGGGCCAGCGTGGGGACGTCTTCGCGGCGGTCGGACAGGCGCGGAATATGAATGCGGATGACGTTGAGGCGATGGAACAGGTCTTCGCGGAACTTGCCGGCCTGCACCAGGTTTTCCAGGTTCTGGTGGGTCGCAGCGATGATGCGCACGTCCACTTTCACCGGTGTGTGGCCGCCGACCCGATAGAACTCGCCGTCGGCCAGTACCCGCAGCAGGCGGGTCTGGGTATCCGCTGGCATGTCGCCGATCTCGTCGAGAAACAGGGTGCCGCCGTCGGCCTGCTCGAAACGGCCGCGCCGCTGGTTAGCCGCGCCGGTGAAGGCGCCTTTCTCATGGCCGAACAGCTCGGATTCCATCAGGTCCTTCGGGATCGCCGCCATGTTCAGTGCGATGAAGGGAGACGCCGCGCGCGGGCTATGGCGGTGCAGGGCGTGGGCCACCAGCTCCTTGCCGGTACCGGACTCGCCGTTGATCAGCACGGTGATGTTGGAGTGGCTGAGGCGGCCGATGGCGCGGAAGACCTCCTGCATGGCCGGTGCTTCGCCGATGATTTCCGGTGTGCGCGCCTGGCTTGCGGGTGCTTCCAGGCCCTGCTGTTCCTGGGCGTGCTGGAAGGCGCGCTTGACCAGGGAAACCGCCTCGTCGACGTCGAACGGCTTGGGCAGGTACTCGAAGGCACCGCCCTGGTAGGACGCGACCGCGCTATCCAGGTCGGAATGGGCGGTCATGATGATCACCGGCAGGCGCGGATGCACTTCGCGGATCTGCGCGAGCAGGTCGAGACCGCTGGCGCCGGGCATGCGGATGTCGGAGATGATCACGTCCGGCTGTTGCCGGGCGAGGCGTCCGAGCAGGCTGTCGGCGCTCTCGAAACTCTGGGTGGTCATGCCTTCCTGCTGCAGGGCCTTTTCCAGCACCCAGCGGATGGAACGGTCGTCGTCGACGATCCAGACGGTTTCACTACGGCTCATGACGAGGAAGCTCCTTGTTCCAGCGGCAGGAAGATCGAGAAGACGGTGTGGCCAGGATGGCTTTCACACTCGATCAGGCCCTGGTGCTGACTGATGATGTTCTGGGCGATGGCCAGGCCCAGCCCGGTACCGTCCGGGCGACCGCTGACCATGGGATAGAAGATGGTTTCCTGGAGCTCGGCCGGGATGCCCGGGCCGTTGTCGATGATCTCCACCTTGGTCACCAGCCGATGGCGCGTATGGCCGATGGTGAACTGGCGCAGGGTGCGGGTGCGCAGGGTGATGCGCCCAAGGCGCAAATCGCTCTGTGCGGAGAGGGCCTGCATGGCGTTGCGCACGATATTGAGCACGGCCTGGATCATCTGTTCCTTGTCGATGAACACGTCAGGAATGCTCGGGTCGTAGTCGCGCACCAGATTGATGCCGCCCTGACTTTCCGCTTCTACCAGGCTGAAGACCCGCTCCAGCACTTCGTGAACGTTGGTCATGGCCAGCGACGGCAGCTTGTTCGAGCCGAGCATGCGGTCCACCAGGTTCCGCAGGCGGTCGGCCTCTTCGATGATGACGTTGGTGTAGTCCTTCAGGTGCTCTTCCGGCAGCTCGCGGGAGAGCAACTGGGCCGCGCCACGGATGCCCCCTAAGGGGTTCTTGATCTCGTGGGCGAGGCCGCGGACCAGCAGCTTGGTGGTTTCCTGTTTGGATAGCTGCGCCTCTTCCTTGGTGATCCGCAGCAAGCGGTCACGCGGGTGGACTTCCAGCAGCAGCAAGGTTTCGCCACGGTTGAGCACCGGGGTTACCGCGTAGTCCACGGTCAGGGTCTGGCCGGACAGCGAGGTGACCATGGCCTCGCGCTTGGTGAAGGGGTGCGCCTGTTCCACTGCCTGGCGCAGCGAGGCCAGCGCCTCGGGCGATTCGGTGAACAGTTCGCTGATGAATTGGCCATGGCTGCGCTGGCCACTGACGGCCAGAAGCATTTCCGCCGCCGGGTTCATGTACTCGAGACGCAGGTCAGCGTTGAGCAGGATTACCGCGGTGGTCAGGTTGTCGAGCAGCAGTCGGTGCAGGGCGTCGTTGATGGTCATGGCTTCCGCGCTCGTGGCGATGACAGGAAAATGCAAGAAGCAAACCAAAGCCCTGAAAAGTCGCGCTGAAACAGGATTTATGCCGGTGGCGGCCGCTTTTCAGAGCAGATCGTCCGGTTCAAGGTGAACCAAAATGGGGAGAGTATAGAAAGCGGTGCAGAGCATTGCACCGGAATGGTGCGTATTGCGGGCGAGTGGGCCGAGGCGGTCAGCCCATCGCTGAGAGGGCGGAGTCAGATGAACGGCAGGATGGCGATGTCGTCATCCTCTTCCTCGGGCTTGTCCTTCATCGGGCATTCCGGGCGTACGCCGTAGTCGTCTTTCTTGCAGGGGCGGGCCAGGCGCTTCTGCGACAGCGACATGCGCACGATATGCACAGGCTGACCGGGAGTGCGCTCAACCATGCGGCCCTGGTCGTCGATGATCTCCACCGCCAATTGATGGGTGCCACGATCCAGGTTCTTCAGCGGGAACACCGGGCTGCGACCGGGTTCGCCGACCGGCTGGCCGTCCAGCAGCAGGCGATAGCTGTGATTGGCGCGCAGGCCGGGTTCGCTCACCGCGCTGACGATCAGGTTGCCTTCACCGTCGCGGATAGTCGCATCGGGTTCGGGCACCAAGATACGCAGGACCTGATAGCCCTGTTCGCGAGGAATGGGTTTGGGGTAGAGCGGCGGCGGCTGGATATCCCTGGGCGCGTTCATTTCGTTGGGCGCGGGGCTGATTTCCAGGCGCTTGGCGTTGCCCGGCTTGGGCTGGTCGGTGAAGACGCGGTTACCTTCAGCGTCGATGTAGGTGTAGACCTCGGCCAGCGCGGGCTGGCCCAGGAGCAGCAGGGCAAGGAGCAGGAATCGTGTCATCGGTCAGTTGTTGGGCCGTGGGGTGGGGGGCGGCGGGCGTAGCGCCGGGCTGCTGGTGTTGACGCGCTGTACGGTGAAGGTGAACGGGGCGCTGCTCTGCACCACCGTGGTGCCGGCGAGGATATCCACCATCAGGGTGTGCTCGCCACGGTCGATGTTCTGCAACTGCAGGCGCGGCACGTTGGTAGGTTGCCCATAGGGCTCGCCATCCAGGCGCAGACGCAGGCTGTGGCCGGGTTGCAGGCGCGGGTCCAGGCGCACGCCGACACTGAAGGTGCCGTTGTTGGCGCGCAGGGCCTCTTCGTCCGGAAGGTTGGTCAGCTCCACCACGTTGTAGGCCGCCTGTTGCTCGTCGCCGGGGTCGTCATTGGCGGGCTGGCT
This sequence comes from Metapseudomonas resinovorans, assembly GCF_002003485.1. Classification (GTDB taxonomy): domain Bacteria; phylum Pseudomonadota; class Gammaproteobacteria; order Pseudomonadales; family Pseudomonadaceae; genus Metapseudomonas; species Metapseudomonas resinovorans_D. The sequence goes on from NZ_BDMA01000065.1 coordinate 201,757, forward strand.
CGGTGGTTGGACCTGCACCGAATTGGTCGGTGGCAGTTCCACCTTCTCGGTGGGGGTGCCATCCGGAGGTTGGTTGGTGAATACCGTGTTGCCGTTGGCGTCCGTGTACTTGTAGATCTGTGCGGCGGCGGGAAGCGCGACCGCGAGCAGCAGGCAACTGATGATGAGGCGCATGGTGGCGGTCTCCGGAAGGTCATGCCAAGCCTTGCACCCGGATGGCGGGCTGGCAAGTCGGGCATTGTGCGACAGCGTCGGGGCAATCGATGTGCGCTGCAACACGTTGGGACATTTCTGGAATACCTGTGCCACTCCCGGCCCGAGCGAACTGTGGGCGAGCGCTGCTGTCAGTCTTGCCTTCGTGGGTCGCTCCACCGTCCGCCGCTTGAGCGTGGGCGCGGAGCCGGCTTTTGTATGACGCGGATCGCTTTCATCGTTTGTGGGATGACTTTCTCGTGCCGATACCATCCTTTATCGCCCCTCGTTTCCTGTTTCCCGTGCTGCTCTGCCTCCTTGTCGGACTGCTCTGTCCGGCGCTGGGGCAAGCGGCGCTGCCCAATCCGCTGGCGGGAAGTTCCGCAAGCGGTGAGCCGGTCAGCAATGCCCAGCTCGAACAGTCGCTCAACCAGGTGATCAAGACCCTGGAGAACGACCAGCAGCGCGCAGACTTGCTGAAAAAGCTGAAGCAGTTGCGCGACGTCACCGGCAAGGAGAAGGAAAGCGAAAGCGGGGTGCTCGGGTTGATCGGCGATACCCTGAGCAGCCTGGAAAAGCAGTTCCAGGGCGACAACAGCCCGCTGGTGATCTGGAGCAACCAGTTCCGGCTGGCGAGCGCCGAGGTGCAGGAGCGTCTCCCCGGATGGCGCGACTGGCCGGGCATCGTCTTCAACATCGCCGTGGTCATCCTGCTATGGGCCTGCCTGGCCAGCGCCCTGCTGTGGCTGGGGCGGCGCATGCGCGAGCGCTTCGGCCTCTCGGCGGAACTGCCGCAGCACCCGAAGACCCGCGACCTCGTGGTATTCGCCCTGCGCAAGCTGGGTCCCTGGCTGATCGCCTTCTTCATCACCCTTTACCTGTCGTTCGTGCTACCCAGCTCGCTGAGCAAGATGCTGGCGATGCTGATGGCCTACGTACTGGTCTGCGGCACGCTGTTCTCCGCGCTCTGCGTGATCTGCCTGTCGCTGCTCAGCGGTCCGCACCGAATTCGTGCGCTGGATATCCTGCGTCGCCAGGCCTTCCGCCCGCTGTGGCTGATCGGCAGCCTGGCCGCACTTGGTGAGGCGGCCCACGATCCAAGGCTGATCGCAGGCCTTGGCGAGCACACAGCGATATGCCTGAGCACCCTGGCCAATGCCATTGCGGCGGTGCTCACCGCGCTGTTCGTGCTGCGTTTCCGCCGCCCCATCGCCCACCTGATCCGCAACCAGCCGCTGGAGCGTCGTCTTAAACGCCGGGGCCTGCACGAGCTGGTGGAGCTGGTCGGCTCCCTGTGGTTCGTGCCGGTGCTATTGCTGGTGGGTACCTCGTTGTTCGCCACTTTCGTATCGGCCGCCGACAGCAGCGTCGCCCTGCGCCGCGCCCTGGTCTGCGCCTTGCTGGCGGTGGTCGCCATGACGGTGATCGGCCTGCTCAGTCGCCGTTCCGGGCGCAGCGGTGACGGGGGACGCCGCAGCGCTCCGTACGTCGAGCAGCTGCAGAAGTTCGGCCTTACCCTGGTGCACCTCTTCGTGGCGTTGTTCTTCATCGAGGTGGGGTTGCGAGTCTGGGGCATGTCGCTGATCCGCTACGCCGAAGGCGAGGGCTCGGAAATCAGCATGAAGATGGTCAGCTTCGGCACCACGCTGCTGGTGGCCTGGCTGGTGTGGATTCTCGCTGACACGGCGGTTCAGCACAGCTTGGGTGTCGGCAGTCGAAATCGCGCGAACACGCGCGCCCTGACCATGCTGCCGCTGATCCGCAACGTGTTGTTCGTCACCATCGCGGTGATCGCCCTGATCGTCGCGCTCGCCAACATGGGCATGAATGTCACGCCGCTGCTGGCCGGTGCCGGCGTGATCGGCCTGGCGATCGGTTTTGGTGCGCAGTCCCTGGTGGCGGACCTGATCACCGGCCTGTTCATCATCATCGAGGACTCGCTGTCGATCGACGACTATGTCGACGTCGGCGGCCACCTTGGCACGGTGGAGGGGCTGACGATCCGCACTGTGCGCCTGCGCGACCTGGACGGCGTGGTGCATACCATCCCGTTCAGCGAGATCAAGAGCATCAAGAACTACTCGCGGCAGTTCGGCTACGCGATGTTCCGCTGGCCGGTGCCCTCGAGCATGCCGATCGACGACGCCGTCGCGCTGGTCCAGGACGTGGCGAAGGAGTTGCGCAGCGATCCGTTGGTCTACCGCAGCCTGTGGTCGCCGCTGGAGTTGCAGGGCGTCGAGAGCTTCGACAACGGCCAGGCGATCCTGCGCTTCCGCTTCAAGACCGCGCCGATCAAGCAATGGGAAGTGCAGCGGGCATTCAACCTGCGCCTGCGCAGGCGTCTCGACCAGTCGGGCCTGGAGTTGGCGATGCCACGTCTGAACGTGCAGCTCAGTCGTGTGCGCCAGCCAAGGGCCGAGCCGCCGGAAGGGCAGGACGTGTTGGCGGATGGGGGGATCTGAGCGAATCACTCCCTTTGTAGGGGCGAATTCATTCGCCAAGCAGGCCGAAGGGCTGCCCTGCAATCCTGAATGGGGCAGCTGCGCTGCCCTTGGCGAATGAATTCGCCCCTACAGAAAGAGCAGCTTTTACCACCGGCCCGGCAATAAAAAAGGTTCTTCGCGGAGTCTGGGGAAAGAGCGAGTTGACAGTCAG
>NZ_BDMA01000066.1:0-164985 GCF_002003485.1 Metapseudomonas resinovorans
CACAGTCTGGCTAGCAGAAGCAAATTCGGTCCCTCCGCCCCCGACAGGTTTCACCCTAGGCCATACAAGCGAATTCATTCGCGAAGCGGGCCGAAGGCCCGCCACTGGGGCAAGCAGGAAGCGGCCTTACAGCCGCCCGAAGGCCAAGGTCGGTACATCCACGATGCTCGATCCGCCATCGGCCACCAGGGTGGCACCGGTGATGATGGAGGCGTCGTCCGAGAGCAGGAAACGGCACGCGCTGGCGATCTCCTCCGGGTTGGCGGCGCGGCGCAGGGGCACATCGGCGGTGACGCGGGCATAAGCCGCATCCAGGCTTTCGCCGTGCTGATCCATCAACGGCTGCATTTCCGCATCGGCCATGGGGGTCCGGACCCAGCCGGGGCAGATCGCGTTCACTCTCACGCCCTGTGGGCCATAGTCCCGCGCCAAAGAGCGGGTCAGGCCAATCAGTGCGTGCTTGGCGGTGGTATAGCCGCAGACGTTTTCCCCAGCGGCCAGGGCCGCAATCGAAGCCATCAGCACCATGGCACCACGCCGATCGATCAGCAGTGGCAGGCAGGCGCGAGCGGTGTGGAAGGCGCTGTCCAGATTGGCGCGCATGGCCGTCTGCCAGTCCTCTTCGCTCGTCTCGGTGGCGCTGCCCAGGCCGTGGCCGCCAGCATTGGCGAGCACCCCGTCGAGGCCGCCGAAGCGTTCGACGATGGCCGGGATGAAGCGCGTCCAGTCGCCACTGTTCGCGGCATCCCCCGTTAGCACCAGGCCACCGGTTTCACGGGCCACCGCTTCCAATGGCTCGCGGCGACGCCCGACCAGCACCAACTGCGAACCCTCACCGGCAAGGCGCCGCGCGCAGGCAGCACCGATGCCCGTGCCAGCGCCGGTGACAAGGACGGTGCGACCCTTCACTGCGGGTACTCGGTGCGGTTGAGCACGCTGCAATGGGAGCTGACCGGGAAGTTCGACAGCTCGCCGAAGTCGCCACTGGCATAGCCGAAGATCTTGCCGTCGCTGCGATGGTTCTCCAGGTCGATCAGCACCAGGCCGAGCGTCGGGATGATCTTCTCGCGCCAGACGAACAGGTACAGCGAATCGGCGATCTTCAAAGTGTGGCATCGGTCGGTGTCGGCCAGCCCCTGCTCGACGCCCTTGAGGCACTGCCAGCTGTAGAAGTTCTCGTTGAGGTAGATGTGTTCGTAGACCTCAGTAGGGCTGTATCGATAGAGGTTGCGCAGGCCCACCAGTTCGCGTGTCAGGGTGTGGGGGCAAGCGCCCGGCTGCCAGGGACGGTCGAGGCTGCCATGGTGGAATTCGGCTTTCACCGACGTCAGTTCGTCACCCGTCAGCGCCTTGCTGAACAGGTCGCCACGCACCTCCACCTCGCCGGGCATGCGGCCGAGCACAGCGGTGAAGGCTGCATTGACGATATCCAGCACCAGGCTGACGGAGACGGTGCGTCCGTCTTCCTGCTTGAGAAAGTCCACCAGATACAGGCCCTCGCGCACGGAGGTGGCGCGGTAGGGCGCTTCGCCGCTCGCGCTGCTATCGGCCAGGGACCAGGCGAGCTGTCCGGTGCTGAAGCGGTGCTCGATCTGCCAGCCGTTTTCGAAGTGCAGGGTGAAGCTCTGGCCGGCCAGGTCTGCGAGGTTGGGCAGGATGAAGGCTTCGGGGGCGAAACCGTCTGCCAGGGCGCCTACGGTGATCCATTCGGGTTGGTTGTTCATGGCACATCTCTCTTGGGTGGGGATGGGCCAATGGTGGGAGGGAAGGAGGAGGGGCGGTATCAACCGGAAGGTGGAGCGGGCTGGTCTACGCTGGTCTCACCGTCTCCCTGCAAACGAGGTGTACGCCATGCACTTAGCAAGACCCCGGCTGCTCGACAAGGTTGCCATCATCAGCGGTGGTGCGGGTGGCTGTGGTGAAGCCGCCAGTCGCTTGTTCGCTGCTGAAGGTGCCCGGGTGGTGATCATCGACCGCAACGGTGATGTCGCCGAGGATCTGGCCCAGCAGATCAAGGCTGCCGGTGGCGAGGCGATCGGTATTGGCGCTGATGTTTCGAAGGCCGACCAGGTGAAGGCGGCCGTGGCGAAAGCGGAGGCGGCTTTCGGCGGCGCGGATGTGCTGTTCAATCACGCGGGCACCCTGATCGTGAAGCCCTTTCTCGATGTGGAGGAGGACGAGTGGGATTGGCTGATGGCGGTCAACGTCAAGAGCATGTACCTGATGACCCGCGCCGTGCTGCCGCAAATGCTTGCCAAGGGGAAGGGCAGCATCGTTTGCACTTCGTCCATTTCGGCGGAGTACGCGACCCCGGGTGAGGTGGTCTACAACGCCACCAAGGGCGCCTGCCAGATGTTTGCCAGGGCCATCGCCGTGGAGTTCCGCGACCGGGGTATCCGCTGCAACGCGGTGGCGCCGGGCTTCATCCGCACGGCTCATGGTGTTCGCGAGATGAAGGAGCTGCAGGCCATGGGCGTGGATGCCAGCGAAGCAGCCATTTCATTGCAGCAGGGTCGCCTGTGCGAGCCGGAAGAAGTGGCACGCGCAGCGTTGTTCCTGGCATCGGATGAAGCGTCCTTCGTCAGCGGCGCGCATCTCTTTGTGGATAACTGCTTCTCGTCGGTTTGAGTCGAGGGGCCTGCCGGCGGGACCGCCTTGCGGGCACGGACTGCTTTTCCTGTGGGGGCGATTTCAATCGCTGAGCAGACCGCAGGTCTGCCCTTGATGTCCGCAGGGGGCTGTTGCGCAGCCCTTGGCGAATGAATTCGCCCCCACATGTGTTCTGTTCCTTTGAAACGGTATCAATCCCCGACGCACCTACGGGAAGAGCCTTCTCACCAGCTCGGTGCGGCTGCGCGCCCCGGTCTTGCGGAACAGGTGGATAAGGTGGGTCTTGACCGTCGCCAGTCCCAGATCCAGTTGGCGGGCGAGGTCCTTGTTGCACAAGCCTTCGCGCAGGAGCAGGGCGATTTCCTGTTCTCGTGGAGTGAAGGCGGCGAGGGCTCCGCTCTCCGGTGACGCCTCCGGTAGCTGGCGCACGGCCAGGTCCAGCAGACCGCGCAGGCCGTCGAGGCGCTGCAGTTCTTCGGCATCGAAAGGCGAGAGCTTGCCGGTGCGCAGCAGGGAGATGCCCACTACCGGCCGCTGGTGATCATGGGCGATCACCTCCACCACATCGCGGATGCCGTGGCGGGCGAGGAAGCCCTGGTAGATGCGCTGCGAATCTCTCGCCTGGCGCGCCATGGCTTCCCGCAGGGGCACCACGGCGCGGCGTTCGTCGCGGCAGAGGGCGGGCTGCAGCGGGTCGAAATCGCGGTAGTGGTCGAGGTAGTCGCGGTGGGTGCGGGCGTCCATGCGCAGCAACTGGAAGTCGTGGGCGCGCAGCTGCGGGTCGACCCGGTAGAAGGCGAAGCAGGAGGCCGGGACCACCCGGCTGAAGGCGTGCAGGCAGTGCAGGCCGAAGTCGTCGTGCATGGCGCTGCTTCCGAGAACGGAGGAGCGCGGCCTGGGCCGCGCTCCGAAGGGTTACAGATGGGCCTCTTGGAAACCTATCGCGAGGGCATTAACGATGGTATCGAGCTGCTCCTGCTCGATCACCAGCGGCGGGGACAGGATGATCTTGGTACCCACCGGACGGACCATCACGCCGTTGGCGCGGGCGATTTCGGCAACCCGGTTGGCATAGCCGCCCATGGGATCGATGGGCTCGCGGCTGGTTTTGTCGCTTACCAGGTCCAGCGCCACCATCAGGCCTTTGCCACGTACTTCGCCCACGGCGGCGAAGCGCTCGGTGAAGGAGGCCAGGCTTTTGAGCAGGTAGTCGCCCTGTTTCGCCGCGTTGGCCGGCAGGTTTTCCTTCTCGACGATCTCCAGGTTAGCCAGGCCCGCCGCGCAGGCCACCGGGTGCCCGGAGTAGGTGTAGCCGTGCATGATCGCGCCGGTGAAGTTGCCGTTGTTGGCGAAAGCCTGCTCGATGCGCTCGTTGACCACCGTGGCACCCAGCGGGATGTAGCCGGAAGAAATGCCTTTGGCCAGGCACATGATGTCGGGCTTCACGCCCCACAGGCGGCTGCCGAACATGGAGCCGGAGCGGCCGAAGCCGGTGACGATCTCGTCGGCGATCAGCAGCACGCCGTACTTGTCACAGACCTTGCGGATCAGCGGCCAGTAGTTCTCCGGTGGCACGATCACCCCGCCCGCGCCCTGGATAGGTTCGGCAATGAAGGCGGCGACGGTATCCGGGCTCTGGAACTGGATTTCACGTTCCAGCAGGTCGGCGCAGATTTGCCCCAGTTCTTCCGGGTCCTGGCTGTAGGGGTTGCGGTAGAGCCAAGGCGTGTCGACATGGAAGCAGCCCGGCAGCAGCGGTTCGTAGTTGCGGCGGAATACGGTATTGCCGTTGACCGAGGCGCCACCGAAGTGGGTGCCGTGGTAGCCCTGGCGCAGCGAGATGAACTTGGTGCGGTCGGCCTGCCCCTGCAGCTTCCAGTATTGGCGGGCCAGCTTCAGCGCAGTCTCCACCGCATCCGAGCCGCCAGAGCTGAAGGCCACGCGGCGCATGCCTTCGGGTTCCAGCATGCCGATCACCTTCGCGGCCAGTTCCTCGGCGCGCGGGTGGCTGATGCCGTCGAACACCTGGAAGTACTCCAGTTCATCCAATTGGGCGGTGATGGCAGCCTTGATCTCCTTGCGGCCGTGGCCGACGTTGACGTTCCACAGCCCCGCCACGCCGTCCACCAGGCGATTGCCCTTGTCATCGAAGACGAAGCAGCCCTCGCCACGGAGGATGCGGATGGGCTCGCGCTGCTTCATTTCGTTGGGGTGCAGCATGGGGTGCCAGAAGGCGTTGTCGCGGGTAGCCATGTGAATTCTCCTCAAGGCCCGGTACGGAAGGTGCCTGCGCATCGGTGCAAGCTGCGTGGCTCCATTTGTGCCTCAAGCCGCCGCTGAATACTTGCACCTGCCTGCCAGCGCGCTTGCCTTTTCCTGCCAGCGCGCCTGGCAGCCATTGGCAAGTCCGGCGGCAGCCAGGATCAAGATCGCGCCGAGGGCTTGGCGCAGAGTGCTTCTCGACTATCCGAGATACCCGGTCGCCCCGGCGGCCGAGCGAGAAGAGGAACCGAGATGAGCATTGCCCTTGACCCCCGCGTGGTTGCCTTTGTCCAGGCCCACCACGGCCTGTTGATCGACGGCCAGTCGCGCCCGGCGCTGTCCGGCACCCAGATGCCGGTACACAACCCTGCGACCGGTGAGGAACTGGCGCGTGTGGCGGTGGCCGGCAAGGCCGACGTGGATCTCGCGGTGGCAGCCGCGCGGCGCGCCTTCGAGGGGAGTTGGGCGGCCCAGCGCCCAGCAGATCGCGAACGCCTGCTGCTGAACCTCGCCGACCTGCTGGAAGCCCACGGCGAAGAACTTGCGCAGCTGGAAACCCTCAACAATGGCAAGTCCATCAACCTGTCGCGCGCCATCGAAGTGGGCGCCGGGGTGGAATTCACCCGCTACATGGCCGGTTGGGCCACCAAGATCGAGGGCAAGAGCCTGGATGTCTCGATAGCCGCCATTCCCGGTGGCAAGTTCCGCGCCTACACGGTGCCGGAGCCGGTGGGTGTGGTCGGCGCCATCGTGCCCTGGAACTTCCCGCTGATGATGGCCCTATGGAAGATCGTTCCGGCCCTGGCCTGCGGCTGCACCGTGGTGCTCAAGCCGGCCGACGAAACCCCGCTTACCGCCCTGCGCCTGGGCCAGTTGTGCCTGGAGGCGGGCATTCCTGCCGGCGTGGTGAATATCGTCACGGGTGTGGGCGCCGAAGCGGGGGCCGCCCTGGCGGCCCATCCCGGGATCGACAAGCTGGCATTCACCGGCTCCACCCCGGTGGGGAAGATGATCGGCCACGCGGCGGTTGAGAACATGACGCGCTTCACCCTGGAGCTGGGCGGCAAGTCGCCGGTAATCGTGCTCGACGACACCGCGCTCGACACCGCAGCCGCCGGTGCCGCCAGCGCCATCTTCTTCAACCAGGGCCAGGTCTGCACTGCAGGTTCGCGCCTCTATGTACAACGCAAATCCTTCGACCAGGTGCTGGAGCGCCTGCACGGTATCGCCGGCTCCCTGAGCATCGGTCCGGGGCTGGACCCGAGCGCGCAGGTCAACCCGCTGATTTCCGCCAAACAGCAGCGCCGAGTGCTGGGAATGATCGACAGCGGCCGCGCCCAGGGCGCGAGCGTCATTTGCGGCGGCGAGGCGCATGGCGAGCAGGGCTTCTTCGTCAAGCCGACGGTGATCGCCAACGTGCGCCCGGACATGCAGGTGGTGCGCGAGGAAATCTTCGGTCCGGTACTGGTCGCCACCGCCTTCGACGACATCGATGAAGTGGTGACGTTGGCCAACGACTCTCCCTACGGCCTGGCCGCCAGCATCTGGTCCAACGATCTGAAACAGGTGATGGGCCTGATTCCTCGACTGAAGGCGGGCACCGTGTGGGTCAACGCCCACAACCTGCTGGACCCGTCCATGCCCTTTGGTGGCTTCAAGCAGTCCGGCATCGGCCGTGAGATGGGGCATGCCGCCATCGAAGCCTTCACCGAGAGCAAGTCGGTCTGCATCGCCTACTGAAAGCCCTGACAGGTGCGCGCCCATACGGGTGACGCGCCGAAAACCTTTCGCCCACCGCGGCGAGCCGGGCCCTTGTGGAGCCCGGCCATTTACATGCCTTGAGCCCTAACAACGACAACATCCGCTTTCGAGGTTCACCACCATGTCCATCAACGCAAGACTCACCGCACACCTGGATCGCGGCACGGTGGGATTCCCCACCGCGCTCGCCAGCACCATCGGACTGATCATGGCGAGCCCGGTGATCCTCACCGCCACCATGGGCTTCGGCATCGGTGGCAGCGCCTTCGCCGTGGCCATGCTGATCGCCGCCGTGATGATGCTGGCGCAATCCACCACCTTCGCCGAGGCGGCATCGATCCTGCCCACCAGCGGTTCGGTGTACGACTATATCTCTTGCGGCATGGGACGCTTCTTCGCCATCACCGGCACCATTTCCGCCTACCTGATCGTGCACGTGTTCGCCGGCACCGCCGAGACCATCCTCTCGGGGATCATGGCCCTGGTGAACTTTGAACACCTCAACACCCTGGCCGAATCCGCCGGTGGTTCCTGGCTGCTGGGCGTCGCCTTCGTGATCACCTTCGGCATCCTCAACGCCTTTGGCATCAGTGTGTTCAGCAAGGCGGAGGTCATTCTCACCTTCGGCATGTGGACGACGTTGATGATCTTCGGCGTGGCCGGACTCCTGGCCGCGCCCAAGGTCGAGCTGGACGGCTGGTTCGGGGCCTCGCTGATCGGCACCGACCTCACCACCATCCTGTCCCTGGTGGGCATGGCGATGTTCATGTTCGTCGGCTGCGAGTTCGTCACTCCGTTGGCTCCGGAGGTGCGCCGTTCGGCCTGGACCCTGCCACGCGCCATGGCCCTGGGCCTGCTGGGTGTGGCGTCCTGCATGTTCATCTACGGCGCGGCCATGAAACGCCAGGTGGAAAACGTGCTGCTGGATGAAGCGAGCGGCGTGCATCTGCTGGATACGCCGATGGCCATTCCCCAGTTCGCGCAGGCGGTGATGGGCGATATCGGGCCGATCTGGCTGGGCATTGGTTTCCTGTTCGCCGGTGCCGCCACCATCAACACATTGATGGCCGGTCTGCCGCGCATCATGTACGGCATGGCGGTCGATGGCGCTCTGCCCAAGGTCTTCACCTATTTGCATCCACGCTTCAAGACGCCGCTGCTGTGCATCGCCGTGGCAGCTGCGATTCCCTGCCTTCACGCCTGGTGGCTGGGTGGCAATACCGATGACATCTTCAATCTGGTACTGGCCGCGGTCTGTGCCTGGAGCACCGCCTACCTGCTGGTGACCCTGTCGGTAGTGATGCTGCGCATCCGTCGCCCGGACCTGCCGCGTGCCTATCGCTCGCCCTGGTTCCCGCTGCCGCAAATCGTCTCCAGCGTCGGCATTCTCATCGGCCTCTGGTACATCACTCCTCCGGGCATGAACCCCCGTGACGTCTACATTCCCTTTGCTGTGATGCTCGGCCTCACCGCCGCTTACGCGCTGTTCTGGACGCTGGTCGTACAGAAGGTCAATCCGTTCCGTCCGGTGCCGGTGGAAGAAGTGCTGGAGAAGGAGTTCAGCCAGGAACCCGTTGCCCACGCCGTGGAGCATTTCAGCCATGTTTCCAAGCCTGTCTGAGTACTGGCGGCGGCCGCCCCCCGGCTACCGGCCGGGGGCGACGTTGCTGAAGGTGATGCAGGACCTCCAATGCCTGCGCGCCGAAGCGCTGGAGGGTGCGGTCATGCGCTTCTCCAGCGATGACGGGGGGCTGGTGTTCGAGGTTCGCGAAGTGGTCCAGGCGCAGTTCCTCATGCACCTGGTACTCACCGAGTTCGTCCTGCAGGTTCCTTCGACCGGAGCCGGCCAGGTGCGAATCGAACTGAGCCACTGTGGCGCGGTTCGTCGCCAGGGAATCGCCTGCAAGGTGCGCGTAGGCGATTCGCAGGCCCTGAGCGGGCTGCTGGCCCGCCTACGCGGCGACCCGGCATTACTGGCGGCCCTGATGCCGCTGGATTTCAAGCGGCTGCTGATCGAACGGGAAGGGCGGCAGTGGACGGTCCGCCTGGAGCACATCGGCGCTAGCGAGGTGGTCAACCGCATGCCTGGCTTCCGTCGTTACATCCGCCTCGTTCCTGAACAGCGGCAATGCCTGCTGCAGGCGCTCCATGCGTTCAAGGACGTTCTCGGCAAATCCTGAAAGAACTGGACGGGTACACCTCTTGATTGGGCATTAACGATCTGTTTGAGCCCGGCAGCACCCTTGCCGGAAAAATAGATAACATGTTAATAATGTCGCCATAACAACAATGTGGCGTCAGCCGATCTGGAGGTTCCCGATGGTTGCCCAAGCTGTCCGCTCCCATGATTTCGATTCCTGGCTCCGTTCCCTGCAAGGTGTCTGCGGCCGATTCGAGTCGCGCCCAGCACTCAGTCATGACCTGTTCATCGGTGAAATAGCCCGTCAGGACCTTTCGGGCCTGGAAGTGGCGCAGATTCGCACCAACGCCGGAATGATCAGCCGGCAACGCACCTCCATCGATCACGACGACGACCGCCACTGTTTTCTGATTGTCCAGCGCAGCGGGCGTGCCCAGTTGCGCCAGAACGACGAAAGCATCGAGCTCGCACCCGGCGAGATGGCGCTGATGGATTCGGCGCGCGCTTGCGAGATCTTGCCCCATGGCCTGATCGAGCATGCGTCCTTCCATCTGTCTCGCGAAGATGTCTGCCGGCACATGCCGGACGGGCGACCGAAGTTCGGCAAGCTTTCCCAGCACTGCGCCAGTGGACGCGTGCTGCGTACCCTGGTGGAGCAGATATGCGGCGGCGAACTGGACAATTACGCCGCACTGGAGGAGGGCGAAGCCCTGCAGGAAGCACTTATTGCCCTGCTGGCGCCCACATTGCGCCAGCAGCCAGGACAAACCGTCAGCGAAATGGATGGTTGCCACAACGGCGGTCTGCGCAGCATGGCCCAGCAATTGATCGACCAGTCCCTGTCAGAACCTGGGTTGACGCCTCTGTCGTTGGCTAAACAGTTGAATATCTCCGTACGCCAGCTCTACCGGCTCTTCGAGGATCAAGGCGACAGTGTCTGCCGGTTCATCCAGCGCGCCCGTCTGAAACGCAGCGCTGCCGACCTCGCCAATCCCCGTCTGCGTAGCGACTCCATCACCGACATCGCGTTCCGTTGGGGCTTTACCGATTCGGCGCATTTCAGTCGGACCTTCAAGAAACACTTCGAGCAGTCGCCACGGGATTACCGCGCCAGCGCGTTCAGCGGCTGAGGGCGAGCTGGCGGTCTGGGGGGTTGTAGGAGCGGGGGGGGACGCCCAGTTCTTGCCCGCGAAGCTCTTCCGGCGCTGTTTTCGCGAGCAAGCTCGCTCCTACAGGGCGATCCGCTGCTTCAACTTCCGCGCCACGCCACGTACCCCCGGCTCGTAAACCTCGCGCTCGACGGCATTCAGCGCGAGCGCGAGCACCTGGTCAGCGATCAGCTCGTGCTGTTGGTACATGGAGTTCACCGCTAGCGGCAGGAAGTCCAGCAACTGGGTGTCACCGAAGGTGCCCACGCGCATGCGTTCGGGCCAGTCACCGTGTTCGCGCAGGGCATCCAGTACACCGGCCAGCAGGACGTAGGCGGTGGTGATCAGTACATCGGGCAGCTCGCCCCGTTGCAGCAGGTCGGCCATCAGGCGCTGGCCGCACTCGCGGCTGAAATCCTCGCCCTGGAGTTCCAGCACTTCGCACTTGAGCCCTTTCAGGGCGTCATGAAAGCCCGCGCTGCGTTCGGCGCTGATGGGCAGGTCCGGCCGCGCACCGAGCAGGGCGACGCGTCGAGGGGCGGGGTTCAGCAGGCTGCGTGTGAGTTGCAGGCAGGCCTGGCGGTCATCGCTGACCACGGCACAGAAGCGCGCCGGATCGCGCACCCGGTCGACGGCGATCACCGGCAATCCTTCGTCCAGCAGCCGGGCGAGGCTGTCATCGCCCGGCGGCAGGCAACTGGCGACTATCAGCGCATCGCAGCGCCGGGCGCGGAACAGCTTGAGCAGTTGCCGTTCGCTGTCCGGCTCGTCGTCGGAACTGGCGATCAGCAACTGATAGCCCCGTGCCCGCGCGCCCTGTTCGAGCAGCTTGGCGAGTCGGGCGTAGCTGGGGTTTTCCAGGTCCGGAAGGATGAAACCGAGGGTGCGCGTCTGCCGGCTGCGCAGGCCGGCGGCCTGGGGATTGGGCTTGAAACCATGCTCGTCCACCACCGCCTGTACGCGTTCCACGGTGGCCGGGCTGATGCGCTTCTGCTCGGCCTTGCCGTTGATCACGTAACTGGCGGTGGTCACCGAAACACCGGCCAGGCGGGCGATATCGCTGAGTTTCAAGTTCACGACTCCTGTTATGCGGATGTGTTTCATCGGGCGGGCTTCAAGAACCGAAGATTATCGAGTAACGTGCCAGCTCAGTTTAGTGAAACGATTCAGCATGCGTTCTGTCTACGCTTTAACCGATCCAATCGACGTTCGGTGACGCTGCTGATGGCTGACAACGATAAGAAGGGCGCAAGGCCCGAAGAGGTGATGCGATGCTCGAACTGACCGCAGGGCAGATTTCCATGGGCCTGGTCGCGGCGGACAAGGCGTGTGCGTTGCGCATGCTGGCCGAGCGGCTCGAGGGCGATGGCCTGGTAGCGGCGGGATACCTCGCCGGCCTCGAGGCTCGCGAAACCCAGGGCTCCACCTTCCTCGGCCAGGGCATCGCCATTCCCCATGGCACACCGCAAACCCGCGAGCTGGTTTTCAACACCGGCGTGCGCCTGATGCAGTTCCCCGAGGGCGTCGACTGGGGCGGTGGACAGATCGTTTACCTCGCCATCGGCATCGCCGCCAAATCCGATGAACACCTGCGCCTTCTGCAGATCCTCACCCGTGCGCTGGGTGAAGCAGACCTCGGCAGCGAACTGCGCCAGGCGCAAACTCCGGAAGACATCCTCAAGCTGCTGCAAGGCGCTCCCCAGGAGCTGGCGCTGGACGATCAGCTGATCGGCCTTGGCCTGGCGGTGGACGACTATGACGAGCTGGTGCTGCAAGCCGCGCGCCTGCTGCGTCGCGCCGAATGCGTGGAGGGTGGCTTTGCCGCCGCCTTGCTGCAGGGCGAACCACTGCCGTTGGGCGATGGGCTCTGGTGGCTGCACAGCGACCAGGCGGTGCAACGCCCCGGCCTGGCTTATCTGACGCCGGACAAGCCCCTGCGCTATCTCGACCAGCCCCTCAACGGCCTGTTCTGCCTGGCCAGCCTGGGCGACGCCCACCTGGCCCTGCTGGAACGCCTCTGTGCGCTGTTGATAGAGGGGCGTGGCCGCGAGCTCGCCCGTGCCACTCAACGTCGTGCCGTACTCGAGGTGCTGGGCGGAGAGCTCCAGCCCGACTGGCCCAGCGTGCGCCTGCCACTGCCCAACGCCCACGGCTTGCACGCGCGGCCGGCCAAGGAACTGGCGCAACTGGCCAAGACCTTCGAGGGCGAGATTCGTCTGCGGCTCGCCGACAGCGCCACGGCTGCCGTGTCCGCCAAGAGCCTGAGCAAGCTCCTGGGCCTGGGTATTCGCCGTGGCCAGATCATCGAAATCATCGCCGAACCGGCTATCGCGGACGCTGCCTTGCCGGCGCTGAAAGCCGCCATCGAACAGGGTCTGGGCGAAGAGGTCGAGCCTTTGCCGGTCAACGTACAAGCCATGCCGGAAGACGAGCCGGCGGCACCCCCCATCGTCGCCCCCGCGTCCGGCAGCCAGCTTCAGGCGGTATCTGCTGCGCCCGGCATCGCCGTGGGTCCTGCGCACATGCATCGGCAGCAGGAATTCGACTATCCGCTGCGCGGCGAGTCCCCCGGCGTCGAGCGTGAGCGCCTGCAGCAGGCCATCGACCACGTGCACGGCGAGATCGAGGCGCTGGTGCTGCGCAGCGAGGCGAAAGCCGTCCGCGAGATCTTCACCACCCACCTGGAAATGCTCACCGACCCGGAACTCGGCGACGAGGTGGATGCCCGCCTCAAGCAGGGCGAAAGCGCCGCTGCCGCCTGGATGACGGTGGTGGAGGGCGCCGCGACCCAGCAGGAAAGCCTGCACGATGCGCTGCTGGCCGAACGTGCCGCCGACCTGCGGGACATCGGTCGCCGGGTGCTGGCCCAGCTCTGCGGCGTGGACGACGCGCATGAGCCGGACGAACCCTACATCCTGGTGATGGACGAAATGGCGCCGTCCGACGTGGCGCGCCTGGACCGTGACCGCGTGGCCGGCATCCTCACCGCCCGTGGCGGCGCTACCTCCCACAGCGCCATCGTCGCCCGTGCGCTGGGCATTCCAGCGCTGGTGGGGGCTGGTGCCGGTGTGTTGCTGTTGGAGCCGCGCACGCCCTTGCTGTTGGATGGCCAACGCGGCCGGCTGGTCGTGGCTCCGGATGCCGAGCAACTGCAGCGCGCCCGCCAGGAGCAGGAAGGGCGTCAGCACCGCCTGCAACTGGCCGACGTGCACAAGCAGGAGCCGGCGCTGACCCACGACGGCCATCGGGTGGAAATCTGCGCCAACCTGGGCGACTGCGCAGGCGCCGCCAAGGCGGTGGCGCAAGGTGCGGAAGGCGTCGGGCTGCTGCGCACCGAGTTCATCTTCATGGCCCACCCACAGGCGCCGGACCTGGCGACCCAGGAAACGGAGTACCGCCGGGTGTTCGACGCACTCGACGGTCGCCCGCTGGTAGCCCGCACGCTGGATGTCGGTGGCGACAAGCCCTTGCCGTACTGGCCCGTCGCGGAAGAGGAAAACCCCTTCCTCGGTGTGCGCGGCGTGCGCCTGACCCTGCAGCGCCCGAAGCTGATGGAAACCCAGTTGCGCGCGCTGATGCGTGCCAGCGAAGGGCGGCCGTTGCGCATCATGTTCCCCATGGTCGGCACTGTCGAAGAGTGGCGTCAGGCCCGCGAGATGGCCCTGAAGGTAGCCGCGGAGATTCCCCAGGCCGACCTCCAACTGGGGATCATGGTTGAAGTGCCGTCGGCGGCCCTGATCGCCCCCGTGCTGGCCCGCGAGGTGGACTTCTTCAGCATCGGCACCAACGACCTGACCCAATACTGCCTGGCCATCGACCGGGGCCACCCAACGCTGTCCGCCCAGGCCGACGGCCTGCATCCGGCCGTGCTGCAACTGATCGCCCTCACCGTGCGGGCGGCCCATGCCGAGGGCAAATGGGTGGGCGTATGTGGCGAACTGGCCGGCGACCCTCTGGCTGTGCCGCTGCTGGTGGGGCTGGGCGTGGACGAGTTGAGCCTGTCCGCCAGCGGCATCGCCGAGGTCAAGGCGCGGGTGCGCGAGTTCAACCTCAGCGCCGCCCGTGAGCTGGCCGAAAGCGCACTGGGCCTGGAAAGCGCGGCGGCAGTTCGCGAACTGGCGGAGCGTTTCTGATGGCCCGCATTCTGACCATTACCCTGAACCCCGCGCTGGACCTGACCCTGCGCCTCGACCGTCTGGAAGCCGGCGAGGTGAACCGCAGCCTGGCCCAGGCCAGCCATGCTGCCGGCAAGGGTGTGAACGTGGCGCAGGTGCTGGCCGACCTCGGCCATTCGTTGACCGTCTCGGGATTTCTCGGCGAGGACAACGCCGAAGCCTTCGAGGCGTTGTTCGCCCGGCGCGGTTTCGTCGACGCCTTCATCCGCGTGGCGGGGGAAACCCGCAGCAACATCAAACTGGCGGAAGCCGATGGGCGCATCACCGACATCAACGGCCCGGGCCCGATGGTGGACGCCACCGCCCAGACCGCGCTGCTGGCGCGGCTGGATACCGTTGCACCGGGACATGAGCTGGCCGTGGTGGCCGGCAGCCTGCCCCGAGGCGTGGCACCGGCTTTTCTTGCCGAGCTGATCACACGGCTCAAGGGCCATGGCTTGAAAGTGGCGCTGGATACCAGTGGCGATGCCCTGCGCACCGGCCTGCTCGCGGTGCCCTGGCTGATCAAGCCGAACACCGATGAGCTGGGCGAACTCTGCGGCCGGGCGCTGGCCGATGTCAGTGCGCAGCGCGAGGAGGCCGCCCGGCTACAGGCATCGGGGATCGAACAGGTCGTCATCTCCCAAGGGGCCGACGGGGTGAACTGGTTCGGTCCCGGACTCGCCCTGCATGCCCAGCCGCCGCGGGTCAGCGTGGCCAGCACCGTGGGCGCCGGTGATTCCCTGTTGGCCGGCATGGTTCACGGCCTGCACAGTGGCTGGCCGGCAGCCCGCACCCTGCGCCACGCCACTGCCATTGCCGCCCAGGCGGTGACCCAGGTGGGCTTCGGCATCAGCGATGCCGCGCAACTGCAACAGCTCGAAGGCGCCGTAGAAGTCCAGGCGCTGGAAGAACAACAAGAGGTGTCCCGATGAAACTCGCCATAGTCACGGCCTGCCCCAATGGCATGGTCACCAGCGTGCTCTGTGCGCGCCTGCTGGATGCCGCCGCGCAGCGCCTGGGCTGGAGCACCAGCGTCGAGATCGTGGACCCGCAGCACCCGGAAAACCAGCTGTCCGCCGCCACCCTGGAAGCCGCCGACTGGGTGCTGGTGGTCAAGAGCGGGGAGCTGGACCTGACTCGCTTCGCCGGTAAGCGCCTGTTTATCGCCAGCCCCGCCGAGGCCCTGCGCGATAGCGAATCCTTCCTCCTGCGCGCTGCCGTCGATGCCCGCGAACAGCACGCCGAAGCACAGCTCGCCGCCGTTGCTTCCCGACCGCGTATCGTCGCCGTCACCGCCTGCCCGACCGGGGTGGCACACACCTTCATGGCGGCCGAGGCGTTGAAGCAGTCGGCCCAGCGTCTGGGTATCGATCTCCAGGTGGAAACCCAGGGCTCGGTGGGCGCCCGTGATCCGCTGACGCCCGAAGCCATCGCCGCCGCCGATGCGGTGCTGCTGGCTACCGATATCGAGGTGGACACGGCCCGTTTCGCTGGCAAGAGGGTCTTTCGTTGCGGCACCGGGGTTGCCCTCAAGCAATCCGAAGCCACCCTCAAGCGCGCCTTGAGCGAAGGCCAGCTGCTGGAGACCAAGACTGGTGCCGACGCCCAGGCGGGCAAGGCCAAGGCCGAACCCAAGGGGGCTTACAAGCACCTGCTCACCGGCGTCTCCTACATGCTGCCGATGGTGGTAGCGGGCGGCCTGCTGATCGCCCTGTCCTTCGTCTTCGGCATCGAGGCATTCAAGGAGCAGGGCACCCTCGCCGCTGCACTGATGCAGATTGGCGGCGACGCGGCGTTCAAACTGATGGTGCCGCTGCTGGCCGGCTACATCGCCTATTCCATCGCCGACCGTCCGGGCCTGGCGCCGGGCATGATCGGCGGCCTGCTGGCGAGCACCCTGGGCGCCGGTTTCATCGGCGGCATAGTCGCGGGCTTTCTCGCTGGCTATTCGGCACGGGCGATCAACCGCCACCTGAACTTGCCGCAGAGCGTCGAAGCGCTGAAGCCGATCCTGATCATCCCGCTGCTCTCCAGCCTGTTCACCGGCCTGGTGATGATCTACGTGGTGGGCAAGCCGGTGGCGGGGATGCTCGCCAGCCTCACCCACTTCCTCGACAACATGGGCACGTCCAACGCCATCCTCCTCGGCCTGTTGCTGGGCGGGATGATGTGCGTCGACCTCGGTGGCCCGATCAACAAGGCCGCGTACGCGTTCTCCGTGGGGCTGCTGGCCTCGCAGAGCTACGCGCCGATGGCCGCCACCATGGCGGCCGGGATGGTGCCGCCCATCGGTATGGGCATCGCCACCTTGCTGATGCGCCGCAAGTTCGCCCAGGGCGAACGCGAGGCGGGCAAGGCGGCGCTGGTGCTCGGCCTGTGCTTCATTTCCGAAGGCGCCATTCCGTTCGCCGCCAAGGACCCGCTGCGGGTGATCCCGGCCAGCATCGCCGGCGGTGCCCTGACCGGCGCGCTGTCCATGTATTTCGGCTGCAAGCTGATGGCGCCCCACGGCGGCCTGTTCGTGCTGCTGATCCCCAACGCCATCAACCACGCGCTGCTCTACCTGTTGGCGATAGTCGCCGGCAGCCTGCTGACCGGCGTGCTGTATGCGCTGCTCAAGCGCGATGCTGCTCAGGAGCTGGTGCTGGACTCGCCGCGCGCAGCCTGACTTCCCGTCAGGCGCTGCACTCAGGCCTTGCCGTACTCCCGCCCGACGTGGGCCACGCGGGTACGAAACGCGCGGTACCACTCTTCGCGCCCGCGCCGCTGGGCTTCCCGGTGCTCCGCCTGGATGCGCCAGTTGCGAATGTCGTCCTCGCTGCGCCAGTAGGACACCGTTATCCCCAGCCCGTCGGCGCCGCGTGCGGACTCCACACCGAGGAAACCGGGTTGGTCGCGCGCCAGTTCCAGCATGCGCTCGGCGGTGGTGGCATAGTCCTGCTCGGTCTCACTGCGCAGTGAGGTGAATATCACCGCGTAGTAGGGCGGCTCCGGCGTCGGGGCAATCATCGGGCGTTCTCCTGGCAGGCATTGACGAAGGCGTGCACCAGCGGTGGCAGGCGGCCGATCAGCGCGGCGCGTTCCGGCTGGAACAGGGTGGCGATGAAGAAGGGGTGGCCGTCCAGCTCCATGGCTCGTACCGCGCCGGCAGCATCGGTGGCCGCGACCTTCAGGGGGCCCTGGGTCAGTTGCTCGCCAAAGGCGGGGTTCAGGCCGTAGCCGCAGAAATAGCCTTCGAAGGTTTCCTGGGCGCCGTAAGCCGCCGCCAGACGCGAATCGGCACGCAGTTCCACCCGCTCCAGGGTTTCCCGCATGGCACAGGGCAGGGGACTGATGACTGTGCGGGCGGCATCCGGATGGGTTTCGGCATGCTCGGCGTCGGCCCAGCCGAGGACGTTGCGCGCGTGCTCCAGCAGTGCGTACTGGAAGCCGCCGCAGGTACCGAGAAAGGGCAGGGCGTTGCATCGCGCGTGGGCAATGGCCAATAGCACCGCGTCGGTGTCGCGGTATGGACTGCCGGGCACGCACCAGAGACCGTCGAAATCGTCGAGGTTGTGTTCACCGAGGCGCTCGGTCGCCAGCCAGATGCCTTCCACGGCGCGGCCGGTGGCCCGGGCGGCGAGTTCCAGGGCGTGGGGATTGGCACGGTGTGCGGTGATGCTGTCGTCCCTGTCGCCGATCAGGCCGATGCGCAGTTGCTTCATCACTGTCCTCCTTTTCCAGGCGCGGCTTGCGCCTGCTACTGCCGACTATATAGTTGCGAAAAGGCAATCAATATTGGCGATTTGGCAAGGTGGAATTGCAGTGACGCAATACAGGATCGACCACGCCGACCTGGCCCTGGTCCTCGCATTGGTCCGTGGCGGGACCCTGGCGCGGGCCGCCGAGCAGCTCAAGGTTGATGTCTCCACGGTATTCCGCTCGCTGCGGCGCCTGGAGCAGGCACTGGGTAGCGTCCTGTTCGAGAAAAGCCGCGCCGGTTACCTGCCAAACACGACGGCGCAACTGCTGGCACAGCAGGCCGAGCTGGCGGAGAAGGCACTGGAAGCGGCGCGTCTGGGCCTGGAGCAAGGCGGCGAGGCGGTCAGCGGCACGCTGCGCCTGACCTGCACCGACGCGGTGCTCCATGGCCTGCTGTTGCCCGCCCTGGCCCACTTCATGCCGGCTTATCCGGCGTTGGAACTGGAGCTGACCACCTCCAACGACTTCGCCAACCTCAGCCGCCGCGACGCCGACATCGCCCTGCGCCTGACCACAGCACCGCCCGGTCATCTCGTGGGTCGCTGCCTGGGCCCGGTGCCCTACGTGCTCTGCGCGGCTGACGCCTATCTGGCGCGATCGCCCGAGCGCGACCCGGCGCGCATGGCCTGGATCGCCCCCGACGACTTCCTGCCCAACCATCCCAGCCTGGTCTGGCGCCGCCAGCACTATCCCGACGTGCAGCCGATGCATCGCTGCAACAGCATGCTGTCGGTGGCGCAATTGGTGCGTGCCGGCCTCGGCGTGGCGGCGCTGCCGGAGTTCCTGGTGCGTGGCGAAGCGGGGCTCAAGGTTCTGGAAGGCGACCTGCCCGGGTGCACCAGTGCACTCTGGCTGCTGACCCGGCCGGACTGCCGCGCGCTGCGTTCGGTCATCACCCTGTTCGAAGAATTGGGGCGTCACATCCGGCTTCCGGGCACCGCGGCGCAGAGCGGCTAACCTTGTTCTGGCAATGCTGCCCAAGTGCCAGTCCACCTGCCTGCAAGCCCCGGGAGGGCGCCATGTTCAAAGCCATAATCGCCATCATCGTCATCGCGATACTCGGCGTGCTGGGGTACGCCGCGATCAGCCCGGATCATTTCCGCATCGAACGCACGACTACCATCGCGGCACCGCCGGAAAAGGTCTTCCCGCTGATCAACGACCTGCACCAATGGAAGGCCTGGTCGCCCTGGGAAAAGCTCGACCCGGCACTCAAGCGCAGCTACAGCGGGCCGAAAGAAGGCGTCGGCGCAGCCTATTCCTGGCAGGGCAACAACGAAGTGGGCACCGGGCGCATGG
This sequence comes from Metapseudomonas resinovorans, assembly GCF_002003485.1. GTDB lineage: Bacteria > Pseudomonadota > Gammaproteobacteria > Pseudomonadales > Pseudomonadaceae > Metapseudomonas > Metapseudomonas resinovorans_D. The sequence continues at coordinate 19,119 of NZ_BDMA01000066.1, forward strand.
AGATCACCCAGAGCGAGCCGGCCTCGAAGGTGGAGATCAAGCTGGACTTCCAGATGCCCTTCGAAGCCCACAACACCGCCGAGTTCAACCTTCAGCCGCAGAACGGCGGCAGTACCCAGGTCACCTGGGCCATGTACGGGCCGTCCCCCTATACCCACCGCTTGATGCAGGTGTTTTTCGACATGGATGACATGGTCGGCAGCAAGTTCGACCAGGGCCTGATGAACCTCAAGGCCGCCGCCGAGAAATAACCTGAAACGGACCGCTCGGCCCCCGGGCGGGCCGGGCGAGCAAGGGACGCTATCCTGATTCTCTCCTTGTGGGAGCGAATTCATTCGCGAATGAGTTCGCTCCCACAAGGCATGGTCAATCCTGACGAAGAACGGAATTTTCCATAGGCCCTGTCGATTCCTGTCGCGGCCGAACGACCAATGGGTGTCAGTACCCCGCAGCCACCCGAGGAACCCATCATGAAATACCTGTGCCTGATCTACATCGAAGAAGCCAAGCTGGCCACCCTGACCGACGCCGACTACCAGGCCATCGCCGGCGAGTGCGTGGAATACACCGAGCAGCTCGCCGCCAGCGGCCATTACCTGGCGTCCAATGCGCTGGAGTCGGTGCGTACCGCCACTACCTTGCGCCTGCAGGGCGGTCGCGTGTCGATGACCGACGGCCCCTTCGCGGAAACCAAGGAGCAGCTCGGCGGCTTCTACCTGATCGAGGCGCGCGACCTCAATGAAGCACTGCAGATCGCCGCGAAGATCCCGCCGGCACGCCTGGGCTGCATCGAGGTGCGGCCGGTGCGCGAGCCCGAGGTCCGGCCGACCCTGGGTGCGGTCTCCTGATGCAACGGGGGGCCTGATGGACGAGGCCGAACTGCGCCAGCGGGTCGAGGCGATCTATCGCAGCGACTCGCGCCGCGTCCTCGCCACGCTGATCCGCCTGTTGGGGGACTTCGACCTGGCCGAGGAAGCCCTGCACGACGCCTTCATCGCCGCCGTGCAGCAGTGGCCACGGGACGGCATCCCGGCCAACCCGCGCGCCTGGCTGGTGTCGGCCGGTCGCTTCAAGGCCATCGACGGCCTGCGCCGGCGCGCCCGCTTCGACGCGTCCAAGCGTCACCTGCTGGCTGAACTGGAAGAAGCCGCCAGCGAGTTCGAGGAGGGCGAGGATGTGGAGGACGACCGCCTGCGGCTGATCTTCACCTGCTGCCACCCGGCGTTGCCCGCCGACGCCCAGGTACCGTTGACCCTGCGCGAAGTCTGCGATCTGAAAACCGAAGAAATCGCCCACGCCTTCCTGAGTACGCCGTCCACCATCGCCCAGCGCATTGTCCGTGCCAAGGCGAAGATCCGCGACGCGCGCATTCCCTACCAGGTGCCGTCGCTGGCCGAGTTGCCGGAGCGGCTGGATAACGTCCTGCGGGTCATCTACCTGGTGTTCAACGAGGGTTATTCGGCCTCTTCCGGCGACTCCCTGACCCGTACCGATCTGTCGGCCGAAGCCATTCGCCTGGCGCGACTGCTGCTGGAGCTGCTGCCGGACCCGGAAGTGATGGGACTGTTGGCGCTGATGCTGCTGCACGACTCGCGCCGCACCGCGCGCGCCACCGACGATGGCGACCTGATCCTGCTGGATCAGCAGGACCGTTCCCGGTGGGACCGGGCGCAGATCGCGGAAGGCCTCGCCCTGGTGACGCAGGCCCTGGCCAGCCGGCGCGTCGGCGTCTATGTGCTGCAGGCCGCGATCAGCGCCGTGCACGCCCAGGCGGCGAGTGCCGAGCAGACGGACTGGGGGCAGATCGTCGGCCTCTACGATGTGCTGCAACGGCTGGTCCAGTCGCCGGTGGTGGCCCTCAATCGCGCCGTGGCCATCGCCATGCGCGATGGCCCCGAAGCGGGACTTGCGGAAGTGGATGCCCTGCTCGATGCCGGCGAACTCGGCGATTACCACCTGGCGCATACCACGCGCGCCGATTTCTGCCGTCGTCTCGGGCGCAAGGCCGAGGCACGTGCGGCGTACCAGAACGCATTGGCGCTGGTACGCCAGGAACCCGAGCGGCGATTCATCGAGGGGCGCCTGCGTGAACTAGAGGAATGACGGCACCGCTCGTCGATCCCGGCGAAGGCGGTGTCGAAGCCGGACAGCGGCCCACGACTAAGGGTGAACCCACGGCATGCCGCCGACGGAACCCCTTCCGGAACCAAGGAGACGCACCATGAGCAGTGAAACCCTCAAGGCCACCGCAGAACTGGAAGTCCACGAAGTCTTCAACCAGTGGCTGAAGGCCGCCCGCGCCAAGAATGTGGACGCCATCCTGGCCTGCTATGCGGACGATGTGATCGCCTATGACGCGATCCTCAAATTGCAGTTCAAGGGCCTGGATGCCTACGGCCAGCATTGGCGCTTCTGCATGGAGATGTGCGCCGGCGATGGCATCTTCGAACCCGCCGAGCCGACCATCCAGGCCGACACCAACGTCGCCTTCCTGCACTGCCTGGTGCGTTGCGGCGGCGAACAGGATGGCGAGGTGCAGACCAGCTGGATGCGCGGCACCCAGTGCTACGTCAAGCGCGGCGGGCAGTGGAAGATCGTTCACGAGCACTTCTCAGCGCCCTTCGACATGGAAAGCGGCAACGCTCTGTTCGATCTTCAACCCTGACCCTGGACGGGATTGCCGCCGTAGGGTGGGCTTCAGCCCGCCTTCGGAGGTCAGCGTGGGCTAAAGCCCACCCTACGACAGCACGCCAGCGCCTTTCTTGCGCAGCACGGCTGTTGAGGCTGGTGGCAGAAGCCACGGACGACAAGGACACACCCTTGTAGGAGCGAGCTTGCTCGCGAACAGTCCGCGCACGATCCTTCGCGAGCAAGAACTCGGCGTCCCCCTCGCTCCTACACACGACACGGCGCGCCAGCCGGTAAACTCGGCCATCCTTCCCGCACCCGAGCACATCCATGGATATCGACCTGGCGCGTACTTTCCTGGAGATCGTCCGTACCGGCAGTTTCGTCGCGGCGGCCGAGCGCCTGCACGTCACCCAGACCACCATCACTGCGCGGATACATAACCTCGAACAACAGCTGGATTGCCGACTCTTCGTGCGCAATCGCGCGGGCGCGCGGCTGACCGCAGACGGCGAGGTGTTCGTCGCCTACGCCAACCAGTTGGTGCAGACCTGGGAAGCGGCCCGACGCGACCTGCCGTTGCCCGAAGGCTATCGCGACGTGCTCAACCTGGGCGGCGAAGTGAGCCTGTGCAGTCCGCTGGTGCTCAGTTGGGTGATCCGCCTGCGCGAGCGCATGCCATCCCACGCGGTACGTGCGGAAGTCGGCGAGGCGGGCCACTTGCAGCAGCAATTGCAGCGCGGCCTGCTGGACGCCGCGCTGGTTTATCGCCCGGATTACTGGCCGGGCCTGCAGGTGGAGTTGTTGCTGGAAGAGAAGCTGGTCCAGGTGCGTTCGGCGACCAATCCCGAGCCCTACATCTACAACGACTGGGGCCCGGAATTCCGCCAGCGCCACGATGCCGCGATGCCCGAAAAGGCCAGTGCCGTGCTGTCCACCAACCTGGGGCCGCTGGCGCTGCACTACATCCTTCAGTGCGGCGGCTCCGGCTATTTCCGCGCCCGCGTGGTGCAAGGGCATCTGGACAACGGCGAGCTGGAACGGGTGGAGAAGGCACCGGAATTCACCTATCCCACCTACCTCGTCTACTCCCGTGAGAAGGATTCCCCAGCCCTGCGCCAGGCCATCGACGTGCTGCGCGACGTGGTGACCGAGGACATCGACTGGTCCCGACGCTGGGACCCGATCTGATTCCGAAACTGCGTGGTCCGGCGTAGGGTGCGCCGTGCGCACCGGAAGTTCTGGCACGGGGTTTCGGTGCGCGCAGCACACCCTACGGCGATGTGCGTACCACGGACCCCGCACGGAGATTCTGTGGGAGCGAATTCATTCGCGATTGAAATCGCTCCCACGATTCCTTGCCCGTCAACTCGCCAGCTGCAACACCGGCTGTTGGTGCAGGTCCTGTAGCCAGTTGCGGTAGAGCGCGGCGATCAGGTCGCTCTGGCTGACGATGCCCACCACGCGGCCACCGTCGTCCAGCACCGGCAGGCAGTGCAGGCCCTGGTCGGACAGTAGCGACACCAGTTCCACCACCGGCGTGTCCACGGTCACGCAGCGTACCGGGCGGCTCATCAGCCTCGACACCGGTGCTTCGCGACGCGCGCGGAAGCGCTCGGCGAGGCTGCGGGGTGCGGCGCTGGCCGCGTGGCCGAGCAGGTCGGAGAGGGTCAGGATGCCTACCAGCTGCTGCTTGTCGTCCAGCACTGGAAGGGCTTTCAGATGATGCTGGTCGAGCAGGCGCCAGGCCTCGCTGACCGGTGCCTGGGGGCCGATGGTGCGTAGGTCGCGGGACATGATCCGTTCCGCCCGCAGGTCGCCCATGGTGCGGCGCAACGCATGCTTCTCGGTGAGCTGGAGCAGGCGTTGGAGATCATCGCGGGTCACGTCGACGAAGCTGCCGAACTCGGCCAGCGCATGGTCCAGGTCAACCTCGGCGATGCCGTTGCGCTCGCCGGGCAGCGGATCAGCGGTCAGGTGTGGGCCGCTCGCAGGATGCGCGACTTTGCGCGGGTAGGGGACGCCGCTGAGATTGTTGAAGAGCAGTGCGGTGTTCACCAGTACCACTGAACCCAGCAGTACCGGCAACAGCAGATGCCAGCCGAGCGCAGAGAAGACCGGTCCACCGAGCGCAGCCCCCAGGGCGATGGCGCAGCTGGGCGGGTGCAGGCAACGCAGGGCCTGCATGCCCACCAGGGCCAGGCCGAAGGCGGTTGCGGCGGTAGCCAGCGGGGGCAGGCCCCAGTGGCTGACCAGCAAGCCGATGGCTGCCGCCAGCACGTTGCCGGCGATCACCGGCCAGGGCTGGGCAACTGGGCTGGAGGTAACAGCGAACAGCAGCAGTGCGGAGGCGGAGAACGGCGCGATCAGGCGCAAGGCCAGGTCGGTACCGTATAGCTGGCTGCACACCAGCGCGGCGAGGAAAACGGCAATGCAGCCGCCAATGGCAGCGCGCAGCCATTCCCGTGGGGGAGCGTTGCTGGCGTCTGGCAGCAGGCGTCGCAGCCAGAGACGCAGGGGATTCTGGGGCATGGGCATGACACTGGGCAGTTGATAAAGGGAGAGGCCGGAGGCGCTGTACGGAAAGTGCCGATACCGGACGGCTTTTCGTACAGGCCCCTGGTCCTCTCAATCCCACCGGGGTGGGAGCTCCATCCCTGGATATGGAAATTTTTTCTCTCGCGCACGGTTCCTCGGGAGCCTGCTTGCGCAGGCCGAACCGGGCCGGGCGTCGGGGATGGGGGCATGCTAAGGGGCGGAAAAATAGAAGGCTAATGAATGTTATTGCTTGTGCAGTGCAAAAAAATTGCACTAAAGCGCTGGGGCTGATCAACCTGTCTTTTCCTGCGTCAGGTGTTGCTCCAGCAACACCTGACCAGCAAGTTGCCTGCTTAATTCAGGCTCGTCTGTTGATGAAAAATATTAAGCCATTGATTTATAAGGAAAAACAAAACTGGCACGGGTGCTGCTTTATCCCTCTGCAAGCAAGGTCGCGACTGTTCGCGGCGAAACAGCAGTGCAGAGAGCCCCATGTCGCAATCCCCGATTTCCGCCCAGTACCCCATCGGTATCCCCGACGCCCAGATCATCCGTAGCGATGCCCAGGCCATCGAGGTGGCCCATCGCGTCGCAGCCTTCCTGCTGGAGGGTGACGCCGAGCGTGACCGCACCCGCCAGGTTCCATCAGAAGTGGTGGACGTGTTTTCCAACAGCGGCCTCTGGGGCATCACCGTGCCCAAGGTGTTCGGCGGCGCCGAGGTGAGCTACGCCACCCTGGCTGAAGTGATCGCCATCATCTCGGCCGCCGACGCCTCCCTCGGACAGATTCCACAGAACCACTACTGCCTGCTGGAAGACATCCGCCTGCAAGGCACCTATGACCAGAAGCGCTTCTTCTTCGGCCTGGCGCTGAAGGGCAACCGCTTCGCCAATGCGCTGTCGGAAACCGGCGGCAAGAACGTCCAGGACATCCAGACCCGCATCCGCCGCGAGGGGGACGCCCATGTCATCAACGGTCGCAAGGGCTACTGCACCGGCTCGCTCTATGCCCACTGGCTGGCGGTGTTGGCCGTGGACGAGGACGACAAGGCCCAACTGGCCTTCGTTCCCCGTGGCAGCGAAGGGCTGGTGATCGTCGACGACTGGTCCAGCATCGGCCAGCGCAACACGTCCAGCGGCACGGTGCTGGCCCAGGATCTGCGCGTGCCGGCGACGAACCTGTTCCCCACCTACCGCTCCTACGAGAGCCCGACCCTGGCCGGCCCGTTCGCCCAGATCACCACCGCTGCCATCGATGCCGGGATCGCCCGTGCGGCCCTGCGCGACACCATCGCCTTCGTCCGTGACCACGCCCGCCCCTGGATCGATGCCGGGGTGGAGAAGGCCAGCGAGGACCCGCTGACGATCATCCAGGTGGGCAACATGGGTATTCGCCTGGAGGCCGCCGAAGCTTTGCTGGAACGTGCCGGCAAGGTGATGGACGCCGCTCGCCCGGCGCCGGACGAGGACAATGTGGCCGCCGCTTCGGTCGCCGTGGCCAAGGCCAAGGTGCTGACCACCGAAATCGCCATCGAAGCCTCCAACAAGCTGTTCGAACTGGGTGGCACCCGCTCCACGCTGGCGCGCCACAACCATGATCGTCACTGGCGCAATGCCCGCGTGCACACCCTGCACGACCCGGTGCGCTGGAAGTACCACGTGGTCGGTAACTGGCTGCTCAACGGCGTGAAGCCGCCGCGTCACGACTGGTCCTGAGGCGCGCGACATGAGCAAGCAGATCCGCCTCAACGCCTTTGCCATGAACGCCGTGGGCCACCTGTCCCCCGGCCTCTGGCGGCACCCGCGCGACCAGGCGCGGCGCTACACCGATATCCACTACTGGATCGAGCTGGCGCAAACCCTGGAGCGCGGCAAGATCGACGGCCTGTTCCTCGCCGATGTGCTGGGTGTCTATGACGTCTATCAAGGTGGGCCGGAGCAGGCCCTGCGCACTGCCGCCCAGGTGCCGGTGAACGACCCGCTGTTGCTGGTGCCGGCCATGGCCGCTGCGACCCGGCACCTGGGTTTCGGCGTCACCGCGTCGGTGTCCTTCGAGCATCCGTATCCGTTCGCCCGGCGCATGAGCACACTGGATCACCTCACCGGTGGCCGTGCCGGCTGGAACATCGTCACCTCCTACCTGGAGAGCGGCGCGCGCAATATCGGCCTCAAGCAGCAGCTCAATCACGAGCAGCGCTATGCCCTGGCCGCCGAGTACCTGGAGGTCTGCTACAAGCTCTGGGAAGCGAGTTGGGACGAGAATGCAGTGGTCGCCGACGTCGAGCGCGGTGTCTATGCGGACCCGGCCAAGGTGCACCCCATCACGCACAAGGGCGCGCACTTCGACGTGCCTGGCTTCCACCTCAGCGAGCCGTCGCCGCAGCGCACACCGGTGCTCTACCAGGCCGGTGCTTCCAGCCGGGGCAAGGCCTTCGCCGCTGCCAATGCCGAGTGCGTGTTCGTCGCCGCGCCCACCCGCCACATCCTGCGCAATCAGGTGGCCGACCTGCGCCATCAGGCCGAGTTGGCCGGGCGCAAGGGCAGCGACATCAAAGTGTTCAACCAGCTCACCGTGATCGTCGCACCCACCGATGCCGAGGCCCAGGCGAAATGGCGCGAGTACCGCGAGTTCGCCAGCCACGACGGCGCCCTGACGTTGATGTCCGGCTGGACCGGCATCGACTTCGGTCAGTACGCGCCGGACCAGGTACTGCGTCAGGTCGAGAGCAACGCCATCCAGTCGGCGGTGGATGCCTTCACCGCGGCGGACCCGAGCCGTACCTGGACCACCGCCGAGATCGCCGACTACTGCGCCCTGGGTGGCGACGGCCCGTTACTTGTCGGTTCGCCGAAAAGCGTGGCCGACGAGTTGCAGGCCTGGGTGGAAGAGACCGACGTGGACGGCTTCAACCTGTCCAGCATCGTCGCGCCGGAAACCTTTGTGGATATCGTTGACCTGCTGGTGCCCGAGTTGCAGGCGCGCGGCTTGTTCAAGCGCGAGTACGAAGACGGCAGCCTGCGCCACAAGCTGTTCGGCGAGGGCGACCGTCTTGCCGAACCGCACCCGGCCGCACGGTTGCGCAGGAAGGTGGGGCAATGAACGAACTGCTCGCCAACCTCGACTGGGTGGAAATCGGCCAGGCCTGCATCGACACCCTGACCATGCTCGCCCTGGCGCTCGGCTTTACCGTGCTGCTCGGCCTGCCGTTGGGCGTGCTGCTCTACCTCACCGGCAAGAAGCAGATGCACGAGAAACCCGGCTTCTACCGCTTCGCTTCGGCCGTGGTGAACATGCTGCGTTCGCTGCCTTTCATCATCCTGCTGATCGTGATGATCCCGCTGACCACGCTGCTCACCGGCACTTCCCTCGGCGTCGCCGGGGCCATTCCGCCGCTGGTGGCCGGCTGCACGCCGTTCTTCGCGCGGCTGGTGGAAACCGCCCTGCGCGAAGTGGACCGGGGCCTGGTGGAGGCTACCCAGGCAATGGGGGCCAGCACCTGGCAGATCATCTGGCACACCCTGCTGCCGGAAGCCCGCACCGGGCTGATCGCCGCCGTGACCGTCACCGCCATCGTGCTGGTGGATTACACCGCCATGGCCGGCGTGATCGGTGGCGGGGGCCTCGGCGATCTGGCCATCCGCTTCGGCTACCAGCGATTCCAGACCGACGTGATGGTGGTCACCGTGGCCCTGCTGATCCTGCTGGTGCAGGCCCTGCAGATGAGCGGCGACCGCCTCGTGATCCGCTACAGCCGCCGTTGAAATCCCGCCGCAGGGCAGCCGGCTTTCGCTGCCCACCCAAGGCCTCACGTTCACCCCACGACGGCCAACCCAATACTGCCCAGGAGCACTTGCAATGAAAAAGGCTATCGCCATTCTGGCCGCCGTCGTCGCCTTCTCCGCCCAAGCCGGCGAGAAGCTCGTAGTCGGCGCCACCCCGGTTCCCCACGCTGAAATCCTCGAGTTCATCAAACCCACCCTGGCCAAGGAAGGCGTGGACCTGGACATCAAGGTCTTCACCGACTTCATCCAGCCCAACGTACAACTGGCGGAGAAGAACCTCGATGCCAACTACTACCAGTACCGGCCGTTCCTCGATGAGTTCAACAAGAGCCGCCACACCAACCTGGTGCCGGTGGTAGGCATCCACATCGAACCCTTCGGCGCCTACTCCACCAAGATCAAGAAACTCGACGAGCTGAAGGACGGCGCTTCCGTCGCCATCCCCAACGACCCGGTGAACACCGGCCGCGCCCTGGTGCTGCTGCACGAGGCCGGGCTGATCAAGCTCAAGGACCCGAGCAACACCCTGGCCACCCAGCGCGACATCGCCGAGAACCCGAAGAAGCTGAAGATCCGCGAACTGGAAGGTGCGCTGCTGGCCCGTTCCGTGAGCCAGGTGGACCTGGCCTTCGTCTTCGCCAACTACGCCCTGGAAGCCGGCATCGACACCAACAGCGCGCTGATCGTCGAGAAGGGCAAGGACCTCTACGCCGAATTCCTCGTCGCCCGTCCGGACAACCTCCAGGACCCGGGCCTGCAAAAACTGGCCAAGGCCCTGAACTCGCCGGAAGTCCGCCAGTTCATCGTCACCCGCTACAAGGGCCAGATCGCCCCGGCGTTCTGATTCTCCAGCCTCGCTCCGCTTGCCTCCCCTCTCCCTTCAGGGAGAGGGGCCGGGGGAGAGGGCAGGGCGCAATTCTGCAATCGAAGGCCACACCGCATGACAAACAAAACCGCCCACAACGCATTTCGTGATGAAGCCCCGTCACTACTCCCGGCGGCGCTGATCGAAAACGATGCACAGGCCCTGCAAGCCGCTCATGAGGTGGCGAAGCTGGCCAGGGAACATGCCGCACAACGCGACCGCGACCGCCAGCTGCCCTGGCGCGAGCTGGAACATTTCACTCGCCTGGGGCTGGGCGGCATCCGCATCCCGCGCCAGTACGGTGGGGCCGAGGTGTCCCACGTCACCCTGGCCGAGGTGTTCCGCATCATCTGCGCAGCCGATCCCGCGCTTGGGCAGATTCCGCAGAACCAGTTTGGCCTGCTCAACGTGGTCGAGAACGTCGGCAGCGAAGCGCAGAAGCGCAAGGTGTTCGCTGGCATCCTCGCCGGTCGCCGGCTGGCCAATGCCGGACCCGAGCGCAACACGAAGCACACCCTGGAGATCAAGGCGCGCATCACTCGCACTGACGAGGGACTCAAGGTCAGCGGCGAGAAGTTCTATTCCACCGGTGCGCTGTTCGCCCACTGGGTGGCGGTCAAGGCCATCGACGACAGCGGTGTCGGCGTGCTTGGCCTCGTTGAGCGCGGCGTACCGGGGCTGCGCATCGTCGATGACTGGTCCGGTTTCGGCCAGCGCACCACTGCAAGCGGCACCGTGCTGCTGGACCAGGCGCCGGTCGCCGACGACCTGGTTTTCCACAACAGCCGACTGGCCGAGGTACCGAGCATCCAGGGCGCGGTATCGCAGCTGATCCAGGCCGCCATCGATGCCGGTATCGCCGAGGCGGCCATCGACGACGCCATCGCCTTCATCCGCGAACGCACGCGGCCCTGGGTGGATGCCGGCGTCGAGCGTGCCAGCGAGGAGCTCTACACCATCGCCGAGATCGGCCGCCTGAAGACCGAGCTGAATGCCGCCAATGCCCTGCTGGAACGCGCCGGCCAAATACTCGATGAAGTGGCCGCTGCGCCCATCGATGGCGAGTCCGCTGCCCGTGCCTCCATCGCCGTGGCCGAGGCCAAGGTGCTGACGACGGAAATCAGCCTGCTCGCCAGCGAAAAGCTCTTCGAGCTGGCCGGCAGCCGCGCCAGCCTCGCCGAGTTCAACCTCGACCGCCACTGGCGCAACGCCCGCGTCCACACCCTGCACGACCCGGTGCGCTGGAAGGTCCAGGCCGTTGGCGCTTATCACCTCAACGGCGCCAAGCCGGCCCGTCATTCCTGGATTTGAGGAGTTCTCCATGACATTGCCGCAACCCGCACCGGCCCTCAGCGTCGCCATCATTCGCGATGACGCCGAAGCCATCGAGGTGGCCCGCCGTATCGCCGCCGAGTTCAAGCCCGGCGCCGCCGAGCGTGACCGCGATCGGCGCCTGCCCCATGAGGAACTCGACGCCTTCACCCGCTCCGGCCTCTGGGGCATCAGCGTGCCGCGCGAATACGGTGGCGCTGGCGTATCACGGGTGACCCTGGCCCGCGTCATCGCCATCATCAGCGCCGCCGACGCATCTCTTGGGCAGATTCCGCAGAACCATTTCTATGCCCTGGAAGTTCTCCGGGTGAATGGCAGCAAGGCCCAGCAACGGCGCCTGTTCGCCGCGGCACTGGCAGGCCAGCGCTTTGGCAACGCCCTGGCGGAAATCGGCACCCGCACCGCCAATGACCGCAATACCCGGCTGATTCGGGAAGGCGCGGGCTACCGCATCAATGGCCGCAAGTTCTACTGCACCGGCGCCCTCTATGCCGATCGGGTACCGACCCTGGTGGTGGCCGAGGACGGGCACCAGTACCTCGCTTTCGTCCCGCGCAATGCCCCCGGACTGACGGTCATCGATGACTGGTCCGGCTTCGGCCAGCGCACCACCGGCAGCGGCTCGGTGGTGTTCGAGAACGTGCCGGTGCGCACCGAGGACCTGGTGTCCTTCCAGGATGCTTTCGACCGTCCGACCACCGTCGGCCCCTTCGCGCAGATTCTCCATGCCGCCATCGACGCCGGTATCGCCCGCGCCGCCTATGAAGATGCACTGGAGTTCGTGCGTACCCGCTCGCGGCCATGGATCGACTCCGGCGTGGACAAGGCCAGTGACGACCCACTGACCATCCAGGAGTTCGGCCGCCTGGCCATCCGCCTGCACGCTGCCGAGGCCATCCTCGATCGTGCCGGCCGCCTGCTGGATGCCGCCACTGCCCGACCCGATGCCGACAGCGTGGCCGCTGCGTCCATCGGTGTGGCCGAGGCCCGTGCCCTGACCACCGAGGTGTCGCTGGCTGCCGGCAGCAAGCTGTTCGAGCTGTCCGGCACCCGCGCCAGCCTGGCCGAACACAACCTCGACCGCCACTGGCGCAACGCCCGCGTGCACACGCTGCACGACCCGGTGCGCTGGAAGTACCACGCGGTGGGCAACTTCTACCTCAACGACAAATTGCCACCGCGTCGGGGGACGATCTGATGGCGCGCCAGCAGATCCTCCTCAACGCCTTCAACATGAACTGCGTGGGGCACATCAACCACGGGCTCTGGACCCACCCGCGCGACCGCTCGGCCGACTATCGCAAGCTGTCCTACTGGACCGAGCTGGCGCAGTTGCTGGAGCGCGGGCTGTTCGACGGCCTGTTCCTGGCGGACATCGTCGGTGTCTACGACGTCTACCAGGGCAACGTCGACCTGACCTTGAAGGAAAGCATCCAGCTTCCGGTCAACGACCCGCTGTTGCTGGTCTCGGCCATGGCCGGGGTGACTCGCCACCTGGGCTTCGGCCTAACCGCCAACCTCAGCTACGACGCGCCGTACCTGTTCGCCCGTCGCCTGTCGACGCTGGACCACCTAACGGATGGCCGGGTCGGCTGGAACATCGTCACCGGCTACCTGGAAAGCGCCGCCCGTGCCATGGGGCTGACGCAACAGGTGGAGCACGACCGCCGCTACGACCAGGCCGACGAGTACCTTGAGGTGCTCTACAAGCTCTGGGAAGGCAGCTGGGAAGAGGGCGCGGTGATCAATGATCGCCAGCGCCGCATCTATGCCCGGCCGGACAAGGTGCACAAGGTTCACCACCAGGGTGAGTTCTTCAATGTGGAGGGCTACCACCTCTGCGAGCCCTCGCCGCAACGCACGCCGGTGCTGTTCCAGGCGGGTGCCTCGGCACGCGGGCTGCGTTTTGCCGGCGAGCATGCCGAGTGCGTGTTCATCAGCGGCAACAACAAGGCTGCGACCCGCGCCCAGGTGGACAAGGTGCGCGCGGCGGCCCAGGCCGCTGGCCGCGATCCGCACGCGGTGAAGGTGTTCATGGGCATCAGCGTGATCGTCGCGCCGACGGTAACCGAAGCGCGCGCCAAGCATGCCGAGTACCTGGCTCATGCCAGCGCCGAGGCGGGCGTGGCGCATTTCGCCAGCTCCACGGGTATCGACTTCTCCCGCTTCGGCCTGGATGAGCCGATCCCCTACGTGAAGACCAACGCCATCGAATCGGCCGCCAGCAAGCTCAAGGACAACAGCCTGACCCGCCGCCAGTTGCTGGAACAGCATGCTCTGGGTGGGCGCTACATCCTGCTGGTGGGCTCGCCCACGCAGGTGGCCGACGAGTTGCTGAGCTGGGTGGACGAGACCGGCCTCGATGGCTTCAACCTCACCCGCATCGTCACCCCGGAAAGCTACGCCGACTTCATCGACCTGGTGGTGCCGGAGCTTCAAGCACGCGGCGCGTACAAGACGGCGTATGCCGAAGGCACCTTGCGGCAGAAGTTGTTTCGCCAGGGGGATCGCCTTCCCGACAACCACCCGGGCGCTCGCTTCTCCTCGGGGCAAATTTCTCCTGTAGGGGCGAATTCATTCGCCAAGCAGGCCGAAGGTCTGCCCCTCAGAAAACCAGGGAGCGCTGCGCGCTCCTTGGCGAATGAATTCTCCCCTACAAAGTGATTCTCCATTTCAGGACAAGGACCAAAGACATGCCCAAACACCTCCTCAAAACCCTCACCCTCGGCCTGCTCCTGGCCTCCGGCATCACCAACGCCGCCGACTCCAAGGTCCTCAAGGTCGGCACCACCGCCGCCTTCGCCCCGCCGCTGGAAGTGGCGGTGGAAGAGGCTGCGAAGAAAGGCCTGAAAGTGGAACTGGTGGAATTCACCGACTGGAACTCGCCGAATATCACCCTGGCTGCCGGCGACATCGACGTGAACTACTTCCAGCACACGCCTTTCCTGGAAAACGCCAAGAAGGAAGGGGGCTTCCAGCTCAAGCCCTTCGCGCCGGGCGTGATCAACAACGTCGGCCTCTACTCGAAGAAGTACAAGTCCATCGCTGATCTGCCGGAAGGCGCCAAAGTGGCCATCGCCAACGACCCCATCAATGGCGGTCGCGGTCTGCAACTGCTGCAGAAGGCCGGACTGCTCAAGCTCAAGGAAGGCGTCGGCTACAAGGCGACCCTGGACGACATCGTCGAGAACCCGAAGAAGATCGACATCATCGAGCTGGAGGCCGTGCAACTGGTGCGTGCGCTGGATGACGTCGACCTGGCCCAGGGCTATCCGCACTACATCCGCCTGGCCGGCACCCTCGATGCCAACAGTGCCCTGCTGTTCGACGGTATCGAGAACAAGGAATACATCATCCAGTTCGTCACCCGCGCCGATTATCAGGACGACGGCCGCTTGGGCGAGTTCGTGGATATCTACCAGCACTCGCCGCAGGTGCGCGCTGCGCTGGATAAGGCTCACGGCAAGCTCTATCAGCCCGGTTGGAATTAACAGGAAGGGTGATGACTTTGTAGGGGCGAATTCATTCGCCAAGCAGGCCGAAGGTCTGCCATGGGATGTCCGGGGGAGCGCTGCGCGCTCCTTGGCGAATGAACTCGCCCCTACAGGTTTGTGCCTTCAAGGAATACCGAATCGAGAGGCCCTACATGGTCAGTTTCAACCGCAACATCAGCCTGGACCTGCCGCATATCCGCCTGCAGGCACTGGGCAAGGCCTATCAGGGCAGCAAGGGTCCGGTGCAGGCACTGCAAGGCATCGACCTTGAAATCCGTCGGGGTGAAGTGTTCGGCATCATTGGCCGCAGCGGCGCGGGCAAGTCGTCGCTGATTCGCACCCTCAACCGCCTGGAAAAACCCACCAGCGGCCAGGTGGTGATCGATGAAGAAGACATCGGCCAGTTCGACGAGAAGCAGCTGGTACTGCTGCGCCGTCGGGTCGGCATGATCTTCCAGCACTTCAACCTGATGTCGGCCAAAACCGTCTGGCAGAACGTCGCGTTACCACTGAAGGTCGCTGGCGTCCCCAAGGCCGATATCGACCACAAGGTCAGTGAACTGCTGGAACTGGTGGGACTCGCGGACAAGCGCGATGCCTACCCGGCGCAACTCTCCGGGGGGCAGAAGCAGCGCGTCGGCATTGCCCGTGCGCTGGTGCATCAGCCGGAAATCCTGCTTTGCGACGAAGCTACCTCGGCGCTGGACCCGGAAAGTACCCAGGCCATCCTTGCCCTGCTGCGCGATATCAACAGGCGCCTGGGGCTGACCATCGTCCTGATCACCCACGAGATGGCGGTGATCCGCGAAATCTGCGACCGCGTGGTGGTGCTGGAGCGCGGCCAGGTGGTGGAGCATGGCGAAGTCTGGCGCGTGTTCGGCGATCCGCAGCACGACGTCACCCGCACCCTGCTGGGCACGCTGCGCCACGACCTGCCGGACGACCTGCTGGCGCGGCTGGTCAGCCAGCCCGCCGATGGCGCGAACGAACTCCTGCTGGACCTGCATTTCACTGGTGCCAGTGGCCGCGAGCCGGACCTGCTGGCCATCGCCCAGGCCCTCGGCACGCGGGTGAGCTTGGTGCATGGCGGCATCGACCGCATCCAGGGGCGTGCCCAGGGGCATCTGCTGCTCAGTGCGGCGCTGGCGGGGCAGGGCGGGCTGGACCTCCTGGAACGGGCGCGGCCCCTGGCGGATAAGGCGGAGGTGCTCGGCTATGTCGCCCATGCTTGACCGGCTGCTGCAGGGCATCCTCGACACCTTGCTGATGATCGGCGCGTCCTCGCTGATCGTGCTCCTGGTGGGAATTCCCCTGGCCCTGGTACTGGTCACCACCGGTCCCGGCGGCATCTTCGAAGCCCGCACGTTGAACCGTGCGCTGGGCAGCGTGGTGAACGTGCTGCGCTCGATTCCCTTCCTGATCCTGATGGTGGCGTTGATCCCCTTCACCCGCCTGATCGTCGGCACCAGCTACGGCGTCTGGGCGGCCGTGGTACCGCTGACCATCGCCGCCACGCCGTTCTTCGCGCGCATTGCCGAAGTCAGCCTGCGTGAGGTGGATTTCGGACTGGTGGAGGCCGCCCAGGCCATGGGCTGCCAGCGCCACCACATCATCTGGAACGTGCTGCTGCCGGAAGCGCGGCCGGGCATCGTCGGCGGCTTCACCATCACCCTGGTGACCATGATCAACTCGTCCGCCATGGCCGGCGCCATCGGCGCCGGAGGGCTGGGCGACCTGGCGTAT
The DNA here is from genome assembly GCF_002003485.1 of Metapseudomonas resinovorans. Taxonomy (GTDB): domain Bacteria; phylum Pseudomonadota; class Gammaproteobacteria; order Pseudomonadales; family Pseudomonadaceae; genus Metapseudomonas; species Metapseudomonas resinovorans_D. Next base: position 35,502 of record NZ_BDMA01000066.1, read on the forward strand.
CGCTACGGCTACCAGCGTTTCGATACGCAGATCATGTTGACCGTGATCATCCTGCTGGTGGTGCTGGTGACCCTTATCCAGTTCGGCGGGGATCGTCTGGCGCGGTTATTGAACAAGCGGGCGTAGAGGTCGGCGGCGTTTCGCGAATGAATTCGCTCCTACAAGGAGGTACGCGGGCCGGCTTGGGCGCGACCTGCTCCCCTCTCCCTCTGGGAGAGGGGCTGGGGGTGAGGGACGTTGGGAGCCGCTCGGAAGTCTAAGGGTAGACCTGCGGCCTGCTTGGCGAATGAATTCGCCCCTACAGAAAACACAAAGCCCGGCATTTGCCGGGCTTTGAGGTTTTGCAGTTTGCGGTCAGGCGACGCGCAGGGCGTTGGTACGGTCGGAACCGCCTTCAGCGACCTGGAAGCCTTGGGTGCGGTCAGAGCCACCTTCGGCAACGCGGTTGGCGCCCGTGCGGTCGGCACCACTTTTGGGTACGCGGTCACGGACCTTGAAGCCAGCTACGACGGCAACCGGCTCGATGACCTGGATGCTGCTGCCTTCCTTCGACTCACCGAGTACCGGCTGGTTGGCGGAGGGCAGGGCGAAAGCGCTGGTGCTCAGGGCGGCGATGAACAGGGCGGCGAAGGCTTGAGTTTTCATGATCGTGGGCTCCTCGGGTGGGGCTGGAAACCGGGTACGGAGCCAATCTTACGGACGGGGGGCTGATTAAAAAGTGAACACACACGATAGGGATCATCGAAACTGTTGATAGTGTGTGAAGTTCTTTTAAATCAGATAGATACGCGGAGTGAGGGGATTTCGCGAATGAATTCGCTCCCACAGATTGGGCAGGATTTCCCCTCTTCCTTTGCGGGAGAGGGGGTGGATTCTCAATCCATCACGTCCTGCAGCACTTCGTAGATGATCCCGGTGGCTACCGCGACCAGGATCAGGTCGGTGCCGGCGCGGACCCAGTCGTAACCCTCGTAGTGGGGCAGGCGGTTGACGAGTCGACCATCCAGTTTCTTGGCGATCCCCGGGGGCAGTGGCTTGCCGCGTGCCAGGTTTTTCTGGATACCCGGCGGCAGGGCCTGGGCCGGACCCCAGTAGTCGCGATTGTCGTCGAGGATGATGCGGATACCGCCGATATCCACCTGTGGGCCGCCGGACCAATTGCTGCCTTGCGAAGAACTCGAGTTGCCCTTGTCGTGCCCCTTGCCCTTGCCCGGGTCCGCGAGCAGGGCAGGTGAGCCGGTGATCAGCGCAAGGCTGGTCAGGCTGGCAATTAGCGTGCGGGTTCTGGTCATTTCCGTGGCCTCCATGAAGGACATTTCCCTGTGACGATGGACTGCGAAAGCAGGGGTGAGTGCCGCAACTATTGCAGAAAATCCGCTGCTGCGATCTGTCGGAAACATGAACCGGTTCAAAGCGCGGAAACCCTTTGCCCATGGGCGTCTCCACTTGTCGTCCGACGTTGAACCGGCGCGCGCCTTCAAAGTCTCACGGCATACCGTGAAAGAAAGCCCGTGGAGGCTCCAAATTGATCAATAAGAAAACCCTGTTGGCCGCGGCGATCTGTGCGATGGTCCTTGCGGCGGGTACCGTGCTGCCCGGCGGCGCATCCCTGATCGACTCCGCCTATGCCCGTGGCAATGGCGGCGGTAACGGCGGCGGCAATGGGGGTGGCAATGGCGGTGGACACGGTGGTGGCCATGGCGGCGGCTTCGGTGGCGGCGTTGGCGGCGGGCATGCCGGCAGCCACGACGGCAAGGGCCACGGCTACGGCAAGAGCGCCGACCACACGGGCAAGGCTACCCGCAATGGCGAGGACAAGGGCAACCGCTACGGCAGCCTGCGCAACGATGACAATGGCCATGGCTATGCCACATCCGCCGTTGCCCGGGACAAGGACAGTCGCGGCCTGGCCAACGCACGTGCCGTGTCCGAGACCACGCCAGGCGATCACAACGCCCACGGCCGCGATCGAGCTGAGGCGTCTTCGAGCAAGAACGACGGCAAGAGCCACCGCTAGAAATAAAAGGGGCAACCAATCGGTTGCCCCTTTTTCATCTCAGCGTGCCGCCAGCAGCACGCCGCGACATTCGCCGAAGCCGATGGCGGGGTATCCCTCCCGCTGGCAACGCGCACGCAGAATCACTTCATCCCCATCTTCCAGGAAGGTGCGCTGCTCGCCGCTCGGCAGGCTGATCGCCTGCTTACCGCCGAAGGTGCTCTCCAGCAGGCTGCCGAAGGCCTCGGGTTCCGGGCCGGAGAGGGTGCCGGAGCCGAACAGGTCGCCGGCTTGCAGCTTGCACCCGCCGACGCTGTGGTGGGCGACCATCTGCGCCACGGTCCAGTACATGTTCTGGGTGTTGCTCAGCGCCAGGCGGTGGGGTGCCAGGCCCTGCTCGCGCATGGTCGCGGTGAGGATCAGCACTTCCAGCTGGATGTCGAAGGCGCCTTTGGCCTGGTCCGCTTCGTCCAGCAGGTACGGCAACGGTTGCGGGTCGCCTTCAGGGCGGGCCGGCTGCGCAGCGCGGAAGGGTTCCAGGGCTTCGGCGGTGATCACCCAGGGCGACACCGTGGTGCCGAAGTTCTTCGCCAGGAAGGGGCCAAGTGGCTGGTATTCCCAGGCCTGCACGTCACGGGCGGACCAATCGTTCAGCAGGCAGTAACCGGCGATGTGCTGCTGGGCGTCGGCGATGGCGATGGATTCGCCCATCTCGTTGCCCTGGCCGATCCAGATGCCCAGTTCGAGTTCGTAGTCCAGTCGCTTGCTGGGACCGAAGTTCGGCACTTCCTGGCCCGGCGGCATGGTCTGGCCAATGGGGCGGCGCACCGGCGTACCAGACACACAGACGGTGGACGCACGGCCGTGGTAGCCGATGGGCACGTACTTGTAGTTCGGCAGCAGCGGGTTGTCCGGACGGAACAGGCGGCCGACGTTGTTGGCGTGGTGGATGCCCACATAGAAGTCGGTGTAGTCGCCCACCTTGGCTGGCAGGTGCAGTTGGCAGGTGGCGGCGGATGGCAGCAGGGCCTGGCCCATGGCTTCCAGGCGCTCCTGGGCGCTGCTGCCTTCGGCCAGCAGGTCCTGCAACTGGGTGCGCAGGGCGCGGCGGGCCGAGGCGCCGAGGGCGAAGAAGGCATTGAGGCTGTCACCGCTAGCGGACAGCGCGGCTTCGGCCGCTTCGCCGCTGAACAGGCCGGCATCAGCGGCGACCTTGAGGTCGAAGATGGCGTCGCCGATGGCCACGCCGGCGCGCGGCGAGGCGCCGGCCGGACTGAAGATGCCGAGCGGCAGGTTCTGCAGGGGGAAATCCGGGTGGCCGTTGGCGGAGCTGATCCAGCTACGGCGGTTGTCTGCTTGGGTCATATCAAATCCTGCCCTTGTCGAAGGTCTTGGCCATGCCGGCCCAGCATGCATCGTAGTCGCTCTGCAGCTGCGGGCATTCCAGCGCGTACTGGCTGGGGCGCAGCACGCGGCTGGTCTCGAACATGAAGGCCATGGTGTTGTCGATCTTGTGCGGTTTCAGATCGGCGGCGATGGCACCGGTGGTGGTGGCGTTGTCCGGGCCATGGGCGCTCATGCAGTTGTGCAGGGAGGCGCCGCCCGGGGAGAAGCCTTCCGCCTTGGCGTCGTAGGCGCCCTGGATCAGGCCCATGAACTCGTTCATCAGGTTGCGGTGGAACCACGGCGGACGGAACGTCTTCTCGGCCACCATCCAGCGCGGCGGGAAGATCACGAAGTCGACGTTGGCCTGGCCATGGGTTTCGCCGGGCGAGGTGAGCACGGTGAAGATCGACGGGTCCGGGTGGTCGTAACTCACGGTGCCGATGGTGTTGAATCGGCGCAGGTCGTACTTGTAGGGCACGTTGTTGCCGTGCCAGGCGACCACGTCCAGCGGCGAGTGGTCGAGCTCGGTGGCCCAGAGTTCGCCGAGGAACTTCTGCACCAGGGTGACCGGTGTGTCCATGTCTTCGTAGTGCGCCACCGGGGCGAGGAAGTCGCGCGGGTTGGCCAGGCCGTTGCTGCCGATGGGGCCGAGGTCCGGCAGGCGCAGCGCGGCGCCGTGGTTCTCGCAGATGTAGCCACGGGCAGTGGCGTCCAGCAGTTCGACGCGGAATTTCATGCCACGGGGGATCACCGCGATTTCCAGCGGTTCCACGTCCAGCAGGCCCAGCTCGGTGGCGATGCGCAGGCGGCCGTGCTCGGGAACGATCAGCAGCTCGCCGTCAGCATTGAAGAACACCCGCTGCATCGAGGTGTTGGCGCGGAACAGGTGCACGCTGACGCCCGAAGCCTGTTCGGCGTCGGCGGTAGCGGCGATGGTCAGCAGGCCGTCGATGAAGTCGGTGGCCACGGCGGGGATGTCCTGCGGATTCCAGCGCAGGCGATTGGGCGTCACCGGCCCCAGGCGATTGCCGGCGATCTGGCGCTCCAGACGCTGGTATTGCGGGTGATTGGCCGAGGGCTTGATGCGGTACATCCAGGTGCGCCGGGCTTCGCTACGCGGAACGGTGAAGGCGGTTCCGGAAAGCAGTTCGGCATAAAGGCCATAGGGCACTTTCTGCGGCGAGTTCTGGCCAATGGGCAGGGCGCCCGGCAGCGCTTCGCTGCTGAACTCGTTATCGAAACCGGATTGGTAAGTGAGCTGCGTGGGGGAGACCATGGCGACCTCGCTGTTTTTGTAATTTGATTACGCATAACGTAATTTGAAAGCAAAAAGGGGTCAAGCTATAACAGCGCCCTCCACACCGACCAAGGCCAGGACATGACGAACGACAACGACAGCGCAGGCGCACCACGCCGGCAGAAGGTGCAGGCCGCGGAAGTGGGGACCGACATCCTCAAGGGGCTGGCGGAGCTGGCACCGGCCACCTCGCTGTCGAAACTGGCCGAGCATGTCGGGATGCCTGCGAGCAAGGTGCACCGTTACCTGCAGGCGCTGATCGCCAGCGGTTTCGCCGAGCAGGACGCCACCACCAACCACTATGGCCTCGGCCGCGAAGCGCTGCTGGTAGGGCTGGCCGCCATCGGACGGCTGGACGTCGTGAAGGTCTCCATGCCGCACCTGGTGGAATTGCGCGATGCGCTCAACGAAACCTGCTTCCTCGCCGTTTGGGGCAACAAGGGGCCGACTGTCGTGCATGTCGAGCAGGCGCTGCGTGCGGTGACGCTGGTCACCCAGGTGGGCTCGGTGCTGCCGTTGCTCGGTTCGTCCACCGGCATGGTGTTCAACACCTACCTGCCGGAGGGCGAAACCGCCTTCCTGCGCGATGAGGAAATGGCCCTGCCGGATGCGCCCGGCACTGTCGAACTGCAGGAACAGATGGCACAGATCCGCGCCACCGGGATGCATCCGGTACACGGCCTGCTGATGCCGGGAGTGAACGCCCTGTCTGCACCGCTGTTCGCCACCGGCAACAAGCTCGCAGGTGTGATCACCGTTGTCGGTGCCGCCAGCGTGTTCCGCGCCGACACCGACAGCTCAGCCGCTGAACGACTGCACCGGGCAGCTGAGGCCATCAGCCGCCGGATGGGTGGCCAGCAGCCGGAGTAGAGCTGATTTGGATTATGTGTAGGAGCGAGCTTGCTCGCGAAAGGTCGGGCTCAAGAGCTTCGCGAGCAAGCTCGCTCCTACAGGTTCAGTGGAGCCGGGTGTTTTGCTCAGCAGACCTTGGCGATGGCGGCGGCCAGGTCAGCGATGCGGCTGTGATCCAGCCCGGCGACGTTGGCCCGTCCGGTGCTCACCATATAAACGCTGAACTCCGCACGCAGGCGGGCCACCTGTTCAGGCGAGAGGCCGGTGTAGGAGAACATGCCGCGTTGCGCGCCGATGTGCGCGAAACGATCCGCGAGGCCATAGGGCTGCAGGGCTTCCACCAGGCCGGCACGCAGTTCTGCGACGCGTGAACGCATGATTTCCAGTTCCGTCATCCACTCGGTCTTGAGCGTGGCGTCACCCAGGATAGTGGCAACCACTGCGGCGCCGTGGGCCGGCGGGGTGGACCACAGGTTGCGGGCGAGGAAGGCCAACTGGCTGCGCACGTCGGCCTGCTTCTCGGTGTCGGCGGCGCAGACGATCAGCGCGCCGGTACGCTCGCGGTAGAGACCGAAGTTCTTCGAGCAGGAGCTGGTGACCAGCACTTCCGGCAGCGCCTCGGCGAACAGGCGTACGGCCCAGGCGTCTTCTTCCAGGCCATCACCGAAGCCCTGGTAGGCGAAGTCGATCAGCGGCAACAGTTCGCGCGCCTTGACCACTTCCAGCACCTTGCGCCAGTCGTCCTGGGCAAGGTCGAAGCCGGTGGGGTTGTGGCAACACGCGTGCAGCAGCACCACGTCGCCGTTGGGCACCTGCTCCAGGGCTGCGAGCATGGCGCTCACGTCCAGGCGGTTGGCCGCATCCACGTAGGGGTAGTGATGGACCGCGATGCCGGCGCCGGCAAAGATGGTTTCGTGGATCGGCCAGGTAGGATCGCTCAGCCACACGCCCCGGCCAGGGAGGTTGCTGGCGATGAACTCCGCCGCCAGACGCAGTGCGCCGGTGCCGCCCGGAGTCTGGGTAGCACCGGCGCGGCCTGCAGCCTCGAGCGAGTTGCCGGTACCCAGCACCAGGTCCAGCAGCAGTCGGCCGAAGGCCGCGTCACCGTGGCCGCCGATGTAGGTCTTGGTGGTTTCGGTATCCACCAGGCGCTGCTCGGCGAGCTTCACCGCATGGGGAATGGGCGTCAGGCCCCGGGCGTCCTTGTAGACGCCCACGCCAAGGTCGATCTTGGCCGGGTTGGGGTCCAGGCGATAGGCGTCCATCAAACCGAGGATGGGATCGCCGGGCACCCGGCCTACCTTGGCGAAATGGCTCATTTACGGCCCTCGGCGGTCTCCGCGACCTGGTCGGTACGGGCAGACATGATGAAGTCGTTGCGATGCAGGCCCTTGGCCTCATGGCTCCACCAGGTCACGGTGACCTTGCCCCACTCGGTCAGCAGACCTGGGTGATGACCTTCTTCCTCGGCAATGGCTCCCACTGCGTTGGTGAAGGCCAGGGCATAGCGGAAGTTCTTGAAGCGGAATTCCTTCTCCAGCTGCATGACGCCGTCACGCACTTCGATGTTCCAGTCGGGGATCTGCTTGATCAGTACGGCCAGTTCTTCGTCGGATACCAGCGGTGCGTCGGCGCGGCAGGCTTCGCAATGGGCTTGGGACAGGGCGGTCATTAGGGTTCTCCAGTTAAGGGGTTCTGTAGGTTGGCGCCGAGCCTGCGAGGCCCAACGAGCGCGGCCAGCAAACCGGCAATGTTGGGCTTCGCTGCGCTCTGCGCCAACCTACGAAAAGCGTCAGGCAGCCTTCGGCTTCGGCGGGAACTTGGGCGCGTGCAGGCCCATGCCCATGGCCTTGTGCACCAGCGCCATGATGTCTTCATGGGCCAGGTCGAACAGGCGCTTGAGGTCCGGCAACACGAAATACAGCGGTTGCAGGATGTCGATGCGGTAGGGGGTGCGCATGCATTCCAGCGGGTCGAAGGCCTGGTGCTCGGGCTCACCCGACAGAGCGTAGACCGTCTCCTTCGGCGAGGAGAGGATGCCGCCGCCATAGATACGCCGGCCCTGCGAGGTTTCCATCAGGCCGAACTCGATGGTCATCCAGTACAGGCGGGCGAGGTAGACGCGTTCTTCCTTGGTGGCCTTGAGGCCGAGCTTGCCGTAGGTGTGGGTGAATTCGGCGAACCAGGGGTTGGTCAGCAGCGGGCAGTGGCCAAAGATCTCGTGGAAGATGTCCGGCTCTTGCAGGTAGTCCAGCTCCTCCGGCGTGCGGATGAAGGTGGCCACCGGGAATTGCTGGCTGGCCAGCAGCTCGAAGAAGGTCTGGAAGGGGATCAGCGCCGGAACGCGGGCCACACTCCAACCGGTGGTCGCCTGGAGCACCTTGTTGATTTCGCCCAGTTGCGGGATGCGGTCATGGGGCAGGCCGAGCTGCTCGACGCCGTCGAAATATTCCTGACATGCGCGGCCTTCGATCACTTTCAACTGGCGGGTGATCAGAGTGTTCCATACCTGATGCTCGGTTTCCGGGTAGTGGATGAAACCGTTGGCATCGGGTTCGCGGGCCACGTACTGCGTCGTTTTCATTCGGCCTCCTGGGGATGGGGCTTCGTTGTTGTGTTGCCATATCGATAGCGCAGACTGGGCCACAACGCAGCAGGGGCGGGGCATGCATAGCCCCTGGTATGACTGTCAAATCGTAAGGAAATTTTTACAGTAGCGGCAGGGAGGCCAGATATCGCCTTGTCTGAGCGGCGATATGTCACATATTCTTGACGGAAAAGTAGGGTCGAGAACGGATTCTTTCGTCGATTACCCACGGAAAAACCCGACCCAGGGGTGTCTGATGCGTATCAAAGTCCATTGCCAGAACCGCGTGGGAATCCTCCGCGACATCCTCAACCTTCTCGTCGATTACGGCATCAACGTCAATCGCGGTGAAGTCGGCGGCGACCAGGGCAATGCCATCTACCTGCTCTGTCCGAACATGATCAACCTGCAGCTGCAGTCGCTGCGGCCGAAGCTCGAAGCCATTCCGGGCGTGTTCGGCGTCAAGCGCGTGGGACTGATGCCCAGCGAGCGCCGCCATCTGGAGCTGAACGCACTGCTGGGTGCGCTGGATTTCCCGGTGCTGTCCATCGATATGGGCGGCTCCATAGTTGCCGCGAATCGCGCGGCTGCGCAGTTGCTCGGCGTGCGCGTGGACGAGGTGCCGGGAATTCCGTTGGCGCGTTATGTCGAGGACTTCGACCTGCCCGAACTGGTGCGGGCCAACAAGGCCCGGATCAATGGGCTGCGCATCAAGGTCAAGGGCGACACCTTCCTCGCCGATATCGCGCCGCTGCAGTCCGAGCACGATGAAAGCGAAGCCCTGGCTGGCGCGGTGTTGACGCTGCATCGCGCCGACCGTGTTGGCGAGCGCATCTACAACGTGCGCAAGCATGAACTGCGAGGCTTCGACAGCATCTTCCAGAGCTCCAGGGTGATGGCCGCGGTGGTCCGCGAAGCCCGGCGCATGGCGCCGCTGGACGCGCCGCTGCTGATCGAGGGCGAGACCGGAACCGGCAAGGAACTGCTGGCCCGCGCCTGCCACCTGGCCAGCCCACGCGGGCAGTCGCCCTTCATGGCGCTGAACTGCGCCGGCCTGCCCGAATCCATGGCCGAGACCGAACTGTTCGGCTACGGCCCCGGCGCCTTCGAGGGTGCCCGACCGGAAGGCAAGCTCGGTCTTCTGGAACTCACCGCTGGCGGCACGTTGTTCCTCGATGGCGTTGGTGAGATGAGCCCGCGCCTTCAGGCCAAGCTGCTGCGCTTCCTGCAGGACGGCTGCTTCCGTCGGGTGGGCAGCGATGAAGAGGTTTACCTCGATGTGCGGGTGATCTGCGCCACCCAGGTGGACCTGTCCGAACTCTGCGCCAAGGGCGAATTCCGCCAGGACCTCTACCACCGCCTCAACGTGCTGTCGCTGCACATCCCGCCGTTGCGCGAGTGCCTGGACGGCCTGCCGCCGCTGGTGGAGCACTTCCTCGATTCGGCCAGTCGGCAGATCGGCTGCAGCCTGCCGAAACTGGCGCCGCAGGTGCTGGACAAACTCGGCCACTACCACTGGCCGGGCAATGTGCGGCAACTGGAGAACGTGCTGTTCCAGGCGGTTTCGCTGTGCGACGGCGGTACCGTCCGTCCCGAACATATCCGCCTGCCGGACTACGGCGCGCCGCAGCCGTTGGGCGACTTCTCACTGGACGGCGGGCTGGACGTGATCATCGGTCGCTTCGAAAAGGCGGTGCTGGAACGGCTCTACGCCGAGCATCCGAGCAGCCGCCTGCTGGGCAAACGGCTTGGGGTTTCCCATACCACCATCGCCAACAAATTGAAGCTGCACGGATTGGGCAAAGACGAGAGTTAGACCATCGTTGAATGGTCCGGTGAGGCATCGGAGCGTAAAAAGGGTCCTGTCTGAATCTTGCGTGATGCGGACACAAGCGTTTCTGACATTCCTCTCCCGGAATGATTGGGCGGGCGACCAGATGGTCGCCCCTTTTTTTGCCCGGAATTTTTGGCGGGCGAAGTGGCCGGGCAATTATGTAGGTTGGGTAGAGGCACGAAACCCAACAAGCGGGGCTGCGGACCGCTGGGAATTTCGTTCAGGGCCGATGGGTTTCGCTTCGCTCTACGCCATCCTACGAACACGGTGTGTAGGGTGGATGTCGCTTTTTACATCCACCAGCGTGGCCAGGCTCAACACTCATGGTGGATCGATGAAGCGTGATCCACCCTACAGGGCCATTTCCGAGCTTCACGCCAGCTTCAACAACCCCATCCCCGCCAGCAGCAATCCCAGTCCAAGCCAACCACGGCCCACCAGGCGCTGGCCGAACAGCGTCCAGCCCACCGCGACGGTGGCGAGGATGCCGAAACCGCCCCAGATGGCATAGGCCAGCGACAGGTCGATGCCGCGTACTGCCTGCGCCAGTGCGGTGAAGGCCATCAGGATGCAGAGAATCGCCGCACCCCCCTGCAAACGACGACGGAAGCCGTCGGAATACTTCAGCAGCACGTTGGCCATCACCTCCAGGGCGATGGCGGCGCCGAGCCAGGCGAAGTGAATCCAGATCACGCCGTTCATGCCAGCACCTCCTGGCCGCGGGCCTCGGGTGCAGCACGGGTACCGGATTTGATCAGCAGGATGCCGGTGATCATCACCGTCAGGCCGAGCGCCTTGTACAGCCCGATGCTCTCGCCTAGCCAGGTCACACTGACGAGGGTGATCAGCACGATGCCAATGCCTTCCCAGAGGGCGTACGCCACACCGACCGGCACACGCTTGATTGCCAGCGACAGGAAGAAATACGACAGGCCGATCAGGCCGTACATCAGCAGGTAGCCGAACACGGGGGCGTGCTCGGCGGCGAACTTCATCGAAGTGGTGCCGACGACTTCAAAAAGAATCGCGGCCAACAGATAGAACCAGGAACGCATGGTGCCCTCCCTTGGGCATGCAGGGCCCTTCGCCCGGAGGCGAACGACGTGTTTGCAGGAAATCCTGAACCTGGAATATCGGGGCGCGCCCGACGCTTCCACTGCAATGAGGAAAGGGGGAGGGGCTACAGGTCGCCGGTCCAGTGGCGCTCGCGGGACGCGAGGCGGGCGAAGTGGAAGGGGTGAAGCAGTGTGTTCAACATAATGAACACAATATTAACGATGTTGGTGGTAGAAGGCAATTCTACGGCCGTTAAGGCTTGTCGTGGCGGTGTTTGTGTTCGTTATTTTGTTCGATTTGGAGGGGCGCTTTTCCTGTAGGGGCGAATTCATTCGCCAAGCAGGCCGAAGGTCTGCCCTCCCGGGCAGGGTCTGCTGCGCAGTCCTTGGCGAATGAATTCGCCCCTACAATTTGTGCGCCCCACACCGCTCACCCAACTTCCCGACTCAACCAGTCGAAGAAGGCCTTTACCGGCGGGTGTCGTTCGCGGCCCGGCACGCAAAGGGTCGAGTAGCCCGCGCCGGCCACGCTGATTTCTTGCCGGAAGGGCACCAGCAGGCCACTGGCCAGGCTTTCCGAAACCAGGATCGAGCTGGCCAGCACCAGGCCTTGGCCTGCGATGGCAGCCTGCAGGGCGTAGTGTTCCTCGTCGTATTCCCGCTGCGGTGCGCTTGCCAGCAGGTGTTCCGCTCCAGCCGCCTGGCACCAGGCTTTCCAGCCCAGTTCGTAGAGCAGGGCGTTGCGCCAGCGCACCGTGATCAGCGTCGGCAGTTCCTTGCCGAGTCCGGCCACCAGGGTGGGGGAACCATAGACGCCGAAGCATTCGTCCAGCAGGCACTGGCTGTGCAGGTTGGGGTAAGTGCCCGTGCCGTAGCGGATCACGAAGTCGACGCTGGCGTCCTGGTGCAGGTCGATCAGGCTGTTGCTGGTATCCAGGCGCGCGCTGACTTCTGGGTGCTCAGCGTAGAACCGGCCGAGTCGCGGGATCAGCCAGAGCGCGGCAAAGGCCGGCGTGGTGGACAGAGTCAGATTGCCGCTGCTGCGTTGCGGTCGTAGCTGGTCGAGGGTCTGGGTGACCTCCAGCAGGGCGCCATGGAGACTGCCGAACAGGCGCTGGCCGCAAGCCGTCAGGCGCACGCTGCGGGGTAGGCGGTCGAACAGTGGCACCCCCAGCCAGCTTTCCAGGCCGCGGATCTGGTGCGACACGGCCGTGGGCGTCACCGCGAGCTCTTCGGCGGCGGCCTTGAAGCTGGAAAGGCGAGCGGCGGATTCGAAGGTGCGCAAGGCAGTCAGGGGCAGGTTGGAAAACATGAAAAGCTCCATGGGTGAATCCAATTCATCCAAATGAACTAATCCTCATTTGTCCGAAATGGTTGGCGTAACTAGCTTAGGGCCTGAGTTTCCGCCAATTCATGTGCTTCTGGAAGCACAGTCATCAAGGAGATTGAGATGAGTACCATTCTTTCCGTGCAAGGCAGCCCGCGTGGCGAGCGCTCCCATTCCCGTCGTCTGCAAGAGTCCTTCCTCAAGGCGTGGCAGGCGCGGCAGGAGCACGCTCAGGTGCTGCGTCGCGAAGTGGGACGGGTGACCATTCCCGCCGTTAGCGAAGGCTGGATCGCCGCCGCCTTCCATCCGGAGCCCGAGGCGCGCACCGAAGTGATGAAGGCGGACCTGGCGGTGAGCGACCTGCTGGTGGACGAGCTGTTCTCGGCGGACCGCTTGGTGATATCCGCGCCCATGTACAACTTCGGCGTGCCCAGCGGGGTCAAGGCCTGGGTCGACCAGATCGTGCGGATTCGCCGCACCTTCGACTTCGACCCGAACAAGCAGGGCAATCCCTATACCCCGCTGGTGTTGGGCCGCAAGGCGCTAATCATCACCACCCGTGGCGATCACGGCTACAGCCCCGGCGGCGCCAACGCCCACATGAACCATGCCGACGCCTACCTGCGCACGGTGCTGGGTTACATCGGCATCACCGACATCACGGTGGTAGCGGTGGAGAACGACGAGTTCGGTGGCGAGGCGTTCGAACAGTCCTACCAGCGTGCCGAGCGGACCCTGGCGGACCTGGCGGAATCCTTTTAAGGGGGCGGCCATGGCCTGGATATTCCTGCTGGTAGCGGCGTTCTTCGAAGTGCTCTTCGCCATGGGCATGAAGTACGCCGAAGGCTTCACCCGGCCCTGGCCCAGCGTGTTGGTGGTGGTGGCCGCGGTGGCCGGGATCTGGTTCCTGACCCTGTCCATGCGCGTGCTGCCGGTGAGCATCGCCTACCCCATCTGGACGGCCATCGGCACCCTGGGCACGGTGCTGCTGGGATTCCTCTTGCTGGGAGAAGCGTTGACACCGACGAAGCTGGTGTCGGTGGTGCTGATCGTCGTGGGAGTGGCGGGGCTCCGGTAGGTTGGTGCGGGCGGCGCTCCGTCAGAGCGAAGCGAAGCCCAACACATCGTGTTTCGGTCGAACTCCAATGTTGGGCCGCGCTGCGCTTGGCGCCAACCTACGACGGGACTGCGTCCTAACCCGTAGGGTGGATGTCGCTTTTCACATCCACCAGCGTGGCCGGGTCTGACGCCGATGGTGGACCGATAAAGCGTGGTCCACCCTACGAAAGACTTACCGCCTACTCACCTGCACGGCCGGCGCCAGGTCTTGGCACTGCGTGTTCAGGCCGGGGGCGAGATAGGGCTGGAGAATCGGCGCCATGCCCTTGAGGACCTGCACGGGCAGGGCGGAGGTGAAGCTGAACTTGTCCGCCTGGCTGCCTTCGACGAAGGCGGTGAGGGTGCCGAAGTGGCGCGGACCCAGATAGAAGACGAACGTCGCGGTGCGGTTCATCGCCTTGGAACTCTTCACCGTGCCCCAGCGGGTCACGGTCTGGATGCGGTTGTCGCCGGTGCCGGTCTTGCCGCCCAGGACCAGCGGCTGGCCGTCAGGCAATGTGAAGCTGCCTTGCAGGCGTCGGGCGGTGCCGCCTTCCACCACCTTGGAAAGCGCATCGCGCAGGGTCGCGGCCACTTCCGAGGTCATCACCCGCTTGCCCTCGCTGGTCTGCTGGCCCACCAGGGTTTCATAAGGGGTGTCGGCTGCGAAGTGCAGTTGCTCGATGCGCAAGGTGGATTGGCGCACACCGTCGTTGAGGATGATGCCCATTAGTTCGGCGAGGGCGGCCGGGCGGTCGCCGGAACTGCCCAGGGCGGTGGCGAGCGATGGCACCAGGTGGTCGAAGGGGTAGCCCAGGGACTTCCAGTGCTCGTGGATGTCGAGGAAGGCTTCCACCTCCAGCATGATGCGGATGCGCTTGTCGCGAGCGTATTTGCGCTTGGACTTGAACAGCCAGCCATAGACCTCGCGGCGCTCGCCGCCACTCGCCTCCACGGCCTCGCGGTAGGTCGCCTGCGGGTGCGCCTGCAGGTAGCCGAGCAGCCAGAGTTCGAGCGGGTGCACGCGGGCCACGTAGCCCTGGTCGTTGAGGTCGAAGGCGCCAGGGCCGTAGCGTTTGTAGAGGTCTTCCACACGCTTGTCGGTCAGCGCCGGGTTGGCCTTGGGCACCCGCTCGCGCATGAACGCGGCGAAGGTGGCGAGGTCGGCCTGGGGTTGCAGGTAGCGGTGGATGGCGGCCATTCGCGCGCCCCAGGGGTTGAGGCCGTCGAGGAAGGTCGACATGCGTTGTTCCGCATCCTTGCCCTGGTACTTGTTCCAGAAGCGGCGCAGATAGGTCTGGCTTTCACGGGACACGAACAGGTCCAGGTAGCCCTGGCGGCGCGGGTCCTTGTCGTCGGACAGGAGCTGCATCTTGCCGCCGTCGGGGCGGTACATGTCGTGCCGCACGATATCGCGCATCAGGCGCACGAACGGCAGGTTGATGGATTCGCGCAGGGCGTCGCGCAGGGTGGGGCGACGATCATTGTCTTCCTTGCGGAAGTTGTTGAAGGTGTGCAGCCCGCCGCCGGTGAAGAAGGCTTCATAGGGGCTGGCGGAGTACTTGCGATCCAGGGCCGCCTGGAGCATGGCGTCGAGGTTGCGGTCCTTGGTCATGATCAGGTAGTCGACGGCCCACTTGGTGATGAAGTCCAGCGGGTCGACCGGGACCTTGCGCAGCTCCGGCACTGGCAGGCCGGCGTAGCGCTGGTGCAGGGTGGCGACGTTTTCCAGGTAGGTGGCGAGCACCCGCAGCTTGGCCGTGGAGCCCAGTTCCAGCTTGCTGCCTTCGTTGATGTCGAAGGGCTGGTCGGTGTTGTCGGTCTGCACGCGCACGCGGTTGCCCGACGGGGTGCGCTCGAAGAGGGTGAAGCTGTAGCGCACTTCGCGGGTTTTCTCCGGGGACAGCAGGCGTTCGCCGTACAACCCGACCTGCTCGGCGAAGGTCGGGTCAGCCAAGTGGCGCAGGTAGTCGGTCACGGCGTTCTGCAGTTCGCTCTGCAAGGTGCTGTTGGCGGTGAGGTCGAGGCGGTCGAGGTCGTAGAGCGGCATCTTGAGCATGCTCGAGAGGCGGCTACGGGTGACGCTGATGCCTTTGTTCGCTTCCACTGCCTGGAGTGCCGGTTCTTCCACCCAGTTGCGGAAACGCAGCCTGGCAGCCAGGGCGGCATCGCGTAGTGGCGTGTCGATGATCCCCGCGCCAGCCAGCACACGGATATGGCTGTCGGTCAGCGTGTTCAGCTCTTCATGGGCGCTGGACAGGTAATAGGAAGGACGGCGCTGGGCGATGAACAGCGAGAGCACCTGGCGCATGGCCAGGCCGCGTTCGGCCAGGTCGCTGTCCTTGTTCCCCAGTATCTGGTTGACCCGGTTGAAGTCGGCGCCGTACCAGACCCGCAGCCCATCGGCGATGCCATGCACCTCACCATGCCCCGGCGCGGCTGAGAGCGGCACGCTGTTGAGGTAGTCCATTACGATGCGTTCGCGTGCGGCCAGGGTTTCCGGGCCGCCCTGGTAGGCGCGCACGCTGGCGGAGACCATCTGGCGAATTTTTTCCGAGGCCGAGGCGGTGCGGCCGTACGGCGAATGGCGGTACTTCTCCAGTTGGGTGGCCAGTGTGCTGCCGCCCGCCGACTGGCCATCCAGGTCGATGGCCTTGCCCACCTGGGTCAGTGCTGCCTTGGAGAAGCGTGGCCAGTCCACCGCCGGGTTGGCCAGCGGCGTTTCCTGATCCAGCAATTTGCGGTTTTCGATGAACAACAGGCTGCTGACCAGAAGCGGGGGGATGCTGGCGAAATCCGGATAGCGCTGCTGTGGATAACTGAACTGATAGAAGGGCAGGCCACGGCAGTCGCAGATGCTGATGCCGGCCTGGCTCTTTTCCCGATAGGGCGGGAACAGCCCACGATCGGCATAGTTGATCAACGCCGGCGAGAAGCGCGTCTGCTGCTCAATCGCATAGCCGCGTTTTTCCAGGCGTTCGAGCATCTCCGGCAGGGAGGCGTAGCCCAGGCGGCGGTCGAAGGGGCCGTCGCCGGGATAGCGGATTGCCTTGCTCGGGCCATCTTCCAGCTTGTAGCTCAGCGTCGCGGCGTAGCGGCTGAGTTCTCGCGCCTGAAAGCGCGACGTCTGCATTTCATGAGTGGCGGCGGCAGCGACGATGCCGCAGGTCACCAGGAAAATGCTCCAGAACAGGAGGCGGTGTCTGCGGCGCGGCGGCTTTTCCGGCGGAACGCCGGAGTCATTGAGACTACCTGGGGGTACCTCGTTCCTGGTTTCGTCGGATTGCCATATTGCGCCCATAGTCCACCGGCCTGGCCTGTCACCGCTCTTGCTTGCAATGTTAGTAGGTCGTCGGCTGGCTGCATGGTGGAGTTGCGGCAAAAATGGGAGCGAATCAATGACAGGCGACAATCGGATGCAACTCGACCACTGCTGGCGCGCCAATGTTTCAAGTTGGACACGTCCAGCGCGAGAAAGTCGCAGCGAAAGCAGGCACATGGCCACTGACCTGGCCTCGCGATACCTCGCGATGGGTATCGTTCCTCAACCCATCCTACGAATGTGAAAAGTCGAGAAAGTAGGATGGGTTGAGCTTGCGAAACCCATGGGGCGGGTCGCGAAGAAAGGCGCCCCCTAGCCGTTCCACTGGTACTTCAGTGCACCAAAAGTAGGCATGACGTTGCCTCGTCTTTGTGCAAGACTCGCCGCCGATCTCGGACGCGTCTGCGCCCGCCGGACCGTTCCGCCCCACAAGGACGGCACTTCCAGGCGGCCAAGGGTCGTTACCACGACCCGGCTTCTCGGCTACGCGGCTGACTCCTCGACAACTACAAGATGAGGTACCACCCCATGTCCGTAGCTGATCATCAGCCACAACATGAATCGCTGCACCGAGACCTCGGTGAGCGTCATATCCGCCTGATGGCTTTGGGCGCTTGCATTGGCGTCGGGCTGTTCCTGGGTTCGGCCAAGGCCATCCAGATGGCCGGTCCGGCCATCATGCTGTCCTACATCATTGGCGGGCTCGCCATTCTGGTGATCATGCGCGCCCTCGGCGAGATGGCTGTGCATAACCCCGTGGCGGGGTCCTTCAGCCGCTATGCCCAGGATTACCTCGGCCCGCTGGCCGGCTTCCTGACCGGCTGGAACTACTGGTTCCTCTGGCTGGTGACCTGCGTGGCGGAAATCACCGCCGTGGCTATTTATATGGGCGTCTGGTTCCCCGAGGTGCCGCGCTGGATATGGGCCCTGGCGGCACTGATCAGCATGGGTGGCATCAACCTGATCGCCGTTCGCGCTTTCGGTGAGTTCGAGTTCTGGTTCGCCCTGATCAAGATCGTCACCATCGTCGCCATGGTGGTCGCTGGCACCGGCATGATCGTCTTCGGGCTCGGCAACGACGGTATCGCCACCGGTATCTCCAACCTCTGGGAACACGGCGGCTTCATGCCCAACGGCGTGCAGGGCGTGCTGATGTCCCTGCAGATGGTGATGTTCGCCTACCTCGGTGTGGAAATGATCGGCCTCACCGCCGGCGAAGCGAAGAACCCGCAGAAGACCATTCCCCAGGCCATCGGCTCGGTGTTCTGGCGCATCCTGCTGTTCTACGTCGGTGCGTTGTTCGTGATCCTCTCCATCTATCCGTGGAACGAGATCGGCACCCAGGGCAGCCCCTTCGTGATGACCTTCGAGAGCCTGGGCATCAAGACCGCCGCCGGCATCATCAACTTCGTGGTGATCACCGCTGCGCTGTCGTCCTGCAACGGCGGCATCTTCAGCACCGGTCGCATGCTCTACAGCCTGGCCCAGCAAGGTCAGGCGCCGCGCGCCTTCGCCGTCACTTCCAACGGTGTGCCGCGCCGCGCACTGCTGGTGTCCGGCGCCGCACTGCTGCTGGGCGTATTGGCCAACTACCTGGTGCCGGAGAAAGTGTTCGTCTGGGTGACCTCCATCGCCACCTTCGGCGCCATCTGGACCTGGGCGATGATCCTGCTGGCGCAGCTGAAGTTCCGTCGCAGCCTCACCCCCGCCGAGCAGGGCAAGCTGCAGTACCGCATGTGGCTGTTCCCGCTCAGCTCCTACCTGGCCATGGCCTTCCTGGTGCTGGTGGTGGGCTTGATGGCCTACTTCCCCGATACCCGCGTCGCGCTCTACGTGGGCCCGGCTTTCCTGGTGCTGCTGGTGGTGCTGTACAAAGCGCTGAACCTGGCTCCCGCCAAATCAGACGAGCCGATCGGCGACGCTGCCTGATCTTCATCGCTCCACCATCGGGCCCGCCAAGTGCGGGCCCGATGCTTTTTGGCGACTGGGTTTTGCCGGAAGCGACTAGGCTGAACCCATCCATTGTTTTCGGAGATCACTGCCATGGCCGGTTCAACTGCCGTTCCCTGCCTGCGTTACCGCGATGCGCCCGCCGCCATCGGCTGGCTCTGCCATACCTTCGGCTTCGTCGAACATCTGGTGGTGCCCGAGCAGGACGGCAGCATCTCCCACGCCCAGCTGAACCTTGGCGACGGCATGATCATGCTCGGTTCCGTGCGCGACACCGACTACGGCCGCCTCATGCGCCAGCCCGACGAAACCGGCGGGTTGGGCACCCAGAGCATCTATCTGGTGGTGGCCGATGTCGACGGTGTGCACGCCCGCGCCGTGGCCGCCGGTGCCACCATCGTGCTGCCGCTGAAAGACGAGGATTACGGTGGACGAGGCTTCACCTGCCGCGACCCGGAAGGCCACCTGTGGAGCATTGGTTCGTACGATCCCTGGGCTTGAGCCGCTCGGTCCATTGCCGGAAGATTGCGCCCCAGCTGCCGGCAATCCCGACTGAACGGATTTTTCGAGGAATACGCCATGCAAAGCATCACCTTCCCAGACGGCACCCAGGTGCCCGCCATCGGCCAGGGCACCTGGCACATGGGCGAGAACCGCAGTGAGCGCAAGCGCGAAGTCGCGGCACTGCGCCAGGGGCTGGAGCTGGGCCTTCGCCTGATCGATACCGCCGAGATGTACGCCGAAGGCGGTGCCGAGGACGTGGTAGGCGAAGCAATCGACGGCCTGCGCGATCAGGTCTTCCTGGTCAGCAAGGTCTACCCGTGGAACGCCAGCCGCCGTGGCACCGCCCTGGCGTGCGAGCAAAGCCTCAAGCGCCTGGGCACCGACCATCTCGACCTTTACCTGCTGCACTGGCGTGGCGAACACCCACTGGAAGAAACGGTGGAGGCCTTCGAGCGCCTACGCGAACAAGGCAAGATCGCGCGCTGGGGCGTTTCCAACCTCGACCTTGATGACCTGCACGAGTTACCCGCCGGTTGCGCCGTCAACCAGGTGCTCTACAACCCCGAGGCGCGTGGTATCGAGTTCGACCTGCTGCCCTTCCAGCAACAACAGGGCATGCCGCTCATGGCCTATTGCCCGGTAGGGCAGGGCGGCAAGCTGCTGCGCAACGCGGCGATGCAGGAAGTCGCGCGTCGCCACCAGGCCAGCACCGCCCAGGTGGCCCTCGCCTGGGCCCTGCGGCAGGACGGCGTGATCGTCATTCCCAAGGCAGTCGACCCGCTGCACCTGAAGCAGAACGCCGAAGCCCATAAGCTCCGGCTCAGCGACGATGACCTCGCCCTGATCGACCACAGCTTCCCGCCGCCACGGCGCAAGCGTCCGCTGGAAATGCTCTAAGGCCAGGGGCCAAATCCTGTGGGAGCGAATTCATTCGCGAGTAAACATCCACGTTCGTAGAACGTGGACTTGCGATAGCCCCTCGAAGGGACGATTCCTTCCCCGTGCACAAAGCGGACGTCTTTAGCTCGATCTGGATCGTAGGGTGCGCCGTGCGCACCGATTCCGGGATCGGTTTTGGCAGCACGTCAAACCGCCGGTGCGCACGGCGCACCCTACCTGATCGGCTTCATCCTGCTAGCCCGCGCATATCCACCCGCCATTCGGCGGCGCGCCCTGCCTGATGGCAAGATAATTCCTCCGACCAGATTCCTATTGTCCGACAGCTCTCATAGACTCTTGCCCACTTCTTACCAGGGAATGGCCTTGATGAAACGCACGCTGTGGACGTTGTTGGGCTTGGTTGGGCTGGTCGCTACCGCATGGGCGGAAGAGCCGCCCGCGCAGGATCCCTTGCTCGACGTCCCCGTTGCAGCGACCGCTTCGGGCAGCGAAGCCCGTGGCGTGCTGCGTGCGCGTAACCAGGCGGTGCTTGCCAGCGAACTGGCCGGGCGCATCGTCGAGATGCCTTACGCCGAAGGCCAGGCGTTCAAGAAGGGCGAGGTGCTGGTGCGTTTCGACTGCAGCGCCTACCAGGCCCAGTTGAACGCTGCCAATTCCGCCGTGCGCGCCGCCCGCGAAGAACTCAAGAACAAGCAGCAGCTGGCCGCCCTCAACTCGGTGGGCCGTTTCGAAGTGGCCCTGGCGGAGGCACGCCAGGCCCAGTCCCAGGCTGAGGCGCAGGTCTACCAGGTGCAGGTGCAACGCTGCCAGGTCAAAGCACCCTTCGACGGCCAGGTGGTGGCGCGCAAGGTCCAACCCCATGAAAGCGTCGCCAGTGGTGCGCCGCTGCTGGATGTGGTGGACAACCGCACCCTGGAGATCCATCTGCTCGTGCCCTCCCGCTGGTTGAGCAAGCTCAAGCCTGACCAGGCTTTCGAATTCGTCCCGGACGAAACCGGCGAGCCGCTGCACGCCGTGGTCAAGCGCCTTGGCGCGCGCATCGACGAAGGCAGCCAGACCCTCTTGCTGATCGGCGGCCTGCCTGCCGACGCACCGGGCTTGCTGGCCGGCATGAGCGGCACCGCGCATTTCCCGGAGAAGCCATGAACGCAGCTGCACCGGGTGCGGTCGAGCGAGTTTTCGCGCTCTTTCTCGGGCTGCAGCAACAAGCCCGCCAGAAGACCAGTACCGAGCAACTGGCTTTCGCCATGGTCAACGATGGCCAGGCCCTGTTCGGCTTTCGCCATGCGGCGTTGCTGATTGCCGGCAAGGTGCGGGCACTGACCGGGATCAGCCTGGTGGAGCCCAACGCGCCGTTCGTGGCCTTTGTCGAACGCGCCGCCGCGCAGTTGCTTGGCCAGGACCGGTTAAGCGCAACTGCCGCCATCGAGGCCGAATCCCTCGACGAACAGTCCCGTGCCGACTGGCAGGCGCTGTCCGCCGCGCATGCCTGCTGGGTTCCGCTGAAGGATCGTCACGGCGACGTCTTCGGTGGGCTCTGGCTGGCCCGCGAGCACCCGTTCAACGACGCCGAACTGGCCCTTTCGACCCAACTCGGCGACACCTATGCCCATGCGTGGCTGGCCCTGCAACCGCGCAAGCCCTGGCGCCTGCGCTGGCCGAAGAGGAAGCTGCTGGCCATCGCCGGTGGCCTGTGCCTGTTGCTCCTGATTCCAGTACGCCAATCGGTGCTGGCGCCTGCCGAAGTGGTGCCCCAGGGTGGCCGCGTGGTTGCGGCGCCGCTGGACGGGGTGATCGCCGAATTCCTGGTCAAGCCCAACCAGAGCGTGGCCGCCGGTGACTTGCTGGTGCGCTTCGATGCCACCAGCCTCAAGGCCCAGGCGGACGTTGCCGAGCGCGCCCTGGGCGTCGCCGAGGCCGAGCTCAAGGCCAATACCCAACGCGCCTTCGCCGATGCGGAATCCAGTGCGCGAATCGACCTGCTCGCAGCACGCGTGGAGCAAAAACGCGCCGAGCGCGACTATGCCCGCCAGCTGCTGGCGCGTAGCGAAGTGCGCGCCGAACGTGCCGGCATTGCGGTATTCGCCGACGCCGAGCGCCTCACCGGCAAACCGGTGCAGACCGGCGAACGGCTGATGCAGATTGCCGATCCGGCCCAGGCCGAACTGCGCATCGAGCTGCCGGTGGGCGATGCCATCGCCCTGCAACCCGGCGCCGAAGTGGCACTGTTCCTCGACAGCGATCCGCTCAACCGTCATGCCGCGCGCCTCGAACGTGCGGCATACGAAGCCCAGAGCACGGCCGCCGGGCAGTTGGCCTATCGCCTCGATGCCGCCTTCAGTGACGCCCCGCCGCGTATCGGCCTGCGTGGCACCGCCAAGCTCTTCGGTGACCGCGCGCCGCTGGCCTATTACCTGTTGCGCCGGCCACTGGCCGCGGCTCGTCAGAGCCTGGGCTTCTGATGCTGCCGGCGCTGCGCTCCGACCTGCAGTTGTCGCCGGCCGCCCCCGGCCTGGATGGCGCGCCGCAATGGACCCTGGCCGACCCCCTGCGCGGTCGCTACTTCAAACTCGGCGCGGCCGCCGTGCGCCTGCTGCGCCACTGGGCACTGGGCGACCCGCAACGGGTGCTGGACGCGGCCAACGCAGAACCCGGTCTGCCGCTGGGGGCGCTGGAGGTGGAGGAGTTGTTGCGGTTCTTGCGTGGTCACGACCTGATCGCGGCCCTGGATGAGGAGCAGCGCGCCAGTTATGGCCTGAAGGCCGGCGCCGCGAAGCAGAGCCTGTGGAACCGCGTGTTGCACCAGTACCTGTTCTTCCGCATTCCGTTGTGGCGGCCCGACGCCTTCCTCAATCGCACCTGGCCCGTCCTGGATCGCAACGGCCATTGGTTGCTGCGCTGGGGCCTGCCGCTGGTATTCGCCCTCGGCCTGTTCCTGGTGGCGCGGGACTGGCAGCGCTTCATCGCGACCTTTCCGCACCTGTTCAGTCTTGGTGGCGCCCTGGCCTTCGGCGTTGCCCTGACCTTCGCCAAGCTCTGCCACGAATTCGGTCATGCCTTCATGGCCAAGCGTGCGGGTTGTCGGGTGCAGAGCATGGGCCTGGCATTCATGGTGCTGCTGCCGATGTTCTATACCGACGTCAGCGACGCCTGGCGGGTCAACGACCGCCGTTCGCGATTGCTGATCGGCGCCGGCGGTGTGCTCGCCGAACTGGTACTGGCGGTGTTGGCGCTGCTGGCGTGGTCGCTGTTGCCGGACGGCCCGGCGCGTACGTCGGCCTTCATGTTGGCCAGCGCCACCTGGATCACCACGGTGATCATCAACCTCAACCCGTTCATGCGCTTCGACGGCTATTTCCTCCTCAGCGACCTCTGGGGTGTGGAAAACCTCCAGGCGCGCGCCTTCGCCCTGTGCCGCTGGCGCTTGCGCGAAGCGCTGTTCGGCTACGGCGAGCCCATGCCCGAACCCTGGCAGCCGGCGATGGCACGGCGACTGATCTTCTGGGGTTATGGCTCCTGGCTGTGGCGGGCAGTGCTGTTCTTCGGTATCGCCCTGGCGGTCTACCACCTGTTCTTCAAGGTGCTGGGTATCTTCCTGATGCTGGTGGAACTGGTCTGGTTCATCGGCCTGCCGATCTGGAAGGAGCTGCTGGAGTGGTGGCAGCGCCGCGACCAGACGAACCCGCGCAAGGTTCTGCTGACCGGTGGCGGACTGCTGGTGCTGCTGGTCTTGCTGGTGCTGCCATGGCGCAGTTCGGTCGAGGTCCCCGCGCTGCTGGAGGCTTCCCGCACTACGGCCCTGCATGCGCCTGTGGCGGCAAGGCTGAAGGCAGTGCAGGTGAAGGACGGCCAGGCGGTGGAGCAGGGCGACCTCTTGCTTGAACTGGAGTCTCCCGACCTCGATTCGCGCCAGTCCATCGTTCGCCGCGAAATCGAAATCCTCCAACTGCAGCTGCGCCGCCAGGCGGGACGCAGTGAAACCGCCGCCGACGCCGGCATCCTCGAACAGCGGCTGGCCGAAGCAGTGGCCGAGTACCGCGGGCTGGCCGCACAGCGCGAACGTCTGCAATTGCGAGCACCCCAGGCTGGCGTAGTGCGCGACCTGCTGCCGGACCTCACGTCCGGCCGTTGGCTCAGTCCGATCGATGCGCTGGCCCGGGTCGTGGAACCCGGCTTGCGCCTGCGCGGCTACCTGGCTGAAGAAGAGCTGTGGCGTGTCGAGCCGGGGGCCGAAGGCCGCTTCATCGCCGACGACCCGGCGCGTCCGGCAGTAGCTGTGCGCCTGGATGAGGTGGACGCCACTGGTGTCGCCTATCTGGAATTGGAAGCCCTGAGTTCCGATCACAAGGGGCCGATTGCCGTACGCCGCGACGAGCAGCGCCGTCCTGAACCGGTGCAGGCCCAGTACGGCGTGCGCCTGAGTCTGCTGGACGATTCCATCCACCCGGCCCAGCCGCTGCGCGGCGTGGTGGTTCTGGACGGGGAAGGGCAGTCGGTCCTCGGTTTCGCCTGGCGCCGGCTGGCGGCGCTGGGGGTGAGGGAAAGCGGTTTCTGAACAACAGCAGGGAACAAGGACGATTCAATGTCGATGCCACTACCCATCTGTTCGCGCCTGCCTCTGACGTTCGAGCTGGCGCCCTTGCTGGAAGCTCTGGGGCGAATCGACGAAGCCGCGTGGCAGAGCCACTTCAACACCGGCTACTTCGAGGGCGACTGGAGCGGCGTCGCCCTGATCGCTCCAGACGATGCGCCATTGCCGTTGGCTCCCGGGCAGGGCGCGCCGGTTCGTAGTGGCTGGTGGCAGCGGGAGGCTGCCTGGAACGATCTGCTGGATGCCTTCCACACTACTGTGCGCAGTGCGCGCTTGCTGCGCCTGGGGCCAGGCTCGCGCATCCATGAGCATTGTGACCCTGACCTCGGCATGCCAGGCAGCGACCTGCGCCTGCACGTGCCGCTGCTGAGTCCGACAGGGGTGGAGTTCCTCGTCGATGGCCTGCAAGCGCCCATGCAGCCGGGGCAATGCTGGTTCCTCGATCTGTCCCGTCCGCACCGTGTGGATAACCCCGGGCCGGGCGAGCGCATTCACCTGGTGCTGGATTGTCAGCCCAACGATTGGCTGCTTGGACTCATCGAACAGGGTCTGCCCGACACACCCGCGCTGCAGCCGGGGAGGGCGGAGCAGGCCTTCGCCCGCTTCCGTGAGCGGGTGGAGCGAGACTCGACGCTTGCGCAGCGGTTGCAGTCGCTGACCGATATCCGCGACTTCCTGCGGGAATCGGTAGTGCTGGGCGCGGCGCATGACCTGCACTTTTCCGAGGCGGAAGTCCGTTCCGCCATGCGCCAGGGCAAGCAGGCATGGAACGAACAATGGAAGGCATGAACGCGCGGGACATGCACGGCTGGCTGCCCATCCGGGCCTGGCGGCGCGACGGAGAATGGCGTCTGGACTGGTGCTGGTTCGGTGAGCAGCGACTCACTCGCCCCTTCTTCCGCGACGACGTTGACCAAGCCTTGCGCTTGCCGTTCAACCAGGCTTTTCGCCGCCAAACGGGACTGGATGCGCTGTTGGACTGGCAGGTCTCCAGCCCGGGATTAGTCCCGAGCGCCCTGATCTTTCACGCCTCCCGCTGCGGCTCGACCCTGATGGCCCAGATGCTGGCGAGCCTTGAACGGCATGTCGTGCTGTCCGAACCGCCAACACTGGATAGCCTGCTGCGCGCGCATTTCCTCGATCCTGCCGCTTCGTCGCAGCAGCCGGCGTGGATCTCAGCGTTGTTGTCGGCCTATGGCCAGCGGCGTTGCCGTGGCGAGCAGCGTCTGATGGTCAAGCTGGATGCCTGGAGCGTGTTCGAGGCGTCGCTGCTGCAAGGCCTCTACCCGAGTACGCCACGCATCTTTCTTTACCGCGATCCGCTGGAAATCGTCGTTTCCCAACTGCGCCAACCCGGCATGCATCGGGTGCCGGGGCTGCTGGGGCCGTCGGCGCTGGATGTTGCCGGGGAGGACATCGCGGCCATGTCGCCCCTGGAATACACCAGCCGCACGATCGGACGCATTCTCCAACAAGGGCTTGAGCTGTGCCGCGCCCAGGGAGGAATCCCGGTGAATTACAGCGAGCTTCCCGATGCGCTATGGGGGCGCCTGGCTCCCGTACTGGGCCTGACCGAAGTCGATACGCCGGCGCTGCGGGATATTGCGGCGTTCGATGCCAAGCAACCTGCGATGTGGTTCAGCGCCGACAGCCAGCGCAAGCGTGACGAGGCCAGCGATGATGTACGCGCGGCTGTAGCGCGTTGGGCGGGCGATTCATACGAAGGATTGGAGCGCTTGCGTCGGATAGATCAGACGCTTCCTATAGGTTTTAGAGATTAGTCGTATTGATTATTAACTAAACAGTGGCTAGTGGCCGGCACCTTGGGATAATCTTCCGACGTTGAAATCGCGTGATAGCAAAATAACAGGATGCCGGCCTGCCCTGCTGGGGGCAGTCAGCAAGGACGCACGATCTCATGCCAACTCTCGAGTTGAATCTTCGCCCCATAGCGGATGCCGACATGGCGTTCCTGCGGCGGCTTTACGCGACCACCCGCGCCGAAGAAATGGCCTCCACCGGCTGGAACCAGCCGGCCATCGACACCTTCCTCGCCCAGCAATTCGACGCCCAGCACCGCTATTACCAGGAGCACTACCACGATGCGCAGTTCTCGCTGATCTGCCATCTGGGCCAGGCCATCGGCCGGCTGTATGTCTTCCGCGGACCGAACACTCTCAATCTGATCGATATCGCCCTTTTGCCCGAATGGCGTGGGCGAGGTATCGGCACGCGCTATCTAACGACGCTGACCAGCGAGGCGGATGAAGCCGGCAAGGCGATCCGCCTGTTCGTCGAGCCGGGCAATCCGGCCACGCGCCTGTATAGCCGTTTCGGCTTCGTCGTCACGGGTAATAACCGCGTGTATCTGCAGATGCAGCGCAGCGCCAGGACCTCACTCGCACAGGAAGTATCCGCATGAGCCTGATCCCGACTCGTCAGGATTTCGAACAGCAACTTCATCAGCCATGGCAGTTGAGCTGGGAGAACGGCGGAGGCGTCTTTGTGACGCTGATCGAGGTTAGCGAAGGCCAGGCGATGAACTCACGCCATGAATGCTACAGCGCCATCTTCGCGCAGCCGGTTGGCATCCGGATGCCACAACACAGTTACCAGCTGCGCAGCCCCAGCAATGCCGAATGGACGGTGATGCTGAGCCCGATCGGGCCGGATGAGGACGGTGAGCGTCATCTGTTGCAGGCAGTGTTCCACTGCCGCAAGGCCCAGTAGGTCGGGCCTTGCACTAAAGGTTGTCCCGCGCATCGATGCGCACCCTGCCGCCTGGGCGGCATCAACAAGGAGCAACAGCAATGAGTGATCCCTTCCTCGGCGAAATTCGCATGGTCGGCTTCAACTTCGCCCCCCGTGGGTGGGCCTTATGCCAGGGCCAACTGATGTCCATCGCGCAGAACTCCGCCCTGTTCTCGCTGCTCGGCACCATGTACGGCGGCAATGGCCAGGTCACCTTCGGCCTGCCGGACTATCGCGGCCGCAGCCCGGTGGGGCAGGGGCAGGGTCCGGGCCTGAGCCCGATCGACATCGGTGAGGTGAGCGGCACGGAGAACGTGACCATTCTCTCCAACCAGATGCCAACCCACACCCACACCGCGACGCCCGCCAGCACTTCAATCGCTGCCTCCGGCCAGGCCTCCATTCCTGCTGCGACCACCGGTACCACCCAGGCCAATCCAGGGCCGACCACCGTCCTGGGCCCGGTCGCGGCCGCCGGCCGTGCCGGCACCCTGTACGCCACTGGTACCCCGGATACCACCTTGGCACCGTTCAATGTCAGCGTGCTGGGCGACATGCCGGGCATCACCATCGGCCTTGCCGGTGGCAGCCAGCCCGTGGCGATCCGCAACCCGTTCCTGGGCACCAACTTCGTAATCGCGCTCGAGGGCATCTTCCCGTCGCGCAACTGATCCCGGCCCGCCCCAGGGCGGATTACTGGAGTCGTAACAGTACAGAGGGGGGAAGGCGAGACTCGTCTTCCCCCCTCGTTGAATGGCAGTAGGAGGTGTTCCATGTGGTGGAAGAAGACTGCTCGCGAGCAAGTAGCCGCTCAGCCGGCTCGCTCGGCGCTTGCCTTGGCGCTCGAAGCCCGAATGATGTTCGACGGCGCAGTCGCTGCTACCGCGGTGGAAGCGGCAGATGCCGCGCCAGCTGCCGATGCCTCCAGTGACCCGGGTGCCCAGGCGGATGCTACCCAGCACGACAGCGCAAGCGAGAACCTGGCCGCGACGCCGTCGGGCACCTCCGACAATCGCCAGGAAGTGGTCTTTGTTGACGGCAATGTCAGGGATTACCAGCAGCTCGTCAGTGGCCTGAAACCGGGCACCGAAGTCGTGGTGCTGGATGCGAACAAGGACGGGCTGCAGCAGATTGCTGACTACCTCGACGGTCGCAGCGGCATCGATGCCATTCACATCCTTAGTCACGGCGATGTGGGCAAGATCCAGCTGGGTAACGACTGGCTGGACGGTGGCGATATAGCCGCTCGTAGCGAGTTGCTCGACGCCATTGGCCAATCTCTCGACAAGGATGGCGACATCCTGGTGTACGGCTGCCGAGTGGGGGCCGATGGGGCGGGTAATGAGTTCGTCCAGGCTCTGGCCAATGCAACTGGGGCCGATGTCGCTGCCTCGGACGACATGACAGGCGCGGCCGGATTGGGCGGCGATTGGACCCTGGAGCGAAGCCTGGGCACTGTAGAAACCAGTGCGTTGCTTGGTCTGGAGACCTACAACGGGCTGCTGGCGACGCCAGCGGACCAGAACTTCGACGCCCTGCCTGTTGCGGGTCAGGGGAGCAACAGCGTCACGATCGGCGGGGTCACCTACTTCAATAACGACAGCGTTGCCATTTCGATCGTCAATGACGGCTTCATCGCGGCCGGCACTGACCATGCCTTGGGATACCGGAGCACTGGCCCCGGCACCTCCACGGAAGTCGGATTCAAGACCCAGGACAGTTCGGAGTTCAAGCTCAACGGATTTGTCGTGGACCGCGGTTTTGGTGGAGACAGCTCGTTCACCATCAGCGCCTATCGGAATGGTGTGCTGATCGATGCCAAAGTCGTCGATGTGACGTTGGGCACCGCGACCTTCAACGTCAGCGGAGACAGCAAATGGGAGTATATCGACGAAGTCAGGATCACCGGAGCTGACCTCGACGTTGACATCGACGACATCAATTTCAGCGACGCCGTCATCCCCGATACCACGCCGCCAACGGTGACGTCCGTCAGTTCCAGTACGGCCAATGGCACTTACAAAGCGGGTGACGTGATCTCCGTCACCGTGACCTTCAGCGAGGTGGTCACGGTCACCGGTACGCCCCGGCTCACCCTGGAAACTGGCGCCATCGATCGGGTCATCAACTACAGCAGCGGTTCCGGGACCAGTACCCTGACCTTCAACTACACGGTACAGGCGGGTGATACCAACGCCGACCTGGACTATCTCAGCACCGGCGCCCTGGCCCTCAACGGCGGCACCATTCGTGATGCTGCCGCCAACAATGCCACCCTGACCCTGGCGTCACCGGGCGCTGCCGGTTCGCTGGGTGCCAACAAGAACATCGTGATCGACTCGGCTCCAAGCATCAGCAACGTCAACGGCGACAGCGTTGCCTGGGCTGGAGTTGGCAACACGGTAACGCTGGATTCGGGCAGCAATGCTGTATTCAGCGATATCGAGAAGGGCGCGCTCAATAGTGGCAACGGCAACTGGGCGGGCGGGAGCCTGACCGTGCAGCGCTCGGGTACAGCTGTTTCTGCGGATACTTTCGGCTTCGACACCACGGGTGCATTGTTCACTGTCAGCGGCAGCAACCTGCAGTCCGGCGGCCAGACCTTCGCCACCTACACCTCCACCGGCGGCGTGCTGACGATCACCTTCACCAGCAGCGGCACCGCCGCCACGACCGCCCTGATCAACAATGTGGCGCAGCGCGTCACTTACAGTAGCGATACGCCGGCCGGCGACGCCACCATCCGCTTCACCCTGAGCGATGGCACCTCCAGCGCCACCGCCGATGCCACGGTCACCAGCGACACCATCTACATCACCAGCACCGCCGACACCGCTACGATCGATGCGAGTAACGGAGTGAGCATCAGCGAGGCAGTGGCGATCGCCGCTGCGGACGCCACGGGCAGCCAGACGCTGATCTTCAGCAGTAATTTCAACAGCAACGTATCGCTGGCCGGTAACTTGGCCATCAACGAAAGCCTGACCCTCAACGCCGATGCAGCGACAGGACTGATAATCAACGGCAGCACCATCACCCTGGGCGGCGGCACTACGCTGAGCTTCGTGAGTGGGAGCGGCGACACCACGACCGTCAACAGCAACATTGCGGGTACCGGCGCGCTGGCCAAGTCCGGCGCTGGCACCCTGACGCTGGGGTCCACCAGTAACTCCGCCCTCTGGTCCGGGGCCGTGTCGGTGACGGGCGGAACGCTCACCGCCGACACCGGGACGCGTCTGTCGACCGGGAACCTGGCACTGGATGGCGGCACCCTGGCCATGACTGTGACGGGCGCGGCGGGAACGTCCACCACCTTCACCAACGCCATCACCCTGGGCGCGGGCGGCGGCACCATCAGCGTCGCCGGTGGCGGCGGTGCCAACATCGCCAATTTCTCTGGCGTGATTTCCGGCAGCGGCAGCCTGACGAAGACGTCCCCGTCGATCCTGCAGCTCAGCGGCAACAACACCTACACCGGTGCCACCAACGTGAGTAATGGCACCCTGCTTGTCAGCCATGCCAATGCGCTGGGTACCACTGCGGGAGGGACTACCATCAGCAGTGGTGCAACTGTGCGTATCGCCGGTGCCCTGACCGTTGCCGAAAGCTTCGTGGTGAGCGGCAGCGGCACGTCGGTATCCTCCGTCAATTACGGTGCCATTCACCTGGTCTCTGGCTCTTCGACCCTGAGTGGCAACGTCACCCTGGCGGGCGATACCGACATCAGCGCCGCCTCCGGCGGCACCCTGACCCTCACCGGCGCCCTGAGCGGTGCGTCCAACCTGAACAAGACCGACAGCGGCACCCTGACGCTGTCCAACAACGGTAACGAGGCCAGCCATACCGGCGGCACCACCATCACCGGCGGCACGCTGTCGATTGCCAACGACGACCACCTGGGCTCCGGCCAGGTCACGCTGGATGGCGGCACCCTGGCCATCACCGGCGCTACCACGATCGATAACGCCATCGCGCTGGCCGCTGCTTCGACCATCTCCAACAGTGCCAGCGCCACCCTGAGCGGCACTCTCAGCGGCAACGGCGCCCTGACCAAGTCCGGCGCCAGCACGCTGACCTTGTCCGCCAGCAATACCCACAGTGGCGCCGTCAGCCTCACGGCCGGTGGCCTGACCCTGAGCGGCGGTTCGGCGCTCGGCAACAGCAGTGCGGTGACGCAGTCGGCCAGCACCGTACTGACCATCTCCACCGCCGAGACCATCGGCTCACTGGCAGGCAGCGGCAGCGTGGTGCTCAACGCCGGGCTGACCACCGGCGGCGACAACACCAGCACCACCTATTCCGGCGTGATCTCGGGTACGTCCGGCCTCACCAAGGCCGGCAGCGGCACGCTGACGCTGACCGGCAACAACAGCTACACCGGCGCCACCAACGTGTCGGCGGGCGGACTGACGCTCAACCGCGTTGGCGGCGCGCTGGATGACAACACATCGGTGACGGTGGCGTCCGGCGCGACCCTGACCGTTTCCGCCGACGAGACCATCGATGCCCTTTCCGGCGCCGGTACCGTGGCCCTCGGCACCTCCGCGCTGACGATTGGCATCAACGGCACCAGCAGCACCTTCTCCGGCGCGGTCACCGGTTCCGGCACCCTGACGCTGGATGGCGGCGGCACCTTCACGCTGTCCGGCACCAACAGCGGACAGAGCTGGGGATTGCAGGTATTGAGCGGCGGCACGGTTTCCATCGCCGGCGACGCCAACCTGGGCAGCGGAACCGTGCAACTGAACGACGGCACGCTGTCGGTCACCAGCTCCGGGACCATCGACAACGCGATCACGCTGGGCGCCAGCGCCGGCCGCGTCTCGGTGGATACCGGCCTGGCCCTCAGCCTGAGCGGCGCGATCGGCGGCGCTGGCGCCCTGACCAAGACCGGCAGCGGCACGCTGACCCTGTCGGGCGGCAACAACTACTCGGGCACCACCACAGTCTTGTCCGGCACCCTGTCCGTGGCGGGCGACGGCAACCTCGGTGCCGGCGCGGTCGCGCTGGCGGCCGGCACGACCCTGCAGGTAACTGGTGCTACCACCATCAACAATGCGTTCAGCCTCGGCGGTGCGGCCACATTCCAGACCGACGCGGCGGTGACCGTCTCCGGCGCGATCGGCAGTACCGGTAGTCTCACTAAAACCGGCGCGGGCACGCTCACGCTGAGTTCCCTCAGCAGTAACTACTTGGGCGGCACCACGCTGGCCGCGGGTACCCTTTCGGTACAGTCCAGTGCGGCCCTGGGTAGTGGCACCATCACCTTCAATGGCGGTGCGCTGGATGTCAGCACGACCACGGCGCTGTCCTTCTCCAACGCTGTGAACATGGCCACGGCCGGCAGCATCAGTTTCATCGACGACGCCGAAGCCACCTTCAGCGGCGCCTTCAGCGGTAGCGGCGGGCTCACCGTGACGGGAGTTGCGGGCGGTCCCCGCGAGCTTTTGACGCTGAGCAACAGCGGCAACTCGACCAGTTGGAGCGGCACGCTGACGGCGAACAACGCGGCCTTGCAGGTCGCCGCCGACAGCATGCTGAGCTCGGGCTCGATCACCATCAACAACGGCAGCGTGCTGCTGACCACAGCCACCACCACCGTCGACAACGACGTGGTCATCGGCGGCGCGGGCATCCTCTTCTCCAACGCCGGCAATCTGGTGCTGTCTGGCGTGGTGTCGGGCTCGGGGGCGCTGACCACCGGCGGCACCGTTGGCACCAGCGTCACGCTCGCCGGCAACAACACCCATACCGGCAGCGTCACGGTGGCCGCCGGCAAGCTGATCCTCAGCGGCGGTTCGGCCATCGACGACAACTCGGCGGTTACTGTCAGCAACTCCAGCACGCTCGAGCTGGCGTCCAACGAAACTATCGGCTCGCTGGCCGGCACCGCCGGCAACACCCTGGCGCTCGGCAGCAACACCCTGACCACGGGCGGCAACAACAGCAGCACTACGTTCGCCGGTGGGATCAACGGCATCGGCAGCCTGGTCAAGACCGGCAGCGGCACGCTGACGCTGTCGGGCAGCAACACCTTCACTGGCGGGGTCCAGGTTTCGGCCGGCGGCCTGACGGCCAGCGGCGGCGCCGCCATCGCCAACACCGCTCTCATGAACGTGGATTCGGGTGCCACCTTCACGCTGTCGGCGACTGAGACCATCGGCGCGCTGTCCGGTGCCGGCACGGTGCAATTGAACAGCAATACGCTGACCACCGGCGGCACCAATCTCAGCACGACCTTCAGCGGCAGCATCAATGGCTCGGGCAATTTGATCAAAACGGGTACCGGCACTCTCACGCTGAGCGGCAGCAACGGCTATCTCGGTACCACAACGGTGGGAGGTGGCGGCACGCTGAGCATTACCGACGCCAGCAATCTCAGCGTCAACACGCTGGGGCTGAATAACGGCGGCACCCTTGAAGTCACCGGCAGCAACGTCACGCTGATCAACACCATCGTGCTCGATACTGGTGGTGGCAGGATCAGCAACGCCTATGGGCTGACGCTCGCCGGCGTGCTGACGAATTCCAATTCATTTACGAAGCTGGGCGCCGGTACGTTGACGCTGACCGGTGGCTCCAATTACACAGGCGCGACCAATGTCAACGCCGGCACCCTGTTGGTGAACGGTGCGCTGGCCGGTACCTCCAGCCTGACGGTGGCTTCTGGCGCCACGCTTGGCGGCAACGGCAGCATCTTCGCCAACAGCTCCACCAACACCCTGACCGTGCAGAGCGGCGGGGTCCTGTCGCCGGGCAACAGCGCGGGCACCCTGACGGTGAACGGCAACCTGCAGATGAACGCAGGCAGCATCCTGGCGGTCGAGATCAACGGCACCACGGCCGGTACCCAGTACGACCAGGTTGTGGTCAACGGCACAGTGGATATTTCCGGCGCCACCCTGGCCGTGACCCATGGCTACACCCCCGGCCTCGGCGACACCTACGTCCTGATTGACAACAACCTCGCCGACGGCGTGACCGGCAACTTCAGTGGCCTCGCCGAAGGCGCCATCCTGACCGCCGGCGGCAACAGCACCGAACTGACTGTCAGCTACGTCGGCGCCACCGGCAACGACTTCACCCTGACGGCGCCGACCAACGAGCCGCCGGTAGTCGGCAACCTGAATGGTGACAGCGTGGGTGTCATCGAAGGCGGCGGCGCGGCCCTACTGGATTCCGGCAGCGACGCCACGGTGACCGACAGCGATTCCGTGGACTTCGATGGCGGCAACGTCACCGTCGCCATAATCGCCAACCGCGCCAGCGGCGAAGACATCCTTTCCATCGTGAATCAGGGGACGGGGGCAGGGCAGATCGGTGTTTCCGGTTCGAACGTCACCTTCGGCGGCGTAGTGATCGGCACCTTTACCGGCGGCACCGGCACCAACGACCTGGTGATCAGCCTGAACGCCAATGCGACCCCGGCGGCTGTCCAGGCGCTGGTGCGCAATATCACCTACACCAACGGCAACACCCTCGATCCGAGCACCGCTACTCGTACCGTGCGCATCACCGTGGACGATGGCGACGGCGCCACCAGCGGCAACGCGGACATCGCCGTCAGCGTGACCAGCGTGAACGATGCACCCACCTTGTCCGCCACCGGCGGCACGCCCACCTACACCGAGAACGGTGCGGCGGTAGACCTGTTCAGCGGCGTGAGCGTCGGCACTATCGAGGCGGGCCAGACCATCACCGGCCTCACCCTGACCGTGAGCAACCTCGCCAACGGCGCCAGTGAAATCCTGCGCATCGACGGTACCGACATCATCCTGGTCAACGGCACCAGCGGCACCACCACCGGCGGCAACGGCATCGGTTATAGCGTCAGCGTCAGTGGCGGCACCGCCACCCTGACCCTGACCATCGCCGGCGGTCTCAGCGCGGCCAACGCCCAGACCGTCATCGATGGCATGAGCTACCGCAACAGCAGCGAAGCGCCGAGCGGCAGCAGCCGTGTGGTCACACTGACCAGCATCAGCGACAGCGGCGGCACCAGCAATGGCGGCGTGGACAGCACCAGCCTCAGTGTCGCGGCCACGGTCGGCATCGAGGCGGTAAACGATGCGCCCAGCATCACCGCGCCTGGCTCCATTTCTGTGACTGAGGATGTCACCACTGCGCTGACTGGCATCAGCTTCGCCGATATCGACGCAGGCACCGGCAGTGTTACCGCCACCTTCAGTGTGGCCAGCGGTACCCTGGCTGCCTCCAGTGGCAGCGGCGTCACCGTGGGCGGCTCGGGCACCGGCACCCTCACACTGACTGGCAGGCCGGCCGACATCAACGCCTTCATCGCCGCCAGCGGTCTGAGCTTCACCACCGCCAGTAACGCCACGGCCAACGTGACGCTGACGGTCGCCATCGACGATGGCGGCAACACCGGCAGCGACCCGGGCCTGTCCGGTACCGGCAGCAGCGAGGCTGACTCGACCACCCTTACGCTGGCGGTCGCGGCCGTCAACGATGCCCCGGTCAACAGTGCCCCGGCCAGCGCCACTGTGGATCAGGACGACACGCTGGTATTCAGCAGCGGCAACGGCAACCTGATCACCATCAGCGACGTGGACGCAGGGGGCGGCACCGTGCGCGTCACCCTCACCGCCACCAATGGCCTGATCACATTGAGCAGCCTGACGGGCCTGGTCTTCACGGTCGGCACTGGGACTGGCGACGCCAGCATGACCTTCGATGGCAGCATCGCCGACATCAACAACGCCCTCAACGGCCTGAGCTTCGCACCCACCGGCGGGTACAACGGCCCAGCCAGTCTGCAACTGGTCACCAATGACCTGGGACTGACCGGTAGCGGCGGCGTCCAAAGCGATACCGACACCATCAACATCACCGTCAGCCCGATCAACCCGCTGATCACCGATATCGGTGTCAGCAACCCGGATGGTGGCTACAAGGTGGGTGATGTCATCACCGTCACCATCAGCTTCGACCAGACCGTGATCGTCGACACGTCCGGCGGCCGGCCTTCGTTGCTGTTGGAAACCGGCCTGCTGGACCGCACCGCCACCTATGTTTCCGGCTCGGGCAGCAACACCCTGACCTTCAGCTACACCGTGCAGGCAGGTGATGTCAGCGCCGACCTGGACTACCAGTCCACCGGTGCCCTGGCCCTGAACGGCGCGACCATCCGAAACGCCGGCAGCGACGACGCCATCCTCACCCTGCCGGCCGTGGGTGGCGCTGACTCCATCGCCGGCCAGCACGGCATCGTCATTGACGGCCTCGTGCCGCAAGTGACCAGCGTCAGCGTGCCGGCCAACGGCACCTATGTGGCGGGGCAGAACCTCGACTTCACCGTCAGCCTCAGCGAAGCGGTGATCGTTGACACCATTGGCGGCACGCCGCGCATCGCCATCACCCTGGACGGCGGGGGTACGGTCTTCGCCAACTACCTCAGCGGTTCCGGCACCTCCGCGCTGGTGTTCCGCCTGACTGTCAGCAGCGGCCAGCTGGATACCAATGGCATCAGCGTCGGCGGCGCGATCCAGGCCAATGGCGGGACGTTGCGTGATGGCGTGGGCAACAACGCCAATACCACGCTGAATAACGTCGCCAGCACGACGGGCGTGCGGGTGGATGCCGTGGTGCCGACGGTGGCCAGCGTGAGCGTGCCCGTGGGCCTTCCCTACAACGCCGGCGACACCCTGAGCTTCGTGGTCAACGCCAGCGAGGCGGTGATCGTCAACGGCACCCCGCGCCTGGCCCTGGATATCGGCGGCACGACGGTGTTCGCCAACTACGTGGCGGGTTCCGGTACCTCGACCCTGGTGTTCCAGTACACCATCCAGGCGGGCGACAACGACGCCAACGGCATCGCCGTCACCGGCCTGGCTGCCAACGGCGGAACCTTGCGGGATGCGGCCGGCAACAGCATGAACCTCGCGCTGAACAGCGTGGGCGACACCAGCAACCTGATCGTCGATACCCACGCACCCAGCCCGAGCGGGATCGTCGCCCTCGATCCGTCGCCCACCAACGCCGGCAGCGTGCGCTACACCGTGACCTTCAGCGAGAACGTCAGCGGCGTGGACCTCAGCGACTTCGCCCTGGTCACCACCGGCACTGCCGGCGGCAGCCTGACCAGTTTGCTGCAGATCGATGCCCGTACCTTCCAGATCACCGTCAGTGGCGTGAACGGCACCGGCACGCTGGGGCTCAACCTCAGCGGTTCGGCTACCGGCATCGTCGACGCTGCCGGCAACGCCATCACCGGCGGCCTGACCGGCGCGGTGTACAGCGTCGACCGCGACGTGCCCACCGTCACTGGCGTCAGCGCGCCGGTCGGCGTGCCCTACAACGCTGGCGACACCCTGACCTTCGTGGTCAACGCCAGTGAAGCGGTGATCGTCAGCGGCATTCCGCGCCTGGCCATCGATATGGGCGGCACTACCGTGTTCGCCGACTACGTGGCGGGCTCGGGCAGCAACACGCTGGTGTTCCAATACACGGTCCGCGCCGGCGACAACGATGCCAACGGCATCGCGGTCACTGGCCTGGTGGCCAATGGTGCGACCCTGCGCGATGCCATCGGTAATTCGATGAACCTGACGCTGAATGGCGTCGGCAACACCAGCGGCGTGATCGTCGATACCACGGCTCCCAACGCCAGCGCGACTGTCGAGCCGCTCGCCACGCCGGGCAGCGTGCAGTACACCGTGACCTTCGATGAGAGCGTCAGCGGCATCGACCTCGGCGACTTCAACCTGGTGACCACCGGCAACGTCACCGGCACCCTGCAATCGCTGGTGCAGGTGGATAGCCGGACCTTCCTGGTCAACGTCAGCAATGTCGCGGGCGCCGGTACCCTCAGCCTCGGGCTGAACACCACTGGCACCCTGATCACCGATACCGCCGGCAATCCCATGCTCAGCGACTTGTCGGCGCAGACCTACAGCGTGCCGCAGAGCGATGGCGATCCGGAGTTCCGCACCAACCCGCCGATCATCGTGCCGCCAGAGCCGACGGTTCCGGTGGACACCGTGCTGCCGAACCCGCCGCCGCCGCCGTTCACCTCGCCGCTCATTCCGCCGCCGCTGTTCGAGCAGCCGACCCTGGGTAGCGGTATCCCGACCCTGGGCAACATCTTCATCAACCAGGGAGCCCTGGCGCCCAGCTTCATCGCGCAGGTGTTCGGCAGCAGTGACGGCTTCCGCGATGGCTCCGGCTCGGGGTTCCTCGGCTTCGGCGGAGGCGATGGCGGCGTGTTTGGCAGCAGCAGCCTGTCGAGCTTCTTCGACAAGGATGTGCCGCAGGATTCCGAAGAGATGAAGCTGTTCGACGGCAAGCAATGGAAGGGCGGCTCCGGGGGGAGCGGCCAGGGCATCTTCGGTGCGCCCACGCTTGGCCAGCAGTTGCAGGACATCAAGGACAACGAGCAGCGTCAGGTCAGGGAGCTGGCCATGGCACTGGGACAGATCCAGGCGGTTCGCCCGCAGGCTTGAAGAACAACGAATTAGAAATCTGTAAGTGCCGTGTCTAGGGGGCGGCCCAAGGATGAGCAAAGCAGCGAAGTTTTTCAGCGTAAGTGTGCTGGCGCTGGCGGTCACGGGTTGTGCCGTGACCAGCCAGCCCATCGACCGTAGCGTCAGCGAGCAGCGTGCGCGCCAGGACCTGGCGACCATGTTCAAGGACCAGGAGCCCCTCAGCGGCCCCCTGACCCTGCACCAGGCCATGGCCCGCGCGGTGAAGTACAACCTTGAGGCACGCCTGAAGGTGATGGAAGAAGCCCTGGCCAAGCGCCAGGTAGACCTGGCCAGCTTCGACATGCTGCCGCGCATGGCCATGGAAGCGGGCTACGCCGGGCGCAGCAACGTCAGCGCCTCCAGCAGCCAGAGCGTGCTGACCGATACCCAGTCCTTGGAACCGTCCACCTCCCAGGACCGCGACCGTGGTGTGGCGGACCTGACCATGGTGTGGAACGTGCTCGACTTCGGCGTCAGCTACGTCAGCGCCAAGCAACAGGCCGACCAGCGCCTGATCGTCCAGGAGCGCCGCCGCAAGGTGGTTCACACCATCATCCAGGACGTGCGCTCGGCCTACTGGCGCGCTGTGGCGGCCGACCGTCTGCTGAAGCAGATCGACAGCCTGATGGCGCGCGTCGATGAAGTTCGCACCAGCAGCCAGCGCATGAGCTCGGAGCGCATCGGCGACCCGGTACAGGCCATGAGCTACCAGCGCGCGCTGATCGAGGCCACTCGTCAGCTGGAAGAGCAGCGCCGCGCGCTGTCCCTGGCCAAGACCGAGCTGGCTGCGCTGATCAACCTGCCGCTGAACACCGACTTCACCCTGGCCGCCACCGACGACTACCAGGTACCGGAACTCAAGGTGGACATGAACCGCCTGGAAGAAGAAGCCCTGGCCAGTCGCCCGGAACTGCGCGAACAGGACTACCAGGCGCGCATCAGCGCTGCCGAAACCCGCAAGGCCATGCTGCGGCTGCTGCCGGGCCTGGAGTTCTCCGCTGGCGGCCATTACGACAGCAACTCCTTCCTGGTCAACCAGAGCTGGGCCGACTACGGCGTGAAAGTCACCTGGAACCTGTTCAACGTCCTCTCCGGACCTGCCGCCATCGACGTCGCCAAGGCCGGCGAGTCCGTCGCCGCTGCCCGTCGCCAGGCCATGTCCATGGCCGTGCTGGCGCAGCTCTACGTGGCCAACGCCAACTTCCACGAGGCCCAGCGCCAGTTCCAGACCAGCGAAGAGCTGGCCAGCCTCGACGGACAGATCGCCGAACAGCTGCGCAATCGCTACAAGACGCAGAGCATCGGCGAACTGGACCTGATCCAGGGGGAACTGAACACCCTCCAGGCGCAGCTCAAGCGCGACCTGTCCTACGCCGAACTGCGTAACGCCTATGCCCAGCTGTTCGTCAGCGCCGGTGTCGACCCACTGCCCGAATCACTGCCGGACGACAAGCTCGCCACCATCGCCAATGCGCTGGAAAGCGGCGAGTCGCGCTGGGAGAGCGGGGACATCAGCACCGCCAAGTAGGTGGGCGCTGGTTAGAGCGAAGCGAAACCCAGCAAAGGTGCCGGCCCTGTTGGGCTTCGCGGCACTCGGCGATGAGCCGCCCGTGCCTGACCTGCAGGCTGCACCTGCCTGGCGCCCGTGAGCGAACGCATTCGATGCGGCGCGGCCCCACAATTCAGACCACTACTGCGCAATCCCCGTAAACAACTGCAAGCATCGTTGCGGGTCGCCGGTTTCGATGCCGGTATGCAGCCACTTCTGGCGTTGCTCGAAGCTGCCGTGGGTGAGTGCGTCGCGCATGGGTGCTTTGCCTGGGATGGCGGATTGTTCCTGTCCATAGGCCATTACCACCTTCAGCATCTTGTCCACCTCGTCGGGTTTCACCCAGGCGTATTTCTTCTGGGCGTAGCTGGCCCAGCTGCCAGCCAGGCAGTCGGCCAGTAGCTCCTGGGCGACCATCAGGCCTTCCGGTCCGGAGAGTTTGACGCCGCCTTCCTTCATATCCTTGATCCAGCTGTTGACGCCCACGAGGTTCTGCATGTGGTGGGCCACCTCGTGCGCGACGACGTAGCTGCGCGCGAAGTCGCCGACGTCAGGCGACTTTTTCTGCAGGCCGTCGAGGAAGTCCAGATCCAGATAAAGGCTCTTGCTGCCGGGGCAATAGAAGGGGCCGCTGGCCGTGCCGACGTCTTTGCAGGGGGACTCGACCTTGCCCCGGTAGGTCACCAGCTTGGCCCTCTTATAGGAGTAGTCGCCACGGGCGAGGAATTCGCCCCAGATGTCTTCGATGCTGTCCATCATCAGCTCGACCATTTCCTGCGAGCCGGCTGGCGCCTGGACAGGGGCCGGAACCGGTGCGGCGGCAACCGGTGCGGAGGGGGCTTCGATGCCATTGCTCTCCGGGAAGACCGGTGGGGGCGGCTTCAGGCGCTCGAACAGCTGCGCGGGGCCGAACGCCAGGTAGAGCGTCACGCAGACCAGCGCCACCGCCATGAGCAGCCAGGCAAGGATGCGCAGCAGGCGGAGCAGCAGACCTTTGCGGGGGCTCGGAGTGGCGGCTTTTTCGGGCATGGTGATGGTTCCTGTTGGCGTCGAGCTTCAGTGTTGTCGCTACTTCGCTTCCTTGCCATTTGTTTCTTGCATGAGACGCCTGTCACATGATGGCAACCTGATGCTGCTTGAATGCGCTGCACCTCAAATGTCGTCCGGAGTACCGCTCATGGCAGCCGCAAGCAGTCTGGCTCGCCTGCTCAAGACCGTGGAGCCGCTGGCCCCGGAGATGAGTATCAGTGATGTGGCTGATCGCCTGCTGACGCCCGAGCACAAGGCCTTCCTGTCGCTGCCGGTGGTGGACGCGCAGGGCAAGCCGCTGGGGCTGGTCAGCCGCTACACCTTGCAGGACATCTTCATGCAGCGCTTCGGTCGCGACCTCTGGGGTCGGCGTCCGGTGGGCGACGTGATGAATCCGGCGCCGCTGACCGTGGCCCTCGCCTCTGGCCTGGAGCCGGCAGCCAAGCAGGTCACCGCGCAATTGCAGTACCCCATTACCGAAGATTTCATCCTGGTGGACGAACAGGGACGCTACCTGGGACTGGGTACGGTGCTTGATTTGCTGAAAGCCATGGAACTGCGGGTTGCCCAGCGCAACCGGGTACTGCGCCAGGCGCTGGTGGACCTGAAGGAATCCCAGGCGCAACTGGTGCAGTCGGAGAAGATGGCATCCCTCGGCCAGATGGTGGCGGGCGTCGCCCATGAGTTGAACACGCCGCTGGGGTATGTGAAGAACAACGTGCAGCTGATGGAAGAGCTGACCACGCCGCTATTCGCCCTGGCCGCAAGCCAGGCTGCCTTGGCCGCTTGCCTGGAAGACCCGGACTGTGACGAACAACGGCTCACCGATGCGCTGGAACGAGCCGCCGCCAGCCGCGAAGCGGCCGCTCCCGAGCTGCTGACGGACGACTTGCGGCAGCTGTTCGGCGACACGCTCTACGGCCTCGGCCAGATCACCGAGCTGGTGTCCGGACTCAAGGATTTCGCCCGTCTTGATCGTGCCATGAGCGAGGAAGTGGACCTCAACGACTGCATCCGCAGCGCCTTGCTCATCGCCCGCAACCACATCAAGGACAAGACAGAGGTTTTCCAACTGCTGGGTGAGCTGCCGCGTATCGCCTGTGCGCCGTCGCAGATCAACCAGGTGCTGTTGAACCTTTTCACCAACGCCGCCCAAGCCATGGATGCACCGGGACGCATCCAGGTGAAGAGCTGGGCCGACGACGGCAATGTCTGCATCTCCGTGCAGGACAGCGGCCGGGGCATGCCGCCGGAAGTCATGCAACGCATCTTCGACCCGTTCTACACCACCAAGCCGGTGGGGCAGGGCACGGGGTTGGGGTTGTCCATCAGCTACAAGATCATTCGCGACCACGGCGGCAGCATCCGCGTGGCCTCGGAGCCGGGGCGCGGAACGCGCTTTCTCATCAGCCTGCCGCGCAGTCAGGCGGTCGAACTGAAACGGAGTGCCTGAGCTCATGACCTCACCTGTCCGCATTCTCTTCGTCGATGACGAGGAGCGCATCCTGCGTAGCCTGGCGCTGCAGTTCCGTCGCCAGTACGAGGTGATCACCGAAAGCGATCCGCTGCGGGCGCTGGAGCGTCTGAAGGAAGAGTCGGTGCAGATCATCGTCAGCGACCAGCGCATGCCACGCATGAGCGGCGCTGAACTGCTGGCCCGCTCGCGAGAAGTCGCCCCGGAGTGCCTGCGCATCCTGCTCACCGGTTATTCGGACCTGGACGCTGCGGTGGAAGCCCTGAACAACGGCGGCATCTTCCGCTACCTGACCAAACCCTGGGACCCGCAGGAAATGGCCTTCACCCTGCGCCAGGCGGCGGAAATCGCCGAGCGCCAGGCCAGTGCGCCGGTCACCGCCGCCACCAGCGACCTGGCGGCACCGCTGAACCTGTTACTGCTCGACGACGACCCGGAAACCCTGCATTGCGTCGAAGCCTTCTGCCAGGCCGGCGGCCATCGCCTGATGCGCGCCCACAACCTGAGCGAAGCGCTGGTGACGCTGAACCTGGAACCCGTGGACCTGCTCGTCAGCGACCTCAAGCTTGGCGGCGAAGACATGGCGCCGCTGCTGAAATCCCTGGCCCAGGCCCATCCGCGCCTGCTCAGCCTGGTGGTGACGCCATTCCGCGATACCCAGGCGCTGCTGAAGCTGATCAACGAAGCGCAGATCTTCCGTTACCTGCCCAAGCCGATCCGCCGAGGACTGTTCGAGAAGGGGCTGAAGGCTGCAGCCGAACAGGCCTTTCTCTGGCGTTCCCGGCCCCTCGACCTGGTCCCGCGTGCGGCCGAGGTGCCGAAGGAGGCCGGCGAGAACCAGCGTGTCGGCAGCATCCTCGGCATGCTGGCCAGGTTGCGGGAGCGGATGATCGCCTGACCTGGCAAGCCCTCGCGCCCGCTATTTCGTGGATTTCACATACCCGTATCGAACTTCCCTGGACGGGGAGTAACCATAGAACGCGGCGTAGCACTTGCTGAAATGACTGGCAGAGGCGAAGCCGCAGGCAACGCTGACCTCGGCAATGGGAAGGTCTGAGTACTGGAGCAGTCGGCGGCTCTCGGTAATACGCAACT
Source organism: Metapseudomonas resinovorans (assembly GCF_002003485.1). Classification (GTDB taxonomy): domain Bacteria; phylum Pseudomonadota; class Gammaproteobacteria; order Pseudomonadales; family Pseudomonadaceae; genus Metapseudomonas; species Metapseudomonas resinovorans_D. The sequence continues at coordinate 79,582 of NZ_BDMA01000066.1, forward strand.
CCAGATAGAAGCGAACCGGAGTGGTTCCGAGTTGCTGCTGGAAGAGTCTCTCCATTTGCCGCTTGGAGCGGCCGACATATCGAGCGAGCTGGTCCTGGGTAAGCGGCTCCTCAATGTTCGCGCTCATCAGGGTAATCGCGTCTCGGACCGGTTCGCTCATCTTCTCGTGCAGAGACGGATGGACGCGTCGATAGCGTGATTCTTCGAACGCCAGGATATCGACAATGGCGTCGACCAGGCCGCGGCCATGCAGAAGGTCGATCCATTTCAAAACCATGTGGAAGGCGCCCATCGGACTCGCTGCGGTCAGCCGGTCGCGATCCACGACAAAGCTCTCGCATGTCACCTGGCTGCTCTTGGCCAGCTCAGCGAGCGCGGCCCGATTTTCCGGATGCACCGCACACTTGTAGCCATCGAGCAACCCGGCCTGCCCCAGGAACCATGCACCATTCCAGAGGCCGGCGAGCGCTACGCCCCGGTCCTTCGCCACTTGCAGCACGTGTGTCAGCTGCGGCGAAGCACATAGCGTCGTCCGAAGCCCGCCACACACCACAAGCAGATCGAGTTCGTGCAAGAGTTCGCCGTGAAGTGGCGAACTCGGCGAAATCACCAGGTCGAGGTCGCTGGCTACTGAAGTGCCATCCAGCGTGAAGGTCCTGGTAGAAAAAGCGCCTGCGCGAATCAGGTTGGCGGTCACCAGGGTGTCCAGCGCTTGGGTAAAGGCTGGGAGAGAAAAATGCTCGAGCAGGACGAAGCCCACTCGAGCTTGAGGTAATTGCTCATCCTTGTGTTCACCCACAAACCGGAGGTTCCGTCCCTGCAAACCGTCGCTGAAAAACCTCCGCTCTCTCAATCTCTTCCTCATTCAATTTCAACTGGTTCGATACCTAGGCACCTGGGCTGACCCGGATCATCAGGCCAGGCACAAGCCAGGAAGCAGGAAACGCCCAGGCGGCATCGCCCGGGCGCTTCGAGTCCGACCCGGGGTGGAAATACCCCGGTGTGTAGTCGTTCAGATCAGGCGGTTTTTCCTACGGCGCAGACCCGCGCAGGTTGTTGGTGCTGTCGTTTGGTGGTGATGCCGATCAGCATGATCATGACCGCCAGCCCCAGGGTCGAAGTCACCTCGAGCCGGTGCTGAGGCATGACGAACATCACGCCCAGGGCGAAGACGATGAAGGCAATGACCGCCCAGGTCAGCCAGGGGAACAGCCACATCTTGAAGGCGATTTCTGCGTTCTGTTTCTGCAGCATCGAACGCATGCGCAGTTGGGAAAACGCGATGACCAGATAGACCAGCAGGGCAATGGAACCGGAGCTGGCCAGCAGGAACGCAAATACTTGAGCGGGTGCGAAGAAGTTCAAAGCGGTCGTCAGCATACCGATGAGGGTGCTGGCGATGACGGCGGCGCGGGGTACGCCTGCTGCGGAGGTCCGCTGGATGAAAGAGGGCGCATCGGAGCGCTTGCCGAGCGAGAAGATCATGCGCGAGGAAATGTAGATCGACGAGTTCAGGCAACTGGCGACTGCCACCAGTACCACCATGTCGACCAGGAACTTGGCGTAGGGGATGTTCATGATTTCCAGTGCGCGCTGGTAGGAACCCTGGACCGGCAGCAGCGGGTCACTCCACGGCACGACGGAAATGATGACGAAGATCGACAGGAGATAGAAAACACTGATTCGCCAGATCACGGAGCGGGTAGCCTTCGCGATGTTCCTGGCAGGGTCGCTCGATTCGGAAGCCGCAATGGTCACTGCCTCGGTACCCATGTAGCTGAACATCGTCGTCAGCAGGGCACCGATGATTGCGGTCCAGCCATTGGGCATGAACCCACCATGCTCCAGCGTCAGGCGCTGCAGGCCGCTTACCTCACGATCCGGCAGGATTCCGAGAAGAGCACTGGCACCCAGCGCGATAAAGGCCACGATCGCGATGATCTTGAGCATCGCGAACCAGAACTCGAACTCGCCGTACTTCGCCACGCTGAAGAGGTTTGTGGCGGTCAGCAGCACGGTCACCGCAAGAGCGAAGAACCAGGTCTCGACCTGGGGAAACCAGTTGTTCAGCACAACGCCTGCGGCGATCGCTTCAATGGGGATGACCAGCACCCAGAACCACCAGTACAGCCAGCCGATGGTGAAGCCGGCCCATCGGCCGATGGCCCGGTCGGCATAGGTGGAGAACGAGCCCGTGTCGGGGCTGGCTACCGCCATTTCTCCCAGCATGCGCATGACCAGCACGACAAGGGTCCCGGCCAATGCATAGGCCACGATTGCGGCAGGGCCGGCAGATGCGATGGCATGTCCGGAGCCGACGAACAATCCCGCGCCGATGATGCCGGCGATTGAGAGCATGGTTATGTGGCGAGGCTTGAAGCCTTGCGCCAGCTCGCTGCTTGCGCTTTCCGCTCGGGTGATAGTCATTCTGATCTCTTCTCTTGGACTTGTTATGGAGACGCGAGGCTGCCACCAGATCGCTGGCAAATCGGAGAGTCGGTAGTCCGAGTCCCTTCTTCGTTTCGCCGCTGGATTCGGCGGCGCACCAGCGCTGACACTCATTTCTGGCAAGCATCACGCGAGGCCAACATAGTCCACGTGGCGCGGAGATCGGTTGGTCCTACTCGCCACCGCGTTGAGGAAAAGCGACATCGATTTGTGTGCGCGCGGCATCTCGCTTTCCGAGCGTGGCCTGACAAATGGGAATTGGAGATGGACATCCGTACTTCGCGGATGCCGGGTGCGGCAGCATTGGCGGGGCGGCTGCTTGGGCGCGGTCATGCAAAAAATCCCCGACTCGACCACCGCACAGAAGGCGGTGGTGAATCGGGTCAATCGACGCGCCGTTATTCGGCCGCGTTGATCCAGATCGTTTTCAGTTCGGTGTATTGATCATGGGCCCAGATCGACTTGTCTCGACCGCCGAAACCAGACTCCTTGTACCCGCCGAAGGGGGTCGAGGCATCGCCTTCACCGAAGCAGTTGACGGTGACCACGCCGGCACGGATCTCCCTCGACAGGCGCAGGGCATTGCGCAGGCTGCCGGTGTAGGCCGAAGCGGCCAGGCCGTAGATGGTATCGTTGGCCAGCTCGATCGCCTCATCGATGGTCGAGAAGCTGGTGACGCTCAGTACCGGGCCAAAGATCTCCTCGACGAACAGGCGGCTGTCGCGAGACACGCCGTCGATGATGGTCGGCTGCACGAACACGCCCGAATCAGTTTCGCCACCCTGCACCACATTGAGTTTCTGCTCGGTGGCGTATGTCAGGTAGGAGCGAACCTTCTCGAAGTGCGACTTGCTGACCATAGCGCCCAGACGATTGTCCGGGTCCAGCGGGTCGCCGAGTTTCCAGTCCTTGAGGTGTTTGACGATCAGCGACAGCAGCTCGTTCTTGACGTCCTTATGAACGATCAGACGCGAGGACGCCGAGCAGTTCTCGCCCATGTTCCAGAACGCACCAGCGGTCACGAACTGGGCGACTTCGTCCAGGTTCTCGCAGTCGTTCATGACCACCGCCGGGTTCTTGCCACCGAGTTCCAGCACGATGCGCTTGAGGTTGGACTCGGCCGCGTACTTCAGGAACAGGCGGCCGGTTTCGGTGGAGCCGGTGAAGCTGACCATGGGGATGTCCATGTGGCGGCCAATGGCCTCGCCCACTTCACGCCCACCACCCGGGACGAGGTTGAACACACCCGCAGGAATGCCCGCCTCATAGGCCAGCTCCGCCACACGCAGGGCGCTCAGGGTGGTTTCCTTGGCCGGCTTGACCACGATCGAGCAACCGGCTGCCAGGGACGGGGCGATCTTCCAGGCGAGCATCAGCAGCGGGAAGTTCCACGGCAGCACCAGGCCGACCACGCCGATTGCTTCGCGCACTACCATGGTCACGGCCGCGTTGCCGGTCGGGGCGGTGCAGTCGTAGATCTTGTCGATCAGCTCGGCGTGCCAGCGGATGGTGTGGATGGTTTCCGGCACGTCGACGTTCTGGCACTCGCTGACCGGCTTGCCGCTGTCCAGCGATTCGAGCACCGCCAGTTCATGGGCGTTGTCTTCCAGCAGTTGGGCGAACCTGAGCAGGATGTGCTTGCGCTCGCCGGGCTGCAGCTTCGACCAGCGGCCGTCGTCGAAAGCCTGCTTGGCGGCGGCCACGGCCACGTCGACATCCTGCACGTCGCAAGCGGCGATCTCGGCCAGTACCTCGCCAGTGGCCGGGTTGGTGGTGACAAAGGTACGGCCCGACAGCGCCTTGCGGAATTCACCGTCGATAAACGCCTGGGTACGGAATTCCACATTGGCAGCGATTTCCGCGTACTGTGCCTTGCTCAGCAATTCAGCCATTGTTGGAACCCTCGGTGATTTTCGCGATGTTGCGCTTGAGAACGCTGAGGACCTCCTGCAGCCCTTGTTTCTCCTCGCTTTCGAGCGGCTGCATAGGTGCGCGCACGCCACCTGCGCGCAGACCGATCAGCTCGCAGCCGTGCTTGATGGACTGCACGAATTTTCCGCTTTCGAGGAAGTCCATCAGCGGCATCAGTTCGGCCATGATGCGGCGGCCCTTGTCGAAGTCCTTCTCGAGCACGCAGGCCTCGTACAGGGCTACGTGTTCACGGGGAATGAAGTTGGAGCCGGCGCACACCCAACTGCGTGCGCCCCAGGCGAAGAACTCGAGTGCCAGGTCATCCCAGCCACAGGACAGGGCGATGTCGGGGTGTTGCACGGCCAGGCGATGCAGGCGGGCGGTGTCACCCGAGCTTTCCTTGATGGCTTTGATGTTCTTGCAGCCAGCCACCTCGGCGAAGAACTCGTCACCCATGCCGACCCCCATGCGGGCGGGGTAGTTGTAGAGCATGATCGGCAGGCCAGCTGCGCGGTCCACGGCGAGGACGTGGGTGGCGATTTCCTTCTGTGTCGGCAGGGCGTAGGGCGGCGAGCCAACCAGCAGTGCGTCGGCCTTGATGGCCTTGGCCGCTTCGGCGTAGGCGATCGACTCCTCGGTGCGGACGGCTCCGGTGCCTACCACCAACGGCAGGCGGCCATTGATGACATCCTTGGCTTGTGCGGCGAGGTCGAAACGCTCCTGGGCGGTGTGGGCGTAGTACTCGCCCGTGGAACCGCCGATGACGATGCCGTGAACCTTCGATTCGATCAGGTGTTCCAGTACCGCAGCGAAGGCCGACTTATCGATGGCTCCGTCCGCCGTCAGGGGGGTGATTGCCGGGGTGAAGATACCGTCAAAGTTCACGATGCATTCTCCAGGGAGTTGAATGTTTACCGAGTCCCGGTTTGTTCCAGGGATCGGCGGGTTGTTTTCATGTGAGAGAGGCCGCCTGCTGCAGGTTGAGCGAGCGGGTTTCCGGGGCAAGGGCCAGTGCGAACAGCAGCCCGACCAGCGTCACGATGGCTGCGGCATACATGGTCGAGGCGATGCCGAAGGTCTGCAGGGAGACAGGCACGAGGTAGGTGCCTACCGCAGCGCCAATGCGCGACAGTGAGGTCCCGATGCCGACGGCGAAGGTCCGAATCTCGGTGGGGAAGAGTTCGTTCGGATAGACCAGGGTCAGGACCTGCGCACCGCCGATGAACAAGGCGTACGTACCGAACAGGAACAGAATCAGCAGCTGCGAACTGGAGTGGTAGATGCCCAATCCAAGCAGTGCGAGGCCGGACCACAGGAAGCTGTAGATCAGCATGCTGCGACGTCCGATGGTGTTGATCAGGCGGGTCGCGATGATGCAACCCAATACGAAAAGTAGGGTAATCGCCACTGAGCCAAAGGAGGCCCAGTCACCCTTGAGGTTAAGAGCCTGCAGGACCGTAGTGGCGAAGGCGTAGACCGCAAAGACCGGGATGACCGAGCAGGTCCAGAAGGCGGTGACAAACAACATGCGTTTGCCGTATCCGGAGTGGAGCAGGCTCCAGAACGAGAGCCTTTTGCTGTCCTGCTGCTCAGGTAGGTTCTTGAGCGAGAAGTTGGGGCCGTACACCTGTTTGATGACCCGTTCAGCCTCTGCCGCGCGGCCCTTGCTGAGCAGCCAGCGGGGCGATTCGGGAGTACCGATTCGCAGCAGGAAGAGTAGGGCGCCAATCACAGCTGCGCTGGCCAGGACCAGGCGCCAGGCATCATCGCCAGCGACGCGCAGGATGATTTCACCCACTACATAGGCTGCCGCTGCGCCAGCGAACCAGAGGATTGTCAGCGTTGCCAGCCGGGGGCCGCGATACTTTTTCGGCAGGAACTCGACCAGCAATGCCGTGGCAACCGGATACTCGATGCCTACGGCCACGCCTATGAGAAGGCGCAGGGCGAACAAGCCTTGGGCAGAGTCAACCCAGTACTGGGCGAGGGAGGCGATCATGAACAGGGTCGGCCCGACGAAGAAAGTTTTCTTGCGTCCGAATTGCTCACTCAGCCAACCGCCGAAGAACCCACCAAAAAAAATGCCGATCAACGCCGAGGCGGCAATCAAACCCTGCCAGAAGCTGCTGAGGCTCATTGCCGAAGTGATTTGCACCATGACAACGCCGATGATGCTGAGCACATAGCCGTCAACAAACGACCCGCCGCCTGATCGAAGGGTCAACAGCTTATGAAAGCCGTTGATGGGGACGTCTTCGATAGACGTACTAGGAATTATCATTATTTTCTCCTGGCTTACATGGTTTTTGCGTAACTTCAGGCGGAGCTGATCCTCAAGGCTGAAATATGATTAGCTCCAGAGTTTGCCAAGTCGCCTGAATTGAAAGTGGCTTGCCATCGCGGGGCTGAATGCCAATTGATGATTGGGCGGGATTTGCCCGTTAAAACTTTCGCTGACTAGCTTTCTTTCCCGGCGCGATACTGCCCCCATTTGAGGTTCAGGTTTACACCAACAGAAAGGAGCGGTTCCGGCGGGTTCAGGTTTGGGCCGGGAGCGTTCAGCAAGAAGTCAATTAATTCGCTCTTTCTTCCGGCGAGCCAGTCAGCAAGCAATTTACCGGTGGCGGTCCCTCGGGTGACGCCAAGACCGTTGCAGCAGAGGGCACCATAAACATTGTTGGATAACTGTCCGAAGTACCCCATGTGATTTCTCGACAGAGCCAGTGCGCCGCCCCAGGTATATTCGAATTCAACTCCGGGCAACATTGGGAATCGACTCTCGAATGACGCACAGTGTCGACTGATGAACCGGTCGATAAACTTTTTATTGCTACGCCCATCAGGGTTGAAGCTGAAGCTGTTGCGAATCAGCAAGCGGTTATCCGGCGTACGCCGAACTGTTGTGCCGAACGGGTCGGCGGGGATGACACCCCAGAACGGTTTTCCACCCAGTCGCGCCTGCTCGTCGGCGCTGAGCGGGCGAGTGATGCTGGCGTAAGTGAAGATCGGCAGCATGCGGCCCTTGAGAAAGCCGAAGCTCATGCCGAAGGCGTTGTTGGTGAGAACGAGCTTATCGGCGGTGATGCTGCCACAGGCGTGTGTGAGGACGATTTTTTCGCCGTATTCGACGTCAGTAATGGGCGTGTTTTCGAAGAGGCTGACATTTCCCGGGAGGCTGTCGGCCAGCCCTTTCACCAGGGCAGAGGGTTGAATCAGTACTGTTCCCGGGGTGAACAGGGCTTTACGGTAGAAGTGCGTACCGATATGTGCTGGAAGTTCGTCGGCCTCGATCATTTCATAGGCCTGACCCAACTTGTCCAAGCCACGCCTGTAAGCATCCAGTACGGCAATGCCACGATCTTCGATGGCAGCCTGGTACTTGCCGCAGGCTTTCATCTGACAATCGATGTTGTGCTGCTCCACCAGGTCCTTGAGCAAGGACTGTCCGGTGAGATTCAGTTTCAAACTGATTTTGGCGGTGTCGATATCACCGATGTAATCATCGGCCCCTATATCGTGAGGGAGATCTATGGCAAAACCGGCATTGCGGCCTGAGGTGCCGAATCCGACTTCCTGAGCTTCGACAAGAATGATTTCTTCATGCGGGAAGTTGAGCGCCAGTTGCCGGGCGGCGGCAAGCCCGGTGAATCCCGCTCCCACTACGACCCAACGTGCGGAGCTCTTGCCGAAATGGCTAGGCCTTGGCTGACGAGGTTTACTGAGGTGGTACCAGCCACAGCTCTTGTCGTCGGCAGGTAAAGACGTGATTTTTGTCATTTCATAGACCTAACTTTCTTATTTCAGCTTGGTAAACATCTCTTTCACGAGATGAGCACGCTGCCAACTTGGCATCGTTGAGTTCGGCGCCCGTTGGATGGGGTTGGAAAGAAGGTTAATGACACGATCAGGTCATCAACAAGCAACATTTAGGGAAGGCAATCGATGATCGGAGGTTATGGATTGTCGAAGGAAGATAGAAACGAAAGAACCCGCACTTGGCGGGTTCTTGTCGGGTGAATATCAAACGTTAACTATGGCAGTGTTTCTTTGAATATTTAATTGATAAATAGTGAGGGGAAACGATAACGTCAGGTCATCAGAGCTGTGCGATCAGCCAGTCACGCAGGCGGCAGCAGGCTTCGTCACCTTCTTTGTCTTCGTTGAAGGTCAGGTAATGCAGGGCGTCCTTTAGCACCAGCTCCTGCTCGACGGGCCGAACCAGCAACCCTTGATCAACAAGCTGACCTACCAGGTGGTTCCAGCCGAGCGCGACACCTTGATCATTCCGGACCATCTGTATGAGCAGGGTGTAGTCGTTGGCGTTGAAGAAATGTGGGCCGTTGGATGGGCGTGCTTCAAGATCGATATCGTTGAATGCCAGCCAGACCTTCCAATCGACATGTTCGGCGACCTGCGAGCGACCGTAGGGGCTGAGATTCAGCAGCACGGTATCGCGAAGCCCCTCCAGGGTGGATATCTCTGGGTGCTCCTTGAGGTACTTCGGCGTACAGACCGGGTAGATCACATCGTGCATCAGGGGATAGCTGCGATACCCCTCGCGGATCTTGGCCATTTTGGTGATGAAGATGTCCGGACGCACGCCGGGCTCCATGGACAGGAAGTTCTGCGTCGTAATCAGGTTGAGGTCAACGTCCGGGTTTGCGCTGAAAAAGCTTGGCAAGCGCGGAGCCAGCCAGTGCGCCGAGAACGCTGGTGAGCAGCAAAGGGTGAGCACGCGTCTGGACGTGCTCTTGCTGCGGATGCGCTCAGCGGCCTGGGAGATGTTGACGAAAGAAAGCTGCACTGCATCGAAGAAAATCGAGCCGGCGGCAGTGAGTTCCACGGCGCGACCCTCGCGCTTGAACAACTCAGCGCCCAGATAGGTTTCCAGCTCGCGGATTTGTCTGCTGATCGCTGCTTGCGTCACGCACAAGGCCTCCGCCGCACGGGTGAAGTTCTGGTACTTGGCCGCCGCAACGAAGGATTTCACGGCGCGAAGTGATGGCATCTTGACCAGCGTCTGATCGGGTTCAGTGTGCTTAACCATAACTACAAGTAATCAAGATCCTGAATAAAAAGTCGGTTCTGCCGACTGGGGACCTCGCCCTAGACTGCGACCTGCTGCAATCGCGGCGGGGCGGCTTTGCTGCTGGTTTGAGGTTATCCGAAAGGGCGCTCATGCAGAAAGCCCTGACCTTGGAAAGTGCGAGCTGACGAGTCGATGACTCCATTATTCGCCGATTTAAGCAAGCACCGACAACTTCATGCGCCTGTTCTGGAGTGCAAATAACAATGGATAAAAACACTGCTGTATTAGCCCTGATCCGCCAACGCAAAGAGCGTCATGCCCTTCCTCGAGCTCTCTACAGTGACGCAGAGGTTTATCGCCAGGATCTTGAACATATCTGGCACAAGGAGTGGATCTTCGCCGGGCATACATTCGAACTGGAAAAGCCCGGCCAGTACCTCACCTTGCAGATCGGGGACTACCCGGTTGCCGTGGTACGTGGCGGCGATGGCCAGGTGCGGGCGTTCCACAATGCCTGCCGGCATCGGGGTTCGAAGGTGTGCACCGAGAACAGCGGCAAGGTCGCCAAGCTGGTTTGCCCCTACCACAAGTGGGTGTTCGATCTGGATGGAAAATTGCTGTTCGCGGGCAACATGGGGCCCGATTTCAACACGGCTGACTATGGCCTGAGGCCGGCGCATTGCGAAGTCGTGAACAGCTACATCTACGTCTGCGTAGCCGACAAGGCGCCGGATTTCGAGAAGTTCCGCAAGGCCGTCTCTCCCTTCATCACCCCGCACAACCTGGATGATTGCAAGGTGGCGTTCGAGTCCAACCTGATCGAGCGGGGCAACTGGAAGCTGGTGTTCGAAAACAACCGCGAGTGCTACCACTGCGATGGGACGCATCCCGAGTTGCTCAACTCCTATGTCGAAAACCTTTCGGTAGCGGGTGTAGGCGGGGAGGATGACCCGGAGTTGGTGGCGCACTGGAATCGTTGTGAGGCAGCCGGCCTGCCCAGTCGCCTGGTGATGGACGAAGCCGGGCAGTTCCGCATGACGCGCATTCCGCTCTCTGCCGGTGCCGTGAGCTACACCATGGACGGCAAACCCGCAGTGGCCGGGCGCCTCGACCGCAGCGGCGAGGCCGATATCGGCGCGCTGCTGTATTTCAACTATCCCTCTACCTGGAATCACTTCCTGGGCGACCACGCCCTGAGTTTCCGTGTATTGCCGCAAGGCCCCAACGAAACGCTGGTGACGACCAAGTGGCTGGTGCCCAAGGACGCACAGGAGGGCCTGGATTACGACCTCGAAAGACTGACCCGGGTCTGGATCGCTACCAACGACCAGGATCGCCGTCTGGTGGAAGGGGCTCAGGCGGGCGTCAGCTCTCCTGCCTACGAGCCGGGGCCATACTCATCGATTGCAGAGAACGGCGTCTGCCAGTTCGTGGACTGGTATTGCGAGACCATGACCAGCCGACTGGCTGACTGAGTCCTGTTCCGCTTCGAATTGGCCCCGTTTCATCTGCTGGGTGAAACGGGGCTTTTTCTGTCTGGAAGGCCTTGGGGCCGAACCCGGTGACACTACACATGAACTCGCATTCGCATCGAAATGGTCATGCCAGGGGCTTCGGCCTCGTGCTGCTGGCTGCGTTCTGTTACGGCCTGCAGCCGCTATTCGCCCAGTACGCCTACGCGGGCGGTGCCGATCCCGTGGGGCTGCTTTTGTCGCGCTTCGCAATTGCTGCCGGAGTGCTGCTGGTGTTCCTCCGTTGGCGCGGAATACCGCTTCCCACAGGCCAGCTGGCGCGACAAAACCTGCTACTCGGATTCGGTTACGGGCTTGCGGCATTGGGCTACTACAGCGCCGCGCGATCTGCATCGGTCAGTCTGGCGATCATCCTGGTGTACACCTTTCCGGCCTTCGTAACGGTCGTATCCATAACCTGCCTGGGGGAGCGGTCCAGCACACTCAAACTGGTCAGCCTGGCTTTGGCCCTGGGCGGGGTATCGATGGCTACGGGGCTCAACCTGTCAGGCGCATCAATGGGGGCGCTGTGGGCGCTGTTCGCTGCGGTGTGCTACGGGGCGTCGGTCATCTACGGCACCCATCGGATCAACCACGAAAACCCATTGGCTTCAGCGGCGATGCTGCTTCTGGGCTGCGCGCTGACGTTCGCCGTCCCAGCCGTCCTGCAAGGGGCTTCATTGCCCTCGACCGCCCTCTCATGGTGGGCGACCTTGGGGTTGGCACTGTTCGCCACCCTGGTACCGGTGGCGGCCTTTCTGGCCGGCTCTCCGCGTATAGGTCCGTCGTCTGCCGCGACCCTGTCGACCTTGGAGCCGGTGGTAGCCGTGAGCATTGCGGTGCTGCTCATGGGCGAGCAAGTCACCTACGCGATGTTGGCGGGTGGAGTGATGGTCCTGATCGCGGCGGTTCTCCTGGCGCGTCAGGGGCCTTCGGAGCGGGAGTTTTCTTCGCTGGAAGGCTCCGCAACTCGCGATCAATAACATGACGTTATGGTTACGGGCGAACAAATGTCGTTGGACGCTGTAATGCCCAACCCCTAATTTGAAGCTGCAACGCGGCATTCATAAATCGATGTCGCTTTTATGGAGCAGGATTTTCTGCGCGCCGGTTTACCCACGTCAGAGACGAATGGAACTCCGGTTTTGCTGGACGCTAATCACAGTCGATTTGACGAATGAAAAGCGCGAAGTTGACTGATTGGTTAATAAGCATAACAAAGAGGTTTTATGAATCAGGCCGACGAAATTCTTTCGGTAAAGAACATCTTCAAGGTATTCGGACCCCATCCGGAAGTTGCCATGGAGATGTTGCGCAAGGGCGCCGACAAGAACGAAATATTCCGCAAGACCGGTCATGTCGTCGGTGTGTTCGACGCTAGCTTTTCCGTGAAGCGTGGCGAGATCTTCGTGATCATGGGGCTGTCCGGATCGGGCAAGTCGACCATGGTGCGACTGTTCAACCGGCTGATCGAACCCACCTCCGGCAGCATCCACCTGAATGGACGCGAGATCACCGGCCTGTCGGACAAGGCACTGCTCGATGTTCGCCGCAAAGAGATGGGCATGGTCTTCCAGTCCTTCGCGCTGATGCCGCACATGAGCGTCCTGGAAAACACGGCGTTCGGCCTGGAGATTTCCGGCGTGGGCGAGCGCGAGCGTCAAGCCCGCGCCAGCGAGGCCTTGAGCCAGGTCGGTCTGGCCGGGCACGAGCACAGCTATCCGCACCAATTGTCCGGAGGGATGCAGCAACGTGTGGGGCTTGCCCGCGCCCTGGCGAACGACCCCACGATCCTGCTGATGGATGAAGCTTTCTCTGCGCTGGACCCGCTGATCCGAAGCGAGATGCAGGGAGAGCTCATGCGCCTTCAGGCAGAGCAGCAGCGCACCATCATCTTCATCTCTCACGATATCGAAGAGGCCATTCGAATCGGACATCGCATTGCGATCATGGAAGGTGGTCGGGTGGTGCAGATCGGCACACCGCAGGAGCTGCTGAACCAGCCCGCCAATGAGTACGTCGAGACCTTCTTCAAGGGCTTTGACAGTTCCCGGGTGCTCAAGGCCGGTGACGTGGCACAACTCGACCCGGAGATGGTGTGTCGGGTGAACGGCAAAGCCCCGAAATTCAAGACTGGCATTCCTTACGGATACCTGATCGACGAGTGCGACCAACTGCTGGCTGTTGTGGGAGCAGACGAAACCGGCGGCGGGGTCGCGGGGCTGCCGGGCGACGCGCTCAGCATGCACAAGCAACACCCCGTCTACACCGACACGCCCCTTCATGACGTGCTGGATATCGTCGCGGCACTGCCATACCCAGTGCCCGTCCTGGACCGCAGCGGTGCTCTGAAGGGCACCATTTCCAAGAATCAGCTGTTGCACACCTTGAGTCGCCATTGAGCGAATCCCGCGATTACGCAACAGCCGCAACTTCGGAGAATAGGTAGCCACCATGTCAGAGTTCAGTCTTCTCGATCCTTTCCAGAGCGCCGTCATCCCACTGGGTGAGTGGGTGGAAACCACCCTGAGATACCTGGTGCACAATTTCCGGGATGTGTTCCGTGCCATCCGCTGGCCTATCGACCAGGTTCTCAACGGTATCGAGTACGTCCTGCAGAGCATCCCGCCGACCATCGGCATCATCCTGTCCTCGCTGCTGGGTTGGCAGCTGGCCGGCAAGCGCATGGCACTGCTGTGCTTCGTCACCCTGACCCTGCTTGGCTTCATCGGCGTTTGGTCGGAGTCCATGACCACCCTGGCGCTGGTGCTGACCTCGGTGTTCTTCTGCGCCGTGATCGGTATTCCGCTGGGAATTCTCTGTGCTCGCAGCGACCACTTGGAGCGGGTGATTAGGCCAGTCCTCGACGCCATGCAGACCCTGCCGGCGTTCGTCTACCTGGTGCCCGTGGTGATGCTGTTCGGCATTGGCAACGTGCCTGGCGTGCTGGTGACCATCGTGTTCGCCCTGCCACCGCTGGTGCGCCTGACCAACCTGGGCATTCGTCAGGTACCCGAAGACAAGATCGAGGCCGCTCGTGCCTTTGGCTGCACCCGTCGGCAGATGCTGACCCGCGTGCAACTGCCGCTGGCCACCTCGACCATCATGGCCGGCCTGAACCAGACCCTGATGCTGTCACTGTCGATGGTGGTGATCGCCTCGATGATCTCGGTTGGCGGCCTCGGGCAGATGGTCCTGCGCGGCATCGGTCGCCTGGACATGGGCCTGGCCACAGTCGGCGGGGTAGGACTGGTGTTGCTGGCCATCTTCCTCGACCGCCTGACCCAGGCCATGGGAGCGCGCTCAAGCGCCGACCCGAGCCTGCGTTGGTACCACACCGGCCCCGTTGGCGCGCTGCTGCGTCTGTGCGGTGCCGGGCACTCCTCCGGGCGGCGCAAGACTGCCTGAGCCGATTGATTCGATCTGCCGAACCCGACAGAAAACAATATAAAGGTACGAGACGATGCATCGATCCAAGTTCTCCCACAGCCTCCTGCAATGCGCCACCGCCCTGTCCCTGGCAGTCGCCGCCCTGAGTGCCAGCGCTTCGACCGACAAGCCAGGCGAGGGCGTCGAGATCACGCCGATCTTCCCCTCCATCGCCGAGGAGCGCTTCCGCGGCGAGGTGGCGATGGAAGGCCTGCGCGAACTGGGCTACGACGTCCAGGAGCCGAAAGAGACCGAGTACGGCGTGATGATGGTGGCCCTGGCCAATGGCGATGCCGATTTCACCGTGCATCTCTGGGAAAAGCTGCACGACAAGTTCTACCAGCAGGCCGGCGGTGACGACGTAATGGTCAAGATCGGAAACATCCTGCCGGGTGTCAGCCAGGGTTACCTGATCGATAAGAAAACCGCCGACCAGTACAACATCAAGTACATCACCGACCTGAAAAAGCCGGAGATCGCCAAGCTGTTCGACACCGACGGTGACGGCAAGGCCGACCTGACCGGTTGCAACCCGGGCTGGGGCTGCGAGCTGGTCATTTCCCACCACATGAAGGCCTATGACCTGGACAAGAGTGTGCACGTCAACCAGGGCTCGTACTTTGCCCTGATGGCCGACACCATCACCCGCTACAAGGAAGGCAAGCCGATCCTGTACTTCACCTGGGTGCCGCAGTGGATTGCCAGCGTGCTGGTCGAGAACACGGACGTGGTCTGGCTGGAAGTGCCGAAGACCGACCTGCCGGACGGCAATAACGATGTGGACACCATGTACAAGGGCAAGAACCTCGGGTTCGCCGTGGACAAGGTGGTGGCGGTGCTGAACAAGGACTTCGCCGAGGAGAACCCGGCGGCCGTGAAGTTCCTCTCGCAGGTGCAGATCAGCACCGATGACGAGAGTGCGCAGAACCTGAAGATGCAGCAGGGCGAGAAGAAGCCCGCCGACATCCAGCGCCATGCCAAGGAGTGGGTCGCCGCGCATCGCCAGCAGTTCGATAGCTGGCTGCAAGCCTCGCGAACCGCCGCTGGGAACCAGGTCAGCCAGACCAAGCAGTAATGCCTTCGGGAGCCCGTGCTGCGGGCTCCCTCATTCCCTTTACCCAAACAAAGCCCGTCTGTGGAGTCTCCACATGTCGCTCTACTCGTTCGTCCGCGATTTCCGTTTCCACCATGCACCGTCCCATACCCGCGAGCTGCTGCAGACCTGCTTGCTGGATATTCTCGGTGTGGCGGCCGGTGCGCGTGACAACCACACCAGCCAGGCGCTGAAACGCTACGCACTGGCGCATTACCCGGCTGGAAAACTGGCCAGCCGCCTGCTCTTCGATGGCCGCGCTGTGCATCCGCTAGGGGCCGCGTGGGCAGGCGGCTTCAGCGTTGACAGCCTGGATGCCCACGAAGGCCATTTCACGTCGAAGGGGCATGCAGGCGCGACCGTGGTGCCGGCCCTGCTGGCGATCGTCGACGCATGCCGTGAGCAGGGTAGGAACATCAGCGGTGAGGAATTGTTGAGCGCCCTCTGCATCGGCTATGAAACCGCTCTGCGTGCCGGCGCCGCGCTGATGGCTACCGCTCCTGAATACCATGCCTCCGGAGCTTTTTCCGGCGTCGGCGTCGTATGTGGAGGAGCGCGCTTGCTGGGCCTGGACGAAATGCGCTTCCGCCATGCGCTGGGTATCGCCGAATACTTTGGTCCGCGCTGCCCGATGATGAGACTTGTCGATCATCCGTCGATGTTGCGTGATGCCCATGGTGCGGGGGCTTACGCCGGCATCAATGCCCTGCTGCTGGCCGAAGCAGGTGTCACCGGGGCGCCGGCCGAGACGGTGGAGGATGATGCAGTGGCCGCCCACTGGCGGGATCTCGGCGAGCGCTGGGAAATCGACGCCCAGTACTTCAAGCCCTGGCCGGTTTGTCGCTGGGCCCAGCCGGCCCTCACCGCCGTGACGGCTCTCATGACCGAGCATCCGCAGATCCGTGGCGAAAACATCGAGCAGATCCAGGTGCAGACCTTCCATGAATCCATGCGCCTGCAGGGGCATACGCCGGCCAACGCCGACGAGGCCCAGTACGCGTTGGCCTTCCCGCTTGCGGCGCTTGTGGTGCGTGGTCAGGTCGGGCCGCTGGAGGTGACGGGTGAAGCGGTCCACGCCTCCGACATCCTGGCGGTAAGTCAGCGCATTGAAATCGTTGAAAGCGATGAGCTCTCCGCACGTTTCCCCAATGAAATCCTGTCGAGGGTTTCGATCCAGCTCAAGGATGGTCAGGTCCTCACAAGCCCGATCACCGCCGCCAAGGGCGACCCCGAAACCGCCATGACCCACGCGGAATTCCTCGCCAAGTTCAACCTGCTGGCCGGAATCAGTCTGGGACCGGAGCAGCGGCGCGACATCGAACAGGCTATTGCGGCACTCCCAGGTAGCCCCAGCTGCGAGAGGCTTTTCGCCTTGCTGTTCGAGCAGGCAGGCGCGACTCGATGACGTTGAACGGGATGCGGATCGGCCCGTGTGGTGTGGTTATTTTTTTTGATTGGGGGCTGTCCGGCACTCCGCGCCGGGGGACGAGCCGCTACCAGGGATGGGGTGGCAATGATGTAAACCCTGTACAGCTGTGAGTCGAGAAATGAGAACGTCATTCGAGAGTGTATTGAAGTGCAAGAACCTGGCACATCTGGATAGGGCCAGCCGTGCGGGGCTGACGACGCCCGTACGTCGTGTCGCCTTCATCCTGCGCGAGCACTTCTCGATGATGGCCTTCACCGGAGCGGTGGATGCTTTGGTGACGGCCAACCTCATGAGTTCGACTCCTGTGTTCGAGGTCCTGGTCGTCGGCGGCGAAGGTAACCTGGTTACGAGCGACCTGGGGATTGCCATCTCCACCGATTGCTCGCTTGCTGAACTCGATGAGAAGCACCAGGACATGATTGTGGTGTGCGGCGGATTCCGTGTCCGTCTTCAGAGTGAGCCGCAGCTGAAGACGAAACTGCGTAATGCCGGCGCGGCGGGTGCGGTGCTTGGCGGCCTCTGGAATGGTGCTTACTTCCTGGCTGAGGCTGGCCTGTTGGATGGCCATGAATGTGCCTTTCATCCTGACGGTCGAGCGATGATGTCCGAGCTCTTTCCCAAGGTGAGCGTCACCACCCATTCCCACGTGCTGGACCGCAAGCGAATGAGTTGCGCTGGCGCGAATAGCTCACTGGGCATGATGCTGGAAGTGGTGGGACACAGCGCAGGCCAGGAACTTCTGGATGCGGTGGAGGAGGTCCTGGGTTGCGACAAGATGCGGGAAACCGTTGACGTATCAGTGGTGTCGATCGACTTTGATCCAACCCTGCCACGAACGCTCAAGCTCGCCTTGGAACTTATGCACAGCAACATCGAGGACCCCATCGACATAGGTGAGATCGCGCGGTATTCGCGTATTTCCAGACGGCACCTGGAGCGTCTGTTCAGGCGGCACGTAAAGGCGACACCTCCGCGCTACTACATGGAGCTGCGACTCACGCATGCGCGCCAACTGTTGCAACACACCAACAAGTCCTTGACCGAAATATCCGTGGCGAGCGGATTTGCCACCCTTCCGCATTTCAGTCGCTGCTTTCGCGAGAAATTTGATGTGGCTCCCGGTCAATTTCGTTCTCGGTCTCAGTTCCGGGTCGGATAGCTAGAGTCGCTGCTGGCTTCAGGGCTGCCCTGGGTCTGCGAGTAAAACTCAAGCTGTCGGCAGCGATCCGTCCAGGCGCGGCGTCGCATCGGGAAATGGAAGCGGCGAATGCAGAACTGTCCGGAAGCCCCCAATTGTGAGAATTTGCTTGCGCTGGTACCAGACTTCGGACCGACATCCGGGCATCAGCAGGGGGAATGTCGATCCGTACCCTGAGTTCCTGTGAGTCGAGAAATGCGAGCGTCCTTCGAGAGCGTTCTGAAGAGCAAGAACCTGGCGCATCTGGACAAGGCCCGTCGTTCAGGGCTGACCACCCCTGTTCGTCGTGTGTCCTTCATCCTGCGCGAGCATTTTTCGATGATGGCCTTCACCGGTGCGGTGGATGCCTTGGTTACGGCCAATCTGATGAGCTCGACCCCCGTGTTCGAAGTCCAGGTGGTGGGTGGGGACAGCAATCTCGTCGTGAGTGACCTTGGCATCTCCATCTCCACCGATTGCACCCTCAGCGAGCTGGATGAAAAGCGCCAGGATATCCTGGTGGTCTGTGGCGGCTTTCGCGTTCGACTCGAGGGTGAGGCGCTGCTACGGACGAAGCTTCGATCTGCCGACGCCGCTGGGGCGGTACTCGGAGGGCTCTGGAATGGGGCGTTCTTCCTGGCCGAAGCCGGCTTGCTGGATGGTCATGACTGCGCATTCCACCCGGACTGTCGGGCAATGATGATGGAGCTCTTCCCGAAGGTGAATGTGACGAGCCATTCCCAGGTGCTCGATCGCAGACGAATCAGTTGTGCCGGCGCGAACAGCTCCCTGGGCATGATGCTGGAAGTCGTGCGCCACAGTGCCGGCGACGAGTTGGTGAGTGCCGTGGAAGAGGTGCTCAGCTGCGACAAGATGAAGGATGTCGTCGATGTGTCAGTTGTCTCCATCGATTTCGACCCCACTTTGCCTGAGTCGATCAAGCTCGCACTGGAGCTGATGCACAGCAATATTGAAGATCCCATCGAGATTGAAGAGATTGCGCGCTATGTGGGGATATCCAGGCGACATCTGGAACGCCTTTTCCGGCGCTACGTGAAGGCGACGCCGCCACGGTACTATCTCGAACTTCGGCTCACCCGGGCACGGCAGCTACTGCAGCACACCAACAAGTCGCTGATCGAGATCGCAGTGGCGAGCGGGTTCGTGACCCTCCCACATTTCCAGCGCTGCTTCCGCGCGATGTTCGATATGGCCCCGGGGCAGTTCCGCAAACGCAATCACTTCAAGGTCTGAGCGTGCGGGCCAGGCAAATGGAGTCTGGGAAAGTGTCCGGAGGGGTGTCGATTTTCAGTTTCAGCTCGTGCCCCCCAACGCCTACCGACCCTGCGGGTTGGCCAGCAATCTCGCGCCATGTTTTACAACCAAGGACACCACATGCCGTATCAGACACGGACTGAAGCCTTCTGGGCAGGCGTTCGCACGCTTATTCCTTTGACCCCAGGCGTTGTGCCGTTCGGGCTGGTCGCAGGTGTCATGGCCATAGACATGGGGATGTCCCCAGGCATGACCATGGCGATGACCTTGCTGTTCTATTCGGGGTCGGCACAGATGGCCGCGCTTCAACTGCTGCACAACGATGTGCTGCCGGTGGCGATCGTGATGACGGCCCTGGTCATCAATTTGCGCTTTGTGATGTACAGCGCGTCGCTCGCGCCGTTCCTGCATCACTTGCCCCGTCGTTGGACGTGGCCGCTGTCTTACATGCTGTCTGACCAGTCGTACGCCATCTGCATTCTCAAGCTTTCCTCGGGGGAGCTGGGGCGCTTCGCCCACTTCTTTTACGCCGGCACGGCTGTGACCATGTGGGTGTCCTGGCAGCTATCGGTACTGGCCGGCGTCTACCTGGGAGCCAGCATTCCCAGTTCATGGTCACTGAGCTTCGCCATACCGCTGTCTTTCCTGGCGATTCTGGTGCCCTCCATACGCAGTGTGCCCAGCCTCGGGGCCGCCGCGGTAGGTGGGGTGGTGGCGGTCTTCGCGGTCGATATGCCCTACAACCTTGGATTGGTAACGGCTTCGATAGCCGGCATCGTGGCTGGGGTGCTCATCGAAAATGCGCGCCAGCGTTCGCAGGACGAAAAGGTGGCTGAATGAGTGATTTTTCTTTATGGGGACTGTTTCTGGCCGTCGGGCTGGGAACTTTCGCCATGCGTCTTTCGTTTGTCGAACTTTACGGTCGACTGAGAGTTCCTGCGTTATTGAGACAAGCCTTGCTGTATGTGCCGGCCAGTGTGTTGGCCGCGCTGGTACTGCCCGCAGTGGTGTACCCCAGCGGGCATGGCGACGTTGTTCTGGATAATCCACAGGTACCGGCGGCCATCGTCGCAGCCTTGCTCGCATGGCAAACACGTAACGCTGCGCTGACGCTAGCGGGGGGGATGGCCACGCTTTGGGCGCTCAAGCTTTCAGGGTGGTGATTGCCTGCGGAATTCAGGCAGCCAGGGCAGGGCAACAAGGCGCCTGAATCGGATACATGAGTCGGCAAAAAAAGCCGCCTGTGTGGCGGCGGCGAGGTCTCAAGCTCATGGCCTTCGACGAGTCACGTCTGTACGGAGAAACCGGCTTCGAAGCATTCGAGGCCGTGCAGGTCGCAGAACCTGGTGAGGGCCTGCCAATGCGAACAGCTTGAAGCGCACCGTGATCAAGGGAGCGAGGCTGTTCATGGCCTGACTGCGATGCAGATTACGCCGCCTTTGCCGGGCAATAGCTGTCCATACCCGACCACAGAAAGGACGAACGCGACGCCTGGCTGAATGCGTCGGCAGCACTCGGCAAAAGACCGGAGCTCCAGACCGGCTTGCGCCAGCCTGGACACTCCGCAAGGTGCGACTCCCCAGTTCCTTCCTCGTTATTGTGCCGAGCGGTGCTCTACTTCGACGACGTCAACATCCGGAGCATCCGGCGCGTCATTGGGTTCTGCCTCGACGGCATCGACGTCGGGTGCATCAGCGGCGTCATCAGCTTCGTCCGCAGCTTCCCTGGCTGCGTCGCGGGCTGCATTAGCCGCGGCTTTGGCCGCATCCCTGGCGGCATCCGCGTCGTCTCTTGCAGCGTCCCGAGCCGCATTTGCCGCAGCCTTGGCTGCGTCCCTGGCGTTATCCGCAGCCGCTCTTGCGGCATCCCGGGCCGCATCCGCGCCTTCGTCACCTGCCGCCCTGGCCGCATCCCTGGCCGCATCGGCGGCTGATCTGGCGGCATCCCGGGCAGCGTCTGCGGCGTCCTTGGCCGCATCTCTGGCGGCGTCCGCATCAGCCCGGGCGGTGTCCCTGGCCGCATTCGCATCATCGCGGGCCGCGTCCCGGGCGGCATCGGCGGCATCGTTGTCGTTGTCGTTGTCGTTGTCGGCGTCGTTGTCGCCCCTGTTGCCAGCGATACCTCCATGGTCCGCATCGCCGCGTCCCGGCCCGCCATGGCCGTCGCCATCACCATCACCGTCGCCATGGCCGCCATGTCCGGAGCCGGCGTTGCCGCCACCACCGTCATGGCCGCCTCCATCTCCACCGTGGCCGGAACCGCTTCCACCGCCACCGCCACCGCTTCCTCCGCCATGGCCACCGCCGCCGCCAGAGCCGCCACCGTGACCACCGCCACCTCCACTACCGCCTCCACTACCGCCTCCACTACCGCCTCCACTGCCGCCACCGCCACCGCCACCTCCACTGCCGCTACCACCACCACCGCCGTGTCCACCACCTCCGTCCTGGGCATGGACGCTGAATGAAGTCGAAATGTAATCAGGTACCAGCACGCTGGATGCCGAGAGAACACCACCAATCGCTAAAGTGAGCAGGCACTTTCTAAAAGACATAGTCGGGCCTCCGTCTCGGTCTTCCGGGGTTGCCCCCGAGGAACACACAATCGGTTGAGCCCGGAACAAGGCCGCGGTTCAGCGGTGGGAACATGATTCTGGACAGGCGGAAGGCGCCCGTGCATGCGGCTCTTGGAGCTCAGGGGAATAACGGGAGGGCTGGTTGGTACGGGTCTTTTTAACGGCAATGAATTTTGTGGGAAATTTTCCCACAGTGATTCACGGGGGAAACAGTTGAAGGCTGTTCGCCGGACAGTTTGAACTTCCAGTCCGGCTTTACATGCAGGTATGCAGCTGACGAGCGGTATCCAATTTTCCCGCGAAGTTCGCCGGTGAGGGGTATCGGAACGGGGTCAGCGCTTCCCTA
Source organism: Metapseudomonas resinovorans (assembly GCF_002003485.1). GTDB lineage: Bacteria > Pseudomonadota > Gammaproteobacteria > Pseudomonadales > Pseudomonadaceae > Metapseudomonas > Metapseudomonas resinovorans_D. The sequence continues at coordinate 101,805 of NZ_BDMA01000066.1, forward strand.
TGGCCGAGCCGGGTGAGCTGTGCAAGGGCATCCCGCGCGGCAGCCTGAAGTCGGCGCGCAGGCCGCTGCCCTCGCGGTTGGCAAGGCTGATGCTGCCGCCCAGGCGCGAGGCGATCATCTGCACAATGGCCAGGCCGAGCCCCGCGCCCTGGGGGTTGTCCTGGCTGTAGAAGCGTTCGAACAGCCGCTCCAGCCGGCTCTCGTCGATGCCTGGCCCCTGGTCTTCGACCCTTAGCAGGAGGAAGTCCTGGCCATCCGGCAGCAGGCTGACCTTCACTTCGCAGCCGGCTGGGGAAAAGTTGCTGGCATTGGTCACCAGGTTCTGCAGGGCAATGCCGATGGCCGCCGGATCGCTGGTGGTGCGGTAGTCGCCTTCCGCTACGTCCAGGGACAGTTCCACGCCCTTGTCCAGCACCAGGGGGGTGAGTTCGGCAAGGTGCTCGCGAACCAGCGGCTCCAGGTCCACGGGCTGCCATTTCTGTTTGGCCAGTTCGGGCTCTACACGGGCCATGGTGAGCAACTGATGCACCACGCGAGTCAGCCGGTCGACGCCCACGGTGAGAAATCGCAGGGCCTCGGTGCGCTGCTCATCGTTCGTCGCTTCCAGGGCGTTCTGCGCATGCAGGCGCAGGACCGCGAGGGGTGTTCGCATTTCGTGGGCGGCGTCGCCGATGAAGCGACGTTCACGCTTGAGCATCTGTTCGATCTGCGCCAACAGCCGGTTGATCGCCGCCTGCATGGGCTCCAGCTCCCGCGGCAGTGGCACGACCTGCAGGGGCGCGAGGGAGTCGGCATGGCGGCTGCGGATCATTCGCGCCATGTTCTGCAAGGGGCGCAGGCCCCAGCCGATGGCCAACCAGACCAGCGTCGCGAGGATGAGGATGCCGATCAGGTTCGGCCACAGGGTGTGGCGCACGATGCGTTGCACCAGGTCCTGACGCACATCGTCGCGCTCACCTACCCAGATCAGCAGGCCCTGTTCCGGATCCGGCAGGACGAACCCGCGCCAGTGGTGGTCGCCGAGCTGGAGGTTGTAGAACCCTGTGCGAATGGGAACGTGGTCGAAGGGCGGCGAGCTGGCCGATTGCACCAGGCTGCGGCCGTCGCGGTCCCAGACGTGGAAGGCCAGCTTGCTCTCGTAGGGGTGGCCGACCTTGTGCGGCCCGGCCTGACTGAGGGCCTGGTTGAACGCCCGGAACAGCTCGGCCCGGTCGCTGTTGGCCTGCGGCATGTGCATGACCCCCAGCAACAGCCGGGCGTTCTGCGCCAGGTGGGCATCGTAGATTTCCTCCACCTCATGGCTGCTGTCGCGGTAGTTGAGGTAGACGATGATCAGTGTGCCGAGCAACAGCAGGACCATCACCAGCCCCAGGGTGCGGCGGCGCAACGAGGTCATGGCTGCGCATCCACCCGGTAGCCGATGCCACGCACGGTGCGGATGAGGTCGCTGGAGAGCTTCTTGCGAAGGTGGTGGATATGCACTTCCAGCGTGTTGCTTTCGGCTTCTTCGTCCCAGCCATAGAGCGTCTGCACCAGGCGTTCGCGGGTGAGCACCTTGCCCGGCTGCGAGAGCAGCTCGTGGAGCAGCTGGTATTCCTTGGGCGTCAGCGGCACGGGGTTGCCCTGGTAGCTCACCTGCTGGTTGGTCGGGTCGAGCACCACGCCGGCGTGTTCGATGAGTACCTGTGGCCGACCCGCGCTGCGGCGCAGCAGGGCGCGCAGGCGGGCCTTGAGTTCATTGAGGTCGAAGGGCTTGACCAGGTAATCGTCGGCGCCGGCGTCCAGGCCGAGGATACGGTCCTCAAGGCCGTCGCGGGCGGTGAGTACCAGCACCGGTAACGTGGAGCCGCCAGCCCGGAGTTTCTGCAGGACGTGCACACCGTCCAGTCGCGGCAGGCCGAGGTCGAGGATGGCCAGGTCGAACTCTTCGTTCTGCAAGGCGTGCAGGGCGCTGGCGCCGTCGGTGAGCCAGTCGATGGTATAGCCCTCCTGGCGCAGGCCGGCGCGCACGCCAGCGCCGAGGGCGTTGTCGTCTTCGACGAGTAGAAGTCGCATGGGTCGCCTTAGTGCTTCAGTGCGTCTGGATTTCCTGCAGTAAAGCATCGATTTCCTGACGCCTGCCCTGGTCGGCTAGCTCGCGCCCCGGGCGCGGGGCGGCGGCCTTGGCCTTGAGCAATGCCTCGCGCGCCTGCTCCGGGTGACCCTGGCGATTGAGGTGGTCGCCCCAGAAATACAGGCTGTCGATCCCCGCCGGGTTGATCTCCAGGGCCTTGCGCAGCAACTGGTCGGCCTTGTCCTCGTCGCCGAAGCTGACGGGCCAGCCGGGCACCCGGTCGTACAAGGCACCGAGGCTGGTATAGGCCGAGCCCTGCAGGGCCTGTGGGTCGAGCTGGATGGCTTTTTCCAGAGCGGCGCGGGCTTCCTTCACCTTGCCCAGCGCCCCCAGACCACCTTCGGCGCCGGCCCAGCTGCTAGTGACGATGCCGTGCCAGATCCAGGCTTCGGCCGCCTGCGGGGCGCTGCGGGTGAAGGCGCCACTCTGGGCGGCGAGCTTCTCGAATTCGGCGGCGCGCTGTTTCTCCGGAAGCTGGTACTGGATTTCCGCCCAGCGTTTCTGAATGTCCGCCAGACGCTGGCTGCCGCCGGCATCGAGGGCCCACGCGGGGATGCAGAGGGTCAGGAACAGACCGAAGGCGCACAAGAGCTTGTTCATCATGAAGGGTCCTTGCCGTGATGGAGTTTGCTGAAGCGGCGAATGATCGGCAGCTGCTTGTGCAGGGCGCGATCCACCAGGCCCGGCAGCATGCTGTTGAGGCGGACGAAGAACTTCTCCGGCCAGCCGAGGTAGAGCTCGCTGAGGTCTTTCTCGATGGCCGCGATCACCGCGCCGGCCACTTGCTCCGGCTCGTCCACGCCCACTTTGAGTTCGGCGTTGAGGGCCATGGCGGTCTGGCTGTTCATGCTGGTGCGGGTGGCGCGCGGCGCGACGTACAGAACGTTCACGGAGGTGTCGGCCAGTTCCCGGCGCAGCGCCTCGGAAAATCCGCGCAGGGCGAACTTGCTGGCGCAGTACACGGCATAACCGGGATAACCGATGGAGCCGTAGGTGGACCCCACGTTCACCACCAGGCCGTGGCGCTGCTGCCGCAGCAATGGCAAGAGGGCACGGGTCAGCTGCAGGGTGGCGGTGACGTTGAGGGCGAGCATGTCTTCGATCTGGCCGTCATCCACCTGTTCCAGCATGGCGAAGGCGTTGACCCCGGCAGCGTTCATCAGGACGTTGACACCGCCCATGCCACGAGCGGTATCCAGCACTCGCTGGCGGCCAGTGGCGGAACGCAGGTCGGCGCCGACCCAGGACAGTTGATGCGAGAAGCGCTGGCGTAGCTCGGCCAGGGTCTCCGGATGGCGACTGACCGCCAGCACGTGGGCACCCCGTGCGCAGAGCTGTTCGACCAGGGCCAGACCGATGCCGCCACTGGCGCCAGTGAGCAGTACCCGGCAGTCATCGAGTCGCATGGCTCACCTCACCGGCGCGGGGCAGGCCACGGAACATCTCCGCATACAACTGGTAGACGACCTTGGCGGCGTGGATCACGGCCTGTTGGTCGTCCTCGTCTTCCAGGCGATCCATCAGGCGGCGGTAGGTAGCCATGTGATCCTGGTCGAGGGCGCCGTGGGAGGACAGGTAGCTGAAGGCTTCCGCCGGCAGTCCGAGGCTCTCGCGGATGGTGCCGGCAGCCTGGGTGGCCAGGGCTATGCTGGTGCCTTCCAGCACGTTGACCATGCCGAAAAGACCCACCGGGTTGCCTCGGGCAATCAGGTCGTAGAGATAGGCGACCATCAGTTCGATGGCCAGCGAGGGACGGCTGTGGCGGGCGGCCTCGGCGTCGCCTCCGCAGGCCCGGATGTCATCGAGGATCCAGCGTTCGTGGCCGTATTCCTCATCGATGTATTCGCACACGGCGCCCCGCAGCCATTCCAGACGCGAGGGCAGGCGCGCCCCGCACGCCATCATCAGCGGCACGGTATGGCGCACGTGGTGGTAGGCCTGGCCGAGGAAGGCGCGGTAGCCCTCCAGGCTCACCTGTCCGGCCAGGGCCTCGCGTATCACCGGAACACTGAACAGGGCGTCCCGCTCGGTGGCAGTGGCGGCTTGCAGCTGGTTGAAGAAACTCATGGTCGTACCTCGTTCTCGAGTTCGAGCAGGGCGCTGCGATAGCGCTCGGCGATGGCGTCGCGGCGCAGGCGCCCGTTGCTGGTGAGCAGCCCGTCGGTAACGCTGAAAGGAGCGGCCAGCCGGTGCCAGGCCCTGACCCGCGCGTAGTCGGGTAGCGCGGCATTGGCGCTGGCCACTGCATCGGCGAGGGTCTGGTCGTCGCACTGCGGGTCCAGCGGCCAGAGCAGGGCCAGGTTGCCGGGCAGGCCTTCACCCTGGACGAAGGCCTGGGCGATCACCCCGCGCTGGGTGAGTTCGGCTTCCACCCAGTCCGGATTCACGTTGCGGCCGAAGCTGGTGATGAACTGGTGTTTCTTGCGGCCCTTGAGGTGCAGGTAGCCTTCGTTGTCGAACTCACCCAGGTCGCCGGTGGGCCACCAGTCGACTGCATGGGGCGCCTCGCCCAGGTAGCCGAGCAGGGTGGAGCCAGCGACTTGCACTTCGCCGTCGTCCGCCAGCCGCACCTGAACATGGGGCAGGGGCCGGCCGACGCTGCCGGGGCGATTGGCACCGGGGCGGTTCAGGCAAACCACCGATGCGCATTCGGAGAGGCCGTAGCCTTCGAATACCGGCAGGCCGATCCGCGCCGCGCGGGCCAGCAGATCCTCCGAGACCCGCGCGCCGCCCACCGCAACGAAGCGGAACTGTGCGGCGCTGAGGAGGCTGCGTTCGATGGCTGTGACCAGGCCGAGTAACAGCTGCGGCACCAGGATCAGGCTCTGGGCACCACTGAGTACGAGCGTGGCGAGCAACCGTTCCCAGTCGACCCCGCTCGCACCCTGGATGCCCATCTGCCGCTGCGGCAACAGGGTGACGCAGGCACCGGCGAGCAATGCGGCGTAGACCCCAAGGTTCTCCAGCAGCACGGCCATCGGCAAGACGGCCAGGTAGTGCGCCGGTGCAGTGGGGCGGCTGGCTACGTCCAGTTCCTGGCTGACCCGCAGCAGGGCCGGCGCTCCCAGGCAGACGCCCTTGGGCTGGCCGGTGGTGCCGGAGGTGTAGGTGATCTTCGCGGTTCCGGTGGGCAGGGCGGCACGCGTGCCGGGGGGCCTGCGCCAGAAGCCGTCGTCCGCCTGGAAACCGGCGTCTTCCAGTTCGCCTGCGTAGCTTGCGTCCGCCACGGCCAGGCGGACGTCACACTGCGCCAGGCAATGGGCGCGCTGCTGCGGGCTGAAAAACGGCGGCAGGGTCAGGCAGGGCCGACCGGCAAAGAGGGCGGCCAGGTCCCAGAGCAGGGCCTCGGGTCCATTGTCCAGGCCGAGTGCCAGCACGCCCTCGGGCTCCTTGCGCAGCAGGCCTTCACGCCGCTCCACTTCGGTCAGCAGCTGGGCATAGGTATAGCGCCGGGTATCCCCACGGATGGCCAGTGGCATCGGTAGATGATTGGCATGTTCGCGCAAGCGCTCGCGCAGGGCTTCAGGCTGCATGGTGGGAGGCCCTGTCGATATCGGGAAAGCCCAGGCGTGCGAGTACGCCATTGCTCTGCAATTGCTCGAAGCCATGGCGGATGTTGCCGGTGAACACCTGGGGCTTCTGCTCGTAGTAGGTGCCCCATTGCTGCTGCGCCTCGCCAAGGCGGAGAGGGTCGGCCTCGCCGAGGGGCAGGGGTTCCAGACCCAGGCGACGGAAGCTGTTGATCAGTGCCGGGGCGCCGGTGAACACCACCCACTCCAGACCTCGCAGATTCAGCAGCCAGGTCATGGCGACGATGATCAACCGCGCATTGCCGGCGTTGATCGAAGCCAGGTTACCCACTTCAACCACCTGCTCGCGCCGGACTTGGCCGCCTGCGAGGGCTGAGATCAACGCTTCCGCCGAACGCGCCAGGTACTGCTCCAGGAACAGTGGCCCATCCTCGGCAAGGCGGATGCCGGTCGCGGCGCTGAGCGCGCCGTGGAAGTTGCGCATGCTGAGCAGTTCCGGCATGAACTGGCGGATGTCGGCACCGTGGGCACTGAGAAACCGACGATGGACGAAATCCTCGGTCTGGGTGCGTCCCGGGGTACCGGGCAGCAGCAGGGACAGGAAGTGTTGCTGCGAATTCAGACCGAAACGTAAGGGGAACAGGGCGTTCCACTCGGTATTGTTCATCGCGGCCCTCCAGGCGAATGGCGAATGGAGGGAGTATCCGGCGCGAGTCTTAAGGGACTCTGAAGATGCCGCGCGCACCTGTCGCGTAGTGGTCATCTCGCTGACACGCTGGCGTCATGCGTCTGGAGCATCCTGATTGCAGGAACAGAAAGGGCACAGGAAGTGCCAGGGTGCAAACTGAAGCTGCCGGCGATGGCAGCTTTTTTTTTTGCTTGCGGATAGGCGAAGCAGGCGTCGAGCGGTACGCCGCCGGCGTCAGAGCTTGTAGCCGATCTGCCTGAGCAGGCCCTTGCGCCAGGCAACGTCCTCTTCGCCTTCGATGCCTCTGGGGGAGAAACCGTCCACCACGCCGAGAACGCCACGGCCCTGCTCGGTCTCGGCGAGGATGACCTGGGTGGGATTCGCGGTGGCGCAGTAGATGCGGCAGACCTCCGGCACGAGCTTGAGGTTGTTGAGCACATTGACCGGGAAGAAGCCTTCACCCAGGAAGACGATGAAGCTGTGCCCGGCGCCTATGTCCATGGCGTTCTTGCGGGCCAGTTCGAGCATGGCTTCATCGGTGCCGGAGCAGCGCACCAGGCAACTGCCGGAGGCTTCGCAGAACGCCAGGCCGAAGCGGATGCCGGGCACGCTGCCCACCAGGGTTTCGTGGATGTCTTCGACCGATTTGATGAAGTGGGTCTGGCCGAAGATGAAGTTGATCGACTCGGGCTTGTCGATGCTGACGCTGATGAGTTGCATGTGACGAACCTCCAGCCCCCATGGACAAGCTTAGTCACGGCAGCGGTCCAGCTGTGGCCCGGCGGCTCGACGGGGGCTTCAGGGCTTGCTGAAGGGGCTGCTGGCGAGGCGAGAGAGCGGGGGAGGGGCGTAAGGAAAGCGGGTCAGATGTCCCATTCCAGGTTGACCGAGACGTTGCGTCCGGGCTGGGTCAGGCGATCGAGGTTGGCCGGGCTCAATACCGAGGATTCGCCGTTGAAGCCGCGCACGTCTTCCCACAGCCAGTACTTCTTGTCGGTCAGGTTGAACAGCCCGGCGTTGATGGTCAGGTCGTTGGTGAGCCGGTAGTAGCCGCTCAGGTCGAGGATGCCGAAACCCGGAGGCTTGAACTGGCTGCTGGTGCCATCCGGTGCGCTGAAGCTGCTTTCGTCGATGCGGGTCTTGCGCTTGACCAGCGTCCAGTCGAGCAAGGCGCCATAGCGGCGTTCGGCCTGGTCGTAACCCAGTCCGAACACGCCGGTAAGCGGTGTGATGCTGTTGAGTGGCTCACCGTTGTCCAGGTTGCGACCCCATGCGTAGGCGACCGAGCCCTTGGCATAGAAGCCGACGGGCGCGCCGAAGGGTTCAAGTTCCAGTCGGCCCTTGAGTTCGATGCCCTTGATCACCGCTTCGGAGACGTTGTGGGTCTGGAAGGTCAGTTCGTTGCTGTCGGGGGCGAGGGCGTCTTCGTCGATCAGGTCGCTGTACTGGTTGTAGAACAGGGCGAGGTCGAAGTACCCCGCTTCGAAGGTGCCGCGCAGGCCGGTCTCGTAGCTGCGGCTGCTCTCAGGATCGAGGTTGGGGTTGGGCTCCAGCCGGTAGCCGTTGGTGGTGTTTTCGAAGCGGCCATACAGCGCCTTGGCGCTGGGGGTGCGAAACCCTTCGGCGTACTGCCCGTACCATAGGTAGTGGTCGTTGAAGGTGTAGGTCACGCCGAGTTTGGGCGAGAGCTGGTGCCAGCTGCTCGCTTCAGCGTTGACGTTGCCGCTGTTGCTCTGTTCGACGGTGTTGAGGAAGTGTTCGGTGATGTGCGGCTTCAGTCGGGTGTAGTCGTAGCGCAGGCCGGGCAGCAGGGTCCAGGCGTTCCAGCGGATCTCGTCCTGGGCGAAGAGTGCATAGGTGTCGATGGTGGGGTCGGGAAAATCGCTGGAGCGTTCCAGGCTGTCTTCGGGGCGCACGAAGCCTGCGGCGGGGCAGCCGATGCCCACCGCCAGGCAGGTGCCGCGACCTTCACGGTAGCCGGTGACCTTCTGGCGCCTGAGGGCCGCCCCGTAGGTGATGAGGTGGTCCGTCTCGTCCAGGCTGAAGCCCTTGTCCAATTGCAGGTCGAAGACCCACTGGCGCTCCTGGTAGAGGGTGTCGCGGGTCCGCAGCATCTGGCGGGTGAGCGGGTAGTAGAACTCCTCGGTGCGTTGGTCGGTCTTGGCTTCCTGGTAATTCAAGGTCCAGCGGGCGTTGTCGGCCAGTCTCGAGTCGAGTCCGAACTGGTGCTCCAGGCCGAAACGCTCGCGGGTGATGGTGTCGCTGCCGGTGCGCCACTGGTACATCCCACCGGGCAGGACGCTCGGCGGCGTGATCGGCTGGCCCCCGAAGTAGGGACCGCCGTAGGCGCTCTTCTGGTCGGATTCGACATCGTCCCTGTAATGCTCGTAGACCAGGCCCAGGCGCGCGTTGTCGGTGTGGTTCCAGCCGAGCTTGGCCAACACGTTGGAGGTGCGTGCATCTTCCGGATTGGCGCGGGTACGGCTGAGGCCGGGGCCGCCGTGATCGCCGAAGGATTCGGTCTCGTGGCCGCTACGTCGGCTGACGTGCAGCAGGCCGTCGAAATCATCCTGGCGGCCGGCGAGGGTGGCCGAGTTGATCCAGCTGTCATCGGCGGAGCTGTAACCGGACTTGAGGCGCGCGCCGGCGTCCTTGTCGGCGTCGATGATGTCGTCCGGGTCGAGGGTGAAATAACTCACCGCACCGCCGATGGCATTGCTGCCGTAGAGCGCCGATGCCGGGCCGCGCAGAATCTCCACGCGCCTGACGATTTCCGGGTCGACGTAGTTGCGCTGGATCTTGGCGTAGGGGCCATTGGAGAAGCTGTTGGGGACTTCCACGCCGTCGACCTGGGTCAGCACGCGGTCGCCGTCGATGCCGCGGATGTTGTAGCCGGCGAGACCGGCGCGCTGGCCGGTGCCACCCACCGCAACGCCCGGTTCGTCGCGCGCCAGGTCCTTGATGTCGTTGACGTTGGCGCGATCCAGCTGTTCGCGGCTCCTCACGCTGACGCTGCTCGGCACCAGGTTCACGCTTTGCGCGTGACGGGTTGCAGAGACGGTCAGCGGCTGCAATTCCAGGCCCTGGGCGACTGTCTTTTCCAGCACCACATTGCGCTCGCCGATGCTGCGGTAGTCCAGCCCTGTTCCGCCCAGTAGATGCTGGAGGGCCTGGCGCGCCGGCAAGTGACCGCTCACGCCGGGGGAGATCAGCCCGTCGGCCAGTTCCGCTGGCAGCCCCACTTGCCAGCCGGTCACGCTGCTGAAGGCATTCAGGGCGGAAACCAGGGGCTGCCGCGCAATCGCGAAGCTGTATCCGGGCTGCCGGCTCTGGCTGCTCGGGGTGGCGTCATGATCGGCGGCCGTGACCGGGACAACGGGCAAGCCCGCCAGGGCTATGGATAAGGCCAGCGTGGACAGTTTGCAGGTTGCCAGGGGGATCTTGGCCAGGCGGCGGGTTCGCAGGGGCATGGAAGCACTCGTCATTCCGGCGATTTTATACTAATGCGAATCAATTGCATTGGAATTGACGAGACGAACGAGCCCGAACGAGCGCGTAAAAAAGCTTTGGGGATTGGTGTTGCGAGAGAAGGCACCCGGCGCTCGGCCGGGCACCGGGGACTCAGTTGAGGATCAGCAGCGAGGGATATTCGTGGAGCTGCGCGGATGTGACCTGGGCCAGTGAGCGCACCACGCCAGCCGGGTCATCGAGGCGGTAGTTGCCGGTGACCCTGACCTGGTCCAGACGCTCGTCGGCGCTGTAGATCCAGCCGGGGTAGTAGCGGCGCAATTCGGCCAGCACCTGGCTCAGCGGGCAGTTCTCGAACACCAGGCGGCCCTGTACCCAGGCCAGTTCCTGTTGCAGGTTGGCGTGGCGCAGGTTGCCGAAGCCCTCCGGGCCGATGCGGATGCTGTCGCCGGCGCCGAGGCTGACGCGGGTGCTGTCCGTGCGGCTGCTGACGTCCACGCTGCCACGTTGCACGCTGACTTCGGTCGCATCGCCCAGGCGGCGCACGGCGAACGCGGTGCCACGCACTGAAACCTGCACCGGGCCGGCCTCCACTTCGAAGGGGCGATTGCGGTCGTGGGCGACATCGAAATAGGCCTCGCCGCGATAGAGGCGGGCGACTCGCTGTTGCTCGTCGATGCGGCTGGAGATGGCCGAGTCGGTGTTCAGCAACACCTTGGAACCGTCGGCCAACTGTAGCGTCTGGCGTTGGCCCACCTCGGTCAGGTGGTCGGCGCGCAGGCGCAGCAGCAGGTCGCTCTGCAGGCCGAAGCCCACGGCCAGCAACACGGCAGCGGCCATGGCCAGGGGCTTGAGGAAGCGACGTTGGGGCAGGGGCTGGACGACGGCGGCGGGGCGCTCGTCGAGCTGCCGCGCGGCTTCCGTCAGCAAGGGGGATTGCCAGACCGCCTGGGCCTGTTCGAACGCCGCAAGGTTCTCGGGCGCGGCGTCCAGCCATGCCGCGAAGCGTGCCTGGGTGGCCTCGTCGGCGTCCTCCAGGACGATCAGCCAGTCGAGGGCTTCGGCCAGTGGACGGTTGTCGGGCGCGGTGGGTGGCACGGGGGATTCCTCGCGGCGGGGGGCCGGTATTCTCTGCCAATGATCGGACGAGGGAAAGCCCGCCATCAGGCTGGGTCCAGTCGACTGAGGGTTTCGACGCAGATTGCCATGATCAGTCGCAGTTCCTTCTGCACCGTGCTTTGCGAAACGTCGAGTTTCTCGGCGATTTCCGCCTGGCCGCAGCCATGCAGGCGGCTGAGGATGAAGATGCGCTGCTGGCGCTCCGTCAGTTTCGCCAGGGATGCCCCGAGGCGTTCGAGCAACTGGCTGGCGTAGAGCCCGTCTTCGGTTGAAGGGGTGGCGGCGGGGACGGCCTCGATCACGTCCTCGGGAACATCGTCCAGCAGTGTTCGCAGCTTCATGCGCGTGTGCCGCAGGTGGTCGAGGGCCAGGTTGCGGCCGGTCTGGAAGAGAAAGGGTTCGAGGTGGTCGACGCGACGATCGCGCAGGGTAGTGGCGACCCGCAGGTAGGTTTCCTGGACCAGGTCCTCGGCGACGCTGGGGTTCTTCACTATCCTGAGCAGCGTACGCAGCAAGGGCGTGCGTTGGGCGAGGAATACGGCGTCGAGGTTGGAGGTCGTCACGGGGGCGTCCAGTTTTATTCTGGCGCAAATGGTAATTGTTTTTATTCGTGCGTCCAATCGCGAATTGGCTTGATCCCGAAAATGCCCGAATTGTCGTGCGCACCTGGATGGATTTCAGCGGTGACGTGCGCTGCGCCCATAAACGAAAAACCCGGCGGAAGCCGGGTTTTTCAGGGGAGGGCGGGTGCCTTATTCGGTGCTCAATACGCCACGACGGATCTGGTCGCGTTCGATGGATTCGAACAGCGCCTTGAAGTTACCTTCGCCGAAACCGTCGTCACCCTTGCGCTGGATGAACTCGAAGAACACCGGCCCCATCAGGGTTTCCGAGAAGATCTGCAGCAGCAGGCGCTTGCTGCCGCCTTCAGTGGTGCCATCCAGCAGGATGCCGCGCGATTGCAACTCGGCTTCCGGTTCGCCGTGGTCCGGCAGGCGGCCCTGGAGCATCTCGTAGTAGGTGGCCGGCGGCGCGGTCATGAAGCGCATGCCGAGGGTTTTCAGTTCGTCCCAGGTCTTGACCAGATCGTCGGTGAAGAAGGCCACGTGCTGGATGCCTTCGCCGTTGAACTGCATCAGGAACTCTTCGATCTGGCCCGCGCCCTTGGAGGACTCTTCGTTCAGCGGGATGCGGATCATGCCGTCCGGCGCGGTCATGGCCTTGGAGGTCAGGCCGGTGTACTCGCCCTTGATATCGAAGTAGCGGATCTCGCGGAAGTTGAACAGCTTCTCGTAGAAGTCCGCCCAGTAGGCCATGCGGCCGCGGTACACGTTGTGGGTCAGGTGATCGATGAACTTCAGGCCGGCACCTTTCGGGTGGCGGTCGACGCCTTCGATGAATTCGAAGTCGATGTCATAGATCGACGAGCCTTCGCCGAAACGGTCGATCAGGTACAGCGGCGCGCCGCCGATGCCCTTGATCGCCGGCAGGCGCAGTTCCATCGGGCCGGTGGGGATCTCGATGGGCTGGGCACCCAGTTCCAGGGCGCGGGCGTAGGCCTGGTGAGCATTCTTCACACGGAATGCCATGCCGCAGACGGACGGGCCGTGCTCGGCGGCAAAGTAGGCGGCCTGGCTCTTGGGCTCGTTGTTGAGGATCAGGTTGATCTCGCCCTGGCGATACAGGTGCACGTCCTTGGAACGGTGAGTCGCGACCTTGGTGAAGCCCATGATGGCGAAGATGGGTTCCAGGGTATTCGGGGTGGGGGACGCGAACTCGATGAATTCAAAGCCCTGCAGGCCCATGGGGTTTTCGAACATGTCAGCCATTTTTTGGCACCTCAAGCAATTGATTGGAAGTTATAGGTCAATGCGAGGTGGCTGCCGGGGGCGCGCAGGAAATGCCGCGAACGCTGCGGGCGAGGTAGTCGCCGATGGTGACTTTGAATCCGAGGCTTTGCATGGACGTTGCCTCAGGCCGGTTTGTCGGCTTGCTGGTCAGGGTGCGCCTGGATGAAGGCGGGATGCTCGAGGGCAAGGCCTTCTACCCGGGTGATCTTCGGATAGTGTGACAGGTCCAGCTCGAAACGGCGGGCGGCATAGACCTGCGGTAGCAGGTAGACGTCAGCCAGGCCCGGTTCGCCGAAGCAGAAACCTTCCTCTCCTATCAGGGCTTCGACCGCATTGAAGCCTTCCGCGATCCAGTGACGAATCCAGTTCATCACCTCGGCTTCTTCAATCTTGAGGCCGCGCAGGCGGTTGAGCACCGAGACGTTGTGCAGCGGATGGATATCGCAGCCGATGATGGCCGCCACCGCGCGCTGTTGGGCACGGGCTTCCAGGCCTTGGGGCAGGAGGGCGGGCTGCGGATGGCGTTCTTCGAGGTATTCGATGATGGCAGGGGACTGGGTCAGTACCCGGCCGTCGTCGGTACGTAGGCTGGGCACGCGACCCTGGGGATTGAGCGCCTTGTATTCGGGACTGTGCTGCTGGCCGCCATCCTGGATCAGGTTTACCGGGATATGCCGGGCTTCCAGCCCCTTCAGCGCCAGGGCGATGCGCACCCGGTAGGAGGAGGTGGAGCGGTAATAGGTGTAGAGGTCCATGGCATTCGCTCGGCGGCAGGCGTTCCGGTGTGAGGTCCGGGTGCCAGCATTATTGTTTTCGTAATCAATTTACACTTTGCGTAATTTGCGGGCTGGGGGCGGGGCTGTCAAGCGGCGAGCGGAGCGAGGAAAACCTGTGGGGGCGAATTTATTCGCCAAGGGTTGCAACGGGCGAGGGGTGACTCGCGCTGGCGAGGGACAAGTCATCCTGAGGCCCACACGGGCCTGAAACCGGGCAGAGGCGGTGGGGCAGTGACCTCGCCCCTTCAGAAGGCCGAGCGGAATCGTTGCAGAGGGGGACGAGCGGCATGGATGCCGCGAGAGGCGTGTGGGGCCATGGATGGCCCCTCTCGCCGTGCCCCCGGCGCAACGATGGAGGGAGGGGACCCGACGAAGTCGGGCCGGATGCAGGGGCAAGCCCTTTTGGTTTCTTTTGGGGCGACTGCCAAAAGAGACTCGCCGGGAGGCGAAACCAGAAACATCCGCAGAACTCGGCAAGCAGCCTACTGCCTCTCATCGATGGGTATCGCTCCGCTCCACCCATCCTACGGACCTGCTCGTGCGGGACCTTCGGGTCTTTGTAGGGTGGATCACGCTCCATCGATCCACCGGTCGTGGCTCACCTGGACTCCGTTGGTGGATGCAAAGAGCGACATCCACCCTACGGGGCAGCTGTGCTGCCCTTGGCGAATGAATTCGCCCCTACAAAAAAAGGCCCCGCATCGAGCGGGGCCTGGGTCATCACTGGTTCTGCTTGGCGTCCTGGACGCCGGCCGTGTTGTTCAACAGGCTGCCGGTGGCGGTCTGCAGGAAGGCTTCCAGGTACTTCTGCAGGCGCGGGTCGCTGTCGCCTGGGATGCGCACGGCCTTGGCGTCGGCACCCAGTTGGTACTGGTAGAGGCGGGGCGGGAAGTCCTTGGGCTGGATCAGGATGCGGTCGGCACTGACGATGGCCACCGTCTGGTCGCTACCCGACGGTTTGATCACGCCGATGCCCGGATCGTCTTTCGGCAGGTTGAGCAGGTCACGGCCCCAGCACTGGTGGCGTACTTCCCCGCCCAGGCGACCCATGATGGTGGGCACGATGTCGATCTGGGTGGCGACGTTGTGGTTCAGGCTGCCGAACTTCTCCTGCACGCCCGGGCCGATCAGCAGCAACGGCACGTTGAAGCGGAACAGGTCCATCTCGGTGAGCTGCTTGTCGCTACCGAAGCCGTGGTCGCCGACCACCACGAACAGGGTGTCCTTGAAGTAGGGCTCCTTGCGCGCCTTCTCGAAGAACTGGCCCAGGGCCCAGTCGGCGTAGCGCATGGCGGTCAGGTGCTCGTCATGGGCGCCGTGGCCGGTGACCTTGTCCACCGGCAGGTCCACCGGCAGGGCATAGGGCGTGTGGTTGGAGAGGGTCTGCAGCAGCGCGTAGAACGGCTTGTCGGTGGGCATCTTCGCCAGTTCGGCGGCGCCCCGATCGAACATGTCCTGGTCGGACACGCCCCAGGTCTTGTCCATGAACACCGGATTGACGAAGTCCTCGCGGCCGATGAAGCGGGTCATGCCCTGGTTGCTGAAGAAGCCGGACTGGTTATCCCACTGGAAGTTGCCGTTGTAGACGTAGAGGTCGTTGAACTCGCGGGCGCTCAGCAGTTGCGGCAGGCCGGAGAACTTGTGCGCGCCTTCCGGGGTGCGCATCAGGTACTCGAAGCTCGGCAGGTTGGGGAAGCAGGCCATGGTGGCGAACATCCCCTGGTGGGTATGGGTGCCGTTGGAGAAGAAGCGGTCGAACAGCAGTCCCTCCTTGGCCAGTTTGTCGAAGTACGGGGTGATGCCTTCCTGGCTGCCCATGGCGCCGACATAACGACCGGCGAAGCTCTCCATCAGGATCACCACCACGTTCTTGATCGGCAGGGTGCCTTCAGCCGGCGGGGTGAAATCACGACGGATGGCTGCCGTATCGGCGTCCACCAGCTTGTCGTTGGGGGTCAGCAGCATCTGGCGCACGGCGGCCAGGGCCTCGTCTTCGGGCAGCGTCGCCTTCCAGGCATTGTCGCGGTGGGACGAGAAGCTGTTCTTGGCGGCGTCTACCAGAGTCAGGGTGCCATTCAGGCCCAGCTGGTTGGCGAACATCGAATCGGTGGTAAAGGCATCGCCCCAACGCAGCGGCGGCCCCTGGCGCAGGTGGCCACGGACGGCGACAACCGCAATCACCAGGCAGACCATGAAGATCGCCACGCGGCTGAACCAGGGCGCGGTTGCACGGGCGTTGGGCTGGGCGCTCACGACCCTCGTCGCGCGCGGACGACTGATCAGGTCCAGGCCACGGAACATCAAATAGAGCAGGGCGGTGGTGAGGGCCCAGGCGATCAGGTAGCGACCTACCGGGAAACCGTTCCAGATCATGCTGGCGACAGTGCCCAGGTCTTCCTGCAGGTACTGGAACACCAGGCCGTTCAGGCGCTGGTGGAACTCGCGGTAAAAGTCCAGCTCGCTGATGCCGAGGAACAGGGTGAGGCTGGCGAACAGGGTCAGCCAGAGCCGGTGCAGGCCGCGTGCGGCCATGGCGCGGACGCTGAACAGCGACAGCAGTAGCGGAACGAGGGCAAATACCACCACCCGCAGGTCGAAGCGCAGGCCGTTGAAGAAGGCCTCGACGAAGACCGAGGCTGGGCTGTCGCCGATCTGGTCGCTGTTGTACACCAGCAGCGCCACTCGCAGCAGGCTGTACATCAGCATCAGCGCAAGAGCGCTGAGCAGGGTGAAAGCCAAGTGGCTCTTGACGGTGGGGGTGTCCAGGTTGAACGAGGACTGCCGGGTGGCTACAGGTTCCTGTGCGGTCATGCGATCAAGCATCCATTGGTCTACTCAGGGCGGGGCGGCACCTTTGGAGGTGAACGATGCCGGGGGTCAAGTAGATCACCTGATGGCACATTGGTTCCAGATAGGTCCGCCGAAAGGGACGGACATTGCCAGAGGGAATGTGAAGAAAACGTCGAATGGCGGCCTGCGGCGGCGCCGAGATGTGTCGGACTGTTTCGTCGGATTGGGGCGGGCATCGTCAGTTGGGCACCCCGAGGCCCGCCAGTTTCTCCGGATTGCGCACGATGTAGATGTTACTGACCCGGCCGTCTTCGTCGTACGCGAAGGTGACCGAAGCCGCGATTTCGTCGCCATGGGCGAGAATCACTCCGCGCCCGCCGTTGAGCTCGGCGGGTAGCCAGTCATAGTCGCTCCAGTAGCCGCGCAGGGAATCGAAGATGAAGTCCAGCACCTCTTCCTTGCCCTGGAGGATGTGGCCCAGGGTCGGCACCTTGCCACCGCCATCGGCGCACAGCTCCACTTCGTCCGAGAGCAGGGCGGTCAGCCCGGCAGTGGCGCCGCTGACGATGGCGCCGTGGAAGGCCTCGAGCAATTGCTCCTGGCGTTCCCGTGGCGGCTGGTGACGCACCTTGCCTTCCGCCAGGCCGATGCGGGCGCGGGACACCAGCTTGCGGCAGGCGGCTTCCTGCACGCCGATGGCGCGGGCCACGTCCGCGTAGTCCTGGTCGAATATCTCGTAGAGCAGGTAGGCCGCCCGCTCCCGTGGCGTGAGGCGTTCCAGCAGCAGGAGGAAGGCGGTGGACAGCGAGGAGGTGAGTTCCAGCAGCATTTCCGGCGACTCCGTGGTTTCGCTGTGGATGGGCTCCGGCAGCCAGGTGCCGACGTACTCCACCCGCGCCCGGTGGCCGAGGCGCAACTGGTCAATGCAATGGCGGGTGCAGAGGGTGGTCAGCCAGGCATGTGGGTTGTCCAGGGTTGCGGGGTCGCTTTCGCGCCACTTGAGGAAGGTTTCCTGCACTGCGTCCTCGGCGTCGCTGCGCGAGCCGAGAATGCGGTAGGCCAGGTTCATCAGGAAGCGGCGGCTGTCTTCGAAGACAGCCGTGGCGTCGGCGGTTCTCACTTCAGTGCCTCGATATCTGGATGCGGTTCCAGAGGTTGATCATCGCCACGGTAGCGGTCAGCGCGCCGATTTCGACTTCGCTGAAATGCTCGCGCAGGTTGGTGCGCAGGGCAGCATAGTCGGTGCGCCGGTCGAGTTGGGTCAGCGCCTCGGTCCAGGCCAGGGCCGCTTTTTCACGCGGGGTGAAGTCGTTGCAGTGGTCCCAGACCACCAGGCGATCCAGGCGCTCGCTGGTTTCGCCGTCTTCCCTCGCCTCGCGGGTATGCATCTTCACGCAGAAGGCGCACTGGTTGAGTTGCGAGGCGCGCAGTTGCACCAGATGGTGCAGGCTGCGTTCGAGGCCGAGGGCATCCAGCGGCGTGTGCACCTCGCCCATGGCGTTGATGACATCGGGGATGACCTGCTGGTAGTTGAGGGGGCTTGCCTGGTTCATCACGTGTTCCTCGTTCGGGACTGGAAGGGGGTTACACCTTCACGACGAATCAGGGGTTGGGTTTGTGACGTGGCATTGGAGATTTTGCATTTGTGGAAGCGAATTCATTTCCACCGGGCAGGACTGTGTCCTGCTTCGCGATTGAAATCGCCCCCACAGGAAAAGTGCCAGGGCTGATCGCTCGCGCGGACTACCCCCTCTCCCTATGGGAGAGGGCTGGGGTGAGGGTTCTGTCCGGCCCGCTCGGTGCCAATCCTTTCGCGAATGAATTCGCTCCCACGGGGATCGGTCAGGGCAGGGCTGCGCCCTGCTTGGCGATTGAAATCGCCCCTACAAGGTTGCCTACCTGCGCTCGCGGATTGCCGCGGCCTCACGGGTCACCAGGTCGATGAACGAGAGCGCCAGGGGCGAGCGTTCGTCGCGCCGGCGCACCAGCCAGACGGCGGTGGTGGCGCCCGGATCGAGCAGGGTGCGGTAGACCACGCCGTCGACGCGGGTGCGGCGGAACGAGGCGGGCAATATCGAGACGCCAAGCCCTGCCGAGACCAGACCAATGATGGTCATGGCTTCGCTGGCTTCCTGGGCGACGCGGGGCAGGAAGCCGGCGTTGCGGGCGAGCGTGAGCATCTGGTCATAGAGCCCGGTACCGAAGGTGCGCGGGAAGAATACGAAGGGTTCGTCCGCCAGTGCGGAGAAGTGGATGCCGTCCTCGCTGCCAGCGGCCAACGGGTGGTCGGCACGCAGGATGGCCACCAGCGGTTCGCTGAACAGCTCCACCGCCAGCAAGTTGTCCGGCAGGCTGAGCGGACGGATCACGCCCACCTGCAGGCTGTCTTCCAGCAGCGCCTTGACCGTTTCCGCGCTGCTGCCTTCGGTGAGTTCCAGGTGGACGTCGGGGTAAGCCTGGCGAAATGCATGGATGCTGCGGGGAATGGTGGAGGTGAAGGGCGCTGAGGAAGTGAAGCCCACCTTCAGCTCTCCCAGTTCGCCACGGTGGGCGCGGCGCGCCAGTTGCACCGCCTTGTCCACTTGCACCAGTACCTGGCGGGCTTCATCGAGGAAGCGGCGGCCGGCTTCGGTCAGCTCGACGCGGCGATTGGTGCGTTCCAGCAAGCGTGCACCGATCTCCTCTTCCAGCGCCTGAATTTGCTGGCTCAGCGGAGGCTGGGAAATGCCCAGTTGCTCGGCGGCCCTGCCGAAATGCAGTTCTTCGGCCACGGCAATGAAATAGCGCAGGTGCCTGAGTTCCATGGGGATCTCCAGTGATATTTAAAACATATCAAATGTGTCGAACAATATATTGGAGATAATATAAACCGCTCGATATCCTTCGGCCCATAACCCCAACAACGAATATCCCCAGCCCCTGATCCAGGCGGCACGGCCTCGTTGTGCCTGCTCGCCGCTACATTCCGAAGGTGCCCCGTGAGCAAATCCCAGGCAGTACTCAAGACCGAAGACGAACCCGCGTTTAGCGAGGCGGCCCGTGACGCAGCCAGCAAGCTGCCGGATGCCGCCGCCAATGACCCTGAGCTCTCCACCTACATCCGCAAGGGCACGCCGCAATTCATGCGCACTTCCCTGGCGCTGTTCTCCGGCGGCTTCGCAACCTTTGCCCTGCTGTACTGCATCCAGCCCATGATGCCGGTGCTGTCCAAGACCTATTCCATCACCGCCGCACAGAGCAGCCTGGCCCTCTCGGTGTCCACCGCCATGCTCGCCCTCGGCCTGCTGGTGACCGGTCCGCTGTCTGATGCCATCGGCCGCAAGCCGGTGATGGTGGTGTCGCTGCTCGCCGCTGCGCTGTTCACCCTGGCCAGCGCCGCCATGCCGACCTGGGAAGGTGTGCTGCTGATGCGTGCCCTGGTGGGGTTGGCGCTGAGCGGCCTGGCCGCCGTGGCCATGACGTACCTCAGCGAGGAAATCCACCCTCATCACCTCGGCCTCTCCATGGGCCTCTATATCGGTGGCAATGCCATCGGTGGCATGAGCGGGCGCCTGATCAGCGGGGTGCTGGTGGACTTCGTCTCCTGGCAGGCGGCAATTGGCGTGTTGGGTGGCCTGGCGCTGGTCGCCGGGCTGGTGTTCTGGCGCGTGCTGCCCGAGTCGAAGCATTTCCGCCCGCAGCCACTCAAGCCGTCCACCCTGGTGGAGGGCTACCGCATGCATTTCCGCGATGCCGGCCTGCCCTGGTTGTTCCTGACCGGCTTCCTGCTGATGGGGGCGTTCGTCACCCTCTTCAACTACATCGGTTACCGCCTGCTGGCTTCCCCCTACCAGATGAGCCAGGCCGTGGTGGGTGTGCTTTCGGTGGTTTACCTCACCGGTATCTACAGCTCGGCCTGGGTCGGTTCCCTGGCCGACAAGCTGGGTCGGCGCAAGGTGCTCTGGGCCTCGATCCTGCTGATGCTGGGTGGCCTGGTGCTGACCCTGTTCAGCCCGCTGGGGATGATCCTGGCCGGCATGGCGATCTTCACCTTCGGCTTCTTCGGCGCCCACTCGGTGGCCAGCAGCTGGATCGGCCGCCGTGCCCAGCGCGCCAAGGGCCAGGCGTCCTCCCTGTACCTGTTCTGCTACTACGTCGGTTCCAGCCTCGCCGGCACCCTCGGCGGTCTGTTCTGGCACCACTACGGCTGGCAGGGCGTCGGCCTGTTCATCGGCGGACTGCTGGTGATCGCCGTGGCAGTCGCCCTGCACCTGGCGCGGCTGCCGGCGCTGCCGGGCAACGCCATCGTGCAGCCCGCACACTGATGTCTCCACCCGGGATCGCCACCGCGATCCCGGGTGCGACAACGCGCCCCTCGCAGCAATATCCCCGCTGATGACGAGGGCTGGCAGAATGGCCAGCCTACCCACCGACCAGAGTGGGAACCCACTGCCTTTCATGCGTGCACCACCCCTTCGAACCGATCAGGGAAGTACTGCATGAGCATCACCTCCACCGATATCTGCAATGCCGCCGATGCCCTCAACGGGTTCGTCGGCTTCAACCGCAAACTGGGCAAGTACATCGTGCGTTTCAGCGAGGACTCGTTCGGCATGGACGTGCCCGACGACAGCATTACGCCGGCCTGTGAGTTCGTCTGGACGACCAAGACCGACCAGGTGATGACCTTGAGCCGCGAGTGCCTGCAGATCCTGCTGGAACAGAACATCAACGATCGCCTCAACCTGAGCGACGTGCTGCTGGTCTATCTGCGCCGCACCGACTTGCCGGAAATCAGCGCCGAGCGCCGGCGTCTCTGACCTGTACTGGCATCGCCGGGGGCGCTTCCCCGGCGACGAACTCAGGGCAACCAGCGCAGCCCCATCACCCCTCCCACGATCAGCCCCATGCAGGCCAGCCGGCCAGGAGCCAGGGCCGTTGCAGGCCGTTGGCGCTTTTCAGGTCCAGGGCGAAGGCTACTTCCAGCACGGGCCGGTATGAGCGAGCGCAACTTCGCGCGGCGCTGATATGCAGGCATACGGGCCCCAGGCTCAGGCCGGCATAGGTCGCCGGTTCGCCGAAGCGAAAGTCCAGCTGGAAGCCCAACGGGCCGGTGTAGAAGGCGATCGACCGCTCGATGTCGGTCACATGGAATACCGTATTGCTGCCAAGGGGGTTCATTGCTGCGGTCCTTGCTCATCAGGAAATGCGTGCAGGATAGCCGGCCGCCGCAGCAGTGTTTGGGCTGGGCGGGCGCAACTGCATCACGTACTTCGTGGACTGAAGCTGCGCCCCGCCGGGATCAGACGTAGGGTTGGTTGCCGAAGCCGCGCGGCAGGCGTTGCCGGCCCGGTATTTGTCTGAGCCGTTCTACCCACACCGAGCGCCAATCGCTGGCAGAGTGGGCGGCCTTGGCCTGACGCGCGGCGCGCCTTGCAGCGTTTCGTGCGTCTCGACGAGCCTCTTTGAAGACGTCGGTATTCTTGCAGTTGCGGCATTTCACCCGCGCCAGTTCGGTGCTGGCGATCAGGTTGCTGCCGTGTCGGCCGCAGGCAAGGTGCTTGCCGACCTTGTAGTGAGTGATCATTCGCAGATCTCCTGAAACTCAGCGCCCGGCTATTCGCAGGAAGAGCGCAGGGCACCCGTGGGTTGCATGCGTTTTGACCGGACGAGAATTCCCAGGGTTCGAGTCATTGGGCCGAACGGTCTAGTAGATGCCGGGAATCAGGCGTGAAGTTCGCGCGCAATAGGCTTCGTACTCCTCACCGAACTCGGTGCGCAGCAAGGCTTCTTCCGCATGGATACGCGCCAGCAGCGGCGGCAGGGTCAGGACCACCAGCATCAGGCCGATGCCGGAACGGAAGGCAAGGGCCCAGCCGAGCGAGGCGATCATCAGGCCCAGGTAGCTGGGGTGGCGGATCACGCCGTAGATGCCGTCGGTCACCAGGCGGTGGCCGGGCTGGATTGCCACCAGTCCACTGAAGCGGTTGCCCAGCACGAACACCGGCCATAGTCGCAGCGCGCCGCCAGCGGCGAACAGGAAGACGCCCAGCCAGCGAACGCCGTCGCCGCCGAAGGTCCAGACATCGATTCGATCGGTGTAGGCTGGCAGGAAGGCACTGAGGATGCCGATGATGCCGAACACCGGGAGTACCCAGCGATTGCGCCGGTCCTCGCGCACCCCACTGCTGAGGTTGCCGCCGGAGAAGGGCGCCAGCCCCGCAAGTACGAACAGCACCAGGGTCAGGGCCACCAGCGGCGGATGCCCGAAGAAGGCTGCGAAGCCGCCAAGGCCGAGAATCGCGAGCCCCAGATAGGCGAGGGTGCTGGCAAGGGTGACGAGCAGCAGGCCGGCCCGGGACATGGTGGAGTACCTCCTATCAGCGTCGACAAGCATTGGACAGCGGGCCGTGCGGCCGGTGCTATAACTGAACTCCTTGGGGGATTCACCGAGGAGGGCACCGTCATGGGATGCCGCGGAATCCTGCTGCTGGTATTGCTCGCGCCCTTTGCCCGGGGTGACGGCTATGGCGATTCGTACTACGGGCTGGGGCCTTACCTGGGCACGACCTACTATCCCAGCAGCCCGCTGCAATCCTATGTATCGCCGCCCCCCAGGCCTTTCGCCGACCTGCCGCCGCAACCCTTCGTCGTCGTTCCCGAGTACCACCCGTTTCGCGATGCCCAGTTACCCCGCGTCAGTACTGAAAAGCCGCAAGTGCTGATTCGCACCTTCGACCCGGCATTGGGGGTGTATCGCGATGTCGAGGTGCGGGATGGGGAGGGGGTGCTGGCTGAAGAAGTCTGTGAGGGGTGGTGGTGTGAAGAGTCAATGCGTTGATCTGGAGCGATGGTTAGTCCGGAGTTCAGCTGATTGCCGAGTTCTGTGGATGGTTCTGTTTCGCCTTGCCGGGCGACTCCCTTTGGCAGACGTCGGGATGCCGCACCACCCAAAGGAAGCAAAGGTCTTGCCCCTGCATCCGGGTTTGGCTTCGCCAAACTCCCCTCCCTCCATCGTTGCGCCGGGGGGTACGGCGAGAGGGGCCATCCATGGCCCCACACGCCTCCCGCGGCATCCATGCCGCTCGTCCCCCTCTGCAACGATTCCGCTCGGCCTCCTGAAGGGGCGAATTCGTTGCCCCACCTCGGCTGCCCAGGTTCAGGCCCGTGTGGGCTTCAGGATGATTTGTACCTCGCCGGCGCGAGTCACCCCTCTCCTCTTCAGGGAGAGGGGCCGGGGGAGAGGGTCAAGTCAGACTTGCGCGGAAACCTGCCTGAGCTGTGCTGGAAGCCGCCCAATACCTCACGACTCCCCCAAACTTCGCCGCCCGAACCGCCGTCGGTAATCCGTGGGCGATAGCCCGACCATCTTGTTGAAGACCTTGCGGAACGCCGCTGGGTCCTGATAGCCGACCTCCCAGGCGATCTGGTCCACGGAGCGATTGGTCAGCTCCAGCAGTTCGCGGGCCTTGGCCGCACGCAGTTGCTGGCAGTACTCGGTGGGGCGCAGGCCGGTGGCCTGCTGGAAGCGGCGCAGGAAGGTGCGCTCGCCCAGCCCGGCCTCAGCGGCCATGGCAGGCAGGCTGACCTGGCGCGCGTCGTGGCGCTGCAGCCAGCGCTGCACCTTGAGCACTGCCTCGTCGCCGTGGGTGAGGCGCGGGGTGAAGCGACGGAAGTACTGCTGGGAATGACGGGTCAGGTCGAGGGCGAGGAAGCTGGCGGTATTCGCGGCGATGGTCGGTCCCTGCAGGCGATCCACCAGAGTCAGCCCCAGGTCGGTCCAGGCCATCACACCCCCGGCGGTGATGATGTCGCCGTCGTCCACCACCAGTTTATCGGCATCCACCTTCACCTCCGGATAGCGCTCGCCGAGGTCCTTGGCCAGGCTCCAGTGGGTGGTCAGCGGACGACCGGCGAGCAGCCCGGTCTGGGCCAGCACAAAGGCGCCGGCACACACCGAACAGAGGGTGACGCCGGCGGCATGCCGCAGACTGAGCCAGTCGACGAAGGGTTGCAGGGTTTCGGCAGGGGGCAGGGGGCCAATGCAGGGCAGGGCAATCACCACAGAGGGCCGGCTTTCGGTGTCCGGGTGGCTGTCCCAGGTGCAGCGGATTTCGCCATCTGGGGCGGCGCTCCAGTGGCGCACCCGCAGGGTGGGCAGGTCGGCATCGGCGTGCTCGGCGGCCAGGCGATTGGCGACCGCGAACAGATCGGAGAGGCCATGGGCGGCTGCCAGCTGGGCGCCGGGATAGAGCAGGAGGCCGATCTCCAGCATGGTCTTCATTGTCAGTTTTTCCTGCGAATTTGTCGGTTGCGCCGATCCTCATCCGGCGCCGGGAGGAGCACCTTAGGCCCCACGTCTCCACCCCCACAACCTGAGGTGAAAATCATGAGCAAGCAAGCCGTCATCGTAGTCGACATCCAGAAGGACTATTTCCCCGGTGGTCTGTGGACGCTGAGCGGTGCTGACGCCGCTGCCGACAACGCTGCCCGGATCATCGCCGCTGCCCGTGAGGCCGGTGACCTGGTGGTGCATATCCGCCACGAGTTCACCAGCCCGGAGGCGCCGTTCTTCCGTCCCGGCTCCGAGGGTGCGGAGATCCATCCCAAAGTGCTCAACGCCGACGGCGAGCCGGTGGTCCTGAAGCACTTCGTCAACTCCTTCCGGGAAACCAATCTGAAGGACATCCTCGAGGGCAGCGGCGTGGACAAGGTGAGCGTGGTGGGCAGCATGAGCCACATGTGCGTCGACGGCATCACCCGTGCGGCGGCCGACTTCGGCTACGAGGTCACGGTGATCCACGATGCCTGCGCCAGCCGGGACCTGGAGTTCCAGGGCAAGACCATCCCCGCCGAGCAGGTCCACGGGGCGTTCATGGCTGCCCTGGCCTTCGCCTATGCCAAGGTCGTTTCCACTGACGAGTACCTCGCACAACAGGGGTGATGAGGGCGGGGGACTGCGGCAAAGGCTGAGCAGGGGATGTGCACGTCGATACGGACGACGTTTCGCTCTACTATCTCCAGCTGGATTTCTGCTGATACGCCTGACCCGGAGTTCCCCATGACTGACCAAACCCTTCCCCCCGAGTACCTGGAATTCGCCGAAGAACTCGCGGACGCGGCGGCCCGGGTAACCCTGACGTATTTCCGCCTGCCGCTGGAGGTGGAGAACAAGGAGGCTGAGCGTTTCGACCCCGTGACCCTGGCCGACAAGGGCGCCGAGCGGGCCATGCGCGCGCTGATCGACGAGCGCTATCCCGGCCACGGTGTCCTGGGTGAGGAAGAAGAGAACATCGCGGGTGAAGCGCCCTGGACCTGGGTACTGGACCCCGTGGATGGCACGCGCTCCTTCATCAGCGGCATCCCGCTCTGGGGCACGCTGATCGCCCTCAACGACGGCACCCGTCCAGTACTGGGTGTGATGGACCAACCCTTTACCCGCGAACGTTTCGTCGGCGACGGCAACAGCGCGTCCCTCAACGGCCGGCCCATCCAGACCCGCGCCTGCGGCAAGCTCACCGATGCGACGCTGATGGTCACCAGCCCCGAGCACTTCCGCGAGTCGCCCTATCGTGAGGTCTTCGAGCAGCTCGCCGGCCAGGTGCGCCTGGTGCGCTACAGCGGCGATTGCTACGCCTACTGCATGCTGGCCCTGGGACTGGTGGATGTGGTGCTCGATCCCGGGCTCAAGCCTTATGACATCCAGGCGCTGATGCCGATCATCCAGGGCGCCGGTGGCGTGGTTACCCGCTGGGATGGTGGCGACGCGCAGGACGGTGGCGATGTCATCGCCTGCGGTGATCCGCGCTTGCATGCACAGATCCTGGAGCTGATGCAGTCAGTGTGAGGGCTGGGCGAGGGCGGGGAACGGCAATTCGAGGAGTCCCGGTTGCAGGAATTTCTGCGTTTCCCGCCTAAGCGTATGAATGCCTTGCCTATTCAGCTGGCAGAAATATTCGACGGAAAATAAACCTGTACTTCCTGGTCGAACCGCGTATAGTCCTGCCCACTGCACTGCAATTGTCTCTGCGATACTTGGCTCGATGTTCTGATTGAAGTTATTTCATCTCCTCGATTCGTTACAGCATTAGCACTTCAGTAATTCCTGGTTAATTATCAGGGTTATTTCTTTTTATCTTGGAGATATGAAATGTCCAATCGTCAATCCGGCACCGTCAAGTGGTTCAACGATGAGAAAGGCTTCGGCTTCATCACCCCCGCAGAAGGCGCTGACCTCTTCGTTCACTACCGTTCGATCGAAAGCTCGGGCTTCAAGAGCCTCAGCGAAGGCCAGCAAGTGACTTTCGAAGTCGTACGTGGCCAGAAAGGCCTGCAGGCGGACAAAGTTCAGGTAGTCTGATACTTTTCCTCTAAAAGAGCCCCGCAAATGCGGGGCTCTTTTGTTTATATCTCACGAAAGTTCCACTTGATTCTTCGGCGTATAGTGCTGGAGGGTTTTCTATTTTTTATTCATCGCCTCCATGAATCATTGATAGTGGCAAGCTAGCTATTTGGTTCTGCGCTTCTGGCGGCATCACTCACTGTATTGGAGAGTTCTGCATGCCGGGCTATCAAGTCAGATTCCAGGATATATCAGTGGGGGATATGGACTTTCATATCCGCTCATTACTCGACCATCAGCAGTATCACGATCCCGAACTTGAGGCTGAGCATCTCGGGATATCCCCTGAAAGCTGGCCCCTGTTCGGTCAGGTCTGGCCGTCCGGGCATGTCCTGGCGCACACCATGCTGACGATGGAACTGGAAGGTAAGCGCATCCTCGAAGTGGGGGCCGGCCTGGCCCTGGCCAGCCTTGTCGTGCACCGGCGGGGCGGCGATGTAACGGCCAGTGACTACCACCCGTTGATTCCTGCCTTCCTGACGGAAAACCTGCGGCTGAATGATCTCGGCCCGATCAATTACCAAGCCGCCAAATGGTCCGACATCAATGACGACCTCGGGCTGTTCGACATGATCATCGGCAGCGATGTCATTTACGAGCGCGAACAACCGGCGCAGCTCGCCGACTTCATCGACCGGCATTCGGCTGACGTGGTGGATGTCTACATCGTCGATCCCAATCGCCCGAATCGCTCGAAGTTCTGCCAGGAAATGGCTGAACTCGAATACGACTCGGAGATCACCTGCATGAACCGCGTGATGAACAACGGCGAAGCCTATAAAGGTTCTCTGCTGCACTTCCAGCGCGACGATTCCCGCTTCAATCAATGAACGGCTGCGGCATGCCGTAGTCGTGGGGCGATTTGGCCAGGGCGCTCTACACTGGCACAGGTTATCGACTGCACCGAGGCGCGGCGTCATGACCTACCCACGCGAAAGCACCGGCTTGTTGCTGGTGGACCCGTACAACGATTTCCTCAGCGAAGGCGGCAAGCTCAACGGCCTGGCCAAGCAGGTGGCCGATGCCGTGGGCACCCTGGACAACCTGCGCCGGGTCGTGGCGGCGGCGCGCAAAGCCGGCATCCAGGTGTTCTACGTTCCCCATCACCGTGCACGCCCCGACGACCTCAAGGGCTGGACGCATCCCAGCCCTTACCAGCTCGGCGCCGCCCGCGCCCAGGTGTTCGCGGCAGGTAGCTGGGGTGGCGAATGGCACCCGGACTTCCAGCCCCTGGAAGGTGACGTGCTGGTGCATGAGCACTGGGGCGGCAGCGGGTTCGCCAACACCGACCTGGACTTCCAGCTCAAACAGCATGGCGTGCAGCAGGTGATCCTGGTGGGCATGCTGGCCAATACCTGCATCGAATCCACAGGGCGATTCGCCGCCGAGCTGGGCTATCACGTCACGCTGGTGACGGACGCGACGGCGGCATTTTCAGCGGAAGCCATGCACGCAGCCCATGAGTTGAACGGGCCGACCTATGCGCACGCGATCCTCAACACCGAGGAAGTGCTGGCGGCGCTCACGCCCAACCCCTCTTCCTGAAGTCGGTGCGCACAGCGCACCCTACGGTCCAGAACGGTGAGACTTTTTGTAGGAGCGAGCTTGCTCGCGAAAGAGCGTGCTCGGACTGTTCGCGAGCAAGCTCGCTCCTACCACTCAGTACACATCCCTCACATAGCGCTTCTCCCGCGCCATCCTGCCGACGTAGGCCTCCGCATCAGCTGCACTGAGCCCACCGTGGTCCCGCACCACTGCTTTTAGCGCCGCGTCCACGTCCCGTGCCATGTGCCCGGCGTCGCCACAAACGTAGAAGTGCGCGCCATCCTCCAGCCAGCGCCAGAGCTCGGCGCCCTGTTCGAGCATGCGCTGTTGCACGTACACCTTCTCCACCTGGTCGCGGGAGAAGGCGGTGTCGAGGCGATGCAGGTGGCCGCTGGCCTGCCAGGCGTGCAGCTCGTCGCGGTAATAGAAGTCGGTCGCTTCCCGCTGTTCGCCGAAGAACAGCCAGTTGCGGCCCTTGGCGCCGGAAGCTTCGCGCTCCTGGAGGAAGGCGCGGAAGGGGGCGATGCCGGTGCCGGGGCCGACCATGATCATTGGCCGCTGCGGGTCGGACGGCACGCGGAAGTGGGCGGACTTCTGGATGAAGATCGGCACATCGCCCTGATCGGCGCGGTCGGCGAGGAAGGCCGAGCAGACGCCGTCACGGTCACGCTCTTCGCACCGATAGCGCACAGTGGAAACAGTCAGGTGGACTTCATCCGGGCTGGCGAGTGAGCTGGAGGCGATGGAATAGAGGCGCGGTTGCAGGCGCTTGAGGCAGCCCAGCAATTCCTCTGCGCTGGTGCGGATCGGGAACGCACGCAGCAGGTCGGGCAGTTGCTTGCCCCAGAGCCAGTCGCCCAGTTCCGTCTTGTTCGCCGGCTCCAGCAGGCGCTGGAGTTCCGTACTGCCGGAGCGCTCTTCGATGAAGCGCAGCACATCGGGTGTGACCTTGGCGATCTCGAAATGCCGGCCCAGCGCATTGGCGAGTGGCAGGACGCCCTGGTCTCTCACTTCAACCGAATGATTGCCGTCGAGGTCCAGCGCGGTCAGGACCTCGTTCACCAGCGACGGGCAGTTGCTGGGCCACACGCCCAGTGCATCGCCGGCCTGATAGCTCAGCCCGCTGCCCTTTAGGTCAAGGACGATCTGCCGGGTCTCCTTGCTCGAACCCGGCGCATTCAGCACTGGGTTGCGCAGTAGGCGGCTGGCGAGCGGACGCTGGCGGCTGTAGGCCGGAATCTCTGCGTCCTCGGCGGGAGCTCCAACGGTCTCCAGGACCGGTTGCGGGGCCCTGGCACCGGCCAGTGCCCCTAGAACGGCGGCCAGCCAGGCGCGAGCCGGTTCCTCGTATTCCGGTTCGCAGTCCACGCGCGGCACCAGGCGACGGGCACCGAGGGCTTCGAAGCGGGCGTCGAGCCGGCGGCCGAAGCCGCAGAACTGATCGTAGTTGGAGTCGCCCATGGCGAGCACGGCGAAGTCCAGGCCGGTCAGCAAGGGCGCGTTTTCCGCGTTCAGGGCGCTCCAGAGTGATGCGCCGTTGTCGGAAGGATCGCCATCGCCAAAGGTGCTGGCGATTACCAGGACGGTGCCGGCGCTGGCCAGTTCGGCGGGCTGGATGGCGTCCATCGAGCGCACCGTCGCGGCGCGCCCTTCAGCCTTGAGCTGTTCCGCGCAGACGGCGGCGAAGCTCTCGGCATTGCCGGTTTGCGAACACCAGAGCACCAGCAAGGGGTTATCCACAACGGTCGCGGGCGCCGGTTGCGTCGCAGGTGACTCCCAGCTGCGGGAGAACAGCCCGGCGAGGATGCCGTCTAGCAGCAGGCGGGTATCCGCGGCCAGGGGCGCGCTGGCCGGCAAGGTCGGGACACCACCTTGCTTGCGGCTCTCTTCGCTGCGCAGACCGAGCAGGTAACCCTGCAGGTAGCGCTGCTCGGTGGGCGCCAGGCTGAGGTCGGCGCTGGTTTCGAGATTCAGCAGGCGGGCGAAGGCGTTGATCGGCATGTCGGCGAGTTCCTCCGAGAAACCGGCGGCGGCGCTGGCCGCGACCGACTCGACTTCTAGCAAGGGGATGAGCTGGGGTCTGGCCGGCGTGACGGGCGCCAGGGCGACGGCGCTGTACTTGAATTCCGGCTGCAGCGAAATAGGGTCGATGGCGTCGTTGGTTACCGCGTTGATCGCCAGGTCGTCGCCGTAACGGTCGTTCCAGTGGAAAGGCGCGAAGCAGTTGCCCGGCTGCACGCGGTCGGTGACCACCGCCGGCAAGATGGCGCGGCCACGCCGCGAGCGCACTTCAACCTGGCTCTTGTCGACGATGCCCAGACGGTTGGCATCGCTCGGGTGAATTTCCAGGAAGGCGCCAGGGTTGAGCTTGTTCAGGGTGGCCACCTTGCCGGTCTTGGTCAGGGTGTGCCACTGGTGCTGCACGCGGCCGGTGTTGAGCACCAGCGGGAAGGCATCATCGGGCAGGTCCACCGGTTCCATGTGCGGACGGGGGAAGAACACCCCCTTGCCGTCCCCGGTGGAGAAGGCAATGACCGGGCGGGTGCCGTCGGCATTCAGCTTGAGCGCCTGGCTGACGCCGTCGTTGAGGTAGCGTATGGGGTTGCGCGCGTTGGCTTCGCTGCCGGGGGCGCAGGGCCATTGCAGCGGCCCCCGCCGCAGCAGCTCGAAACTGGCGCCGCGAATGTCGTAGCCGGTCTTGGGGTTCCAGGCCTGCTTGATCTCCTCGAACACTTCCTCTGCGGAGCGGTAGCCGAAGGCGTCGGCGAACCCCATCGCGCAGGCCACGCGGGCGATGATCTGCCAGTCCGGCAGGCTGTCGCCGGGGGCGTCCACGGCCTTGCCGGTGAGGGTGAGATTGCGCTCGGAGTTGATCATCACGCCTTCCGACTCGGCCCACAGCGCGCCGGGCAGGAGGATGTCGGAATAGCGATTGGTCTCGGTGTCAAGGAAGGCGTCCTGGGTGATCACCAGTTCGGCGGCCTGCAGCCCCTCGATGGCACGGCGGCGATTCGGCACGGTAGCCGCCGGGTTGGTGCAGATGATCCAGCAGGCCTTGATGTCCCCGTCACGCATGGCCTCGAACATGGCGACGGTGCCGTTGCCGCCGTCCTGGCGCAGGTGCCCACGCGGGAGTTGCCACAGGTCTTCGATGAAGGCGCGATCGTCAGCCACCAGCAGCGAGCGCTGGCCGGGCAGGCCGGGGCCCATGTAGCCCATTTCGCGTCCGCCCATGGCATTCGGCTGGCCGGTGAGGGAGAAGGGGCCGCTGCCTGGCCGGCAGATGGCGCCGGTGGCCAGGTGCAGGTTGCACAGGGCGTTGGTGTTCCAGGTGCCGTGGGTGCTCTGGTTGAGGCCCATGGTCCAGCAGCTCATCCACTCCGGCGCTTCGCCGATCCATTGGGCGGCCTTGTGGATATCCGCTTCAGGCAGGCCGGTGATGGCGGCGACGCGTTCCGGTGCGTAGTCCTCGAGGAACGCCGGCATGGCTTCCCAGCCTGTGGTGTGGGCGGCGATGAAGTCGGGGTCGGTATGGCCGTTGCGATGCAGCAAGTGCAGCAGACCGTTGAGCAGGGCGAGGTCGGTGCCCGGCCTGATGGGCAGGTAGAGACTGGCCTTGTCGGCGGTGGCAGTGCGGCGAGGGTCGACCACGATCAGCTTGGCCCCGGCCTTGACCCTGTCCATCATGCGCAGGAACAGGATCGGGTGGCAGTCGGCCATGTTGGCGCCCGTCACCAGGAACAGGTTGGCCTTGTCGAAATCCTGATAGGAGCCGGGCGGGCCATCCGAACCCAGGGAGAGTTTGTAGCCGCTGCCGGCGCTGGCCATGCACAGACGGGAGTTGGATTCGATGTGGCGGGTGCGGATGAAACCCTTGGCCAGTTTATTGGCCAGGTACTGCGCTTCCAGCGACATCTGCCCGGATACATAGAAGGAGATGGCGTCCGGGCCATGGGTATCGAGCAGGGCGCGGAGGCGTCGCGCGGTGTCGTCGATGGCCTGGTCGATGCTGGTGCGTACCGGGTCGCGGCTGCGTTCGTGGCGCAGGTAGGCGTGGTCCATGCGGCCGGAATCGGCGAGCGGCTGGGCGCAGGTATTGCCCTTGGTGCAGAGGCGGCCGAAGTTGCTCGGGTGGTCCTTGTCGCCAGTCACCTTGATCACGCGGTTGTCCGCGACTTCCATGACGATGCCGCAGCCGACGCCGCAATAGGGACACACGCTTCGCACTGTCTTGTTCGCCATATCCCGTTCCTTGCACGGAAACGAAAAAGCGCCATGCCACCCTCCGTCGTAACGGGGGAGACACGGCGCCTTTGTCGTGGGGTAGGGCAATCGGCATTGATTGCCTTGGTGGTGCTATCGCAAGGCACATGCCAAGTCCCCTGCAATGTGCTCGAAGGCTTGGTGGGGCGGTGCTTGCGGGCAATTCCCGACTTGATTCGCAATGCGCTGGATGAGCTTCAGGATGGGGCGCGGAAGGTGCGTTCGCACCGTTTTGGTTCTTGTCCGGATGCTCGCCGGATTCGCCAGTAGCAACGGTCGAGGCATCTGCCGGATCTGCTGAAAGCCGCGCCGTTGCTGGCATTGGGGAGGGAACGCGAAACGCGGTTCGGCAATCTGGCACAGCCACTGCATAGGCAGTTCCAGGCTCACCACGAACAGCGTGGCGGGCGGCCCGGCAGATCAATGGCGATCACTTCCCCGGGTTTACAGGTGCCCCAGGCAAAGTGGCTCGGCGGCATCGAAGAACGAACAGGCAAAGGCGCCTGGGACGATAAGTCCCAGGCGCTTTTTTTTGCCCCCAGAAAACGTGATTGGCTTGGGCCGGGTGCTACCTATGAACTCCAACGTCGCTTCCCCTGATGTGCAAACGCTGATCGTCATCGGCAATGGCATGGTCGGCCATCATTGCGTCGAGCAACTGATCGAGCGCGGCGCCCTGGGCCGCTATCGCATCGAAGTCTTCAGCGAAGAGCCGCTGCGTGCCTATGACCGCGTGCACCTGTCCGAATACTTCACGGGCCGCGATGCCGAATCCCTGGCCCTGAGCGAGGCCAGCCTCTATCAGACGCCGGGCGTGACCCTGCACCTGGGCGTGCCGGTGCTGGAGATCGACCGCGAGCGTCGCGAGGTGATCACCGCCAACGGCAGCCTGGCCTACGACAAGCTGGTGCTGGCCACCGGTTCGTATCCCTTCGTGCCCCCCATCGAAGGCGCCGAGGGCGACTCGCGGCTGGTCTATCGCACCCTGGCTGATCTTGACACCATCCGCGCCGCTGCCGCCCAGGCACGCCGTGGTGTAGTGGTGGGCGGTGGCCTGCTGGGCCTGGAAGCGGCCAACGCGCTGAAGTCCCTGGGCCTCGACGCGCATGTGGTGGAATTCGCCCCGCGTCTGATGCCGGTCCAACTCGACGACCTCGGCGGTGCGGCCCTCAAGGCGCGTATCGAAGCGCTCGGCGTGGGTGTGCACCTCTCCAAGGCCACCCAGTCCATCAGCGTCGGGGAGGACTATCGCTATCGGATGAACTTCGCTGGCGAGGATTTCCTGGAAACCGATCTGATCGTCTTCTCCGCCGGTATCCGCCCGCAGGACGCCCTGGCCCGCCAGTGCGGCCTCGAACTGGGCCCGCGCGGCGGCGTGGCCATCGATGGCCAATGCCTGACCTCGGATGCGGGCATCTACGCCATCGGTGAGTGCGCCGCCTGGAACGGCAGCATCTTCGGCCTGGTCGCCCCGGGCTACCAGATGGCCCGCAGCGTCGCCACGCAGCTCTGCGGTGAAGACGCCGATCCCTTCATCGGCGCCGACATGTCCACCAAGCTGAAGCTGCTGGGCGTGGATGTGGGCTCCATCGGCGATGCCCACGGCGCGTTGCCCGGCGCGCGCAGCTACCGTTTCATCGACGAAGCCACCTCCAGCTACCGCCGCCTGGTGGTTTCCGCCGACGGCAAGCAGGCCCTGGGCGCCGTGCTGGTGGGTGACAACAGCTACTACGACACCCTGCTGCAGTACGTGCAGAACGGCATCAAGCTGCCCGCCGACCCGTCCAGCCTGATCCTGCCAGCGGGCGAAGGTGCTCCGGCCCTGGGCGCCGACGCGCTGCCGGCCACCGCCACCATCTGTTCCTGCCACAACGTCAGCAAGGGCGCGATCTGCTCCGCCATCGACAGCGGTTGCACCGACGTCGCCGGGGTGAAGTCCTGCACCAAGGCGGCCACCGGCTGCGGCGGTTGCGCAGCGCTGCTCAAGCAGGTAGTCGAGCACGAGCTGTCGGCCCGTGGCGTGGCGGTGGACAAGAGCCTCTGCGAGCACTTCGCCTACACCCGCCAGGAGCTCTATGCACTGGTGCGTGTGGAGGGCATCGAGACCTTCGAGGAAATGCTCGCCAAACACGGTCGCGGCCATGTCGGCTGCGAGATCTGCAAGCCGGCCATCGGCTCCATCCTCGCGTCCTGCTGGAACCGGCCGATCCAGGACCCCTGGCTGGTGCCGCTGCAGGACACCAACGACACCTTCATGGCCAACATGCAGAAGAACGGCACCTACTCGGTGGTGCCGCGCATCCCCGGTGGCGAGATCACCCCGGAAGGCCTGATCGCCATCGGCGAAGTGGCGAAGAAGTACGACCTCTACACCAAGATCACCGGCGGCCAACGCATCGACCTGTTCGGCGCCCAGCTGCACGAGCTGCCGGATATCTGGGCGGAACTGATCGCCGCCGGCTTCGAGACCGGCCACGCCTACGGCAAGTCGACCCGGACCGTGAAGTCCTGCGTCGGCAGCACCTGGTGCCGCTACGGCGTGCAGGACAGCGTGAAGATGGCCCTGGATATCGAGCACCGCTACAAGGGCCTGCGTTCCCCGCACAAGCTGAAATTCGCCGTCTCCGGCTGCACCCGCGAATGCGCCGAGGCGCAGAGCAAGGACGTGGGCGTGATCGCCACCGAGAAAGGCTGGAACCTTTATGTCAGTGGCAACGGCGGCATGCGCCCGCGTCACGCCGAGCTGTTCGCCACCGACCTGGATGACGAAACCCTGATCCGCTACATCGACCGCTTCCTGATGTTCTACATCCGCACCGCCGACAAGCTGCAGCGCACCTCGGTCTGGCGCGAGAGCCTGGAAGGCGGCCTGGACTACCTCAAGGCGGTGATCATCGACGACAGCCTGGGCCTGGGTGCGGAGCTGGAAGCACAGATGCAACTGGTGGTGGACCGTTACGAGTGCGAGTGGGCCAACGCCATCAACGATCCGGAGAAGCTCAAGCGCTTCCGCACCTTCGTCAACGACGCAAGCGGCGACCCGGACATCCATTTCGTCAAAGAACGTGGGCAGATCCGTCCGGCGCGGGCGGCCGAGCTCACCTTGATCCCAGTAGCCGAGGAGGTGGTCTGATGATCGAAGCAAGCCTGCAACACAGCGAGGTCCGGAGCCGTTGGCAAGCCGTCTGCGGCCGGCAGGACCTGGTGCCCAACTCGGGCGTGGTGGCCTGGGTGAGCAACATCCAGGTGGCGCTGTTCTACCTGAAAGGCGAAGAGGGCGAGCAATTGTTTGCGGTGCAGAACCACGACCCGCTGGCTCAGGCCAACGTGATCGGCCGTGGCATCATCGGCCACCTCGGCGGCGACCTGGTGATCGCCTCGCCGCTCTACAAGCAGCACTACCGTCTGGAGGACGGTTCTTGCCTGGAGTATCCGGAGCAGAAGCTGCGGGTATGGCCGGTCAGGTTGCAAGGGGATGTGGTCGAGGTTGGGGTTGATTGAACGGGTGTTGCTGTAGGGCAGGGCTTTGCCCTGCTTGGCGATTGAAATCGCCCCTACAGGAAAAGCCACCAACCGCCGGGGTGGCACAGACGTCTCCCTCTCCCTCTGGGGTGAAGAGGCATGCTTTCGGAAGCACTGCTTCCGTTGCCGATGAACGCCTGAGCGCGAAGCGATCTGGCCGGGGCGCAGAGCGGGGTTGGGGTGAGGGGATTGCCAGGTGAACCGTGCCGGTCCCTTTCGTGAATGAATTCGCTCCTACAGGGCAGACCTGCGCCCTGCTTTGCGAATGAATTCGCCCCCACAAAAGACATGCCAGACAAGGTGGGGTTAAGCCTTGCTACCGGTCTGCCCATGGGCCCGCGCATACATCAGATGCGCATCCATCAGCAGCGCTTCCATTCCCGATAGCAGGGCTTCCTGGCGCAAGCGGTCGGCGGTGCCTGATGCCTGTTCAAGACGCAGGCGTTCGATCAGGCGGCAGACTTGCACCAGCCGGTAGTCGCCCAGGTGGTGGAACGCCTCAGGGCTGGAGTCGTCGCGCACGTCCAGCACGTCGTCGTTGAAGTCTTCCAGAGTGGGGAAGCGATGCGGGGTCTTCATGCCAATTTCCATGAGTCAGGGAACGGGAGCGTTTCGCTCGGAAAACTACTCATGCGCCTCGTAGGGGTTCAAGGCAGACCCGTGCAGGAAATTTCGTGTTGAGTGGTAAGCAAGTTGCCGGGGCAGGAACGGATTGCCACCGCTTCAGCTGAAGACCAGCGCTCCCTGCTTGCAGCAACGCACCAGCGCTTCTTCCAGCTTGCGGTCGGGCATGGCGTGGGCGCGGAGGGTGCTCGCGGTTTTCTCCACGTAGTCCCGCGTGCTGCCGTAGTGGCCGCTCGCGCCGTCGAACACCTGGCGCAGCACATGGTCCGGCAGGGCGCCGGCATAGCAGGCGAAGTCACGGCGCAACACGAAGCCAAGGGCTTGCACCTGGGGCCCGCCCTCCAACTGGCAGTTGAGCCATTTCGGCTGGTAGGCGGCATCGGGCATTTCCCGCTGCCAGAGGGCGAACAGGTGTTCGTGCAGTTGTTCTTCCGGCAGGCGATAGGCGAAACCCGCGCAGGAGCCGCCACGGTCCAGTCCCAGCACCAGCCCCGGCGTTTCCGGCGTGCCGCGATGGATCAGCGACCAGAGGTAGAGCCCGCGATGGTAGCCGTGGATGCGCGCGCGGCGGGACTCCACCGCGGGACATTCCGGTCGCCAGATCAGCGAGCCATAGGCGAACAGCCAGACCGGTCCGCCGCGATGGCGCGCCATGGTGTTTTCCAGGGAGGCGAGCAGTTCCGCGCGAGTGAGCTGGACCGGCTGCTCGAGCAGAGGCGGGTAGGGCGTGAAAGCGGTTTCTGGAATGCTGCCGGCCATAAGTGAACTGCGATAGGGCTCGTTGTTTGTTTTAGCAGGTAGCGGGTCGTCGGCGAACTGACGGTCGTCGAATTTCGCACAAATTTCTCGCCAGCCGAGCTCAACACGTCCCGCTGATGAATGAAAGGAATGACTTGGCATGCCTTTATCGCGGGGAGTGATAAAGCCCGGGCCCGTTTCAGTCGGGCGCTACCTCTGACGACGTGATGCGGATCGACATGTTTTGTTGCAAGGAACTGCGTCACGTTGTCATCAAAAGCGAAATTTTTGTCGTGAGATGCGAAGAGCTGTGTGGTGGCTATCCCTAGGCTTTGCGACCCGGTTCCAAGGGGTGGAAAGCGTGTTGCGCCCGCCCCGATAAACTCCTGGAGTCATTCATGGCGAAACCGCTTTGCACCCTTGCGCTGGCAGGCGTTGTCCTGCTCGGCAGCGGCTGTTCCAGCACGATCACCCAACCCGAGGAATACTCGGGTTTCCTCGGGGATTATTCGAAGCTCGAAGAAACCATGTCCGCCAGCGGCGAGCCCGTCTTGCGCTGGACCGCGCCGGACTTCGACCCGAAGCGCTATGGCACGCTCCTGGTGGAAAAACCGGTGTTCCATCCGGCCCAGGCCCCCAGCGACCAGATGAGCCAGCAGACCATGGACCAGATCGCCACCTACATGCGCATGGCGCTGCAGCGCGAGCTAATCGGCAGGGCCCGCCTGGTCGGAGCACCGGAGGCGGACACCCTGATAGTGCGTCCGTCCATCTCCGCCGTGGCGATCTCCACCGAGCACCTGAAGGCCTACGAGGTCATCCCGATCGCCCTGCTGGCGGCTGCCACCACCACGGCGGTGGGAACGCGCGACCAGGAAGTGGCCATCTACGCCGAAGTGGAAGCGGTGGATGCAGCCAGCGGCAAGCCCGTCGTCAGAACGGTGCGCAAGGGCCAGGGCTTGAGCCTGGAAAACCGCAAGACACCGCTGGTGCTGGACGACCTCAAGCCCGTGCTCGATGACTGGGCGCGGGACGCGAGCAACTTCAGACCCTGACGGGCTTCTCCCGATAAACCTCCAGGTGGGAACCGGTTGATGGCCGGTTCCTTTTCGCGTGCGCCGGAAACACTGGCGCACAGCGGCCTGGCCTCGAATCCGCAATATCTCCGGCGCCTTGCACAACCCGGCCGGATGCGGACGTCTTTCCCCCCGAAAACCAGGTGATGAAATGGTAAGTGACGGGATTCTCGATTACTTCGCCCTTGGCGTGCTGTTCTTCGTCGTGATCGTGCTGTTCTACGGCATCATCGTGATCCACGACATCCCTTATGAAATCTCCAAGCGGCGCAACCATCCGCACCAGGACGCCATCCACGCCGCCGGCTGGGTGAGCCTGTTCACCCTCCATGCGATGTGGCCGTTCCTGTGGATCTGGGCGATGTTGTATCGCGAGGATCGCGGCTGGGGCTTCGGCACGCCGAAGGCGGAGCTGGAGCAGCAATTGGCCGAGATGCGCCGGCGCCTCGAACGCCTCGAAGGGCAGGGCGTGTCCCGTTCGGCCCGTGCGGTAGAGGAGGCCTGACATGGACCTGTTGTTGATCCTCACCTACACGGCCATTTGCGTTGCCATCTTCAATATCTTCCGCATTCCGTTGAACAAGTGGTCGGTGCCCACTGCCGCACTGGGCGGTGTGGTGCTGATCGGGACCCTGATCTTCCTGATGAACTACAACCACCCGTACTCGGAAGTGGCGCGCAGCTACTTCGTGTCGACGCCGGTGATTCCGACGATCAGCGGTCAGGTGGTGGAGGTGCCGGTCAAGACCAACCAGCCGTTGGAGAAGGGCGACGTGCTGTTCCGCATCGACCCGACGCCGTTCGAGAACAAGGTCAAATCCATCAAGGCGCAGCTGGTTTCGGCCCGTGCCGACCAGTCCCGTGCCCGTGAACTGGCTGCCCGCAATGTCGGCAACCGTCGCGACGTGGACCTCACCACCGCACGGGTGGACGACCTGCAGGCGCAGCTGAACATTGCCCAGTTCGACCTCGACCACACCGTGGTGCGCGCGCCGAGCAAGGGCTTCGTGACCCATGTGTCGCTGCGCCCGGGAATGATGGCCACGCGGTTGCCGCTGCGTCCGTCCATGGTGTTCATCCCGGATGAGGGGCACTACATCGCCGCCTGGATGCGCCAGAACAGCCAGTTGCGTCTGACGCCCGGCGACGAGGCCGAAGTGGCGTTCGACGGCATCCCGGGCCAGGTGTTCAAGGGCAAGGTGAAGCAGGTGATATCGGTGATCGGCGAAGGCCAGGTGCAGCCGTCCGGCAACCTGCTCAGCTTCTCCGGCTCGCCGCCGCCTGGCCGGGTGCCGGTGATCGTCGAGATCACCGACCCGGACTATGCCCGCTACGCGTCCCTGATGCCCGGCGGCGCCTACGGCCAGGCGGCGCTCTACAGCGAGCATTTCCACCATGTAGCGGTGATGCGCAAGATCCTCCTGCGCATGGCGGCCTGGATGAACTACATCTTCCCCTTCCATTGAGCGTTGCACCTGCCTTTCGCCCCGGGACCCTTGCGGGTGCCGGAGCGACGGGCAGGTGTTTTTTTCTGGCTGCGGGAAATCCGGGTTGGGCGGCGCAACGCTTTGTCGCCCCCCGGTTTCAAGGACTGGCGGGACGTTCCCGCCGGCCGGGTGCGGGACGGTCGCAGGGAGTACCCGAGCGCGTCTGGACAACTGCACGGATTTCGCTGCGCGGAATCCGCATGTCTGACAGAGAGAGGGATGTATGACCGGGAAATCCGACAAGTCCAGGGAGTTGGCCAACGGCCTCAGGATGCCTCGCAAGCAGTACGAGGCGGAGCTGAAAAGGTTGCATGTCGAACTGGTGAAGTTGCAGCGCTGGGTGGTGCAGGAGGGAATCAAGGTCTGCGTCGTTTTCGAAGGCCGGGATGGGGCCGGCAAGGGCGGTGTGATCAAGGCCCTCACGGAGCGCACCAGCCCGCGCATCTTCCGTACTGTCGCGTTGCCGACGCCCACGGAGCGGGAGAAGTCGCAGATGTACGTTCAGCGCTATATCGGCCACTTCCCGGCCGGCGGCGAAGTCGTGATCTTCGACAGGAGCTGGTACAACCGCGCGGGCGTCGAGCGGGTCATGGGCTTCTGCAGTGACAAGGAGGTCGAAAAGTTCTTTGCCTTCACGCCGCTGTTCGAGCGCGCGGTGGTCGAGTCGGGGATCATTCTGCTGAAGTACTGGCTGGAGGTCAGTCCGCAGGAGCAGGAGCGCCGGCTCGAGGACCGCATCCGCGACGGGCGCAAGACCTGGAAGCTGTCGCCGATGGACATCAAGTCCTTCACTCGCTGGGACGACTACACCCGGGCGCGCGATGAAATGTTCATCGCGACCGATACCTCGTGGGCGCCCTGGCATATCGCCCGCTCGGAGGACAAGCGCCGCGTTCGCCTCAATGTCATCCAGCACCTCCTGGACCAGATTCCCTACGAGGACGTCCCCGAAGAAAGCGAAGCGAAGCTGCCCAAGCGCGGCAGGATCGGGACCTATCAATCCCCCGACTATCCCTTCCGCTACATCGCCCAGCGCTACTGAGCCGCCAGGCTCACCGCCCGCGGGCCGCGTTCATCCGGCCGCGGGCGGACCTGAATCCGAACACAGGAACTCCCATGGCAACTCGTACAGGGCGCACATTGCTGCGCTCGCTCCCGGGCGTGATCGCCCTGCCGGCCGGCCTGCTGCTGGGCGTCCTGCCGCTGGCCCACGCCGTGCAGCAGAACGTCGTGCCGATTGCAGCGCCGATGCTCGCACCCGAGCCGCCGCCGAATCGAACCTATGATTTCGAGTGCATTCGCGAGCGCCGCACCATCCGCATCCTGGTCCCTTACAGCCGCACCTTCTTCCACATCGAGCAAGGCCGCCAGAAGGGTGTCAGCCATGAAACCGGACTGGCGTTCGAACGCTGGCTCAATCAGCGATACCCGCGCCGGAGTGGTGGTTCGCGCTGGCACGTGATGTTCATCCCGGTGAGCCGCGACCAGTTGCTACCCAGCCTGATCCGTGGCGTCGGCGACATTGCTGCAGGTGGTTTGGTGGCAGACGAGCGCGCACGCTTCGGTGGTCAGGTGGTCAGGTGGTCAGGTGGTCAGGTGGTCATGGCGTCCGGTGAGTTCCGCAGCGAACCGGTGCTGGTGAGCGGCCCCTCCGGCGCGAGGCTGGCGCGCCTCGATGACCTGGCCGGCAAGGAGGTCGCCGTACCCGCGTTGAGCAATGATTTCTGGGGACTGGTGGAACTGAGCCGGACCTTCAGCGAACGGGGTCTGGCGCCGATTCATCTGTTGCCCCAAGCCGAAGGCATCGAGCCCGAGGAGCTGCTGGGACGAGTGAATGCCGGGACGCTCGCCGCAGCCGTGGTGGACCGGCGCGTGGCGAAAGCCTGGCAGCCGACCCTGGACAACCTTGCGATCCAGCCCCTCCAATTCTCCTGGGGCGGCCCCTACGCCTGGGCCGTGCGCGACGGCAATCCCGAGCTGCGTGATGTATTGGCGGAGTTTTTCAGTGACCAGCAGCGCGGCAGGCGCCCGGCGCGAGCCTGGAAGGAAGACCGGCTGGATGCCGGACGCTTTCTCGATGAACCGGCTTCAGCCGACGAGCTGCGTCGCTTCCACCGCCTCAATCGGGCCTTCATCGCGTCCGCCGAGCGCCATGGCCTGGATCCCCTGATGCTGATGGCCCAGGCGTTCCACGAGTCGCGGTTCGACCAGCGTGCGCGCAGCAACCAGGGCGCGGTGGGGGTGATGCAGGTGCTGCCAAGTACCGCGGCGGATCCCAATGTGCGGGTGTCAGGTGTGGGCAGCAGTGCGGAAAGGAACGTCGAAGCTGCCAGCAAGTACCTGCGTTTTCTCGCCGACACCTACCTGGACGACCCGGCGCTGACCCCGGACAACCGTATGTTCATGCTGCTGGCTGCCTACAACGCGGGGCCTGGCAATCTGCAGAAGATCAGGCGCATGGCGCGGGAAAAAGGTCTCGACCCGGATCGCTGGTACGGCCATGTGGAGCGGATGGCGGCCAGGGAACTGGGGCGCGAAACCCTCGACTACGTGAGCAACGTGTACAAGTACTACGTCTCCTACCGATTCGCCCAGGAGCGGGAGGAAATGCAGTCGGAAAGCCTGTTCGGCAGGCTGGAAAAAAGGGGCTGAGATGCAGCCCCTGGGAAGGAGCGGCTCGCTGCCGAGGCAGGAGCCGCACGGGGAATCAGAAGAGCACGTAGGCGCTGGCGCTGGTCTGGTCGAGTTCGATGTCGCCGACCTTCAGGACTTCCTGTTCCAGGCGCACGCCGACGTTGCGGAACACGTCCACTTCGACGCCGAGACCGTAGGTCAGGTCCAGGTCGCTGCTGTCGCCGGCGCTGTCGTCGTCGGCCTCCCAGGCATGCACGCCGGCACTGGCGAACAGGCGCACGCGGTCGCCCACCGGAATGCCGAAATGGGCGGCG
The DNA here is from genome assembly GCF_002003485.1 of Metapseudomonas resinovorans. GTDB lineage: Bacteria > Pseudomonadota > Gammaproteobacteria > Pseudomonadales > Pseudomonadaceae > Metapseudomonas > Metapseudomonas resinovorans_D. Next base: position 144,723 of record NZ_BDMA01000066.1, read on the forward strand.
GCCTGCAGGGAGTGCCCGTCGAAATCGGCACGCTCGCCTTCGAAGCTGCCCAGGTCGACCCATGCGCCTTCCACCGCCAGGTAGGGGTTGAAGCGGTAGCCGACGTAGGCCTTGTAGCTGTTGTCGTCGTCGCCGAGGGTGTGCTCGTCGATTTCGACCCGGGTCACGCCGCCGCCCACGTACAGGCCGCGGTCATCCGCGAAGGCGCTGAGGGAGCTGAAGGTCAGGAGGGCGGCTGCCAGTTGTTTGCCGAATTTCATCATTTGTCCTGTGGGGTTGGTTGGATTGGAGCGGGGGATCAGGCCGAACCTTTTGGTCGGAACTCTCTGTCCAGGCGTTCGCGAATCTGCAATGCGCTCGCGTCGAGGGCGGGATAGATGTCCTCGACCGTGGGTTTGTCGGATTGCCCGATGTTGCGACCCTTGGCGCGGTCGACGGCGCGAGCGAGGGTTTCGCCGCTGGTGCCGTCGCGGACTTCGCTTTCGAAGAACACATAGAGGGTTTCATCGCGCACGCCGGTGACGTGCAGGGAGAGGCCGATCAGCATGCCGATCGGGATGTACTCCGTGACGTTCGGATCACGGGGTTTACGCTGGAGATCGGCGATCGATACGCGCAAGGACAGGGCCCCCGGTGTGGGCCGGTTCACCAGGCGGTAGCCGGCTGAGGACAATTGCCGTTCCAGTTGGCCACGGAAGTGGAGGAGCAGTTTGTTGATATCTGCATCGGACTCGCTGAAAACCTGCTCGTTATTGGCGAGTGACTTGGGCAAGTCGATGAATATCGATTTGTCGTGTTTGCTTGAAAGTGGCGCTGGATATTTCTTCCAGGCAATGGTGCCTTCGTCTCTTTCAATGATTTGCAAAGGCGCAGTGGCCGGTTGCGTCGATAGTTCGGTCGTGTCGATGGCGGGTGCCATTGAACAGCCACACAGCGCCATCGAAAGCGAGAGGATGGAAAGTTCTTTGATATGCATGGGAATTCCTGTTGGGGTTGCGCCGGCCGGCCTGCTCGATGCACCGGGGAGTGGTCGCAGGCACGAACGCAATCCGGCTTGCCGCAAGCGGTTCGTCCGGATGAAAGAGCACGTGAAGCCTTGCTTTCGCGCCCTTTCCGGCGCCCATGCACTGTGGGCCAAGGGCGGCCAGAACAAGAATCAAAAATCGTTATTTGTGCCGTGTGGTGCGCAGCTGGGAGTCGATGTGCGAGAGAATCCGCATCATTCCTGTGGTTAATGAAATCAATAAGCTCAGAAAAGATTCATGAAAAACCAGTTCAAGTTCTTCCTGAAAAGTGGCGGCGCAGTATTGTTTGATGCCGCAAGCAACCAGTTGCATATAAGTTCGAGTGTGGGTGAACCGCGCGCGGTGACACTTTCCTATTCGGAGTCCCGCTTGTTGCAACTTCTTCTGGATAAACCGGGGGAAACCCGCAGTCGCAACGAAATAATGGAATACGCCTGGGATAACCGTGTGGTTGCCGCCGGAAGTCTGAACCAGGCGATATTCACCCTGCGCAACCTGATCGAAGACGGCACCGACCACGAGTTGCTGCAGACCGTCCCGCGCCGGGGTTATCGATTCAACGCGCAACAGGTCGCCGACGAAGCCACGCCGCCGCCCGCATCGGCGTCCGCGCCGGGCGTCGCCGAGGTCGTGGCCGGGTCGGACGCGGAGCAGGCCCCTACGACCGCCGATTCTCCATCCACCGCCCCACGGCATCGGCTGGCGAACCTGCTCCGCTCGCCGAAGCTGCTGGTACCTGCCTATGCCTTGATGTTCTGCCTGCTCGCCCTGGTGGCGCTGTATCGCCTGGGTGTGTTCGACGACGCAGCGTCGGAGCTGGTGATCGAAGACGTGGCGGCCGGTCCCATGACCTACCACTTCATCGGCGACAGCGCCGAGGAGAACGCCAGGATTCGCGAGACCTTCAAGCCGGCGCTGGATGCGCGCGAGGAAGGCCTTGCCGGACATATCTGGATCAACCGCTCGAACCGCCTCTACGACCTGGCCTGCGTGCGTACCGATGGCACCACGGAGAACCTGATCTTTCTCGAGGACAACAAGATGGCCAACCTGCAACTGGAAATGGTCCGTCGCTGCATGAGGGGCTGGCCATGATGCTGCGCCGCTACAAACACGCCTTCATCCTCGGCGGGCTGGCCTTGCTGGCCGTGGCCGGCCTGGTGTTCGACCGTCCCGCCTACAGGCTCGGCGTTTCCTACCACGGCACCAGCGACATCGTGCTCAACGACGGTGCGCGGATTCGCCTGGAAGAGCGGCTCATCATCGGTGAAAAGATGAGCTTCGCTGCCATGGAGCGAGTCGCTTCGGAGGTCAATTACGCGTCGCTGGTGGCGGACGTCCTGCATTTCGGACCCCGCAGTATCGATGTCCGCCTGCAGAAGGCCCAGACGAGTCGGGCCAGGCCCATGGAACGGATGAGTGAAATCCCCGACGTGCTGTTCGGCCGCCAGTACGGCCTGGCGACGGGGGCGACGATGCGGTTGGAGTTCCTGCCGGCGCCGGAGGGCGCGATCTGCTACTACGCCCGGGAGATCGACAACTTCCGTTGCCTTAACCGCTGAACCCCCAGGCGGGCTCCTGGAGCGGTGGCAACGGCTGGCCACCCTCCGGCGCCTGCCCCTGTCAGGCGCTTTCCGGCAGGCGAAGTTCGGTCACTTCCTTGAGCTTCCCATCCAGGGTGCGGGTTTCCACGCTGAGGATGACCATGGGCCGCTCGGTGCGAACGACCTTGATGCGAGTGAGGGTATCCGAGGTGTTCTGGATGACCAGGGATTCCCCGACATTGCGACACAGGACCAGCATTTCAGGCACTCCGTTGAAGTAGTCACGGTGTCGATTTTCGAAGCCGCCGTGGGCCTGATGCGAATCAAAAATGTTCATTGATGTTGGGGCCCTGTACCGGGCTGGTTTCGGGCCGCTGGCTGCTTCAGGTTGGCTATTGGCTCGCCTGCGCGAGTCACCCCTCTCCTCTTCAGGGAGAGGGGGCGGGGCGGGCCGCGTTCGGAAGAGGGTGATTACCGGCAGCTCGGAGTATCAGGGCAGCCCTTCGGCCTGCTTGGCGATTGAAATCGCCCCTACAGGAAGGTTCCCCACGGGAAGTACGGAGTCGCCGGCTCGAGTCACCCCTCGCCCTCCGGGAGAGGGGCCGGGGGAGAGGGTGAACTGGCAGCTCGGAGTATCAGGGCAGCCCTTCGGCCTGCTTAGCGAATGAATTCGCCCCCACAGGAAGGGTGCCCCCGGGACGTACAGAGCCGCCAGCGCGAGTCACCCCTCTACCTCTGGGGTAAAGAGGCACGCTTTTGGAAGCACCGCTTCCAGTGCCGATGAACGCCGGATCGCGAAGCGATCAGGCCGGGGCGCAGAGCGGGGGCAGGGGGTGAGGGTTGTGTCAGCTGAGCGTTGAAGCCTGGAGGAAACTTCCTCCAACGTCCTTCAAGCCCCTCGGAATCCGCCTCCAGCGCTCTGCTAACCGCAAATGAACATTGCTGATTTTGATTTCTCCGCTCCCCCTCCAAGAATCCGCCCGTCCCGAGGTCGATGACCCGAGGGAGGCTCGGGCCTCCCCCGAAACTTCCGGGGCCTGTCTTGCTACCAGAAGGGGCGTTGAATGAAGTTCGTACCTGTCATCCGGCTGATCTGCTGGATCGTCTGTTCGGTCCTGGTGGCCGTCTCGTTCGGGGTCATGCGCAACTCCGTCATCGGCGGCTTGCTGATGCTCTCCGGCGCGATCTGGCTGTGCCCCGCCAGTTGGCGGGCAATCGAAAGCCTGACCGGAAAAGGGTGCAGCGTCGCTGTGGTCGTGCTCTCGGTGCCGTTGTTCCTGCTGGGCGTGCACATCACCACCACGGCCCGTGAGCTGACCAAGACCCCCGCGCCACAACGCATCTACTCCGAGGGTGAAGCCTCGACGCGACAAGATGCGGCGGACCATCCGGAAGTGAATCCGGGCGCCCTGAATTTCTTCCGGCACATCATGGAGCAGGATTACCTGGTCGCCCTGGACGGGGGGAAGTCGGCGCTGAACGAGCTGGCGATGGTCAACCCGATGGAGCGCATGCCCAGCTCGCGCCTGGCTCAGATCTACGAAGGTGACGAGGAGGCGGTGGACCCGTTCTTCAAAGGTCGCAAGCTCATCGTCACTGGTGAGGTCCTGGGCGTTCGGGTCGACTATGCCGATGACGTGGTCCTGGAACTGCCCGGCGCCCATCCGCAGTTGAACGTGCAGGCGGAGCTCCACAGCGATCCGCGCAAATACTCCGAGCCGGTGGTCGAGGGAAAATACGTCGACCTCTACTGCACTGTTTTCGGCAAGGTCTCCGACGACAGCGCCAGCAGCCTGTATCTGAAGGACTGCACCGAGGTCGATTTCACGCCCGACGCCAAGGCCTATGCCGACAACCTCACCGAAGCCCTGCGCGGCTGGCTTCGCACCGGCGGCAAGCACATCTTCCCCAACGACAACGCGGCGACCTACTTCCTGGTTTCGTACCTGGCAGGCACCCAGTTGCCGCCTGACAACCCCTGCCTGCGAGAGGACGCCGCGCTGGAAGAGTGCGTGAAGTCCCTGGACAACATGCAGGCCAGCGCACTGTTCGAGAATGCGCGCGGTGACCTGCAGCGCTGGCAGGAATGGCTCGGCCTGCCGACCCCGGAAGGTTACGGCCAGCTGAGTAGTCGCTGATGGGCGTGGGCTTTCGGGGCCTGGCGCTCTGCTGCCTGTTCGGGCTGTCGGCAGTCGGCCCGGTGCAGGCGGCGGACGTTCACCTGCGCGGACATTGGCAGCAATTCATTGACGAAGAAGACAGCCTCGTCGGCGTGTTGAGCCGCGACGAGGAGGGCGAGGCGGTGGCCGCCGAGCTGTACTTGCAGGCCTTTCGCAATGGCGTCGCCATCGGCGAGGAGGTACATCGCTTCGCCCTGCCGGAAACGGTCCGACTGTTCGCCATTCCCCTGGAGGACGACGTCGATTGCTACCGCGTGCTGGGCGTCGTCGGCCTGGATGCCGAGGATGAACCGGTCAGCGGCCAGGACGATTCCCCGCCCGTCGTGGGAGAGTGCGACGCCCCGGATTCGCTGCCCGTCGGCACCTTGCTACCAAGCTGAACGGTCAGACCGACAACTGCACTTCCCGCTGGCCATCGATGCGCTGCGTGCTGCGCCGGCTCACCACCAACTCGCCGATGGCGATCAGGCGGCTGCGGGTGACGTTGCGGCTAAGTCCCAGCAGGTTGGCTGTGTGTACCTGGTTGTAGTGGCAATGGCGATAGGCCGCGCGCAGTAGCGCGTCTTCGACCTTCTGGTGGAGGTCGCCAGCCTGCTCTTCGAACAGGCGCTGGAACGCCTGTTGCAGTTGCGCCTCGGCACCCCCTTCGACGCCGCGCGGTTCTTCCGGGCGGTCGATGCGCAGGTTGGACAGGTGCAGGTCGGCTGCCTGGATCACGCCATCGCGGCAAATCAGCAGGGTGTGGTGAATGACGTTTTCCAGCTCGCGGATATTGCCTGGCCAGGAGTAGCCGCGCAGTTTGCGTTCAGCGTCGGGGCTGAGCTCGCTGCGGCCATAGCCAAGGCGCCGGCTGTACTCGTCTATGAAGTGACGGGTCAGCGGCAGGATATCGCCGGGGCGCTCGCGCAGAGGGCTGAGTTCCAGGCTGACGACGTTGAGTCGGTAGTAGAGGTCCTCGCGGAAGTGCCCGGCGTTGATGGCCTTTTCCAGTTGCACATTGGTGGCCGCCAGCACGCGCACATCGATGGGAATGCTCTTGCGCGAGCCGAGGCGCACCACCTCACGCTCCTGCAGCACACGTAGCAGCTTGACCTGGATGGGCATCGGCAGGTCGCCGATCTCGTCGAGGAACAAGGTGCCGCCGTTGGCCGCCTCGAACCATCCCGCCTTGGCCGCCAGGGCGCCGGTGAAGGCGCCTTTCTCATGGCCGAACAGTTCGGCTTCCACCAGGGATTCGGAAAATGCGCCGCAGTTGACCGCTACGAAGGGGCCGTCACGGCGACTGCTGAGGTTGTGCACATGGCGCGCCACCAGCTCCTTGCCGGTGCCGGTCTCGCCGATGATCAGCACGCTGGCCTCGCTCGGCGCCACTTGCTGGAGGTGCGCCAGCAGGGACTGGGACTTCGGGTCCTCGAATACCTGGGCGGTGGCCCTGACCGAAGTGGCCAGGGCCGGGGAGGGGGGCAGCGTGAGCAGGTTGGAAGAGGCTTGGCGCGGTGCTTTCATGAGTAGAAGGTCGGCTTCGGCAGGGTCTGGTTTAGGGCCCACTCGCCCAGTTCGCGGACCTTGTAGTCCACCGGGTCGTGCAGGGTCTGGGTGCGCAGATTGCGCCAGTGGCGATCCAGGCGCAGGGCGGCGTGGGTGGAGCGTGCGCCGGTGACTTCGAACAGGCGGCTGCACAGGTCGAGGCCGGTCCGGGTGGCGGCCACCTTGGCGGTGGCGATGGCCAGGGCCAGTTCGCCGCGCTGGGCCTCCCCGAGGTCTGGTCCTTGGTTCCACGCGGCGTCGAGCAGGCTGGAGGCGCGTTGCACCAGCGCGCGAACACCTTCCAGGCCAACCCAGAACTCGCCGTAGTGGGCCAGGACGTAGGGGTCTTCGCCGATATGGCTGGCCGGCGATTTGAACCAGGGCCGCGCCTCCTTGAGGGTGTAGGCGCGGGCGTCCTCGAAGGAGCCTTCGGCGATGCCCAGGTAGATGTGGGTGAAAATCAGCTGTGCGATCAGCGGGCGCAGGCAGGCGAACGGCGTGCTCAAGGGGCCCGGGTCCAGCAGCAGCTCGTTCTCTTCGACCCGTACGCGCTCGAAGATTGCGCTGCCGCTGTCGGTCTGGCGCTGGCCCATGTTGTCCCAGTCATCCGCCAGGCTGATGCCGCTGCGGGCGGTGGGGATGGCGGCGATCAGCAGCTTGCCGCTCTCTTCGTCGAGGCCGGAGGCGATCAGCATCTGCGAATCCAGCGCGCCCGAGCAGAAGCTCTTCTTGCCCGAGAACTCGCGCCAGCCGGCGAACTTCTTCACCGTGGTGCGTGTATCCAGCGGATTCAGGGCGTTGCCCCAGAACCAGCGGTTGCGTGCCGTGAGCTGGAACCACGGCTGCCATTGTTCGGCGCGGGAAAACAACCGCACGGTGGCCAGCATCAGGTGCTGGAAGCCGAAGACATGGGCGATGGAACTGTCCACGCGGGCGAACTCGCGTATCACGTCCAGGGTGGTTTGCCAGTCGTGACCCAGGCCGCCGTGTTCCACGGGAATGATCAGCGACAGCAGGCCGCTCTGGCGAATGGCGTCGCGCTCGGCCTTGGGCGTGCCGCCACGGGCGTCGCGTTCGGCCGCGGTTTCGGCGAAGCCGGCCGCCAGCTCGCGGGCGATCTGCAGCGGCGTGGGGAGGGTGAGATGCTGCGGGGCATTCACGCGGATTACCTCTTCAGGTGGATTTCTTGTCGTTGCATCGCCCCTTCGCCGGGAAGGGGCGTGGGCGGATCAGCGGGCGGCGGCGGTCTTGGGCAGCACGTCGTTGGCGATCATCTCGCCGAAGGGACCGGTGAGGTTGGTCACACCGCGTCCGGCCAGGCTCGCGTAGGGCTCGGGCAGTAGCGGGAACACCAGCTCGGCGAAGCGGTAGGCCTCTTCCAGGTGCGGGTAGCCGGAGAAAATGAAGCTCTCGATGCCGAGGTCTGCGTACTCCTTGATGCGCTCCGCCACCTGCTGCGGTTCGCCCACCAGGGCGGTGCCGGCGCCCCCGCGCACCAGGCCGACGCCGGCCCAGAGGTTGGGGGCGATTTCCAGGTTGTCGCGGCGACCACCGTGCAGCGCGGCCATACGCCGTTGCCCCTCGGAATCGAAGCGGGAGAAGGATTGCTGGGCGGCGGCGATGGTGTCGTCGGAGATGTGTTCGATCAGCTTGCTGGCGGCGCGCCAGGCTTCTTCTGCGGTTTCGCGGACGATCACGTGCAGGCGGATGCCGAACTTCACGGTGCGGCCGTGGCGGGCGGCACGTTCGCGCACATCGGCGATCTTCTTCGCGACCGCGGCTGGCGGTTCGCCCCAGGTCAGGTAGACGTCCACCTGTTCGCCAGCCAGATCATGGGCCGCGTCGGAGGAGCCACCAAAGTAGAGCGGTGGGTAGGGCTGCTGGAGGGGAGGGTAGAGCGCCTTGGCGTTTTCCACCTGCAGGTGCTTGCCCTTGAAGTCGACCGACTCGCCTTGCAGCACACGACGCCAGATGCGCAGGAATTCGTCGGTGACTTCGTAGCGCTCGGCGTGGCTGAGGTGGATGCCATCGCCACGGTTCTCGTCGGGATCACCGCCAGTGACCACGTTGATCAGCAGACGGCCGCCGGAAAGGCGGTCGAGGGTCGCGGTCATGCGCGCGGAAACGGTGGGAGAGATGATCCCCGGACGGATCGCCACCAGGTAGCGCAGGCGTTCGGTCAGCGGTGCCAGCGCCGAGGCCACCACCCAGGAGTCCTCGCAGGAGCGGCCGGTGGGGATCAGAACCCCGTAGTAGCCGAGGCTGTCGGCGGCCTGTGCCACCTGCTTGAGGTAAGGCAGGGAGACCGGTCGGGCGCCCTGGCTGGTGCCAAGGAAATGACCATCGCCGTGGGTGGGGAGAAACCAGAAAACGTTCATGTCAGGTCCTTCAGGCGATCTTCAGCAGCTTGGCGGCGTTGCCGGTGAACACGGGGGCCGCGCGCTCGGCAGCGAGCTGGATGCGGGCTTTCAGGGCGTCGCTGGTGATCTGGTAGTTGTCGAAGTCGGCCTCGGAGGCGTAGACGCCGATGGGCAGGGTCAGCGACTGGAAGAAGCTGAACAGCGGACGCAGCTGGTGGTCGAGGACCAGCGCATGGCGTTCGCTGCCACCGGTGGCGGCGAGCAGTACCGGGGTGTCGATCAGGGCGTTCTGGTCGATCAGGTCGAACAGGTGCTTGAACTGGCCCGGATAGGTGCCGCGATAGACCGGGGTGGCTACCACCAGCAGGTCGGCGGATTCGATGGCGCGCAGTTCATGCTCGACGGTTTCCGGCAGTTCCTTGCGGGACAGGGCGCCGCCGACCGAGCGGGCGATGTCGCCCAGTTCGATCAGGTGACTCTGGATGGGCAGGTGCTGGCCCAGCTCGGCGACGATGGCCTGGGTCAGGACCAGAGTGCGGGAAGGACGGAAGGTGCTGCCGGTGACAGCGACCACTTTGATCGGCTTGGTCATGGGGAATCCCTTGTGATGTTGCTCTGTGTGCAGCAGGACAGAGCAAAGGGCGTACCAAGGCGAAAAGTGTGCTGAATCAGGGCAGTTCAGCGCTGTTTTCCGGTTTTTTGCTGGTGAATGGCCAACAGTTGTGCTGATGAAGTGTTGCTGTGGCAACACCTCTGCGGGCATTCGGACAGTTCGTATATGCGAAATACGAATATATAAATATCAATCAATAATTTTTTTATCTATATGTGTTCGGGCATCATTCCCCTGCGCTATCGGCTGCCAGGAATGCACCATGTCTCTGCTTACTCTCCCCAATGCCCGTGAACTGACCAAGTCGGTACGGGCCACCGTGCTGGTCTTCAAGGACCCGGCTTCCCAGGAACTGCTCGGCCGCATCGAGCGCCTGGCACCCAGTGAGGCCAATGCGCTGATCATTGGCGAGACCGGCACCGGCAAGGAGCTGGTGGCCCGGCATATCCACAATCTCAGTCGCCGCGCTGGCGGCCCGTTCGTTGCGGTGAATTGCGGCGCCTTTGCCGAAACCCTGGTGGAAAGCGAGTTGTTCGGCCACGAGAAGGGCGCCTTCACCGGTGCCACCCAGGCCAAGGCCGGCTGGTTCGAAACGGCCAATGGCGGCACCTTGTTCCTCGATGAGATCGGCGATCTGCCACTGAACATGCAGGTGAAGCTGCTGCGAGTGCTGCAGGAGCGGGAAGTGGTAAGGCTGGGCTCGCGCACGCCGATTCCCATCGACGTGCGCCTGGTGGCGGCGACCAACGTGAACCTGGCGGATGCCGTTGTCGCCGGGCACTTTCGCGAGGACCTGTTCTACCGGCTGCATGTGGCCAGTATCAAGTTGCCGCCGCTGCGCGAGCGCAAAGGCGATGTCCTGCCCCTGGCGGAATTCTTTCTCGCCGAACATTCGCGGCGCCTCGGCTACACCCCGGCGAGCCTGAGCGAGGGGGCTGAGCGCAAGCTGCTCGCCCACAGCTGGCCGGGCAACATCCGCGAACTGGAGAACGCCATCCACCACGCCCTGCTGGTTTGCCGCAATCGCGAGGTTCAACCCGGCGACCTGCAACTGGTGGACCTGCGTCCGGCCTCGACCCGGCAGGACGTGCCGTTACAGCCCATCGGACTTGAGGCCGCGCTGGAGGCACTGTTCGAGGAGAACCAGCCGGACCTCTACGAGCGGATCGAGGAACGGCTGTTCCGCACCGCCTACCGCTTCTGCCACGGCAACCAGTTGCAGACCGCCCGCTTGCTGGGCATCAGCCGCAATATCGTGCGGGCACGGCTGGAGAAGATCGGCGAACTGGAAGTGGTGAGTCGTACCCCCAGCGTGCGTCTGGCCTGATACCCATTCCTGCGCCCCTCATCGTGGGGCGCTAGCGGACCGTAGGAGCGAGCTTGCTCGCGAAGCTTCTGAGCCGCCCCTTTTCGCGAGCAAGCTCGCTCCTACAAAAAGCTGACTTCAGGCAAAAAGCACGGTTTTTTGACTCACTAATTCGCGGATTTTGCAAGCCTATGCCTGCTGCTTCCGGGCGGTGGCAAACAGCGGATCAACGGAAGATTGATCGTTGAATGGCTCTAGGACGGGCTTTTCAGCGTTGGGTGATGGCCCCGAAAAGGGTGGGGATGGCCCCGTAATGGCGTGTTTTTCTCATCTTTGTAAGCACATATTTCAGTATTAAAACATTAAAAAACAATGAGTTAACTAATCAAAAAGAGCAAAAATAGTAGGAATGGCGGTCGCTTGACAGTGTTTTTGGCCGAATCTTTAGTCAGGTATGTAAGAAATTGTTTCGTGCCGTGGGCAGCTGCATCGTGAGGGCGCTGCAGCCTTAGCCGGGAAACAATAAAAGCTAGGGAGAACGTCATGAGCACTGTCCATCCAGCTCCATTCCAGGGGGCGATTCCGCCCATCTCTGCACATCTCTCCGAGTATCACGGCCCGCCGGGTCGTTGACCCCGGTGCCGGTCCACATCGCCGGCACCTTCAGGGATAGAACCTCCTGCTGAAGAGCATGAACTGCGCTAGCACCAGCGTCGCTTCAAGGTAGGCGTCATCTAGTCCCCCAAATCCCGAAGTCAAGTCGAAAGCGTGGCGCCTGACCTTGCTGCCATGGCGCACGCCCCTACGCAGTCGGAATTGAGGAATCAGCAAAATGGCCAATTTCAACCTCGCGGACCTGGATTTCATCCTCCAGCAGATTCTCATCGCTGAAGCACACGCTTCCGGCGAGGACCTTCGCGACTTGCTACCCAACGTGCAGGTGCCGTTCGGCCTGCGCACCATCGATGGTTCGTTCAACAACCTGTTCGCCGGCCAGACCGAATTCGGCGCTGCGGACAACATTTTCCCGCGCCTGCTGGACCCGGTGTTCCGCCCTGCGGAGGCGGGAACCTCCTATGCGCAGACGACCGGCACGGTGATCGACTCCCAGCCGCGCACCATCAGTAACCTGATTGTCGACATGACGGCCAACAACCCGGCAGCGGTGGCGACGGCCTTCGACCCCGGCCCGGACGGGGCCCTCGGAACCCCCGACGACGTGCTCAAGGACGGCGCCCAGATCGTGACCAGTCCTGGCCTCGATGGCCTGTTTGGCACGGGCGATGACACGCCGACCTTCTTCATTCCCAACGTCGCGCCAGATGCCGGCCTGTCCGCCCCCTTCAACGCCTGGATGACCTTCTTCGGGCAGTTCTTCGACCACGGCCTGGACCTGGTGACCAAGGGCGGCAACGACATCATCTTCATCCCGCTGCAGTCGGACGACCCGCGCTTCGTCGCCGGTAGCCCGACCAATTTCATGGTGCTGACCCGTGCCACCCAGTTCGGCGGCCCCGGCCTGAACCAGAACACCACCTCGCCCTTCGTCGACCAGAACCAGACCTACAGCTCACACCCCTCACACCAGGTGTTCCTGCGTGCCTACGAGATCGGCGCAGACGGCCATCCACACGCTACCGGCAAGCTGATCACCAACCGCTCCCTGGGCGCCGATGGCGATTTCGGCACCGCCGACGACGTGGAAATCGGCGGTATGGCCACCTGGGCGGTGGTCAAGGCCCAGGCCCGTGACATCCTCGGGATCAACCTGACCGACGCCAATGTGTTCGATGTGCCGCTGCTGGCCACTGATGCCTACGGTAACTTCATCAAGGGCCCGAACGGCTTCCCGCAAGTGGTCATGAAAGGGGCCGACGGCCTGGCCGGCACCGCCGACGATGTCCTGGTGGAAGGCAACCCGCTGGCACCCATCGACCTGACCAATGCGGTCGGCACCGGCCACCAATTCCTCATCGACATTGCCCATAGCGCCGATCCCACCGGCGGCCTGACGGCGGATGCCGACAACATCATCAACGTCGGCACTGCGCCCGCAGCCGGGACCTACGACAACGAACTGCTGGACGCGCACTACATGGCCGGTGACGGCCGGGTCAACGAGAACATCGGCCTGACCACTGTGCACCAGGTATTCCACTCCGAGCACAATCGCCTAGTGGAACAGACCAAGAGCACCCTGCTAGCCTCCGGCAACCTGGCCGAGCTGGCCCCCTGGCTGATGCCGGGCACGGCGCCGACCGTATTCCCGACCACCGCGGCCGAGATCGCTGCCCTGGACTGGAACGGCGAGCGCCTGTTCCAAGCCGCCAAGTTCGGTACCGAGATGCAATACCAGCACCTGGTGTTCGAAGAGTTCGCCCGGACCATCCAGCCCCAGGTCGACGAGTTCCTGGCGCCGTCCGGCTATGACACCACCATCGATCCGTCCATCGTCGCCGAGTTCGCCCATACGGTTTACCGCTTTGGCCACTCGATGCTGACTGAGACCATCGATCGCTTCGACCCAAACTTCAACCCGATCACGGTCGACCCGTTGCACCCGACCAACGACCAGCAACTGGGCCTAATCGCCGCCTTCCTCAACCCGCTGGCCTATGCCGCCAGCGGTCCGACTGCGGAAGCTGCCGCCGGCGCCATTGTCCGTGGTGTGACCCGCACCGTGGGTAACGAAATCGACGAGTTCGTCACCGAGGCCTTGCGCAACAACCTGGTAGGCCTGCCGCTGGACCTCGCCGCCATTAACATCGCCCGTGGCCGTGACGCCGGCATTCCCTCGCTGAACGCCGCGCGCCGCGAGTTCTACCGCATGACCGGCGACGAACAGCTCAACCCCTACACGAGCTGGGTGGACTTCCTCGATCACCTGAAGCACCCGGAATCGCTGATCAACTTCATCGCCGCGTACGGCACCCACACCAGTATCACCAATGCCACCACCCTGACGGCCAAGCGCGCCGCCGCGACCCTGCTGGTGCTGGGCGGTGCTGGCGAGCCGGCAGACCGCCTGGACTTCCTGCACAGTACCGGTGCCTGGGCCAGCGGTGCCGATGGCGTGACCACCACCGGCCTGGATCTGGTGGACTTCTGGATCGGCGGCCTGGCCGAAGAGAAGATGCCCTTCGGCGGCATGCTGGGCTCGACCTTCAACTTCGTCTTCGAGACCCAGTTGGAGTCCCTGCAGAACGGCGACCGCTTCTATTACCTGTCGCGTACCGCAGGCATGAACTTCGGCACGGAGCTTGAGAACAACTCCTTCGCCAAGCTGGTGATGCTCAACACAGACGTCACACACCTGCCCAACGCCATCTTCTCCACCCCGACCTGGACCCTTGAGGTCAACCAGGCTGCCCAGCACACCGGGCTCAACGATGCCGGCCCGGACGGTATCCAGGGCACGGCAGACGATGTGGTTGGTGCCGATGGCATTGCTGGCAACTCCGATCCCCTCGGCGGCATCGTCATCAACGGCGTGGTAATCACCCCGCTGGTGATGCGTGACGACCCCAACACCGCCGCGGTGGAAACCAACTACCTGCGCTACACCGGTGAAGACCACGTGGTCCTCGGCGGTACCGCCAACAATGACACCATCATTTCCGGCGATGGCGACGACACCCTCTACGGAGACGGTGGCAACGATGTGCTGGAAGGCGGCTACGGCAACGACACCGTCATGGGCGGCGCCGGTGACGACATCATCACCGATGCCGGCGGCGACAACCGCATGGAAGGTGGCGACGGCAACGACGTGATCCACGTCGGCAACATGATGGCCGGCGGGGCCGGCAACCTGATCCTGGGCGGCAACGGCAAGGACTTCATCGTCACCATTGAAGACATGTCCACCACCTTCGGTGGCCAGGGCGACGACTTCATCTACAGCGCCAAGACCAGCCTGCCGCCCACCGGTAACGAGGGCGACGACTGGATCGAATGGGGTACCCAGGACGGCGCGCCCGGCGATAACTTCGCCCCCCTGCTGGCCGACAACGTCATTGGTAACGACGTCTTCATCGGCGGTGGCGGCTTCGACGAAATGATCGGGGAGGGCGGCGACGACATCTTCGTGGGTAGCGATGCCCAGGACAAGATGGACGGCATGTCCGGCTATGACTGGGTCACCTACAAGAACGACAACATCGGCGTCACCGTCGACCTGGCCCTGGCCGCGTTCCTCGGCATTGGCGAGGTGGGTGACCATATCGCCTTCCCGGTGGCTCAATCGCCGGCCTCGATCTTCGACCGCTTTGCTGAAGTGGAAGGCCTGTCCGGTTCTGCCTTCGCCGATATCCTGCGCGGCGACGACGTAGACCCGACCACCATCGTCGACCACGGCGGCGCCACCGGCGGCGCGCTGACCAATCTAGACCTGATCACCGGCCTGCGGGCGTTCCTCGGTAACCAGGCCTCGGTCGGTGCGGACGCCATTCTTGGCACCGCGGACGACCTGGTGGACACCTTCATCGGCGGCAATATCATCCTCGGCGGTGGCGGCAGCGACATCATGGAAGGTCGCGGCGGCAACGACCTGATCGATGGTGACCTGATGCTGAACGTGCGCATCAGCGTACGTGCCAATGCCGACGGCACTGGTGCGGAGATCGCCAGCTTCGACAGCATGGTGGACCTGATTCCGCTGATGCTGAACCACACCTTCAACCCAGGCCAACTGGTAGCCGTGCGTGAGCTGCTCAATGGCGGTGCTGATTTCGACACCGCCAACTACCAGGGGCGTGCCAACGAATACACCGTCGTCGCCAATGCCGATGGCTCCTTCACGGTGACTGACTCGGTGGCTGGCCGCGACGGCATCGACCGCCTGACCAACGTCGAACGGATCCAGTTCTCTGACGCCCGCCAGGTGCTGGTCGCCGGCCTCAACGCCGAGCCGGTTGGATCACTGACCATCACCGATACCAACGGCGGCACCTTGCAGGTCGGGGACTTCCTCACCGTATCGGCTGCTGGCGTCACTGATGCCGACAATCCGGGCGCCATCACCGACGTCAACTACGTCTGGCAGGTGGAGCGCGATCCGGGCACCGGTGTGTTCGAGGACATCATCGCCGCTCCGGCGGGCGATCTGGCCTTCCAGAGCGCCAACGGCCTGCGCTTCCGCATCACGCCTGATCTGGCCGGGCTGTCGCTCCGGGTGAAAGGTGTTTACGCCGACGGCAATGGCGTGACCGAGCAGGTGTTCTCGGCAGCCAGCGCCGCTGTGGCTCCCTTTACCCCGCCGCCGCCCACTACCGCGGTTGATCCGGGGCCGGGCGTTACCCAGAGTGGACCTGGCATCCAGTTGGTACGTGGGGACTTGGACTTCATCCTTGACCAGATCCGCATTGCCGAAGCCCATGCCAGTGGCGTCGACCTGCTGTCCCTGCTACCGAACGTGCGTGCCTCCATGGGGCTACGTACCGTCACCGGTGAGTTCAACAACCTGCTGAACTTCTCCGGTATCGACCAGAGCCAGTTCGGTGCCGCCGACAATACCTTCCCGCGGCTGCTGCCGGCGGAGTTCACCAATGAGCAGGACGAAGCACCGTTCCTGGGTGTTACCAACACCAACTACAACTCCTCCACCAACGTGGTGGACAGTGACCCGCGCACGATCTCCAACCTGATCGTCGACCAGACCAACAACAACCCGGCAGCCGTTGCGGCGGCCGCGGGGACTGATGGTTCGACCCTCGTGACCAGCCCGGGCCTGGATGGCCTGTTTGGTACCGCCGATGACCAGCAGGTGAACTTCATTCCGAACACCATGCCGGACGCCGGCCTGACTGCGCCGTTCAACGCGTGGATGACCTTCTTCGGGCAGTTCTTCGACCACGGTCTGGACCTGGTGACCAAGGGTGGCAGCGGCACGGTCTTCATTCCGCTGCAGCCGGATGATCCGCGCTTCGTCATCGGTAGCCCGACCAACTTCATGGTCCTCACCCGCGCTACCCAGGTAGGTGGCGTACCGGGGCAGAACGAGAACACCACGTCGCCCTTCGTCGACCAGAACCAGACCTACAGCTCGCACCCGTCGCACCAGGTGTTCCTGCGCGAGTACATCTCTACGCCCAATGGGCCGAGGGCGACTGGTGAACTCATCACCAACCGCAACCTGGGCGCTGATGGCGTGTTCGGCACCGCCGACGATGTGGAAATCGGCGGCATGGCCACCTGGGCGGTGGTCAAGGCCCAGGCCCGCGACATCCTCGGGATCAACCTGACCGATGACGATGTGTTCAATGTGCCGCTGCTGGCTACCGACGACTACGGCAACTTCATTCGCAATCCGATCACCGGATTCCCGCAAGTCGTGATGGTCGGCCCGGATGGGCTGCCGGGTACCGCTGACGATGTGCTGGTATCAGGTACTCCGGCGGCGCCGGTCGACCTGACCAATGCCGTGCGCACCGGTCACCAGTTCCTCATCGACATCGCCCACAGTGCCGATCCCACCGGTGGCCTGACGGCCGACGCCGACGATATCGTCAACGTCGGCACCACGCCGGCGACCGGAACCTACGACAACGAGCTGCTGGACGCGCACTACATGGCCGGTGACGGCCGGGTCAACGAGAACATCGGCCTGACCGCTGTGCACGCGATCTTCCACTCCGAGCACAACCGTCTGGTCGAGCAGACCAAGAGCACCGTGCTGGCCAGCAACGACGTGGCCTTCATCAATGAGTGGCTGCTGGCTCCGGTCACCACGTTCCCGACCACGCCGGCCGAGATCGCAGCCCTGCAATGGAATGGCGAGCGCCTGTTCCAGACCGCCAAGTTCGGTACCGAGATGCAGTACCAGCACCTGGTGTTCGAGGAGTTCGCACGGACCATCCAGCCGAACGTCGACCCGTTCTTCGCGCCGACCCAGGTCTATGACGTCAACCTCGATCCCTCGATCGTCGCCGAGTTCGCCCACACGGTTTACCGTTTCGGCCACTCGATGCTGACCGAGACGGTCGACCGCTTCGACGCCAACTTCAACCCGGTCACGGTCGATCCGCTGCACCCGACCAACGACCAGCAACTGGGCCTGATCGCGGCCTTCCTCAACCCTCTGGCCTATGCCGCCAGCGGGCTGACCCCGGAAGACGCCACCAGCGCCATCGTCCGTGGCGTGACTCGCACCGTGGGTAACCAGATCGACGAGTTCGTCACCGAGGCCCTGCGCAACAACCTGGTGGGCCTGCCGCTCGACCTCGCCGCACTGAACATCGCCCGGGGCCGTGACACCGGCGTGGCAACGCTCAACCATGCGCGTGCGCAGTTCTACGAGGCCACTGGCGATGCCAACCTGAAGCCCTACGTCAGCTGGGCCGACATGGTGATGCACCTGAAGCATCCGGAGTCGCTGATCAACTTCATCGCGGCGTACGGCACCCACGACTCCATCGATGTGACGGCAACGACTTTGGCCGAGAAGCGCGCGGCGGCCACGGCCATCGTCCTCGGCGGTGCTGGTGCACCTGCCGACCGGTTGGACTTCCTCAACAGCACCGGCACTTGGGCTGGCGTGGAGACCGGCCTGAACCTGGTGGACTTCTGGATCGGTGGCCTGGCCGAGAAGGTCACGCCGTTCGGCGGCATGCTGGGCTCGACCTTCAACTTCGTGTTCGAGAACCAGCTGGAGAAACTCCAGGACGGTGACCGCTTCTACTACCTGGAGCGCACCGCCGGCCTGAACTTCAACGCCGAGCTGGAAGGTAACTCGTTCGCCAAGCTGATCATGGCCAACACCACTGCCACCCACCTGCCGGGCGTAGCCTTCCTGACCCCGGCCTTCACCCTCGAAGTCAACCAGGCCCTGCAACACACCGGCCTCAACGATGCCGGGGCTGATGGTATCCAGGGCACGGCTGACGATGTGGTGGGCGCCGACGGTATTGCCGGCAACTCAGACCCGCTGGGCGATAACCCGCTGCTACCGCTGGTAAGCCGCGACAACCCGGCGACCCCGGGTGCGGACACCAACTACCTGCTGTATCGCGGCACCGACCATGTGGTGCTGGGCGGTAGCTCCAACGCCGACATCCTGCGTTCCAGCGAGGGCGATGACACCCTCTATGGCGACGGCGGCAACGACCGTCTGGATGGCGGCTACGGCAATGACTTCATCAATGGTGGCGACGGCGACGACATCATCACGGACGTGGGTGGCGACGACAACATCAAGGGTGACAACGGCAACGACGTGATCCAGGGCGGCAATGGCGTCAACCTGATCCTCGGCGGCTTCGGCAACGACTTCATCGTCACCGGTGAGGACGCCAGCGAAGCCTTCGGCGGCCAGGGCAACGACTTCATCCTGGGCTCGAAAGCCAACGAGCAGGACATGGGTAACGAAGGGGACGACTGGCTGGAAGCCGGCACCTCCGACGGCGCTCCTGGCGATAACTTCGATCCGGCCGGCAACGACCCGATCGCCGGCAACGACGTGTACGTCGGCAGCGGCGAAAACGACAAGTTCAACGCCGAAGGCGGTGACGACATCATGGTCGGCAGCGCTGGCCAGGGTGACCGTTACATCGGGTCTTCCGGATACGACTGGGCGACCTTCAAGAACGATACCCGCGGCGTCACCGTCGACATCAGCGATCGCTTCTTCGATCAGCCGCAACAACCGGGGTCGGGTGCGTCGGTGCTGGCCCGCTTCGACGGCGTCGAAGGTCTGTCGGGATCGGCGTTCGGTGACGTGCTCAGTGGCGATGATGCCGATGCCACCACCCTGCCGACGGTAGGCGCCAAGGGCAGCGTGCTGACCAACATCGGCTTGATCGCCGGCCTGCAGGAGTTCCTGGGTGCCGGTGTCACCTTCTTCGAGGGTGGCAACATCATCCTCGGTGGCAGCGGCAGCGACATCATCATGGGACGGGGTGGCGATGACCTGATCGATGGCGACAAGTGGCTGAACGTACGCATCAGCGTGCGCCAGAACCTTGATGGCAGCGGTCCGGAGATCGCCAGCTTCAACAACATGACCGACATGGTGTCGCTGATGGTCAACGGCACCTACAGACCGGGGCAACTGGTGATCGTGCGGGAGATCCTGCAGGGCACTGCGGCGCTGGATACCGCGGCTTATCAGGGGCTTTCGTCCGAGTACGACTTCACCGTCAACCCCGATGGTTCGGTCAGCATCACCGACCGGGTGGTCGGCCGTGACGGTACCGACCGCCTGACCGGCATCGAACGCCTGCAGTTCACCGATGGGATCCTCGACCTGTCCGGCACCGATGCGCGCCCGGTGGGCGTCGTGAGCATCAGTGATGGCACGCCTGAGGTCGGCTCGCTACTGAGCGCGTCCCTCGCCGGTGTCACCGATGCCGACAACCCCGGTGGCGCTATCACCGGTCCGGTGTCCTATTACTGGCAGGTGGAAACCAATCCGGGTACCGGCATCTTCGAAGACATCACCTTCGTCGCCGCCGGCGAGGTGGCCCGCGCCACTGGCCGGACCTTCCGCATCACGGAAGACCTGGCCGGTCTGGCCCTGCGGGTGATGGCCATCTACAAGGACGCCAATGGTGTACTGGAGACCGTGCTGTCGAATGTGACCGATCTGGTATCGGCCACGCAGGTCAACGATGCGCCGACGGGGGCACCGGTGATCAGCGATATCACGCCGACCCAGGGCCAGGTGTTGACGGCCTCGCGGGGTACGGTGGAGGACGTCGATGGCACGACGAC
>NZ_BDMA01000067.1:0-73124 GCF_002003485.1 Metapseudomonas resinovorans
CTGAAATACAAAACGCCCGATGCGGTGCATCGGGCGTTTTGAGGTCTGGAGGTTAGCCTGAAAGGTGTAAACCTATTTCAGGACTAGACAAGAACATCAGGCGTAGGAGCGAGCTCTGCTCGCGAAGTCTTGCTTGCGTCTATTCGCGAGCAGAGCTCGCTCCTACAGATTCGTGCCCCGTGGGAACGAGTTCACTCGCGAACCGCTGCCCCCTCACCGCACACCGGCAGCGCGCCGCACTGTCCCTTGCCGGTCGCCGTTGCACCCAGCGGCGACGCAAGGCGCGCGTCCCCCGGTGCCAACTGGCGAGCGCAGGCACGGGCTTGTTGGGCCTGGGTCGCACAGCCCTTCTCATTGAGCACTTCGGACAGGTTGAACCAGCCCAGGGCGTAATCGGGCTTGCGCTTCAGGGTCTCGCGCAGGGCCTGCTCCGCGCCGTCCCGATCGCCGTCGGCATAACGCGCATTGGCCAGGGCGAAGAGCGGCAACGGCTCCGTTGGCCAGTGCTCGGCGGCCGTGCGATAGGCACGTTCCGCCACCGGGCGCTGGGCGGTCTGTTCGAGGTCGTTGGCGGCCTTGATCCAGGGTTCCAGGCGGACCTCCGCGGGCAGTTGATCCGCCGGCACTGTCACCACGGCCCAGCGCTCGGCGCGCTGCCAGGTACGGTCGAAGCTGCGCAGATCGGTGACCCAGCGCTTCTCGGTGCCAGACCGCAGCACCAGTTCGTCCTTGCTGCGGTCGAACCCGACCACCACCGCGAAGTGCCAGCGCGGCAGCCAGTCCAGACCGAGGTTCTGCATCACCAGCACCGGATTGCCGGCGGCCACCTGGGCCAGCAGCGCATCCAGCGTCGGTTCCAGTGGGTAGACCAGCATCCCGTACTGGCGCGCAGCAGCCACCAGCTCCAGCTTCAGGCTGCCCTGCCGGGCCGGCAGGTAGACCTTCGGCGCCAGCTCCTCGGGTGAAGTCTTCACCCCGCGCTGCACCAGCACCGTCGCCAGCGCGGCCGGGCCGCACTGGTAGATTTCCTGTGGATAGAACGGTGTCTGGGTCAGCTCCATGCGCTGCGGCAGGCGGTCGCTCTGGGGCGACAGCACGGGTTGCTGCCCGGCGCAGCCCGCGAGGGCCAGCACCAGGACCGCGAGCCAGAGCCGCATCAGTTGATGCACTTGATGAAGCTGAAGATGTCAGTGGCGCAGAGCATGTCGGTGATGATGAAGATCACCAGGAACAGCACGATGATGCCCACCCAGCCGCCGGCCGGTTCCTGCTCCAGGCGCTGGTTGAACTGCTGCATCTCGGCCGGCGTCAGGCTGGCGATACGTGCCTCCACCTGCTCACGCGGCACGCCGAGGGATTCGAGCTTCTGCTGTACCTGCTTGTCGTCAAGCATGGCCCGCAGTTGCGCCTGGTCGACCGGTTGATGCTGCTGCAGGGTTTGCTCCTGCATGGCCTGCGGCGTGCCGATCATGGCGGCCTGGGCCAGCGGCATCTGGGCAAGGAAGACGAACTGACCGGCGATCAGGACGGAAGCAAGACGACGGTTGCAGTGACGCGAAAGCATAGTGATTTCTCCAGATTTTGTTGCCAGTTGACCACGGAGCGTGTTGGGCGGTTCCAACCTTCCTACAGCAAGTTAAGAAGATTCTTCGATACCCTCTGATTATTGCTGAAGTCCGGCTTGCAACTATAGAATGCGAAACATTCCCATTTGCTTCCGAGTCCAGCTCTTGAATCACGGTGCCGACGCTCTTCCGTCTCCGTCGGCTTCTCCCTGAAGGGAGAGGGGTGACTCGCGCTCGCACAAACCTGTAGGGGCGAATTCCTTCGCCAAGCAGGGGCACAGCCCTGCCCTTCCCTGTGTGCGAATTCATTCGCGAAATGACTTTGCACCGAGTCGGCCGGAACCATCCCTCACCCTCACCCTCCCCCCCACCCCCACCCCTCTCCCGGGGGGAGAGGGGTTGAAGTGGTCAAGTGACTCTTGGCTCACCTTCGGCGCAGTCCTGATAGGCGCAATTTCAATCGCTATGCAGGACGCTGTCCTGCCGTGCTTTTGTAGGAGCGAGCTTTGCTCGCGAACCTTCCGAGCCTGAAGGGCTAAGGGGTGGCTCGCGGCTCAACTTCGGCACAGTCCTGTAGGGGGCTTTGTGGGAGCGAATTCATTCGCGAAAAGGTTCGGCACCGCGTCGGCCTGAACCATCCCTCACCCCCTCCCCTCTCCCAGTGGGAGAGGGGTGACTCACGGCTCAACTTTGGCGCAGCCCTGATAGGCACAGTCCTCTGGGGGCGATTTCAATCGCTAGGCAGGACGCAGTCCTGCCGTGCTTTTGTAGGAGCGAGCTCTGCTCGCGAACCTTCCGAGCCTGGCTAAGGGTGACTCACGACTCACCGTGCGCAATCCTGATCGGCGGGCTCCTGTAGGGGCGAATTCATTCGCCAAGCGGACCGCAGGTCCGCCCGCATGGCCACTCAGTTGGAAACGGTCTTGTCCTTCTGCCCGATGTTCCAGCGGAACCAGTCGTCCAGCATGGTCTTCTCGTAACGCAGGCGGTCGTTGCTGAAGTAGTAGTTGCCGTGTTGCAGGTAGGACTGGTCGATCACCGTGACATCGCGGTTCACCAGCGTCTTGCCATCCTGCTCCAGGCTGTAATGCAGCTTGATCCGCGGCCAGGTCACTTCACGCATGAAGCGCACGTCCTGGAAATTCACTCGCCAGGGCTCGAACTGACCGGCGAGGTCGATGTCGCGGATTTCCATCTTGAGGGTCTGGCCGGGCTGCAGATAGCGCTTGCCTAGCTTCTCGATATGCGCCTTGAGATCTTTCAGCACGAAGTCATCCGCACCCCGGCCATAGTCGCGATTCAGGCGCGCATCACTGTACTTGTCGGGCTGTGTGAAGCTGACCTCGATGGTGGATGCCAACACCGTCGGGGAAAGAATCACCAGGGCCAGCACGATGAGGGGTGTGGGTCGCATGGAACACCTCCTGACGGTGATGCAAGGCACCGCCAGGATCAGTTTACGCTCGCCATTGCCAACGGCGAGCGGTGCCAGTCGGACGGTTCAGATCAGGCTCAGCAGGCCGCCACCCAATGGCAGCAGGCCCACCAGAGGCAGCACCCAGCGGTTCTGCCAGGCCAGCAGCGCAACCAACAGCAAGCCGGCCAGCATCAGTTGGCAGAGCCAGATCACACCGCCGATTTCGCCACCCAGTTCGGCGATGGCCAGGGCCAGGCCAATCAACATGGCGAGCACCGCGCCGATCCGCAGCAGGCGGCTGCGGGACTCGCTCAGGGCGGCACTGAAGAACAGTTTGTGCTGGCGTGACATAGCCAGGGCCAATCCGGTCATGGCCAGGTAGCAGAAGGCGAAACTCAGGAACAGCATCAGGCGCTCTCCTCCACTAGGCGACGGCGGACACGCGGTGCTTTCACCACCTGCGGTTGCGAACGGCGCCAGGCCAGGAAGCCGCAGAGAACACCGGCCCCGAGCAGTACGAGGTCGATTCCCGCCATATCCCAATCACCACGTGCCAAAGTCGCCAGCAGACTGCCCTGGGGCGTCATCAGCGCATTGAGCAGCGGCAAGCCGAGGGCCAGTACCGCCACGGCAACCAGTACGTCACGGGCGACCTTGCCGCTGTTGCGGCGCAGCACGGCCCAGACCGCCACCAGCAGCCAGACACCGACGAAGACCCAGGTTTCCGTACTGGCGCGCTCGGCCATGCCGGCCGGCAACAGGCGATTGCCGTAGAGCAGGCCCAGACTGGCGATCGGCAGGCCGCCAACCACCGCGCCATTCAGCGCGCGCACCAGGCCGATGCCGTAGCCGCCACGCGCCTCGCGCTTGCGCAGCCAGACCTGCAGGCCGGCCACCAGCATCGCGCAGCCCATCAGGCCGAGCAGCAGGTAAAGGGCGCGAACGATCTGCCCGCCGAACTGCGCCATGTGCAGGTTGGTCAGCCAGGCATAGCTCTGGTAGCCGGGGCTGTAGGGCTTCTGTTCGTGGAGCAACTCACCGCTGGCGGCGTCGTAGGACAGGGTCCACTGGAAGTCGACGATGCCCGAGCGGTCGTAGCGGCGGATATCCACCACCGCGGCGGCGTCGGCCGGGTGATGCACGCTGATCCAGCCGGTCTCGTTGCCGCCCCAGCGGCGGTGGGCGTCGGCCACTAGGTGGTCGAGGGACATGGCCGGCGGTGCCGGCTGCTTCACGTCTTCGCGCGAATAGGCGCCCATCACGTCGTGGAAGAATGCCTCGGCATTGCCGTCGTAGGCGCGCTGGATGCCGGCGGGCATGTAGAACGCCACGAAGATCGCCAGGCCCGTGTAGGCGATGAGCAGGTGGAACGGCAGCCCCACCACGCCGAACAGGTTATGCGCATCCAGCCAGGCGCGCTGGCCGTTGGCGCCCGGCCGCAGGGTGAAGAAGTCCTTGAAGATGCGGCGGTGGATGATGATGCCGCTAATCAGTGCCACCAGCATGAACATGGCGGCAATGGCCACGATGTACATGCCGATCATGCCGGCATTGAGGTCGTAGTGCAGGGTGAAGAAGAACAGCCCGCCGACGGTCTCCGGCATCGCCTCGCCGGTGGCGGGGTCGAGGGCGAAACGTACGAACTCGCTTTCATCGGCGGGCTCGTAGCCGGCCCAGTAGAAGGGCTCGCGCTCGCTCGGCGGGCGAATCCAGATGGCATGGGCATCCGGTGCCTTGGCCAGCATGGCTTCGCGCACTTGGTCGACGGTCATGCTGTGGCTGGATGGCTCGTGCAGTACCGGGCGCATCCAGCGCTCCAGCTCCTTGTCGAAGCACGCGATGCTGCCGGCGAAGAAGATGACGAACAGCAGCCAGGACGGCAGCAATCCGCCCCAGGTGTGCAGTCCTGCCATGGATTGGCGCAGGCTCATGGACGTACTCCGAAATCGCTGGGCAGGTAGGCGGCCAGCGCCATCAGGGCGGTCGCCCCGACCAGCACGAGCCAGGCGCGGACGGCCGAACGCGCAGCAAAGGCATAGATGATGGCGAGGGTGTAGACGGCGAAGCAGGACAGGCTGGCGAACACCACCCGTTCGCTGCGCACCAGCGGCAGATAGACGGACAGGAACGCCGTGGCCGCATAGGCCGCCGCGTAGCCACCGAGAATCGCCGCCAGTACCCGCGCGGTCACGTCCCAGCGCGTGGAGGTCTTGGCTTTGCTCACGTTAGTTCCTTCATTGGTTGCCCCTTCCAGGCTGATAGCCCGTCGACAGTGGCAAGCTGGAAGCCGGCAGATGGGTTGCACTGCCCGGTTGGCGGAGCGGGCCGCCAGTTGGGGCGAAAGTGCCACTAAATGTGAGAATTATTCTCAGCCGCGTTTGAATTGCAACGAAGATTTTGTATCAGGCGGCGCGACGCATTGGCGGCAGGCCCGCAGAGGCCTCACTCAATGAACGCACGGCGCATCAGCCAAGCCGACGGACGGGCTGCGACCTCCAGTTCGCTGGCGACGACGCCGGTCGGTTTCCGGGCGCGCCGTTGGTCTTGGCGGTTCGAACTTTGCAGTTCTCCTGGCGTCCATCGACTCATCGCTCCATCAACCAGGTGACAGGCCATGTACAACCCCTTCCAGATCCTCACCGACGAATTCCAGGCCGAATACCGCGTCAACCTCAGCCTCGTCAGCCCGGACGGCGCCATCATGCTGACCCTCACCAACGAGCGCGGCGTGGCGGCGCGGCGTTTGATCAGCGCAGCGCAACGCAACGACGCGGTGCGCCTCCACCGCGTGATTGAAAGCATTCGCCTGGGGATCGCCATCGAGAGCGGGCACAAGGTGGGAGAACTGCTTACCAGCATGACCGGCGGCAGTGTCGCGCCGGTTCGCTCGGGATTGGTCAACGCCGCACAGATAGCGCGCATCTGATGCACGCTATTCGTGCACGCGGTCAGGCTTCCTCTTCGGCCTCGACCTGACGGCGCAGGTGCCGGCGGCGCGGCGGGGCGTCGGACTGCTCGGAGGGGAAGCGCGACGAAGCGAAGCGCACCACCAGGATCGCCAGTGCCAGCAACAGAATCGCCCCGGAGACGAATACCGCGCCCAGGTCAGGCCGGTGATGGTGCGAAACGTCGGAAATCAGCAGCCGCGTCAGGGCGGTGATCGCCACATAGATCAGGAAGCGCACCGGCATGTGATTGGTCTTGAAGTAGATGCCGACCATGGCGCCCAGCTCGAGGTAGATGAACAGCAGCAGGATGTCATCGACCGTGATGTGGCCCTTCTCCACCATGCCCAGGAACGCAACCACAGCGGCCCAGGCGGTGATACCGCCGATGGCGAACAGCGCCAGGTAATGGAAGCTCTCCACCAGGAGATTTCCCAGCGACTCGGCCAGGCCATGCACGTTTTCGCGCAGTTGTTCAGCCCAGTTGATTTTCACGATACAGCTCCTTGCGACAACGGCCCTGATGGTGCCGGGGAAAAGTGACAGTTGGGGTGATGCAGGATGGGGGCCGCCCCACCACCCGCGCCACGAGGCAGGTTGTCGCAGCCCTCTCCGCCGTTCCGGCGACCACAGCCCTGTTCTTAGCGAAGACGAAGGCACGGGCTATGCTTGGGTTCCAGCGGAATTCGGGCCGATTCGCAGCGACCGTTGAGCGAGGCCGGCAAATGGAAATTTCCTACGGGCTATTTCCATTTGCCATCATTCCGAATACTGTACGCACATCCAGTATTTTCCAACCAATGAAGGTGAGGGGTGATGAATGGCCGTCGAAGTGGTGTACCGCAGCAGTCGCGATCCGGAGCGCCTGTTCATGGATAAGGCCGAAGCCGACCGTTACGACAAAATGCTCGAACTGGCTGAATCCCTGGCCGAAGTCCTGCAGAAAGCGGTGCCGTCCCTGAGCGAGCAACAGGTCGAGGACATCGGCATCTTCATGGCCAAGCATCGCGACACCTTCGCCCGCGCCTTCAAGAACCAGCCCGACGCGCTGGCCGAGCTGGAACTGGCTGGCGAGTGAACCGCGCCCGGCCTCACCTTGCGCGGTTTCTTCAATCCGCGTGGTGCCCTGTCCCTCACGCTGGAGGTCCCTTTGAAGGAGACCTCCCATGCGTCCACTCTTCGCCTGGCTCTACGCCCCGCTGTTCCTTTTCGGCTTCCTCGCCCTTGCGCTGTGGACCACGGCCCATCATCCGCCCTTCTGGCTCGTCGCCCTGCTGGTATTGGCCATTGTCCTGAGCTTCCTCGCCGAAGCCTGGCTGCCCTATGAGCCACAGTGGAATCGACCACGGGGCGACCGCTTGCGGGACGGTCTGCATGCGCTGTTCAACGAAATCCTCAACCTGGTCGGCATCGCGGCCATCCCGCTGACGGCCGCCTGGATACCGAACGCCGGTGTGTGGCCCCACCACTGGCCGCTACCGTTGCAGTTGCTGCTGGCCATCCTGATCGCCGACTTCGGCGTCACCCTCATGCATTACCTCAGCCACCGGCTGGAGCCGCTCTGGCGCCTGCACGCCGTGCACCACAGCGTGCAGCGCATGTACGGTTTCAATGGGCTGATGAAGCACCCACTGCACCAGGGTATCGAAGCCCTGGCCGGCACGACGCCCCTGCTCCTGATGGGTATGCCGTTGCCGGTCGCGGCCTTGCTCGCCTTCGCCATCGCCCTGCAACTCCTGCTGCAGCACAGCAACGTCGACATGCGCATCGGACCACTACGCCACCTGTTCGCCTGGGCGCCGGTACACCGCTTCCACCACATGAAGTACGGCCGCGCCGGAGATGTGAATTTCGCCCTGTTCTTCTGCTTCTGGGACCGACTGCTGGGCACCGCCTTTCACAGCGAATACGCCCTGGGTGTGAATGATCTGGGCATCGGTAGCCGACCGGGCTACCCACGCAATTACCTGGCCCAGTTGATCGAACCCTTCCGCCGCCAGACACACGGAGCCAGCCCCGAAGCGCCCGAGGGGCTGCGCCGGATCTAGTCGAGAAGCCGCAGCGATAGCCGCGTCAGGTTGCGGTCGGCGCGGATGCCGAAGGTGGCGCGCATGGTGCGGGAGAAGTGCGCGGCATCGGCGAAGCCGGCATCGTGAGCGGCCTGGGTCAGCGACAGGCCTTCGAGCGCCAGCCGCACCGCCAGACGCAAACGGCGCCAGAGCACCAGGCGCCGCACCGAGAGCCCGACCTGGTCGCCGAACAATCGCTCCAGCTGGCTGAGAGATAGGCAAGCCCGTTGCGCGAGGGTCGTCGCACTGACCTTGGCCGTCAGCAATCCATCGACTGCCGCCAAGGCCTCGGCGACGCGCGAATCCAGCCTTTGCCGAGGCGCCGCCAGCAGCAGATCGGCCAGTCGCCCGAGGTCTGCCGGAGCATCTTCGAGCACTTCACGCAAGGTCGCCGGGCTGAATGCCAAGGGTTCGGCATAGACGGCGAGCAAGTCCTGGCTGGTGCTGTCGATGGCATGCGGCTGCATCGACTCGACCAGCAGCAGGCGACCGACCCGAAGCTCGCCATCGACCGTCAGGCGCAATGGCGCAGCCTTGGCCAGCAACGCCTGATGAGCGTAGTGGGCGTGGGTACGCGCACTGCCACTGACCCCATCGAGCAGGCAGAAATCACGGGCCAGCCAGAGCGCGCCCTGCCAAGGGGATTCGGTCATCGGAGGCCTCCTGCCGGTTCCGGGGCAGACAGAAATAACCACCTTCTCCCGGCTCGGCAAGTGGGTGCGAAGGCGATGAGCAGGAGCGAAATCAATTGCGAACTGGATTGGCACCGAGACGCCGGAAACTACCCTCTCCCCCGGCCCCTCTCCCTGAAGAGGAGAGGGGTGCCTCGCGCCTGACGCTCACTGCCAATCCTGCTCAGTCCGTAGGATGGGTAGAGCCCGCGAAACCCATCGTTTCGTGGCGATGGGTTTCGCTCCGCTCTACGCCATCCTACGAGAGCGTCACTTCTTCGCCGCACTCACCTGCACTACGGCTGCTCCAACGCCTGCACCAGCGCCTTGAGGAACCGCGCCGCCTCGCCGCCGGTAACGGCACGGTGGTCAAAGGTCAGCGACAGCGGCAGCACCGGGTGGATTTCTACCTTGCCTTGCCAGGCAACCACCTCGTCACGAATGCCTCCCGCGCCGATGATCGCCACCTGGGGCGGAACCACCACCGGGTTGGCGTAACGGCCGAACAAGGTGCCGAAGTTGGACAGGGTGATGGTGGCGCCCATCATTTCCTGCGGCGGTATCGAGCGCGCCTTCACGTCCGCCCGCAGGCGCGACATACCCTCCTTCAAGTCTTCCGCACTGCGCCCGCCCACATTGCGCAGCACCGGTACGAAGAGCCCGTCCGGGGTATCCACGGCGATGCCGAGATCGAGTTTGTCGTGCTGGCGAATGGACAGGGCGCGGCCGTCGAACCAGCTGTTGAGGATCGGTTCCACCTCACAGGCCGCAGAGATGGCCTTGCCGAGGCGGATCAGCGGGTCGCGGGCTTCCGGCCAGCGGTGCAGGTCGGCGTCGCCGAAGATGGTCACTGGCACCACCTCGGCGTGGGAGCGCGCCATGTTGATCGCCATGCTGCGGCGCACGCCACGTAGCCGCTCGCCGCCGAAGCTGTCGCGGGCGCTTTGCGCGGCCTGTTCCACATCGGCGCGGGTCACCAGACCATCCGGGCCGCTGCCGGCCAAGGCCGCCAGTTCCACGCCCATCTGCCGGGCGAGTTGGCGAACGGCCGGGGTGGCGCGGGGCGCCAGGTGTTCACGGGTGGAGGGTGCGGCGCCGACGAAGAAGCTGTCGGCCTGGGCATTGCCCCCGCCTTCCAGGCGACCGACTACGGTGCCGGCGTCGGCGTCCTCGCCCTCATAACCAAGCAAGGGTTCGCCGACATGGAGGATGTCGCCCTCCTTGCCGAAGGTCTTGGCCACCACGCCATCGTGAGGAGCCGGGATGTCCACCAGGGCCTTGGCGGTTTCCACCGAGACGAGCAACTGGTCCGCCTTGACGTTATCCCCCACCTTCACGTGCCACTGGACGATTTCCGCTTCCTGCAGGCCTTCGCCCAGGTCGGGCAGTTTGAAGTATTTCATCGTGCACTCCTCAGGCGTAGTTCAGCACCAGGTCGCAGGCCGCGAGAATGTCCTCCGGGCTGGGAATGTAGAGCTGCTCCAGGCGATATAGCGGTGGCGGAATGTCCGGTGCCGTGACCCGCTGGATCGGCGCCTGCAGGTCGAGCAGAACGCGCTCGTACAGGCTGGCGGCGATCTCCGCACCCACCCCGCAACTGCGCGGCGCTTCGTGGACGATCACGCAGCGGCCGGTCTTGCGCACCGAAGCTTCCAGGGTGTCGAGGTCCAGCGGCTTGATGCTCGCCACGTCGATCACCTCGGCGGACACACCCTGCCCTTCCAGCCTGGTGG
This sequence comes from Metapseudomonas resinovorans, assembly GCF_002003485.1. Taxonomy (GTDB): domain Bacteria; phylum Pseudomonadota; class Gammaproteobacteria; order Pseudomonadales; family Pseudomonadaceae; genus Metapseudomonas; species Metapseudomonas resinovorans_D. The sequence continues at coordinate 10,401 of NZ_BDMA01000067.1, forward strand.
CGGCCTGAAGTGTTTCGTGGATGCTGGCACCCCAGCTGACGAGGGTGATGTCCGAGCCTTCGCGCAGGGTGAAGCAGCTATCCAGCGGCAGGCGCTTACCGTCGTCGATGATCGGTTGCGGGTTCATCCGGTAGAGCCGGGTGGGTTCGAGGAAGATCACCGGATCAGGGTCGTCGATGGCCGCCAGCAGGAGGCCGTAGGCTCGTGCCGGCGACGACGGAATTACCACGCGCAAGCCTGGAACGTGGGCGAACAAGGCTTCGGTGCTTTCGCTGTGATGCTCCGGCGCACGGATGCCGGCGCCCATGGGACTGCGCAGCACCAGCGGACAGGTCAGCCGGCCACGGGTACGACAGCGGATGCGGCTGGCGTGGGACACCAGGTGCTCCATGGCGGCATAGATGAAACCAAGGAACTGGATTTCCACCACCGGCTTCAGGCCCTGGGCGGCCATGCCCACGGCCAGTCCGCCGATCATGGTTTCCGCCAGCGGCGTGTCGATCACCCGCTTGAATCCGAAGCGGTCGCGCAGACCGAGCGTGGCCCGGAACACGCCACCGTTGATGCCCACGTCTTCACCCAGGACTACAACATTCTCGTCCTCCTGCATCGCACGGTGCAGGGCCATGTTCACGGCTTCCAGCAGGGCACGTTTTTCAGTAGTTGCATTGAGGTTACTCATGGCCCTGTTCCTCCCTGCGGGCGACCCGTTCAAGGAGCATTTCGCGCTGTTCGCCAAGGGCGGCTGGCCAGCGTGCATAGACGTGGTCCAGCACCGACTCCACCGGCTGGATTCCAACACCTTCGAAGTTATCCACAGCCACCTGAACCTGACGCTGGCAATCGGCGATCAGCGCCTGTTCGCGTCCTTCATCCCAGACCTTGTGGCTGGCGAGAAACGCCTGCATGCGCTTGATGGGTTCGTCCTGCCAGGCCGCCTTGACCTCCTCGGCACTGCGGTAGCGGGTGGCGTCATCGGCGGTGGTGTGGTCGCCCAGGCGGTAGCTCATGCACTCCAGCAGTATCGGTCCCTTGCCGTGGCGGGCGCGGTCCAGCGCCCACTGCATACGGTCGTAGACGGCGAGCACGTCGTTGCCGTCCACCTGTTCACCATGGAAGCCGGCACCGATCGCCTTCTGCGCCAGGGTCGGCGCACCGCTCTGGATGCGCCGGGGTACGGAAATGGCCCATTGGTTGTTGTTCACCACGAAGACCACAGGCAATTGCCAGGCACCGGCCACGTTCAGGGCTTCGAGGAAGTCGCCCTTGCTGGTAGCGCCATCGCCGCAGGTGGTCACCACGGCGCGGTGCTGGCCGCGGATCTTGATCGCCGTCGCCACGCCGCAGGCATGCAGGGACTGGGTGGCGATGGGCACGCAGATGGGGAAGTCCTCGTTCGAGCGCGGGTCCTGGAAATCGCTGCCGCGTTCGTCGCCGCCCCAGTAAAGGAGGATTTCCTCCATGCGCACGCCGCGCATCAACTGCACGGCGGTATCGCGGTAGTACGGCACCAGCACATCTTCGGCGCGCATCAGGCTGCCGATGGCGACGCCAATCGCTTCCTGGCCGAGGGTCGGTGCGTAGGTGCCGATGCGGCCGGTGCGCTGCAGGGCCACCGCCTTCTGGTCGAACAGGCGGGTCAGCACCATGCGGCGGTAGAGATCGGTGAGCAGGTTGAAATCGTCGGCCCAGACCGGCAGTTCGCCGACCAGTCGCCCCTCGGGGTCGAGGAAGCGCGTGTAGGGCAACTCGATTCGATTGGACATGGCATCTCTCCTTACACCTTGTGGGTGCCTTTCGAGGCCCGGGGCTTGTGGCTCCGGGAATGGGCCGGGCGGGCCGCTGGTGGCGGCCCTTCAGCCGAACAGCAAGCGCTCGGCCAGAGCGTCGGCGACCCGCGCGGGGGATCGCTTGTCGGCCTGGGCGTGCGCGTAGATCTCGGTGAGGCGCTGGCTGATCCGCGACAGGTGTGCGGTGATCGCCGGCAGACTTTCGCCCTTGTGCTTGAGGGCAACGTAGATGAGCCCGCCGGAATTGATCACATAGTCCGGCGCATACAGGATGCCGCGCGCTTCCATCTCGTCGGCGATTTCGGGGCTGGCGAGCTGGTTGTTGGCCGCACCGGCCACCGCCGCGCAACGCAACTGCCCCACGGTCTGGGCATTGAGCACGCCACCAAGACCGCAGGGCGCGAGGATGTCGCACGGCGTAGTGAGGAAGGCATCGCTGGCCACCGGCTGGGCGCCCAGTTGTTCCATCGCCAGTTGCACACGCCCGGCGTCGAGGTCGCTGACCAGCAATTCCGCACCCACCGCATGGAGCTGCTCGGCAAGGGCATAACCGACATGGCCGAGGCCCTGTACGGCAATGCGCAGGCCTTCCAGGTCGTCGCTGCCAAGGCGCGCATGGGCCGTGGCGCGAATGCCGGCGAACACGCCAAGGGCGGTGTGCGGCGAGGGATCGCCAGCGGACGTGGTGCTGGTGACGTGGCCGGTCTGCTGGGCGATGCAATCCATGTCGGCGCTGGAGGTGCCGCTGTCCACGGCGGTGATGTAGCGGCCGCTCAGGGATTCGATCATGCGTCCGAAGGCTTCGAACAAGGCGGCGCGGTCATTCACGTGGGCTGGCCGGATGATCACGGCCTTGCCGCCACCCTGGTCAAGGCCGGCCAGGGCGGCCTTGTAGCTCATGCCCTGGGCGAGGCGGATTGCATCGCGAATGGCACTTTCATCATCCGGGTAGGCGAGATAGCGACAACCGCCCAAGGCCGGGCCGAGGCGCGTGTTGTGGATGGCGATGATGGCCTTGAGTCCGGTGGCGGGATCATTGGCGAGGTGCAACGCCTCCAGCCGGGCGGTTTCCATCATGGCGAACATGGCGGGCTCCCTTCCTGACGTTAGGGCCAGTATAGGCCGAGCTACGCCGCGCGCCCCCTTGCATCCGGACATAAGCCAGGGCCCAGAGATAACCGCTGCACGTGCCACTACTGGACGAAAATCAACCAGTTGACTACAAGGAATCAACCCGCCGGAGATACCCATGGACCCGCGCCAACGCTGTCTAGCCTGCCTCGAACGCGACCCTCCCGCGATGCTGGAGGCAGCGTTGTGGATTGCTGCCGAGCATGACCCACGCCTGGAGCCGGAACGGGTGCTGCGTGATTTCGGCGGCCTGCTGCAATTGGTGGCGGCCGGCCTGCCGAACCTGGCGCCGGCCGAGCTGGCCCAGCCACTGCTGCGCCGGCTGAACGAGCTGGACTTCCATGAAGACGACGAAACGCCCCTGCGCCCACGCGCTGCCTTGCTGCCCGAGGTACTGGCGCGCAAGCGCGGGCAACCGCTTTCGCTGGCGCTGATCGCCCTGGAGTTGGCCGCACGATTGGGTATTCCCCTGACCGGCGTGAGTTTCCCCGGTCATTTCCTGCTGCGTGTGCCGAGCGCCGATCACCTGCTCGATCCGTGCAGTGGTCGCCGTCTCTACACCCGTGATTGCCGTGACCTGCTGGTGCGCGTGCAGGGCCCCCAGGCCGAGCTCAAGGCCGTGCACCTGCAAACCGCCAGCCCCGGGGAAATGCTCCAGCGCCTGTCGCGCAACCTGCGCGTGCTGCACCAGGAAGCCGGTGAGTTCCTCGCCGCCCTGAAGGATGCCGAGCGAGTGCTGCTGCTCGGTGCACCGAGCATGCAGGATCACCTGGCCCGCGCCGATATCTACCAGCGCCTGGATTGCCCCCAGGCGGAACGCTACGACCTGGAACGCGCCCTGCTGCTCTGCGACAACCCGGCTCAGCACCTGCAGCTGGCCCAGCGCCTGCGCAGGCTGGGGCATGTTCAGCCGTTGCATTGAAGGCCCCCATCGGCTCGGGCATGCTTTGGGCTTCTCTTCGCCATGACCGTCCCATGAGTTCCCACGATCAAGTTCCCGATCCCCTGACCGCCGCCACCCGTGACGTGGTGATGCGTTACCACCTGAGCTGGAAGGCCCGCGACATTGATGCCGTGCTGGCGCTCTATCATCCCGAGGTCGAGTACAACGACTTCTTCCAGAATCGCTGCATGCACCGCGAAGACATGCACGACTACCTGCTGGCCACCATGCCCAGCGGCCCGGAAGATTTCCTCGAACACAACGATCGCATCCGCATCGATGGCGACACCGCGTTCATCCAGTACGCCATCAGCGTCGCCGGCGGCGGCACCTTCCGCGCCAGCGAAGCCATCACCGTGCGCGACGGACTGATCTGGCGGATCAACGAATACGCCCTGCTGGTACAACCGGCCGCCCAGCCCGGCAAGACCCAGTCGCAACGTCCGGCGGCCAGCCGCCTCGGCCTTTCGGCACGGCAGCTGGGCATGCTGGCGCGGGACATCGAAGAATACTTCCAGCGCTCCCAGCCCTACCTCGACCCGGGTTTGGACCTACACCAGGTGGCGAGCGCAACCGGCTACACCCGTAACCAGATTTCCTACCTGCTGAACCAGATGCTCGGCCAGAGCTTCTACCAGTACGTCAACCAGGCGCGTTTGCTGCACCTGCTCGAACTGCTGAAAACCGCCGTGCCGCCAGTGCGCATCGACGAACTGGCCTTCAGTGCCGGTTTCAACTCCCTCTCGGCCTTCTACCGCTGCTTCCGCCAGCACACCGGGCAATCGCCCAAGGCCTATCTCAAGCAACGGCCCTAATCGTAGGGTGCGCCGTGCGCACCGACGGGCTTCAACTCCCGCCCGGGGACGCTGGTGCGCACAGCGCACCCTACCGACCAGCCGCAGTGCTTCATTCCCAGCGTGCCCGCGAACACGACAAGCGCCCTGCCACCCTCTAGCCTTGCCAGCCACAACAACCTGCCAACGGGGACCTGCCTATGTCGAACTGGCGCTCGATCAGCCTGTGGATGGACACGCTCGATGAAGACATCAAGCCGCGACCGGCGCTGTCCGGTTCGCACGAGGTGGATGTGGCGATCATCGGCGCCGGCTACACCGGGCTGTGGACGGCCTACTACCTGAAGCGTCAGGCCCCCGAGCTGAAGATCGCCATCGTCGAGGCGCAGTTCGCCGGCTTCGGCGCCAGTGGCCGCAATGGCGGCTGGCTGATGGGCAACCTGCTGGGCGAGGACCGTGCCCTGGCACCGCTGCCGGCCGACAAGCGCAAGGCGTCCTTCGACCTGCTGCATGGCATTCCCGATGAAGTGGCCGAGGTGCTGCAACGCGAAGGCATCGACTGCGACTTCCGCAAGGGTGGCATCCTCTACTGCGCCGCCCGTTACCCGGAGCAGGAAAAGCGCCTGCGTGACCAACTGGCGGACCTGTATACCGAAGGCCTCGGCGAATCCGACTACCGCTGGATGAGCTCCGAAGAACTGAATGGCCAGCTCCGAGTGGCCAACCCCTACGGCGGCATCTTCACCCCGCACTGCGCCACCATCCAGCCGGCCCGACTGGTGCGTGGACTGGCCCGTGCGGTGGAGCGCCTGGGCGTGCAACTGTTCGAGCAGAGTCCCGCCACCCACTGGCAACCGGGGCTGGTGCGCACTGGACAGGGCGAGCTCAAGGCCCATTGGGTGGTGCCCGCCATCGAAGGCTACGCGGCCAGCTTGCCGCCGCTGGGCAAGTACCAGCTGCCGGTACAAAGCCTGCTCATCGCCACGGAACCGCTGAGCGACGCGCAATGGGCGGAAATCGGCCTGGAACACGGCCAGGCCTTCAGCGAGAGCAGCCGCCAGGTCACTTATGCACAACGCACCGCCGACAACCGCCTGGCCTTCGGCGCCAGGGGCGGCTATCGCTTCGGTGGCCGGCTGCGAGAGGACTTCCAGCTCACCGAGGACGAGGTCGGCCTGCGCCGCTACCTGCTCGGCGAACTCTTCCCGCAATTGCGCAATGTGGGCATCACCCATAGCTGGGGCGGCAACCTGGGCATGGCGCGGCGCTTCCGCCCGCACATGTTGGTGGACCGCAGGAACGGCATCGCGCTGTCCGGCGGCTACGGTGGCGAGGGTGTCGGCGCCAGCAACCTGGGTGGGCGAACCCTGGCCGACCTGATCCTCGGCAAGGAAACCCTCCTCACCCGCCAGCCCTGGGTCCTCGGCGATGGCCCGCTGGAGCGCCTGAGTACCTGGGAGCCGGAACCCTGCCGCTGGCTCGGCTACAACGCCATCATCCGCAGCTTCGTCCACGAGGACCGGGTGCTGGCCGATCCCCACAGCGCGCCTTGGCGCCGAGCCATGGCGCTGAAATTGGCCAACCTCATGGAAGGCCTGATGCGCTGAACGGCGCGAAACCTCATTGCACCCATTCGCGAGCAAAGCTCGCTCCTACATTCAGGCGTTTGCGGAGCCAACACCATGAAAGCCACCTTGCTGAAGAACACCCACGAAATGCCCCTGTCCGATCCGAGCCCGGTCGCGGTACCCGTGGGCGAGCCCGTGCCGCATACCCGCGTGCATTCGGTGGAGCGCACCGACAATGTGGAAACCGGCGTCTGGGAATGCAGCCCCGGCCGCTTCCGCCGGCAGATTGTCGAGCAGGAGTTCTGCCACTTCACCCACGGCAGCTGCACCTTCACGCCGGATGGCGGCGAACCCATCGAGATCAAGGCGGGCGACGCCCTGCTGCTGCCGGCCAACAGCCTGGGCATCTGGGATGTGAAGGAAACCCTGCGCAAGACCTACGTGATCATTTCGCGCTGATCAAGCTGGACCCCAGGCAGGGCTGCGCCCTGCTTGGCGAATGAATTCGCCCCTACAGCGTTCCATCGCAATCAATCGCCAAAACTACCGTGCCGCCCCTGCCCCGCCTTGAAGGAGCGGGCGCCGGCCAGTGTTTCCCCGCTGTGGATAACCTCCATCCCACCCGCGAATTCGTTGGCGATGGCCGCCTCGAACGGCAGCTCCCACTGGGCATAGGCGCTGGCGCGGTCGGCCAGCATGCAGCGCTGTGGAAAGGCCGCAATCGCATGGGCCAGCTCCTCGGCTGCAGCACGGGCCTGTCCTTTCGGCACCACTCGATTGGCCAGGCCGATTGCCAGGGCTTCCTGTGACTTCACCGGGCGTCCGGTAAGGATCAGGTCCAGCGCCCTGCCCTGGCCGACGATGCGCGGCAGGCGCACCGTGCCGCCGTCGATCAGCGGCACGCCGAAGCGCCGGCAGAACACCCCGAATACTGCGTCCTCGGCCATCACCCGCATATCCGCCAGCAGCGCCAGTTCCATGCCACCGGCCACCGCGTGGCCCTCGATGGCGGCAATCAGCGGCTTCGCCAGCTGCATACGGCTCGGCCCCATCGGGCCATCGCCTTTGGCCTCCAGGCGGTTGCGTCGTGCACCGTCCTCGGCCACCGCGCCCAGGTCAGCTCCGGCGCAAAAGGTGCCGCCCGCCCCGGTAAGCACCGCGACCCGCGCTTCCTCATCCGCCTCGAATGCACGCAGTGCAGCCGCCAGGGCTTCGGCGGTGGGACGATCAACAGCGTTACGCACATCGGGACGGTCGATGATGAGCGTGGTGACCGGGCCGTTCTTCTCGACTTTGATGTTCATAAAGGGGTTCCTGATTGCTCGAGGTGACGGATAGCTGTAGGGGCGAATTCATTCGCCAAGCAGGCCGTAGGTCTGCCCGATCGGGTCCTGCGGGGGCAGCTGCGCCGCCCTTGGCGATTGAAATCGCCCCTACAATCGATTCACGCGCCCAATCGCCAATGAAAAAGGCCGGCAACAAGGCCGGCCTTCAACATAGTGCTTCCCCGCAGGAATGTTCAGCCCGCTGGCGGAACTGCCCCGGTGAACGGCGGGATCAGAGGGCGTACTTCTGCAGGTTGGCCATCATCTCGCGCAGGGCTTCGACGTTGTCCGCCGGGTGCGCCGCGCCTTCGAAGTCGCAGATGGTCTTCCAGTTGGCCGCCACGTCCTCGGCGTCGAAGCCGGCCTTGGGGTCGAAGCCGAAGCCCAGGCTGCGCTCCCAGCGCACCTTGCCGATCCAGCCACCGCCCACTTCGAACAGGCCAGAGGTTTCCTGGCAGTTCTCGCTGCCGAGGAACACCACCAGCGGACTGACCAGTTCAGGCTTCAGCTGCTCGAACACCTGCGGCGGGATCAGGCCTTCGGTCATGCGGGTGCCGCCGGTGGGGGCGATGGCGTTGACCAGGATGTTGTTCTTGCGACCTTCGATAGCCAGGTTGCGGGTCAGGCCATAGAGACCGAGCTTGGCCATACCGTAGTTGGACTGGCCGAAGTTGCCGTAGATGCCCGAGGTGGACGACGTGAAGATGACGCGACCGTAGTTCTGCTCGCGCAGGTGCGGCCAGGCGGCACGGGTAACCTTGTAGGCGCCTTCGACGTGGACCTTGTAGACCTGGTCCCAGTCGGCGTCTTCCATCTTGTGGAAAGTCTTGTCACGCAGGATGCCGGCGTTGTTAACCACCACGTCGATGCGGCCGAAGTGGTCGAGGGCGGCCTGGACGATCTTCTCGCCGTCGGTCACCGAGTCATGGCTGGCCACGGCGGTGCCGCCGGCTTCGCGAATCTCCGCCACCACACGGTCGGCTGCCGAGGCGTTGGCGCCTTCGCCGTGGGTGCTGCCACCCAGGTCGTTGACCACCACGCGGGCTCCATGACGGGCGAACTGCAGCGCGTGGGCGCGGCCAAGGCCACCACCGGCGCCGGTGACGATTACGACTTTGTCTTGGAAGCGGATTGCATCGCTCATGGGCTGGGCTCCTTGGCAGGCCTGGGTATGCGCCGAGTCTCCGGCAGCTCACCCCGACCCCACAAGAATCGGAGCCGCCATGAATGGTGCCCGATAAGGGCGACGCTACTTGATAGGGATGAACAGGCAGCCGTGCGGACGGAGTTTGAACAGCCACCAGTGATAGCTGTGGCAGAGCAGCGCCAGGAGCACGGAGCCCAGCAGGCAAGCGCTGGCGACCAACCAGCTCCATAGGCCCGGCTGGCGCAGCACTGCATAGCCGATCAGGCTGATGCCGGCGATGAGCAGGAGGGCTGCCGTGGCCGGCCCCAGGGTACGAATGACGGGATACAGGAACACCAGGAAGCGGAACAGCATGATCGAGCCTCGATGCCGCCGGGCAACCCGTGCCCGGCCAGTGGATGAGGTCGGAAATGCTAGTGGCGCGCCGCCAATGACTGGAGACTCCGGCGTCCGAATCGACGCAGGAAATTTCTGCTATCCATGTCGGTCGCGAAAGGCCAGGTAGTGCTCCAGGACCTGCTCCGGCGCCTCCGTCTGTGGATAGTGGCCGATGCCTTCGAGCAAGACCGTGTCAGCGTCCGGGATCAGCTCCCCATAGCGCGCGACCATGTGCGCACCGGAGATGGGGTCCACCGCGCCATCGATCACCCGTAGCGGCACCCCGCCCTTTTGCATGGCCGCCACCCAGCGATCACGCTGCTGGCGCCGCTCGGGGATGTAGTGGATCAACCGGTGCATGACGGCCGGGCCATCCTGTTCGGCGATGAGTTGCCAGAAGTCATCCAGCTCCGCCTCAGTGGGTTGGGTGGACGGGCCAAACACCTGGGCGAAGCTGGCGGCCAGCTTGCGACGGGAGAACATTCGTCCGACCAGCCCGCCGATGGGGCTGAGCAGGAGTTTCTGTACCAGCACCGGCCGGTGGGTTTCCGGGAACAGGCCGCCATTGAGGAAGACGCAACTGGCCAGGTTGAACCGCCCTTCGTGGTGCCGCGCCAGCAGTTCCTGGGCGACGCTGTCGCCGTAGTCATGGGCGAGCAGGTGCACCGGCCCGGTCACATCCAGATGGGCGAGCAGCGCCTGCTTCAGGTCCGCCTGTTCCAGCAGTCGGTAATCATGGCCGCGCGGCTTGTCCGAGTATCCGAAGCCGAGCATGTCGCAGGCGATGACGCGAAAGCGCCTCGCCAGTGGCGCCCAGAGGTAGTGCCAATCCCAGGAAGCGGTGGGAAAGCCATGGATCAGCAGCAAAGGCTCGCCCTCCCCCGCCGTCCAGAAGCGGATGCGTTGCCCACGGAAATCCATGTCCCGCGCCTGGGCGCGCCAGTCACCCAGGGGAATGCCGGACAGACTGCTCACTGGGCGTAGCCGGGGAACTGCTGGTCGAGCTTGCGCAGCAGCGCCGGCCAGGGCAATGCACCGCCCATGCCGGTGGAGCTCTTCATCACGCCGGCGATCATCGCCCGGGCGCCGTCGAGGATCTGTTGCGGGATGTGGATGAGTTCGCCGCCGCCGGCCTGGGCCATCACCTGGATTTCGCAGGCGCGTTGCATCGTGAACATGCCGAGGAAGGCATCGGCGATGCTGCCGAACGCAGTGAGCAGGCCGTGGTTGGGCAGGATCATGAAGTTGGCTTGGCCGAGGTCAGCCTGCAAGCGCGCCTTCTCGTCGTGGTTCAGCGCCACGCCTTCGTAGCCGTGGTAGGCCAGGCTGGCGAGAACGAACAGCGACTGCTGGGACAACGGCAGCAGACCGTTCTTCTGCGCCGACACGGCGATACCGGCGGCGGTGTGGATATGCAGCACGCAGCCCACGTCCGGGCGTACCTCGTGAACCGCGCTGTGGATGGTGTAACCGGCCGGGTTGATGTCGTAGGGGCTGTCCATCAGCTTGTTGCCGGCCAGGTCGATCTTCACCAGGTTGGACGCGGTGATCTCGTGGAACATCAGCCCGTAGGGGTTGATCAGGAAATCCTCGGTGCCGGGAACCTTGGCGGAGATGTGGGTGAAGATCAGGTCATCCCAGCCATACAGGGCGATCAGGCGGTAGCAGGCGGCCAGATCGACACGGGTCTGCCATTCGGCGGCGGACACCTGGTCCTTGAGGTTGAGTGACGGGAGGGCTTGGGCGGCGGTCATGGCGAAACCTCGTTGTTGTTATGTGTCCGGGGAGTCTAGCCACGGGCTGCCACGGCGATAGTCGCCTTGGCAGCCAGCTTAGTGGCCTTGCGGGTCAGATCAGGGAGGCCACCAGCGGCGCGGCGAAGAGGTTGAGCAGGCCCATGAGGACCATCACCAGGCCGGCCACGGTGCCCTCTTCACGCCCCACTTCCTGGGCCCGGCTCACGCCCGCACCGTGGGCTCCCACGCCGAACAGGGCGCCGCGGGCCAGGGCACTGCGCAGGGGCAGCCAGCGGATCAGCAGGCTACCGGCGAGCGCGCCGAACACCCCGGTGAGCATGACGAACACCGCCGTCAGCTCGGGCACGCCGCCCAGGTCCTCGGCCACCGGCATGGCGAAAGGCGTGGTGATGGAACGTGGCACCAGCGACAGGCTCACCTGCGACTCCAGCGCCAGGGCATTGGCCAGCCACCAAGAACTGGCGATAGCGACCGCGCTCCCGGCCAGCATGCCCAGCAGCAGCGCCGGCCAGTGACGGGCAAGCAGGTTGCGCTGCTGCCAGATCGGCACGGCGAAGGCCACGGTGGCCGGCCCCAGCAGCAACATCAGCCAATGCGTGGCACCTGCATATTCGGCGTAGGCGGTGTGCAGCGGCACGGCCACGACGAGCAACAGCGCCGGCACGAAGATCAGCGGCGACAGCAGGTAGCGGCCGGTACGCCGGTACATCCAGCGGCTGGCCAGGTAGCCGGCAAGGGTCAGCGCCAGCCAGAACCAGGACATGGGTTCAATGTTCATGGCGCATCCTCCAGCGGCAAACGACTTCCACGGTCAGTGCGGTGGCCAGCATGACCAGCAAGGTGCTGGCGCCGATCACCAGCAGGATGCGCAGTCCCTCCTGGCGCAGCAGCGCGCCGTAGTCCAGCAGGCTCATCAACGCCGGAATGAAGAACAGCAGCATCTCGGCCATCAGCAGTCCGGCACCCAGTTGCAGCGCTGCAGGCTTCACCCAGCCGGTCGCGAAGGCCGCCAGCAGCAGGCCGAGGCCGATCACGCCACCCGGAATCGGCCAGCCCAGTACCGTCGCCAGCGTGCAGCCCAGGACGTAGAGGCCCAGGAGAACGACGAGTTCGACGGCGAGACGAGCGATACGGAGCAGGCGGGAACGGTTCATGACGATGACCCTCGGTACTGGTGGCCAGATTAGGTCCGCGCCTATCATCCCAAAAGCGAATTGTTCGACTTGCAGCCATTCGAGATTGGAATAGCCATGGAATTCCGCCAGTTACGCAGCTTCGTCGAGGTGGTCCGCCAGGGCGGCTTCACCCAGGCCGGCAAGACCCTGCATGCCACCCAGTCCACCATCAGCAAGCAAGTGGCCCAGTTGGAACAGCGGCTGGGCGTGCAATTGCTGGAGCGCAGCGGTCCGCATTTGCGCCTGACCGACGCCGGCGCCGTGGTGCTGCGCCATGCCGAGGACATGCTGCGCCAGCGCCAGGACCTGCACAGCGAGCTCGACGATCTCAGCCAGCTGCGGCGAGGCGAATTGCGTCTGGGGTTACCGCTGCTGGGCGGTGAAGTGCTGTTCGCCGGGTTGTTCTCCGAGTACCGGCGGCGTTACCCGAACATCGTGGTGCGGCTGTTCGAAGGTGGCAGCAAGCTGATGGAAGAGGCGCTGCTGCAGGGGGAACTGGAACTGGCTGGCAGCCTCACGCCCAGCGATTCGGCCCTGGAGTACCAGCCCTTCTGCATCGAACCGCTGGATATCCTCGTGCCCGAGGATCATCCGCTGGCCGGCGAGGAGAGCCTGGCCCTCGCGCAACTGGCCGACTCGCCCTTCCTGCTCTATCAGCAGAGCTTCACCCTCAACGATCGACTGCTGCTGGCCTGCCAACAGGCCGGCTTCACGCCGCGCGAAGTGGGCCGCAGTGGTCAGGCCGACTTCCTCGCCGCGCTGGTCGCCGCTGGCCAGGGCGTGGTGTTGCTGCCGCGCATCGTCGCCCGCCCCCTGCAACGCCCCGGCCTGCGCCTGGTGCCGCTGCGCGAGCCGGACCTGCGTTGGGACATCGCTTTCGTCTGGCGACGCGGGGCCTACCTGTCGCGGGCCGCGCAGGCGTGGCTGGAGCTGTTGCGGGAGTATTCGCCGCTGGGTCGAGATGACGAGATCTTGTAGGGGCGAATTCATTCGCCAAGCAGACCGAAGGTGTGCCCTTCAAGGCCGATTGGGGCAGCTACGCTGCCCTTGGCGAATGAATTCGCCCCTACAGGAAAAGCAGTGCGGGTTCAGAGCAGCGCGCGATCCAGCAACGGCCAGCCCCGCTGGGCCTGCGGGTAATCGGCCAGCAGGCGGAAGCCCGCGAATTCGAAGCCCGGTGCCACATTGCAGCCCACCAGGGTGTAGGCGCCAAGCGCGCGGGCGGCCTGCCAGGCGTGGGCGGGTACGGTGCGCTGGGGCAGGCTGCCCTCCGCCACCGGGCCGAGAATTTCCCGGCGGACCTCTTCGGGCGATTCGGCAACCAGCAACTCCAGCGGATCGCCCTCATAGAAATGCCAGATCTCGTCGGCATCCACCCGATGCCAGCGACTGACGCCGCCCTGCGGCAACAGGAAGAAAATCGCTGACGATGCTGCGCGGCCACCCGGCAGGGTCTGAGTCGACTCGAACACCCGGCGGTAGAAGCCTCCCTCCGGGTGCGGCAGCAGTTGCAGTTCGTGGATCAGGTATTCGGCGCGCGGGTGCATCAGGCTTTCAGCGCCGCGGCGACACTGTTCAGCCAGGGCTCGGCATCCAGCTCCGGAGTGACGGTTTCGCTAGCGTCCAGGCGCTGCATCTCCACCACTTCACGCAGGCCCAGTTCGGCATAGAGCTCGCGCATCATTTCGCCACCACCGCAGTACAGGTCATAGCTCGAATCACCCAGGGCGAGGATGGCACCGGGGCGGCCGCGCCAGTTGGGCAGGCGGTCGCGCAGCTCGTGAAACAGCGGCAGCAGGTTATCCGGCAGCTCGCCCATGCCGGTGGTGGCGGTCACGGTCAGCAGCGCCTCGGGGTCGAAGGCGATCAGGTCATCCAGGCTCACGCGCGGCAGGTGGCGAGCCTCCAGGCCGGCGGCCTGGAACAGCTTTTCCGCATGGCGGGCGACTTCTTCGGCGGTGCCGTAGACCGAACCGGACAGGATGGCGACTTTCATGGGTACTCCGAGTCTGGGGCGAAATGCCGCGCATTATGCCGCAACTGGCAGGGGCCGCAGGATGCCTTAGACTGCTCCCGGTCAGGTCGAACGAGCCGGGAAAATGATCAACGCCAAGCTGCTGCAACTGGTAATAGACGCCTCCAACGACGGCATCGTGGTCGCCGAACAGGAGGGTGAGGACAACATCCTGATCTATGCCAACGCCGCGTTCGAGCGCCTGACCGGCTACCCCCGCGACGAAATCCTCTACCAGGACTGCCGCTTCCTCCAGGGCCAGGACCGCAACCAGCTGGGCCTTGCCGCCATCCGCCAGGCACTCCGCAGCGGCCAACCGTGCCGGCAGATCCTGCGCAACTACCGCAAGGACGGCAGCGCCTTCTGGAACGAGCTGTCCATCACGCCCGTGCTCAACGAATCCGACCAGCTCACCTACTTCATCGGCATCCAGAAGGACGTCACCGAGCAGGTGGAAGCCCGCCAGCGGGTGCGCGAACTGGAAGCGGAGGTGGCGGCGCTCAGATCAGAACTTGCAGAACTTAAAGCGTAGGAGCGAGCTCTGCTCGCGAAGCCTTGTGATTGGGTCATTCGCGAGCAGAGCTCGCTCCTACAAGGTCACAACGGCCGGATTAGGTATCCAGGTGCCCGGACAGGAACTGGCGCAAACGCCGCTGCATCAGGCGTCCCTCACTGCCCAGACAGGCCACCGGCGTACCATCGAGCTCCTCGCTCAGCAAATCGGCGGTTTCGCCCGCCAGCGCCAGGGGGCAGTCGAGACCGAGGGCCAGGCGATTGAGTTGCTGGGCCAGGTCGTCAGCCGGCGGCTGGTTGGAGAACAGCACCAGCGCCTGGGGCTGAAGCTTGCCGCAGACCATTTCCAGTTCCGCCAGCGGCTGCCCCAGACCCAGCACATTGATCGCCACCTCGCTGCTGCCCAGTAGCAGGCCCGCCACCAGCAGTTCCAGCTCACGCCCCTGCCCGGGCAAAGGCGCCAGCAGCACCCGCGCCTGCTGTCCGGTGCGAGCCAGCTGCAAGCGCTGCAGGACGCGAGCGCGAAGGAAGCTGTCGAAGAATACCCACTCGCTGCCACGGCCGAATTCGTCCTGACGCAGCAACAATGCTTGCCACACCGGCATCAGTACATCGGCGAATGCCACATGCAGGGGATAGGTGGAAAACACCTGGCCATAGACCCGTTCCAGCTCGGCCTCGTCCAGGCTCGACACGGCGCTGCGCACCTGGGCGCGCCGCTCGCTCCACTCCCCCACCGCCGAATCCTGAAGGGTTGGTGTCAGTGGCGCCCTGGCCGCGTTGCTCCGCGCCAGCAACTTGCCCACCTTGCTCACCGAAACGCCGCGCTCGATCCAGGCGAGGATGCTGCGCACCGACTCGACGTCCGCCAGGGAATAGAGCCGGTGGCCGCTGTCGGTACGCGTCGGCTGGATCAGCCCATAGCGCCGCTCCCAGGCCCGCAGGGTGACCGGGTTCACGCCCGTCAGGCGCGACACTTCCCGGATCGGGAAAAGGTCTTCCTGTTTCAGGGCGCGGGACGCGAGGGATGCACCGGGTTCGGTCATGGCAGCGGAATCGTCAGGGGGAAGATTCACGCAGTTTAATCCTTGTTGCGGGGATTCCAATCGGCTGCAGGCCACGGCAGGCGCGGCACGACTTGCCGGTCATCCTTCGCGCTGGCGCTTTGCGGAAAAAACGGAATAATCCTTGATCTGGGGCCAGCTAAGCGTTAGGAAAAAATAGTAACGGCCTGTTGAGAAGAAAAGTTATGCCGCGAAAAGGTAGAAACCTGTGAACCCCGGCTCGCGCTTTTCCATGTGGTAACGGGGGCATAAGTATTTTTCGGTTCAGTGTTGAGCTTGCTGGCGAGTAGGGTAGGCCGGGGATTTTTACCGGCGCGGGGTAGCCCAGAGCTCTCCACTAACTGTGCACCAACTCCGAGACAGCCCCCCATGCGTCAGTCCGCTTAGTCCAGCGCAAAACACACTGCCCTGAGGCAAGGGAAAAGTGGCTACCTGCGAATGTTGCGGCCTCGGCTGGCTCAGCCCACCGGTAAGGCTAAGGCCGTAGGCTTTGGGCGCATCGTTCACGACGACTAGTTCAACCCTCGGGTGTCCTCGATCAGGACAACCTAGGACTTATATTTCCGCCCTTGCATCACTAAGGATTGCATGATCTAGCTGTCCCTAGTCCTAGGACCATGGACAGCTAGATCAGAAAACACGCTAAAGATCAAGACATCCGTTCTGCCCGCGTTGGTTTGCTTGTAACGACCAGTCGCTGCTGGCCGATAAGCCAGTCAACGGGGCGCTGACTGCAGAGCGAAAGACCCCCCCCCAACGAAAGGGGTTGCCCAAGGCTTGGATGCAAGCAATAGCTATTGCAACCAGCTTTCAACCGCTTCCGCACCGAACTGTGCTTTCCACTCTTTAAGCACTTTGTGGTTGCCACCTTTAGTCTGGATAACTTCGCCGGTATGCGGGTTCTTAAAGGTTTTCACTTGGCGGGGGCGGCGATCGTTTGTCGCTTTTTGCTCCGTTTTGGAATGAGGAGGCGGATCCAGCAGAGCAATAATTCCTCGAAGGCTCACACCGTACTCGGCCATCAGCGCTCGAAGCTTGCTTTCGAACTCGATCTCCTGCTTTAGAGCTTGGTCATTTTTTAGGGCATCAAGCTGCTTAAGCTGCTCTGCGAGTTGAGCTTCAAGAGCCTTGAATTCTGCGAGTTTTGACATGTAACGATGACCTCATGATTTGAGCAGGATTGTCGGGATAATTAGCTGCACCGATAGGTAGCATTGCACGAAAGCCATTTCATGAGCACCCCGGTGAAGCCTTTGTTCCTTCAGCTGAGTCGAGCAGAGCTTCTTACACAGCTTCGACGCCACAGTGAAACACAGGCTACTAGTGGAGGCATTCGGACAGACCAAGGGGCTTAACGTTCTGATGAGTCTGACGAATTGGAAATTCCTCGCATAGTCGCAACTCGGAGACCACCGATCTGGATGATTCCGGCTCCGCGCAACTCAGACTGATTTTTGTCTCAGGACCGGTGACGCAAAATGCTTAAGCCTTGCTTGGGCGTTGGAGCTTCAAGTCGTTTGCCTAACGCCTGGACTCTTTCGTAGATGAGGCTGAGGGCCAGCGGATCAAGCACGGGCCACCGCTTGTACGTTTCATCCTCTTTACCAAAAGTAGGTCTTACGCTGGAGAGCGCCTTCTCTAAACACTACTTCGGGCGGATCTCGACGCTAGCAGAGCTACTCGAGGCAGAGAAATGTGCGAGTTCGATGATCCGCATTCAGCATGACGTTCTGACAGGGCCGACCAAGCCATCGACCTGAAAAGCCAAGCGTTGGATAAGCACCAACGAAGAGAGGCATTCGAAAGTTACTGACGTAGCAAAATCGGAAAGACCGCAATAAAGACTTAGGGATCGAGGGACTTAACAACTTCCTCCCAGGACCGTGCGTACGGCAGGGGCAGAAGCCGCCCAAACGGACGTGGGAGATTGGGAGAGAAGAGATCGTGAGCAAAGCCGCCGGACACACTCCGGGTCTAAATAGCGCCGTGGCTCGATGCTTCCGTCTGAGCGCTGCCCCCCGCTCAGGCGTTGGTTTGCAAACTAGAAAAACACCAGAAAATTTCGCGCAGCAAGGCTTACTTAAGGATTAAGCGGGTGATTTAACACTACCTGACCAAGAGCGGACTCAAGGAGCAAAAACCCGGTTCGACTTGCGAGGCCTGAAGCAACGCGTGGCGCGTTTTATCTTCTATAGTGAAATCCACTAGGGCTAGGGCTAGGGCTAGGGCTAGGGCTAGGGCAGTCTTAAAGCTTCCTAGAATTATTACAAATGTAATCTGCCAGCAGTGAATAACAATGATCTATCACGAGAAAGGAGCATCGGATGCGCCAGGCCTCGAAATACCTTGTACTAGCAACAACGCTGTTTGCGTCGTTTTTTGCAAGTGCCGATAATATTCGCATTGCAACGTGGAATCTGGGCTGGCATGTATCCCAGAAGGAAGTACCCCCTTGGATCACACTATGTTCCAAAACATATGCGAAAGATGATCAAGGCATTTGGCGTATAGCGCCAATAGGCACGCCAATGTCTAAGCGTGGATGGGACATAACAGAGTCACGCGCGAAACTTGAGGGGGTTGACCTTTCCATCATGCCTCCCTGCTCGGTTTACACTACTCCAGCACACCAAGGGATTGAAGTAACAACTTCAGCCTACACTATGCGGCTAAAGAAAATCTCTCAACTAATCACAAAAGACATAAAACCGGATGTAATTGCATTCCAAGAAGTATCCGGAAAACAAAGCGTTCGAGAAGCCCTTGGTGACGCATCAGCCGAATACAACGTTTGCTCTTTCGACGGCGCCTACAAAATCCAGCGCCTCGCGTTCGCGTGGAAGAAGTCTTTGGGTGACGCAATAGAGGAGTGTAAAGACTTAGTAGATATATCTTTGCCAAACCTTCCAGAAGACCAAAGAGTTCGACCAGGCCTCGTCGTCTCCCTTAAACTCGGCGAGAAGAAAGTTCGTTTCCTAACGCTTCATCTTAAATCCAGTTGCGTATCACCTTTAGAAGGAGATCGTCTCGATAGCAATAACGGCTCTGGTGACCCTTGCCCTGTTCTGCAGCAGCAAGTGGGCCCGCTTGAGGATGCACTTGAGAAGCTTCCCTTGGAAGCTGATCATTTCATTGTGCTTGGGGATTTCAATCGAAACTTGTGGCACGAAGCTAACAAAGTCACCGGAGCAGAGCCACTACGTAGCGACGGTGAGACTGACCTGACGAAGTTCAGAGCCCCCATGATATTAACTCGAAACCTTCTCTTAGAGGTTAATGACGCGGTGCCAGCTGCTTCAAAGGCAATACTTCTTTCGGCGGTATGCCCAGGTGGAGCGTCTGTTGTCGAGGCGTGCGAAAAATCTAAGGCAAACAAGCTCACGACTGAAGAACGTAAGACACTTGCATCATCTGATGGTCTAGGATGCCGAAACCCTATTGGCCTTGATCACATTCTGGTGTCTGAATCGCTCTTCGAGAACGTAAAGTCTATTCGTAAGGTTCCCATTGGCAGTCTAGGGGCTTCCCTCCCCCCCAAGCCGCCACAATATCCTGAACCCGCATTGGCCATATCAGATCACTGTCCGGTTGTTATGGATGTCGAGTTCTGATTGCCCCAGAGGGATGAAAGATGCCTGCAAAGATTTTATTTCAATATCAATCGACTTCCGGCTCGACCTTCTGCGTATCGCCGAAACTTGTTGGCGATATAGAGGCATTAATCGACCAAGTTCGCGCAGAGGTCGCGGCAAAACGAGCAGCGGGGCTTTTCATCGGATACCTTTCAGTGCCCGTGAGCGCGAAGAGCGGTGGCGACTTTAAAACCAACACCAACATGGCTTCGAATATTACCGAGCGAGTTCAGGGTAAGTTCGGCTCACAACTATGGATTCTAAATCCCGCCGCTTACAACCTGCCTAGAGATGCTACAGGCGGCGATTATATGGCTGTTTGGTCCGACGTTCTGGCCGGACCAGATGGATCCGGTTCCGACTTCGATATTGTTTACTTTGTCGGACCAACAGACGTATGGCAGTTCTTTGACATTGGTGAACTGGACATGCTTGGAACTATCGAAAAATGGCTAATGAAGCAAGCAGATATCGATCCCACCTATAAAGCCATATATGACGACAAGACACTGCGCCAGAAGTTCATAAAGTATTACGGTCTCCGCGGCTCAACCATTTATAGCAAAGGCGCGCACGACGAGTGGAACATCGTGCTTACTCTTAACTCAAAGAGGCCAATAGGCGAAGACATCGCGGTTTATTTTGATGGCCGCCCGATTGAGCCTGGCGACTACCAAGACAGCGTCGACGCTGGCTATGAAACAATGCTTCGCTAGCACAACAATAAAAGAAGGAACTTCCTATGAAAAATCGAAGCGCCAATCAAGATTTTGATCGTTCTATGTTTTCCGCAAAACTCGACCACGGAGAAAAAATCGGGATGGTGTCCATTGACCCATCTGGCGATCTCAAGGTACTCCGCCAATTAGCAATGGAAACCGCGAATACTGACAACACACATTCTATTATTCTTCAGCACATCCTTCCCACGACAATTGGCTATATCGACTTGGTAAACTCCGTGTACCCTGTCGACTTAGTTATCAGTATTGTCTACTCGACGGACAAGAACGCAGTGGCTGCACTTGAGGAGAAGGGATATAAAGTTTTCGTTCCACCGTCAATTGACTACATGAAACATGAGCTATGGAAAGACGTTGAGAAAGTGATCCAGACGGCGCCTTACCCAATCATTTTTCAAGAAGTCGGGGGCTATCTCGCGAACTGGACGCACGAACTAGGTCAGTATAAGAATTTCAAAGGTTGCGTCGAAGATACCAAGAATGGCTTATGGGCATACCAAGCCGCGCAGAAGTCAGGCGGACTCGGGGTGCCGATCATATCGATGGCGGACACAGCCTTGAAGCGCGTTGAAGACTCTCTAATTGGAGATGCCTGTGTTTATAGCCTAGAGAAAGTGCTACGTACTCAGATGGCATCAATCTTGGACGGCGTGCGGTGTGGCGTTGTGGGTTGGGGCAATATCGGAAAATCATGCGCAACTGCCTTCGAGGGGCGCAATGCAGTAGTGTCGGTCTACGACATCAATCCTGTAGTAAACATGCTCGCATACGGGCGTGGTTTCTATCCCATGCCACTTAAACAGCTGCTTCAGGAGTCTAGCATTGTGATGGGGTGTTCAGGACGCCGCTCCATCCGGGTAGCGGATCTTGACGACATCAAGGATGGAGCGCTTCTTTGCAGTGCTTCTTCAAAAGATATAGAGTTTGACCTTAAAGGATTTTCTCAGTTATGCGACGTAGTCGACCTGACACCGATGTACCCAGGCGCATGCCCGATAGAACGCTACACTGTCCGCAAGACGGGGAAATCATTCTACATCCTCAAGTATGGAACGCCCATTGATTTCCTAGACATGCCGTTGCAAGGGGCTGTTCTCGATTGTACATTCTCAGAGCTGTTCGTTTGCATTCGGGAGTTAGCCACAAGCATTCATACACCGGGGATTATTGAGCTAGCCGATTCACTTCAAACTCTCGTCGCGAAAAAATGGCTTCCAACTTACATGGAGACCTTCTCTCAAGCAGAAGATCAACAAGATAAGACTTTTCACTTCCCAGATAGCTGGAACTGGTCATAGGTCGCCTCTAGAGATTAGTGCTTTAAAACCCCGCAGCGCAGCATAGACGACTCAAGCAAACCTATAATTCCTAGCGGTAGTCGCACTTTCGCGAGTAGTGCGACTACCAGAAACCACATTAAGCTTCAGACTCTGCAATTGGGGTGTCATATAGACGCACAACAAGCTCCTGAAAATTGCTTCTCGCCTTGAAGTTTTTGTCTATCTTCTTTATATACTTCGTTGTAACCTCGGACTTTAGTGAAAAATCCTCATTAAAGTGTCGAATACCCAGTTTTAGAGTTTCCGGAAGATCCTTTCCGTATTCATTAATCAGCCCATCAAATGCATGATTCTTTCCAAGAAATGCCGATGTTGAACTGAGCAAAAACAGCTCTAATATTTCGGCCTCTGTCAAATCTTTACCCAGGCTGTCCAAAATAGATTCTTGAATAGCATCAGAAAAATATTCGTACCCATAAGCATTGCAAATGCCGTACGACAATATATAGATTAGTTGCATCGGCGGAAGGGACGACAATGGCGACTGTCCTGACAACCCTTCCTGCAACAGTTCCGCCGCCAGAGAGAAAGTCTTTTTAAGAGCAGAGCGGATATTTTGATATGGCGTCAAGTGCCCAGCCAATAAATATTGCGCCATTTGGAAAACTCGATAAATTCGCTGCTGAGTAGTCTTCGTCTCAACGCACGTCAATGCATCGATAAGCTCTGGACAATCTCTTTTCAAACCAACAAAGAAAAAGAAAACCGTACACCAATATGGGTCGTATACTTTTTCGGTAATTACAGCGGAGTTATCTTTCATCAACTTCTTTGCAGAAAAATACTCTGCAAATGTTCGATGCTTAAAATTAATCGTCAAATTTGCATTACTATAATTTACAATCTCCGTCTTGGACAAAAACTTCTCATATATAGACCCCGAGCAAATCTTCAAATTCCTCTCTTTTATATATTTATCAAAAAATCCTTGAGCCTCCTTAGAGGATATTTCAGTAAGCCCATTATCAATAACATAGGCTCCCAGATTGGTACAAACACTATCAATTACTTCATACTCTTTCTGAGATTGAAGCCCTTTGCTAATGTCCCACCTACCAAGCACTAACTCAGAGTATTTTGAGTATAGCTCCGTCATTGTGGATGGTAATTCAGTTGGATCTTCCTTCAATATTCTGGCGAGTAAAATTGCAGAAATTGGGGTTTTCGGAAGATTCCTAAACAGAACAGATCTTTCAATTCCCGCAGTGAGTCGCTCCACAGCAGCGGGATTGTCACACGCCTTCTCAATGAAAGTCAGAAGTTGTTTCGTTGAAAGTGGCATAACCTGAAAGCGTGTATAATTTTTCTCAATTTCGTTTTTCTCTTTAAGATCTTCAATTGGCCTGCTTGTCACCAAAATCTTTAGATTACTCTTTGATCGAGCAAACTGACTTATCTTCCGTAAACTCTCTAATTTCTCTTCTGACGATAGCTGTATTTCATCTAGGCCATCCAAAATAAGCAAATAGGTATGCTTATCCGGATCTGTATTCGAGTCTTCTACAGACTTATCAATAATTTCCGCGATTTTCTCTTTGTGAACATCAACGTAATCTTTGTAAGTCATACCAACTGGTACGATTTTCTCAAGATTTATAACATCTGGCGCTGTAACCCTCTCAATTGCACGCTTAACGAGATTCGACTTACCCGCGCCCATTAGGCCCTCAAGAAAAATCAAGGTTTCAGTCTTAATTGCCTCATGAATCGATGTTTGGTGTATTTTTGATAGGCGCCCTTGATCTGGCTTTACCTTGCTAGAAAGCTTTAATACTTTTTGCTCAATATTAATATTTTCTTGAAACTCAAGGATTGAAGAATTCTTAGTTATCTTCTCGGAGAATGCGCGCACCCTACGGATATACTCTCCAAGCTTTACGCTGATATCAGTCCAATACTCGGGATAGTACCTTTCTATTAAGCCAGTTACCTTTAATACATCAAAAAATGCTATACTGGTGTTTTTATACTTGAAATGAATTTTCTGCTGGGCGTTCTCAGTTATTGAGTCGTTTGATATGATCCAAATTTCGCTGATGAAGACCTTCTTTTTCCCGCTGTCGAATGTGCGCTCCATGCCACACTCTTCGATTTGACGCTCAATATCAGTTTGGTCCTGCTTTATTTTACCGACTTTTACGATCACGCCGATGTAAGTAGTCGAACTCAAAATCTCGTCAAATTTCTCGAGAACAAAATCGGCACCATTTTCATTAGGACCTTGTCTGTACTCGACATTTCTGATGTAAGGGATTCGCCCCAAAAGAACTTTCAGCAATGGATGGAAATCTTGAACCTCTCTTTCGAGCTTCTTAATTCTTTCTATCTTTTGAGCTTCCATTTTCTCTCCATGGCAGAAATTCCACGCTCGGCAAAGCCCCCCTGTGGTGCCTTAAGATCCATCGCGGGCCGACTTAACTTTAGATTGATTCCATTTCGCCATCAATAGATCTCCTACCCTCAATTTTTCATGAAGCACGAAATACTGTTAGGCATAGATCTCGAGCGATTTCAGCAGTGCCCGTAGGCTCCTGCCGGCCACGACAAGCGAGGATTATGCAGAGGCAAACGGAAGCCAGGTGTTGCTAGCTGCTTGAAACGCATATGAAATCTCTCGTCGTTCTATTACCTGCCTCAATATCTGCGCGAACAATCCCAAACTCGTGTCGAGTAGCTCAACACGCTCGCCATTCCCTGCCGTGGAAAAGACTTCCGCCATTGGCCCTAGCCGCACAACACATCGCTGGTGGCGGTAATCCAAGTGGAGGGTAGATATCGCGCCCCCCGAGTGAGCCGGGGGGGTTACCCTGGTCCTGGGTCATACACCGCGCCATGACTTCATGGCGCTCACGGACCAGCGCAGCAGCAGGGTGCAGAATGGCAGAGCGGTCATAAGCCGAGGTGACTGACCTGGTCTCGAAGCCCTTGCTGGCCGAAGCCGAGGCGCCGGTAGGCCTCAAACGGGAGCGCATGGTGAACTTCACGCTTAGTGATGAGGGCCAAGACGCCAGCGAATTTGGGCGCGTTGCTCGTGAAGACTTCTTCAATGACGGCGGCAGCTCGACCTCCTGATCCCTGGTGAGGCAGCCGCCCTAGCCAGCATTCACCATAGCGTTGCGTGATGGGCGACCATGCCAGCTTTCACTTTGTCCGGTAAATGAACTGGTCAAACATTGGTGCGGTGAAAGACGTCTCGTCATCATTCGGTCCCCAGAGCACCCCTTGGCAGATGAGGCTACGACGTAGCGGCTTCGCTGCTTCGCAAGACATGCCGAGCACTCTGGCAATTTCGCGTGCATGGTGGGGGGGCGTACCGAGCGTAGCCATGGCTCGTAAGTAGTGCTTCTCAGCCAGCGATGTCTGAGCCATGTCAGCCGTGAAGAAACGCTGATCCAATTCTGCTATGGCCCGAGGCGTCGCTATTCGCACAACTTCGGCAGTGAAGTGATTTCCTGTTGCGGCATCCCAAATGCTTTTCCCCCATTGCTGAATGAAGAAGGGGTACCCCTTGGTGAGATCGAGAACCAAATCGACAACAGACTCGTCGACAATGACCCCGTTGTCGTGGGCTGGCTTCAAAAATGCCGTCCGAGCGAGCTGCGGCTCGAGCGGCCCCAGCACCGGAAACTCGAAGAGCCTCTCTGCGTAGGGTTTGAGGTTGCCCGCCTTCCCTCTCAAACTCGGGTAGCCAGCGCCAATCAGAACGATCGGAAGTACCCGCTGCGCGGTTCGATGCATTGCTGCAATGAGTGCGCCCAGCTGATGATCGTCGAAGCGGTGCAGATCATCGATCAACATAACCAGAGGGACCTCGCCAAGGGATGCGGCAGTTCCAACCTGGACAAGCAAGTCCGTCAAATCAGCTTCCAAATTGCCGTTGTCCGCTAATCCAGGCTCTGGCTGGTAGTCACCGATGAAGGCGATACCTCCAGATGGCCCATCCAGCGTCTTTACGAAACCTGCCAACCCACGAAGGCCACGAGAAGCGCACTCCTTAGCTGACGCAATTCGTTCGAGCTTCAACAAAAAGGCCTGCAAGCCAGGGATGAGCAGTGCCGGGAGGTGCGTTGATTCACGAGACTCAACGTATACCGTAAAGACCTTTGACAACTCAGCATCGTCTTGAAGTTGGTTCAGCAACGTGGTTTTCCCCATGCCTCGCAAACCAACCGCAATGACGCCTTTAGCTGGCTTGCCCATGCGCAGGCGCTCTAGTGCAACACGAACGCCACTACGCAGGCCGTCAAGTCCGACGATTTCAGGCGGCTTGGCGCCGGCATATGGGGTATAGGGATTTCGAAGAGCATCCATAAGCGCTTGTAAATCGAACAGTTGATTAAGGATGGATAATTTCGGCGCAGACTACCGCTTAAGAATTTATGCGCGAACGCTATAATGCTGTCAATCAACGGCGAGATGGACAGCCGGGTAACCGAAACAACAATATTGCACACAATACTTCCAGTATTTTGCGGAGCGAAAATGGACAGAGTGATCGAAGCCGTTGTGTTTGACATTTACGGAACACTGTTGCAGCACGGAGAAGCCCGGCATCCTTTTCGCCAACTGATGAAACTACTGCGCAGTCGAGGCCGAAAACCACAACCTGACGATTCCAGAACGCTGATGACCAACAATGTAGGTCTCATCGGTGCCGCAGCCCTCTTTGACTGCCACTTGAATTATGAAGACCTGTCTGCACTTGAGCGGGACCTACATTTTGAACTTGCCAGCATCAGAGCATTTGAGGACGGATTGGTTGCGCTAAAGATGCTCCGAGAAGCAGGCTATAAACTCGCCGCTTGCTCCAATCTGGCTGCTCCATATGCGATTCCTGCCTATCTGTTGCTTCCGGAATTTGATGTTTACGCCTGGAGCTTTGAAATAGGCGCGATCAAGCCAGAACCATTGATCTATGAATATGTTGCGGATGCCCTAGATTGCGATCCGGGTTCAATTGCCATGGTCGGCGACACGTTTGAAGCGGATGTGTCTGGTCCAATCAGCGCTGGTATCAGTGGCTTCTTTTTGCAGCGCGGACTCGAAGGGACCAACTCCTCCTTTGGGTCCTTGGTGGATTTCGCTGAGCGGCTGATAGCAGCAGGTAACAGACCACCGAAGTGAAACTCAGGCCTCCTTTTCCCGTTTCACACCGTGGCCAATGGCCCCGTGCGATGCCTGTCGATGGCTGGGCTGATGTGCAGTTATTTTCGCAGTGCGAAAAATCATCCGAATGGGCAAATTGGCGGCGAAATCGTACCCACAGCTTGGCAATGCACATTTTCCGCTTCTTCAAAATCAGCGGCCGTTCCGTGGAAAGTGCCAAAAATGACACGGTTCGAAGAGACGAGCTTTATGCTCACCGTGCTTGACGGAGCCATGCCCTCGCTCGGCCCGAGGATTTCGAACGGACAGCCACGTCCCCTTCTCCGGTAACTTTGCCGGTAGACATTGAATGCGTTGCAGAAGGGCCCTTCTCCAAGGCAAGGCAGTAGTACGACCCAACCAATTTTTTTCGCACTGCGAAAAATTCAGCTAGCAAAATTCGTTCAAAGGGAAAGTAAGTTCCCTCCGCCTCAGATGACACAACGCGGCACATTGCAAAGAGGTGCTCGCACAAATCAGACTCTTCCTGCTGGTCGAGACCACCTTAACAAATAATCAATAACGCCTGCCATATGCGGCATGCCAGCAGCGGGCAACATCTGACAACCATAAAACTGGAAGCATGTGCGAGAGCCATCAGGTCTTCATTAAAGGGTGAGATGAAATGTCAGGCTGTCCGATTCAATGATATCCCATCCAGCGCCCATCGCTTCCGTCGAATAATCGATTCAATAATATCCCATCAAATATTATGCAGGAACAATAGGTGGGATGATTGGTCTATTATGTTTTATGCTAACGAAATGCACATGCAGCACAGAGATGTGGGGTATTCTTTTGGTCAACTGTTGGAGCAGCCGGCTTCATCGAGACGCAATGTCTCGTTAATTTAATTTTCAACTTTTAATCAAAAACAGACGCTAAGAACTTCATCGACTTAGTACTTAGATGGTGCTCATGGGCCAATTTAATGGCCCAACTCTGCCAGAGAAGACGAAGAGTCTGGGTGTCTGCCCAATGCAGGGGAATGTCGGATGGAGCTTGCATGGGCTACTGAGGATTTGGTGATCGCTGGGCAACCCTATCCGGGGTTCCCCATTCTGCTTTGGGACTCGATGGAGAGTTGCGTCCCGGTCAATCAATTCTTTCGTCACTACCTGCTTCGCGGAGTGATTGGCTCCAAGCGATCCTGGCCCAGCACCGGACGCGCCCTGTACGACTTCTTCAGCTTTCTCCAGGCCCATGAACTGGACTGGCGTGACGTTGATCGTGGCGAGGCCAAGAGCCTTGTTGCGGCCTATCGGGACTACTGCCAGGTGGCGTGCAAATTGGCACCCAACACCACCCACCAGCGCCTGTTTTACATCTGTGAGTTCTACAAATTCGCGCTGAAGGAAGGGTGGGTGAAGCGCCTGCCCTTCGCCTACGAGGAACGCAGCGTGAGGCGCGAAACAGGCTTCCTTGCACATATCGATGCCAGTGGCAGCAAAGCCATGGCAAATGATGTGATGCCGCGTAAACCCAAGATCCTGCCCAAGTTCCTGAGCATAGAAGAGGTAAAGGCGCTCCTGGCTGCAACGGAGAACCCCCATCACAGGATGATGATGCGCTTGGCGCTGTATACGGGCCTGCGCCGCGAGGAAATCGCTACCTTCCCGCTGGTCTACGTCTCTGACCCGGAAAAGGCAGTACGAACCGAGCGCAATCTCCGCATTCTCCTCGATCCGTACGACGGCAGCGGCATGGCGACCAAGGGCAGCAAGCCGCGAGAGATTTACGTAAGCCGTCAGTTTATGGCCGAACTCTACCGCTATGTGACGAAGGTACGCGGCGAGCGTGCCTCGCTGAGCAAAACCCCTCAAGGGACGCTATTGCTCAACCAGTCCGGGGAACCCTATGGCGAGGACGGCAAGAGCCTCAATCGGATTATCAGCGAGACGGGCAAGCGGGCCGGAATCAAAGTCCACACCCACATGCTCCGGCATACCTATGCCACCCATACCCTGGTCAACCTTCAGCGCAACCGTGCGAGCGGGATAGAACCCTTGGTGTTCGTACAGCGGCAACTCGGCCACAGTTCGATTCAGACGACCATGGTGTACCTGCACCTGATCAACGAAATGGCCGACGAAGCCGTGCTGGCCTATGACGACGAGTTGAACGCACTGGCGGGGGCGCCTTGATGGGCAAGCGCAAGGTATTTGCCAAGACCGATCTTAGTGTCCCGCAAGTCGAGTACCGCCACGACGTGGCAAGCAATGTGGTCATTCTGCCTGAGGCAATCCCGCCGACGAACACCAAAGTCGAGTTCGGGCGGAACACCTCTAGCTTACGGAGCTTCGACTTTGCCCGCTGGTACGGTGCCGGCATCGACCCGATTACCTACGCCTGCCAGCGCCAGATCGAGCGTTTTCTTGCCGGCCAGGACGGTGCCGTCACGACCACTACAGTGACTGGCTACTGCAGTGGACTACGCCATTTCCTCGACTGCTGTGTGCTGCGGGCGACGGCCTTCGGTCGTGACCTGACCCTAGCCGATGTAAACCGGAACCTGATCGACGGTTACCTCGGCAATCTGGCCGGAGTCGGCGTGGCGACTTCCGCTCAGAAGATTGTCTACACACATACCAAGTCTGTGCTGTACGCCCTAGGGCAGCGTGGACTGATTCTCCTGGCCACTTCCGGCGATGCGGCCACCTTCCCACGCAATCCCTTCCCGAATCTTCATCGCAAGGCCAAGGGCGAGACGGCGCTGTCCAAGCGCGAGCGACAGGCGTTCACCGTTGCGCTCAAGCAGGCAATCAAGCCAATCTGGGCCGACGATGCGCCTCTGACCCCCGATCTGCTTGCCTTCGCCCTGCTGGTCGTGGCGCTGCATACAGGACGCAATACCACGCCACTGCTGGAAATGGGCCGCAACTGCCTGTGCCCGCATCCCAAGGACAACACAATGTTCCTGATGCTGTGGAAGCGGCGCGGCTACAACACCAGCAAGGTGGCCCTGCGCGCCGAATCGGACGCCGAGCGCCTGCTGGAGTCCACACCGAGCGTGCGAACCAACGTGGAGCGCCTGATTCGCCGAATAATGGCCCTAACCGAGCCCCTCGTTGCTGAGGCCCCGGACGACCTCAAGGACCGTGTATGGTTGTATCGCAGTCGCGCCGGCAAGAGTTTCGGCCAAGTCACGACATTAAGCTCAAATACGTTGGCGTCGGCGATAAACCGTCTTGTAACCGAACATGGCCTGACTGACAGCGACGGAAATCCACTGCGCATCAACGTCTCGCGCCTGCGCAAAACCTTCGCCAACCGCATCTTCGAGCTGACCAATGGAGATTTGGCGACCACCGCCGCGGCCCTCGGCAATACCTTGCAGGTGGCCGACCAACACTACCTGGCGCCCGGCGAGAACGCCCGTCGCAACTGGCGATTCATGGGCGAGATCCTAGTGCAGGAGTTGCTGACCGAGACCATCGGTGCGACCCACAAGGACACCCCGATGGGCCACTGCGCCAACCCGGTGCACGGCCAGTACGCTCCGAAGCGCGAGGGCGCGACTTGCATGAACTTCATGAACTGCCTGCGCTGCAAGCACTACGCGGTGACCGCCGAGGATTTGTACAAGCTCTTCAGCTTCTACTTCCGCGTACTGGCCGAGCGCTCGCGCATGGACAAGCGCCGCTGGGCACGGGAGTACGCCCACATTCCCCGCTTGATCGACCACTACATTGTTGCCGAGGGGCTGCGACGCGGCGTCTTCAAGGTCGCAGCCATAGAGGCCGCTCGCGAGCGCGCCCGCACGCGCCCGCACCCGTTTTGGTCGGTTGATTTGATCGACAGCCTGGAGGTCTTTGCATGAGCGACAACACCCTGTCGGCGCTACACTGGGCAGTCGTTGCCGCCCAGCCGGAGGATGTGCGCGGGCTCCTCGAGTCCGAACGCGACGCCCTGATCATCAGCGCTACGCAGGTTGATGGGCACTGGGTCATCCTCAGTTGCTACGGCGACAACATCTGGCAACTCGACGGTTTCACCAGCAACGTACAGGCCAGCAAAAAGCGCCTGAGCTTCGGCACCGTGCCGCCAGCGTTTCGGATAGCAATGAAGGCAATGCTGTACCGTTACCTACGGCGTGGACGCCGCGGAGCGAGTCGGCCTAAAGGCAGTATCCTGCGACAAGTTTACTCCTGCGCACTGCCATTTCTGCGCCACCTGGAAGCGCTCAAGCTTGACCACTTTGGCGCAGTGACACCTTTGGTCTGCACTAGTTATTTGGTTGCCTGCAAGACGCACCGGCACAAGGGCAAACCGCTATCGCGGGAAACGCTACGTTACCGTTTCTACGCCGTCGAGGCGCTTCATGAACTCAGCCAGTACACCGATACCCCAATGCCACAGCATCCCTGGCCCGAGACTTCCGCGGGCGCGTTGGCGGGGCTTACCGGCCGTGGTGTTCAGGGCAACAAGACTCCGCTGCTCCCCGATGATGTGTTCTGCACCCTGTTCGAGCGGGCCTACCAGCAGGTTGAATGCGGCCAACATCTGCTTGATCGGCGCGATGCGCTGGATGCCCTCATAGCTCAGCGAAAGGACCAGCGAATGGGACAAAGTCCCAAGACTATTAATCGGGCCAAGAACCACCACCTGGACACCCTTGGTTGGATTGGCGGTGTGAGAGCATTCAACAAAGCGCTGATTGACCTGCGTACGGCTTGCTACATCGTCCTGGCCAGCACCTCCGGCTGTCGCAACCATGAACTAGCCGGCGTGCAATTGGGGGCACACCATCGCACTCAGGACGATGAGGGCAGCATCTACCACTGGATGCGCTCACGGTCGGAAAAGACTGATGCCGGTATCCATGACTGGATGATCCCCGAGGCCGCCGTGCGTGCCTTGCGTTTGATGGAACGCTGGGCCGCGCCCTTCCAGACCATAATTGCCGCCGAGATCGTGCTGCGCCGCCGGGCCAACCCGTTTGATCCGCAAATCGTCGAGGCGCATCAGCACCGCCATGCGATCTTTCTCGGAGTAGTTCTGAAAAAGCACAATCAGATACGCACGCTTTCCAACTCTACGTGGAACGGCCACCTCAAAGCATTCGCCAAGGATTGCGGGCTGAACTGGAATCTCGCCAGCCACCAGTTCCGCCGTAAGTTCGCCAATTATGCTGCGCACAGCCGCTTTGGTGACCTGCTCTACCTCAAGGAACATTACGCGCACTGGTCGCTGGACATGACCTTGGGCTATGCCATGGACGACAGTTGGGGGCAGTATCTCGATCTTGAGCTGTACACCGATATTCAGTTGGAGCTGGACGATATCAAGCTCGGTGTCGTCGATAACTGGTTGGGGGACGGCCCCCTGACCGGCGGCTATGGCCACGCACTCAAGCTGTGGCAGCGGGAGCCGCAGAACCTGCTGATCTTCAAAGATCGCGCCTCGATGCTGAAGTCCATTACCGAGAGTACCGCGATCCGCAGCAACGGCCATGCCTGGTGTACAGCGGACGATGGCGACTGTGTCGGTAATACCCTTGACCCCACACGTTGCGGCAACGGTTGCAGCAATGCCGTTATCGGACGCCCCCACACGCCCTTTTACAAACGACTCTACGAGGATCTGAAAGAGCTGCTGCATTGTCCGGACATTGGCGAGAGCGGTCGCCAACGCGTTGAGCGCGACATGAAACGCTGCCGTGACGTACTGGCCCAGCTGGGCATCGATCCAGAGATACTAATCGCATGAGGCCCAAGGAAAAGGCAGCCAAGTATAAGCCGGCCGAGCATCGTGAGAAGGATCTAAGACTCGCCCTCTTCCGCATCCAGCAGGGCCGTGCTCATACCGGAGCAACTAAAATTACCATCACTGCAATCGCCCGCGAGGCGGGCGTATCGACGGCGCTGATCCATAACCACTACCCAAATATTGCCGAGGCTATTCGCGAAGCTCAGGGGCGCTCCAGCCGCGCCATGCGTGATGTGAAGCACCAGGACTTGATTGCCGAGCGCAAGAAGTCCGCAGCCTACCGTCAGGAGATCAAGGAACTGCGGGCCAAGGTCGCCAATCTCGCATCATTAAACGAGGTGCTCTTGGACAAGAACCGTGTACTTAAGGCCAAGATGGACGACCGCAAGGTGGTCGATCTGGATGCTAGGAAGCCACATCGTTAGATTGATCCGCCTGGATGAGCAGCCACTCCCCTGTTTGCACCGCAGAAGCGCCAATAACGTTAGATTGGGTAAACTGTTGATTTACGGAAGATAAAACTACTCTAACAGTTAGGAAGGCTCCAGAATGATTGCCTCTATTTCAGCGCAGCCCACCACCCCGGCGCTGCGTGATGTGCCACTGCCCTACCCGGGCGGGCACCGGATGCAAGGAGATACACGATGTCTGCCGATCCCGTCACCCTGATGGTGGCCCGTCGCGTCGCCCGCGAGCGCTACCACGACTTCATGGCCTGGCTACGCGAAGGCGAGCAACTGGCCGCCGATTTTCCCGGTTATCTCGGCTCAGGCGTGCTCGCACCGCCGCCGGAAGATGACGAATTCCAGATGATCTTCCGCTTCGCCGATGAGCCGACCATGGCCGCCTGGGAGCACTCCGCCTCTCGCCGCGCCTGGCTTGCACGCGGCACCGGTCTGTTCGAGCAGCCCCACGAGCATCGCGCCCTGGGCCTGGACGCCTGGTTCGGCAAGGCCGAACAACGGCCACCGCGCTGGAAGCAGAGCGTGGCCATCTGGCTGGCCTTTTTCCCCGTCTCCCTGGCCTTCAACCTGTTGTTCGGCGGCTGGCTGGGCGACCTGCCGCTGGCCGTGCGGATACTGCTCAGCACCCTGGTGCTGACGCCGTTGATGACCTACTGGTTCATCCCGCTTTCAACCCGCCTGCTGGCGCCCTGGCTGCAGGGCGATCGCGCGGCCATGGCACGCAACCAGGCGGCGGTGCAGCCGCGCTGAAGCTTGCCGTCCGGGGATTTGTACAAGCCCCACCCCTGGTATAACGTGGCCGGCCATGGTCCTCAGATTTCGAGGCGTCGATGAGTCGACCCGCTGCCCCCATCCTGATCACCGGCGCCAGCCAGCGCGTCGGCCTCTACTGTGCCGAACGGCTGCTGGACGAGGGCCAGCCGGTGATCATCAGCTACCGCACCGAGCGCGACGGCGTGCAGCACCTGCGCGAACGCGGCGCCCTGGCGCTACAGGCGGACTTTTCCAGCGAAGCCGGCATCCTCGCCTTCATCACTGAACTCAAGGGCTGCACAGACAGCTTGCGTGCCATCGTCCACAATGCCTCGGACTGGCTGACCGAGGCTCCGGGGCATGAAGCCGAAGCCTTCCAGCGCATGTTCAGCGTGCACATGCTGGCGCCCTACCTGATCAACCTGCATTGCGAGGAACTGCTGCGTCGCAGCAGCCCGGCGGACATCATCCACCTCAGTGACGACGTGGCCCGCCGTGGCAGCGAGAAGCGCATCGCCTATTGCGCCAGCAAGGCCGGACTGGACAACCTCACGCTGTCCTTCGCCTCCCGCTTCGCCCCGCACATCAAGGTCAACGGCATCGCCCCGGCACTGGTGATGTTCAATGCCGACGACGACGACGCGTATCGCAAGAAGACCCTGGCAAAATCGGCGCTGGGTATCGAACCCGGTCCACAAGTGGTCTACCAGGGGCTGCGCTATCTCCTGGACAACCCCTACGTCACTGGAACGACACTGACCCTCAACGGCGGCCGCCATCTGAAATGAGGCGGCTGCAAGGACTGCCACCATGAGCGACGAGTTGTCCCGGCACTACCGGGAAATCCTGCTGGGCCTGGGCGAAGATCCGGACCGCGAGGGCCTGCGCGATACACCGGGACGCGCGGCCAAGGCCATGCGCTACCTCTGCCACGGCTACGAGCAGAGCCTGGAGGAGATCGTCAACGGCGCGCTGTTCGCCTCGGACAACGACGAGATGGTGACGGTCAAGGACATCGAGCTCTATTCCCTCTGCGAACACCACCTGCTGCCCTTCATCGGCAAGGCCCATGTGGCGTACATTCCCACCGGCAAAGTGCTGGGGCTGTCGAAGGTCGCGCGGATCGTCGACATGTTCGCCCGCCGCCTGCAGATCCAGGAGAACCTCACCCGCCAGATCGCCGATGCGCTGCAGCAGGTGACCGGTGCCGCCGGCGTCGCGGTGGTGATCGAGGCCAAGCACATGTGCATGATGATGCGCGGCGTGGAGAAACAGAACTCGGTGATGAGCACCTCGGTGATGCTGGGCGCCTTCAGGGAGTCCCAGAACACCCGCCACGAATTCCTGAAATTGATCAATCGGAGCAACTAGAGCATGCCGAGACTGGAGCCTGGAATGGCGCGAATCCGCGTCAAGGACCTGCGCCTGCGCACCTTCATCGGAATCAAGGAGGAGGAAATCCTCAACAAGCAGGATGTGCTGATCAACCTCACCATCCTCTACCCGGCCACTGAAGCGGTGCGCGACAACGACATCGACCACGCGCTGAACTACCGCACCATCACCAAGGCGATCATCCGTCACGTCGAAGAAAACCGCTTCGCCCTGCTGGAGCGCCTGACCCAGGAAATCCTCGACCTGGTCATGGCCAACCCCAGCGTGCGCTATGCCGAAGTCGAAGTGGACAAGCCCCACGCGTTGCGCTTCGCCGAGTCGGTATCGATCACCCTGTCCAGCCACCGATGAGTCTGTGAACAGACCTGTTTGCCGGTGCCACGGAGGGCTCTTATCATGCCGGCCACTCCCTCCCGAAAGCCCCAGGAGAATCCTGCCATGACCGAGCAAGAACGCCTTGAACTCGAAGCCGCCGCCTTCCGCAGTCTGGTTCAACACCTGCGCAGCCGCCCCGATGTCCAGAACATCGACCTGATGAACCTCGCCGGCTTCTGCCGCAACTGCCTGTCGAAGTGGTACAAGGCCGCCGCCGACGACCTGGGCCTGGAAGTCACTCCGGACCAGGCGCGCGAAGAGATCTACGGCATGTCCTACGCGGACTGGAAAGCCAAGTACCAGAAAGAAGCCAGTGCCGAGCAGCAAGCGGCCTTCAACAAAGCGAACAAAGAATGAGCAACCTGAACGACTTCCGCGCCCGCCTGCACAGCGACCAGCACGTCTTCGCCGACACCCTGGCCTTCATCGCAGAGGGCTACGACTACCAGCAGAGCGCCTTCAGCAATGGTCCGGTGGAAAACGCCGCCGGCCAGAACGAAGGCTCCTGCAAGACCCTCGGCCTCGCGCTGCTGGAAGGCTTCAGCCTGGAAGAAACCCTGCTGGCCTTCGGCGAGCACTACCGTGCCGTGCTGGCCACTCCTGAAGGCAGCGACCACGGCAATATCCGCGCCCTGATAAATACCGGCCTGGCGGGCGTGCGCTTCGAGCGCCAGTCGCTGCAACGCAAGGCCTGACTCCCCTCGCCGCCCCGTCCGGGGCGGCTTTCTTACGCTTTGGCTTCCGCTTTCTGTCAGCAATGGCTGACATCAATCTTCCTCTCAAACGCGTAGGATTCTCATCAGATAGCTGTGGCGCAAGCGCAATCCCCACAGGAAAAAGCATCACCTTCTCTGACGGAGCGCTCGGATGCAGCAAACCCTCGTGTGGAAACCCCTGACGACGGCCGGCGTGGAAAGCCTGCGTCTGTCCATGGATGAAACCGGTATCCATGCCAGCAGCCACCTGCTGCAGAACCGCAACGGCCACAGCATTGCCGCCACCTACGTACTGGACAGCGACCCGCGCTGGCGCTTCCGTCACCTCTGGCTGAAAGTGGAAAACCAGGGCTCGCGCAGCCTGCGCCTGAGCCGTGACATCCGAGGCCGCTGGCTGCTCGACGGCCAGCACCGCCGCGATCTCGACCCATGCCAGTTGGTGATGCTCTCCGGCACCCCCTTCACCCACACGCCGGCGCTGCATCGCTGCGACCTGGGAACGGGCCAGAGCGAGCAGCTGCATGTGGCCTACATCGACCTGTCGAGCATGCGCGTCGAAGCCCGCCGCATGCGCTACCAATGCCTGCGCCAACAGCCCCAGCAAAGCCTGTATCGCTGCGAGGCGGAAGGCCGTAAGGCGATCGAACTGACCGTGGACCGGCAAGCCCTGCTGGTGGAAGCCCAGGGGCTGTACCAGCGCATGAGTGCGCGGACGCTGTCGTTGAATACATGGGCCTGACGCCTGGCGGAGCCATGCCCGCCCCTGTAGGGGCGAATTCATTTGAGCTTGGGAACCCCGGATGAAGCCGATCGGGTAGGGTGCGCCGTGCGCACCGGCGGTTTGACCTGGCGCCGAAGCTGATCCGGAGGTCGGTGCGCACAGCGCACCCTACGGTCCAGACCGAGTTAAAGCGATCGACCCTGAAAGTGGGCCAGAGGCAAAAGAAAAAGCCCCGCATTCGCGGGGCTTTTTCTCATCAGGCTGAATCTTATTGCGCGTCGAGGTAACGCTCGACGTCCAGGGCGGCCATGCAGCCGGCGCCGGCCGAGGTGATGGCCTGGCGATAGACATGGTCGGCCACATCGCCGGCCGCGAACACGCCGGGGATATTGGTGGCGGTGGCGTTGCCGTCACGGCCGCCGTTGACCACAAGGTAGCCGTCCTTGAGCGTCAGCTGGCCTTCGAACAACGAAGTGTTCGGGGTGTGGCCGATGGCGATGAACAGACCGTCCACCTTCAGCTCGTCAGTGCCGCCATCGTTGCGCTTGAGGCGCACGCCGGTGACTCCCATGGCATCACCCAACACTTCGTCCACTTCGGCATTCAACTTGAGCTCGATCTTGCCTTCGGCGATGCGCGCCTTCAGCTTGTCCTGGAGAATCTTCTCGGCACGGAAGGTCTCGCGGCGATGCACCAGGGTCACCTTGCTGGCGATGTTGGCCAGGTACAGCGCCTCTTCCACGGCGGTATTGCCGCCACCCACCACCGCCACTTCGCGGTTGCGATAGAAGAAACCATCGCAGGTGGCGCAGGCGGAAACGCCCTTGCCCATGAACGCCTCTTCCGAGGGCAGACCCAGGTAACGGGCGCTGGCGCCGGTGGCGATAATCAGGGCATCGCAGGTGTAGGTGCCGCTGTCACCGACCAGGGTGAAGGGCTTGCCGGCCAGGTCCACGGCATTGATGTGGTCGAAGACGATCTCGGTCTCGAAGCGCTCGGCGTGTTCCTGCATGCGCTGCATCAGCGCCGGGCCGGTCAGGCCGTGGGGGTCGCCCGGCCAGTTGTCGACTTCGGTGGTGGTGGTCAGCTGCCCGCCCGCCTGCATGCCGGTGATCAGCAGCGGCTTGAGGTTGGCGCGGGCGGCGTAGACAGCCGCGGAGTAACCGGCAGGGCCGGAACCGAGGATGATGACCCGCGAATGACGTGCTTCGGACATGGCTGACTCCCGCCCAGCTGGGCATAAAAAGGGGCCGCTGCGGCACTTGGGGAAGGCTTTGGATGCAGTGGCCCCGTTGAACCGGGTCTGGCCACGACCGATTAGAGATCAGCGATTGGCCAGGAATGGGCGCAAGCTTACCGAGCGCCCTTCGATAGCGGAAATACCCGCTCTCAATCCACGCCATAGGACGCAGCTATTTGCATAACGGCGAGCAAATTTGTTCCGAGCTTTTTCCGGGCTTTCCACGGCGCCGGCAAAGCCGTTAAGGTCGGCGCGTTTGCAACCTTGGGGAACCACCATGCCTGCACCCGCACTATCCGGGCCGCAATACCTGGGCGAAGGACTGAAGCTTATCCTGAGCCCCGGGCTGCGGCTGTTCGTCCTGCTGCCACTGAGCGTGAACCTGCTGCTGTTCGCCGGACTGATCGGCTTCGCCGTAGGGGAATTCAGTGGCTGGGTCGATGCCTTCATGCCCAGCCTTCCGGACTGGCTGAGCTTCCTCCAGTACCTGATCTGGCCGCTCTTCGTGCTGCTGGTACTGGTGCTGGTGTTCTTCAGCTTCACCATGCTGGCCAATATCATCGCCGCGCCGTTCAACGGCTTCCTCGCGGAAAAGGTGGAAGTGGTCGTTCGCGGCCAGGATGACTTCCCGGCCTTCAGTTGGGGCGAGCTGATGGCGATGATCCCGCGCACCATGGGCCGTGAGCTGCGCAAGCTGGCCTACTTCCTCCCGCGTGCCGGAGCCCTGCTGATCCTGTCCTTCATTCCGGGCGTGAACCTGCTGGCCGCGCCGCTGTGGATCGTTTTCGGCGTCTGGATGATGGCGGTGCAGTACATCGACTACCCGGCGGACAACCACAAGCTGGGCTGGAACGAGATGCTCGCCTGGCTGCGCGAAAAGCGCTGGCAGAGCCTGGGATTTGGCGGCACCACCTACCTCGCGCTGATGATTCCCTTCGTGAACATCCTGATGATGCCCGCTGCTGTCGCTGGCGCGACGCTGTTCTGGGTACGCGAGGGCGGCGACAAAGCGCTGGTGAAGTAAGGCAGCGGCTCGATCACCGCGAGTCGCGGCAAGGTACCCAGTGAAACCCGTGGGCACCCTGCCGGGGATGGGGCTATGAGCTCCGTTCGGGGGTGCAGGAAAGCCTGGAATTCGTGCTCCGACCTATTGGCCGGCTGTCCACGATAATCAGCGCGCTGGCGCCCGGTTCGAGCCGCACTCGCTTGCCCGCCGGGCGCATGGCGTCGGCCACTCCCGGTACAACCTCGCACTGGGCCGCTTGCGCACCGCGGTTGGTGAGTTTGAGAATCTGACTGGCGCCCCGGCTGATGGCAGAAGCTTCGACGTTGTGGATCAACGGCGCACTCAGCATCAGGTCGATATCAAGGCCGTTCAGTTCGGCCTCCATCCTGGCGTCGGCGAATGCCATCAGCGGCAGGCAGGCCGCGAAGCCGCTTATAAGGAGCACTTTGTTCATCTCGAACCTCCGGGAGATTCAGAGTGAGCCTCTAGCTGGTCGTAGAGGCGGGGGCGCCCAGCCTCGGAACGTGAAAAGTCCGTCGGCTGGATCGATCCGCCGCCGGTGAGGGTCCGGCGCAGATGCATTGCCCATCACGTCAGGAGGGACGTGCTCACTGCCGGGCCATCCGCTGGCCTGTGCCTGGAATCAAAGGATTACGGGGCCCCCCGGCATGAGGGATATGCCCTGACAAGTCTAGGAGGGTCCCGCGAAGCACCCGGTAGCGGGCGACAGGCGTCCCTTCAGGCGGGTCCCTACCGCCCCTGAACTGCCCCCGGAGGCCACGTCATTCATCGGTCATCCAGCTGTCACACGGGCTACATCGCCGGCAACGACACTGCCTGCATGACCATAGCGCCCCTGTACATCTCGCTGATCAGCGAAACCTTCCTGCCCGAAGTCAACGGCGTGGCCAATACCCTTGGCCGCCTCTGTGATGGCCTGCGCGTCGCCGGACACCGGCTGCAGCTGGTGCGTCCGCGCCAGTCCTGCGACCAGGGCCGCCGGAGCGACGATGAGCTGCTGCTGATCCGCGGCTGGCCGCTGCCGGGCTACCCCGGTTTGCAATGGGGCCAGTCCTGCCTGCACAAACTGTTGCGCCGCTGGCGCCAGCGCAAGCCGGATGTGCTCTACATCGCCACCGAGGGGCCGCTGGGCTTCTCCGCCCTGCGTGCTGCCCGGCGCCTGGGGATTCCCGTGGTCAGTGGCTTCCACACCAACTTCCAGCAGTACACCGGCCACTACGGCGCGGGCCTGCTGACCCGCTTGCTGACCAACTACCTGCGCTGGTTCCACAACGCCACGCGGCTGACCCTGGTGCCCAGCGTGAGCCAGTTGCAGGACCTCACCCGGCGCGGCTTCGAGCGCCTGCAACTGCTGTCGCGAGGTGTGGACGGCCAGCTGTTCAACCCAGCCCGCCGCTGCCCGGAACTGCGCGCAGAGTGGGGCGTGGGTGAGCAGGAGATCGCCGTGATCCATGTCGGGCGGCTGGCTGCGGAGAAGAACCTTGGCCTGCTCGGCGAGACCTTCCAGCGCCTGCAGCAACGTTATCCACAGCTGCGACTGAAGCTGGTGGTGGTGGGCGACGGTCCGCAACGCACGGCTCTGCAACGCGCGCTACCGGACGCCATCTTCTGTGGCGTGCAACGCGGCGAGGAGCTGGCCCGGCACTATGCATCCGGTGACCTGTTCCTCTTCCCGAGCCTGTCGGAAACCTTCGGCAACGTGGTGCTGGAAGCCCTGGCTTCCGGGCTGGCGGTGGTCGCCTTCGACCAGGCGGCCGCAGCCCAGCACATTCGCCATGGGCACAACGGTGCACTGGCCTTGCCGGACGAGCCGAGCAGCTTCGTCGAGGCTGCCACCTGGCTGCTGGAAGACCCGGAGTGCCTGCGTCGCGTACGCCTCAACGCGCGCATGCATGCCGGCCGTCAGGGCTGGGAGGCCATCGTCCAGCAGTTCGAGCAGTACCTGTTACATGCACGCCGTCCGGAGTTGGAAGTCCCGGCCGGCAGCGGCCTGCCGCCGCAGGCCTAGGAGAACGCAGCCGGTGGCGCGGCGAAGGCCAGGCTCAGTGCACCTCGTCCCAGGTTGATCGCCCCGGTAGGGCTCAGCATCGCCAGATGCAGGGCAACTCCGCGCTCGACACAGGCTGCCTCCAGTTCGGCGAAGCCTGGCAGATCACGTACCAGCGACAGTTCCCCGGCATAGCTGATGCACAGCTGCGGTGCCAGCAGCTCACCCGCCAATACCCGCGATCTCGCGTGAGCCAGCAGCTTTTCCGCCGCCTTGTCGAAGCTGGGGGCCAGTGACACAGGCTTGTCCTCGCCCTGCTGCACGCTAATCACCGGTTTCACATCCAGCAGCGAACCCAGCCCCAATGCCGCACCTCGCAGGTGATCGAGCAGGCCGCTGCGCTCGCCTTTCTGGAATCCGCGTTGGCGCAGATGACCCAGATCGTCCGGCAGGAGAAAGGTGCAGACCTGGCCCGCCAACTGCTCCAGCCGCGCGCGCACGGCATTGGGATGGGCACCATCGCCGATCAGTCGCACCGCCTCGGCGGCCAGCACAGCGGTGCCGGCGAAGATATTGCCGCCGTCCACCACCCGCATCGCGAAATGCCCGGCCACGCCAGCCGCCGAACGACGGTCGCGATAGCGCTGGAGCAGGCCGAAGGAGGCCTGGGTGGCGTGCTCGAAGATCGCGCTGCGCTGGGCGGAAATCGTCAGGCAGATCACATGGTCGAAACGGGTGACCAGCTCTTCCAGGAACCACTCCTGCATCTCCACCACTTGCAGCGGCTCGCTGCGATCGCCCGCGCCAACCTTGGGCAGCAACTCGCGGTAGAAGGCCTGAGTCGCCTGGGGCACCCGGCGATCCACCAGGGAATGCTCACCCAGCCGGATGCGAATGGGCAGCACCGGGATGCGGTGTGCGAGGAGAAAATCCTGGGGCAGGTCGCAGGTGGCATCCACTACCAGGCCAATGCGCATGGTGACTCCTTCGGCCGGTGTGCCGGCGCTTGTTGTGGTGCGCGCACAGTGACCGCGGGAGGACGGGATGTCAGCCCAACTGAAAGAGGGTTTGGTGGAAGTCTGAGTGGCGGATGCTGCCCTCACCCCAGCCCTCTCCCAGAGGGAGAGGGGGCCTTCCGTGCAGGATGGATGCCGCGTGCCAGGCGCGAGTCACCCCTCTACCGCTTGCGGGAGAGGGGCCGGGGGTGAGGGGGCAATGGGGCAGGCAGTAGCTCCATCCGGGCAAAAAAAGCCCCGCCTAAGCGGGGCTTCTTCATTCCAGTGCCTTACACCAGGCTACCCAGCGCATCCCGGCTGAATGGCAGGATGTCCTGCATGCGGCCTTCACGCACCTTCACTGCCCAGTCCGGGTCCACCAGCAGGGCGCGGCCCACGGCGACCAGGTCGAACTCTTCCTTGTTCAGGCGCTCCAGCAGGCCTTCGATATTGGCCGGCTGGGCGACCTTGTCGGTCTTGACCATGAACTGCAGGAACTCGCCATCCAGGCCGACGCTGCCGACGGTGATGGTGGGCTTGCCGGTGAGCTGGCGGGTCCAGCCGGCCAGGTTGAGTTCGGAGCCTTCGAATTCCGGCTCCCAGAAGCGGCGGGTCGAGCAGTGGAAGATATCCACACCGGCGTCGGACAGCGGCTTGAGGAAATCAGCCAGGGCTTCGGATGTGGTCACCAGGCGCGCGGTGTAGTCCTGCTGCTTCCACTGGGAGTAGCGGAAGATGATCGGGTAGTCCGGGCCAACGGCGGCGCGGATGGCCTGGATCACTTCGATGGCGAAGCGCGAGCGGTTGGCCAGGCTGCCACCGTATTCGTCGGTGCGCTGGTTAGTGCCTTCCCAGAAGAACTGGTCGATCAGGTAACCGTGGGCGCCATGGATTTCCACGCCGTCCATGCCGATGGCCTGGGCGTCGCGCGCGGCCTGGGCGTAGGCGGCGACCACTTCCTGGATGTCGTCTTTGGTCATGCCGTGGACGACCACTTGGCCGTCCTTCACTTTTTCCGTCGGGCCGTAGCCGGGAACGCTGGCGTCCGGCTCGGTGCCCAGGCGACGCACGTTGCCCACGTGCCAGAGTTGCGGAACGATGCGGCCGCCTTCGGCGTGTACCGCATCCACCACTTCCTTCCAGCCGGCCAGGGCGTCTTCACCGAAGAAGCGCGGTACATGGGGGTAGCCGTTGGAGGCCTTGTGACCGATGGTGGTGCCCTCGGTGATGATCAGGCCGACACCCGCAGCGGCGCGGCGACGGTAGTACTCCACCACCTTGGCGTTGGGCACGCCGCCCGGCGAGAAGGAGCGGGTCATGGGTGCCATCACCACACGGGTGGGCAGTTCCAGGCCGCCGAGGCGGAAGGGTTCGAAGAGGGCTTTTACGGGAGCGGTCATGGGTTCTCCTGTGGCCGGCCATATGACCGGTCGTCTCGGTTTCAAGGCATTGAAAAATTACGCCCGGAGCAGCAGCTCCAGACGGTCGACGAATGCATTCATGGGTGCGGTGCCGCCGCCTACCTTCAGGCGCGTGAGCACGCCCTGCCAGGCATTGGTGATGAAGGCCGCGAGGTTGGCGCAGTCCTCATCGGCGGACAGTTCGCCAGCGGCAACGGCCTCTTCCAGGCAGGCCTGGAGGATGTCCACCGAGCCCTGGAGGATGCGTTCCACCTGTTCGCCGATGGCAGGCGAAAGTTCGGCCATCTCGAAGCCGAGACTGCCGATGAAACAGTGGTATTCCGGTTTCTCGCGGCTGGAGAAGTGCCCCAGCAGCTCGCGGTAGTAGCCGAGGATGCGCTGGCACGGGCTCAGTGCGGAATTGCTCAGCGCCTGTGCATAACGATCCAGGCGTGGCAGGTAGAGGTGTTCCAGCGCCTGCAGGGCGAAATCTTCCTTGCTGGCGAAGTAGTGATAGAAGGAGCCCTTGGGGATACCCGCGGCCTGGACGATCTCCTGCACGCCGGTGCCGTGGTAGCCACGGCGGGTCATCACCTGGGAGCCCTTGGCGAGAATGAGGTCGCGTTTGTCGAGTCGGATACTGGTCATGGCGGCGAGCATATGACCGGTCGTCTCGCTCTGCCCAGCACTATTGACGACGCTGATCGGGCACTAAAAGCCGGGGGAAGATACTGCCGTGGAGGAACCGTAGGAGCCAGCTTGCTGGCTCCTACGGTCAAGCGTTCATGAGTGCGGGGGGGG
Organism: Metapseudomonas resinovorans; assembly: GCF_002003485.1. Taxonomy (GTDB): domain Bacteria; phylum Pseudomonadota; class Gammaproteobacteria; order Pseudomonadales; family Pseudomonadaceae; genus Metapseudomonas; species Metapseudomonas resinovorans_D. Next base: position 54,443 of record NZ_BDMA01000067.1, read on the forward strand.
GTTGGATCAGTCTAGGGCCTTTTCGACAGCCTGGATCAGCGCGGGATCGTCCGGTGCGGTGCGCGGCGAGAAACGCGACAGCACGCGGCCGTCCTTACCGACGAGAAACTTCTCGAAGTTCCAGGTGATCTCGCCAGGAAACTCGGCGCCCTCACCCGCGAGCAGGCGATACAGCGGATGGCGAGCCGAACCGTTGACCTCGATCTTGCTGCCCAGCGGGAAGGTCACGCCGTAGTTCAGACTGCAGAACTCGCGGATCTCATCCTCGCTGCCCGGCTCCTGCCCGGCGAACTGATTGCACGGCAGACCCAGCACGGTGAAACCCTTGTCACGGTATTGCTGATAGAGCTTTTCCAGCCCAGCGTATTGGGGCGTCAGGCCGCACTTGGAGGCGACATTCACCACCAGCACCACCTGGCCCTTGTACGGCGCCAACGGCAGGTCCTGACCGTCGAGCGCACGTAGATTGAGGTCGTGAAAGGCACTCATGACTGACTCCTCGAAAATCTCAGGGATTTCACAGCAGACAAAAAAGGCGCCCCGGGGCGCCTTTTCGGTTTTTTCAGCTTAGCAGCCGATTCGCGAATTGCCGGGTCGACAGTCGCGGACGATCGGTCAGTGGTGGTGACCGCCTTCGCCGTGGATGTGGCCGTGGGCGATCTCTTCGTCACTGGCGTCACGTACGGTGACGACCTTGACCTTGAAGTTCAGGCGCTGGCCGGCCAGCGGGTGGTTGCCGTCAACGGTGACGTCGTCGCCGTCGATGTCGCGGATGGTGACGATCTGCATGCTGCCGTCCGGGCCGGAGGCGTGGAACTGCATGCCGACTTCCAGTTGGTCGACGCCTTCGAACATGGCGCGGTCCAGGGTAGCGACCAGCTCGGCGCTGTATTCGCCATAACCATCTTCGGGCTCGACAGCAACATTCAACTCGTCACCAACCTGCTTGCCTTCAAGGGCGCGCTCCAGGCCTGCGATGATGTTGCCGGCGCCGTGCAGGTACACCAGCGGGGCGCCGCCGGCGGAGCTGTCGATCACCTCACCGGCGTCGTTGGTAAGGGTATAGTCGATGGACACGGCCTTGTTGGCGGCGATCAGCATGGTGCGAGACCTTCTGCAAATGAATGATGAAAGCGCAAGTTTAACCGCGCGGCCAGGCGATTGCGACCCGAACGCTGACGGGCGGCCCCGCCTGGTCGGCTACAGGCAAGACGAGGACGGTCACTGGGTAGCGGTGCTTTCCTGCGGCCATACTCAGCACTTGCGGCACCAGCCTCCCTGGCAGTCGCGTGCCTGGGTACTCGACCCCGCAAAACGCGCCGACCAGTTGGGCCGCCTCTTCCCCTGCGGCTGGTGTGCCCAGGGGCTGGCCGCCGTCCCCACCGAGGAAACCTGATGCCTGCACGCAACATCCTGGTGATCCACGCCCGCAGGGCGTCCCTGCGTTTCGCCCTGGTCAACGAGGCCCACAGTCAGTTCATCCTCCACGGCATGGCCGACGGGCTCGGCAGCCGCAATGCCGAACTGCGCTGGCAGCGCGGCGGCGACAAGGACAGCCTGATGATCCCCAACGCCGACCATCGCTCCGCGCTGTCGCAGCTGATGCCCATCGTCCAGGCTGCGGCCGGCGGCAAGCTGCACGGCGTCGGCCACCACGTGCTGCACGGTGGCGAACTGTTCAACTCCGCCTGCCGCGTGGATGCCCAGGTGATCCGCCGACTGAAGGCCCTGGTGCCCCTGGCGCCGCAGCAGATGCCGGCCAGCCTGATCGGTATCGAAGCCGCCATGCACCTGCTGCCAAACCTGCCCCATGTGGCGGTGTTCGATACGGCCTTCCACCAGAGCATGCCCGAGCACGTCTACCGCCTCGCACTGCCGGATGCGGTCTACCGTGACCACGGCCTGCGCCGCTATGCCTTCCACGGCAACAGCCACCGCTTCGTCAGTCGCCGTGCCGCCGAACTGGCCGGGCTCGCCCTCGGAGACAGCTGCTGGCTTTCCGCGCACCTCGGCGAGCACAGCTCCGCCTGTGCCATCGTCAACGGCCAGAGCCGCGACGCCAGCATGAACCTGGTGATGGCCAACCGCTGTGGCGATATCGACCCGCACCTCTACACCCAACTGCATCGCAGCCTGGGCTGGAGCCTGGAAAAGATCGACCAGGTGCTGCGCCAGGAAAGTGGCCTGTTCGGTCTCTCCGAGCTGGCCAAGGACATGCGCAGCCTGGAGACGGCCCGCGACCAGGGCCACGCCGGCGCCACCCTGGCCATCGAAGTCTTCTGCTACCGCCTGGCCAAGACCCTGGCGGCCGTGAGCTGCGCCCTGCCGCAGCTGGACGGGCTGATCTTCACTGGCGAGATCGGCGAGAATTCACCCCTTGTGCGCAGCCGCACGGTGGACCACCTGAAGCTGCTCAACCTGGCCATCGACCGCGAAGCCAATGCCCGCTGCGTGCGCGGCATCGCCGGCCCCATCCATCAGCGTGGCCATCCGCGCGTGCTGGTGGTGCCGACCAACGAAGAACGCCAGATCGCCCTCGACACCCTAGGCCTGCTCGCCTGAACCGTTTTCGCCAAGGAGCCCCATGCACTGTTTTTTCATCGCCCCGACCGGATTCGGCGTCGGTCTGACCTCCACCAGCCTGGGCCTGGTGCGCGCCCTGGAGCTGGCCGGCCTGCAAGTCGGCTTCCTCAAACCGGTGGCCCAACCCCATCCCGGCGACCTCGGCCCGGAGCGCTCCACTGAGCTGGTGGCGCGTACCCACGGCCTCAAGCCACCGGTACCGCTGGCCCAGTCCCAGGTGGAGCGGATGCTCGCCGACGGCCAGCTGGACGAGCTGCTGGAAGACATCACCGGCCTGTTCCAGCAGGCCGCGCAGGACAAGGACGTGGTGATCGTCGAAGGCATGGTGCCGACCCGCCACGCCAGCTACGCCGCGCGCATCAACTTCCATCTGGCCAAGAGCCTGGACGCCGATGTGATCCTGGTGTCGGCCCCCGAAGACGAGAGCCTCTCTGAGCTGTCCGACCGCCTGGAGATCCAGGCACAGCAATTCGGCGGACCGCGTGACCCGAAGGTGCTCGGGGTGATCCTCAACAAGGTGCGCGACGACGAGTTCGCCCGCCGCCTCAAGGAGCAGTCGCCCCTGCTGCGCGGCGACGACTTCCGCCTGCTGGGCAGCGTGCCCTGGCTGGACGAGCTGAATGCCCCGCGAACCCGCGACGTCGCCGACCTGCTGCAGGCGCAGGTGATCAATGCCGGCGACTTCGACCAGCGCCGCGTGCAGAAGATCGTGGTCTGCGCACGGACGGTGCCCAATACCGTCCAGCAGCTCAAGCCGGGCGTGCTGGTGGTGACGCCGGGCGATCGCGACGACATCATCCTCGCCGCCAGCCTGGCGTCAATGAACGGCGTACCACTGGCCGGCCTGCTGCTCTCCAGCGACATCCAGCCCGACCCGCGCACCCTGGAACTCTGCCGTGGCGCCCTGCAAGGCGGGCTGCCGGTACTGGGCGTGGCTACCGGTACCTATGACACGGCCACCAACCTCAACCGGATGAACAAGGAAATCCCGGTGGACGACCGCGAGCGCGCGGAGAAGGTTACCGAGTTCGTCGCCCGCAACCTCGACCTCGACTGGCTGCGCGCCCGCTGCGGCGCCCCCAGCGCGACACCGCGCCTGTCTCCCCCGGCTTTCCGCCACCGCCTGATCCAGCAGGCCCAGCTCGCCGGCAAGCGCATCGTCCTGCCTGAAGGCAGCGAGCCGCGCACCGTGCAGGCGGCCGCCGCCTGCCAGGCACGGGGCATCGCCCATTGCGTACTGCTGGCCAGGCCGGACGACGTGCGCGCCGTGGCCCAGGCGCAAGGCATCGAGTTGCCCGCTGGCCTGGAAATCCTCGATCCGGACAAGGTTCGCGAACGCTATGTGCAGCCCATGGTGGAGTTGCGCCAGACCAAGAGCCTCAACGCCCCCATGGCCACCGCGCAGCTGGAGGACAACGTGGTACTCGGCACCATGATGCTGGCCCTGGATGAAGTGGACGGGCTGGTGTCCGGCGCCATCCATCCCACGGCCAACACCATTCGCCCGGCGCTGCAGCTGATCAAGTCGGCGCCCGGCTACCGCATCGCATCCTCCGTCTACCTGATGCTGCTGCCGGAACAGGTGGTGGTTTACGGAGACTGCGCGGTGAACCCCGACCCCGACGCCAGCGACCTGGCGGAAATCGCCTTGCAGAGTGCGGACTCCGCCGAGGCGTTGGGGATAACGCCGCGGGTAGCGATGATCTGCGACTCAACCGATGAAGCAGAACTGGCCAAGGTCCGCGAAGCCGCCCGCCTGGCCCGCGTCGCCCGCCCCGAGCTGCCCATCGAAGGGCCCCTGCCCTACGCCACCGCCAGCCGCGATGGCAGCACCACGGTGTTCGTCTTCCCCGACCTTGCCAACGGCGATGCGGCCTACAAGGAAGCGCAACTGGGCGACCACGTGGCCAGCGCCGGCCTGATGCTCCAGGGCCTTCGCAAGCCGGTGAACGACCTGCCGCGCAATGTGCTGGTGGACGACATCATCCACACCATCGCCCTGACGGCGATCCAGGCTGCGTGCAGTAACGAAAGCTGACAAAGGGGAATTCTCTCTGTAGGGGCGAATTCATTCGCCAAGCAGGCCGAAGGTCTGCCCGCCTGACTCGACCGGGGCTGCTGCGCAGCCCTTGGCGAATGAATTCGCCCCTACAACAGAGCCGCCGAATTAGCCTCGCTCCCGACCACCCGGTCACCCTTCGCGCTTGCAGTTGAGTGAACAACCGTTAACCTTTGCCACCATTCTGCCCGCAGTCATGGAATGCAGCGGGCCCTATCCATGACGCGGTGGCCACGACCACCCACGGTGAGGCTCCACCCTTCCATGCTCAGCTTTATCCCCTCTCCCCTGCTCGGCGCCCTGGCAGCTGTCCTTCTGGCGCTCAATACCCTGTTCTGGTGCATACCGCTGTTCGCCGTCACGCTGCTGAAGCTGCTGCTGCCGTTTCGTGCCACCAAGGGCATGCTGAACTGGGCCGCGAGCTTCATCGCCGAGGGCTGGATCAGCTGCAACAAGCTGTGGATGCGCCTCGTGCGCGACACCCGCTGGGACGTCGACGGCCTGGCCGGACTGGATTACCAGCACAGCTATCTGGTTACCAGCAATCACCAGAGCTGGGTGGATATCCTGGTCCTGCAACACCTGTTCAACCGCCGCATCCGCCTGCTGCGTTTCTTCCTCAAGCAGGAACTGATCTGGGTCCCGGTGATCGGCCTGTGCTGGTGGGCGCTGGATTTCCCCTTCATGAAGCGCCACTCCAAGGCCTACCTGGCCAAGTACCCGGAGAAGAAAGGCAAGGACCTGGAAACCACCCGTCGCACCTGCGCCAAGTTCCGCGACAACCCGGTGGGAATCTTCAACTTCCTCGAAGGCACCCGCTTCACCCGCGCCAAGCACGACGAACAGGGTTCGCCTTTCCAGTACCTGCTCAAGCCCAAGGCAGGCGGCATCGCCTTCGTGCTCGACGCCATGGGCGAGCAGCTGCACTCGCTGGTCAACGTCACCATCCACTACCCGGACGGCAACCCGAGCTTCTGGGCCCTGCTGGCCGGCCGTCTACGCCAGGTGGTGGTGCGCATCGAGAAGCTGGAGATTCCCCGCGAATTCATCGGCAAGAACTACGACCAGGACGAGCAGTACCGCCTGGCCTTCCAGCAATGGGTGAATCGCCTGTGGAAAGCCAAGGACGCCCAACTCGCCAGGCTGCACCAGCAATTCCCGGCAGCCTGAGCCGGATACGAAAAGCCCGCCGATTGGCGGGCTTTTTCTTGCTCTAGGGCGTCTGTAGCACCTCATCCACCTGGAGCAGGGGCGCCAGGTTGGTGTAGTTGGCAATATCGGCGCTTATCTCGTCGCCGTTCAGTTCCAGCGTGCTGCGCAATTCATCCACCGACAGTACCCAGATATTGGCCATGCAGATGAACGGCGCCACGGCGCCATCCGCTGCAGCCAGACCCTTGCGCACTTCGAGCTTCACCAGGTTTTCGCCGATCAGGCGGGCCAGGAGTGGGATGTGTTCCTCACAGTAGTAGGTGAAGTCGAACTTGGCGCCCGGTGCATTGGGATACGCCACAACAAAGCAGTACATGGAGCCTCCTTTTCTCAATAGGCAGGGGGCGCGCGCCCGATGCCCTGACAAATGAAGTGTAGGCCCGCGATTTCGGGTATGCGTGATGGTCTCACCGCGGGTTCAGGAGGAGGCTGCAAGGCTGTCTGCGCCTTCGCGCAACGCAACCCAGTCCACCACCCGCGGGAACGTCTCGGCCTTGGCCACCGGCAGCCCTGGCGCCACCAGGAAGCCCTGCATGAAGGTGCAGCCATGCTCCAGCAGCCAGTCGCGCTGGGCCAGGGTTTCCACCCCTTCGGCGATCACCTCCAGGCCCAGGTGGCGGCTGAGGTCGATGATGGTGCTGACCACGGCGGCATCGCGACGCGACTCCAGCATGTTGGAAATGAACAGGCGATCGATCTTCAGCGTGTCCAGCTCGAAGTGCCGCAGGTAGGCCAGGGACGAATAACCGGTGCCGAAGTCGTCGATGGCGATGCGCACCCCCAGCGCCCGCAACTGCCGAAGTTGTTCGCGGGTCAGCTCCAGGTCCTGCATCAACGCGCTTTCGGTGACCTCCACCTCCAGCTGTTCGGGGCGCAGGCCGAACTCGCCGAGCACCCGCCGCAGGTCATCCACCAGTTGCGGCATGCCGAACTGCACCGGACTGACATTCAGGCTCACCACCAGGTCGTTGCCGAAGGACGACTGCCAGGTACTGCACTGGCTGGCCCCTTCCCGCAGTACCCAGTCACCCAGGCGATTGATCAGGCGGGTTTCCTCCAGCAGCGGGATGAACACATTGGGCGCCACGGTGCCGGCTACACGGTGCTCCCAGCGCAACAACGCCTCGAAACCGCGCAGGCGACCGGTCTCCAGGTTGACCTGCGGTTGGTAGACCAGGTGGAAGTCGCTCTGCTCGATGGCATTGCGCAGGCTTTCCTCCAGCATCAGGCGGGAACGGGCGCGACCATTCATCTCCGGTGAGTAGAAGCGGTACTGCTGGCGACCGGCGCGCTTGGCCTCGTACATGGCGATGTCCGCCGCGCGCAGCAGTCCGTCCACGCTCTGTCCGCACTCGGGGAAGCAGGCGATGCCAACGCTGGCGCCGAGGGTGACGTCGATGCCCTCGATATTGTGGCGGACGGAGACCAGTTCGATGAGTTTCTCCGCCACCCGTGCCGCGTCCTCGGGGTGGTCGAGGGTATCCAGCAGCGCGGTGAATTCGTCACCGCCCATGCGCGCCAGGATGTCGTACGGGCGCAGGCAGTTCTTCAACTGTTCCGCCACCCGCCGCAACACACGGTCGCCGGCTTCATGGCCGAGGGAGTCGTTGATCAGCTTGAAGCCGTCCAGGTCCAGGTAGAGCACCGCCATGCGCTTGCCGTTGCGCTCGATGCGCGCCAGGGACGCCTCCAGCGCCTGGTGGAAGCCACGGCGATTGAGCAGCCCGGTGAGGGCATCGGTAATGGCCTGGGACTCCAGTTGCGCATGCAACTGGCGCACCACGGACATGTCCAGCGCAATGACCACCATGGAGCGCTGCAAGCGCGGCAGCGGTGAGGACGACAGCGCCACCGGCAGACGCTCGCCGCCCATGGTCTTGAGGCTGGCGTCATGCAGGCGGTAGGTCTCGTTCTGCTTCCAGTGGCGGTAGAAATCCGAGAGTTTCCATTCGCCCGTCATCTCGGGATGGGCGATCAGGCTCAGCAACGGGCGGCCCTCCAGGTCGTCCACGCTGCCCTGGAGCATTTTTGCCATGGCCGGGTTGGCGAAACTGATCAGGCCGTCTTCGCCGACCACCAGGATGCCCTCGGCGGCGTTCTCCAGCACCGAGGCGTTGAAGGCGCGGGCACTGTCGAGCTGCTGGCTGAGTTGCAGCAGATCGCGCCGATTGCGCTCGTGGGCCAGCAGCGACTGGATCTTGTGCCGCAGCACCTGGGGGTCGAAGGGTTTGAGGATGAAGTCCACCGCACCGGAGGTATAGCCACGCAGCACGGCATCCTGGGTATGGGCGATGGCGGAAATGAAGATGATCGGCGTGAAGCGGGTCAGCGGACTGCTGCGCATCAGCCGCGCCACTTCGAAGCCGTCCATGCGCGGCATCTGCACGTCCAGCAGCACCAGCCCGACTTCCTCTTCCAGCAGGCATTTAAGAGCGGCCTCGCCCGAATCCACGGTGCGCACCTGCCATTCGCCGTCGTCCAGCAGCGCCTCCATGGCGGCGAGGTTTTCCTGGCGGTCATCCACCACCAGCAGAATGTTGTCCGCCGGGGCCTCTTTAAGCTGCAGGTGCGCCATGGCGACCTCCTGGTTGTTCCAGCCAGCGGTAGAGCATGTCCAGCAACTCCTGGCGACTGACTGGCTTGGCCAGGTAGTCGTCGGCACCTGCAGTAATGCATTTCTCGCGGTCGCCCTTCATCGCGTGTGCGGTCAGGGCGATGATCGGCACACCGCAACCGTGCTCCTGCTTGAGCACGCGGGTGGCCGTGTAGCCGTCCATTTTGGGCATGGCCATGTCCATCAGGATCAGATCGAAAGGTTCGCGCTGGAAGCATTCGATGGCCTCCAGGCCGTCGCTGGCGGCCGTCACTTTCAGGCCCGCCTCGTCCAGCAGGGCACTGAGGGCGTAGATATTCCGCACATCGTCGTCCACCAGGAGCACCCGGCTGCCTTCCAACGGGTCCATGTCCAGGCTGCCGCGTGGCTGGCGCACGGCGGCGAGGAAGCCCTGGACCGCCGAGCTGAGATTGTCGAGGTCCTCGCCCGCCTTGCGCACCACGACCGCCGAGTAGCGGCGCAGGCGCTGAAGGTTCTGCTGATTGACGTCTACGCCGGTGTTGATGACCACTCGCGAGCCGTCCAGCGGACGTTCCCGGTCGAGGCTGTCGAGCAGTTCGAAACCGTCCTGGTCGGGCAGATCGAGGTCGATCACCAGGGCCGAGAACTCGTCCTGTGCATAAGCCTGCCGGGCTCCTTCGCCACTGGCGCTGGCCACCACGTTGAAGCCCAGTTGCTCAAGGTGTTCGCGGTAGTGCTCGCGCTCCACATCCACGTCTTCCACCAGCAGCAGCTTGCGCTCCACCGGGGGACTCCCACCTTCCAGGTCCTGGAACACCTGCTCCAGGTCGGCCCGGGCGATGGGCTTGACCAGGTAGCGGGTAGCGTCCTCGTTCCAGTCCTGGGGCTGCGGCACGCAGGAAATGATGTTCACCGGCGTGGCGCGGTGGTTCGCGTGGCTGCGCAGCCGCCGGTATATCTGCCAGCCGCTGATGTCCGGCAGCAGGATGTCGAGGATGACAGCAGCGAAGCGTTCGTTCTGCAGTATCGCGATGGCCTGCTTTCCGCTGCGGCAATGGACGCTGGAGAAGCCATGAGTCTGAGCTTCGTCGGCGATCACCGAGGCGAAGTTGACGTCGTCTTCAACGATCAGCACGGCCGGCCCCTGGCCACTGCGCACCGGTTGCGCCGGTTCCTCGTCATCCTTCGGCTGGCTGGCGGCGACCGCCACCGGCAGCCGGACGATGAAGCGTGAGCCCCGTCCCGGAACGCTTTCCAGCGTGATATCGCCATCCAGGGCGAGCACCAGTTGGCGCGTGATGGCCAGCCCCAGCCCGGTACCGCCGAAGCGCCGACTGGTGGACCCGTCGATCTGCTGGAACGCTTGGAATATGCGGTCGTGCTGGTCCTCGGGAATACCGATGCCGGTGTCGCGAACGGCGAAACGCAGCACTTCGCGCTCGTCGGTCGCGGCTGCCGGGTCCAGCTCCACCGACAGTTCCACCTCGCCCTGCTCGGTGAACTTGAGGGCGTTGGACAGCAGGTTGCGCAGGATCTGGTGCAGGCGCACACGGTCGCTGTGGATAACCCTCGGCACGCCCGCCTGGACGTGGGTGTTCAGGCGCAGGCCCTTGATCTCGGCCATGGGCCGGAGGCTGCCATCCAGTTCCGCAAGCATGTCCTGGACGTTCAGTGGCTCGAGCTTGAGCTGCATGCGCCCCGCTTCGACCTTGGCCAGATCGAGGACATCGTTGATCAGTTGCAGCAGGTCGCTGCCGGCACGGTGGACGATGTCGGCGTGCCGGGTCTGCTTCTCGGTCAGGTTACCGACCATGTTCTGCCGCAGCTGGTCGCTGAGGATCAGGATGCTGTTGAGCGGCGTGCGCAGCTCGTGGGACATGTTGGCGAGGAATTCCGACTTGTAGCGGTTGGCCAACATCAGTTGCTCGGCCTGGTCGCGCAGTCGCTGCTCCGCCGCCTTTCGCTCGGTGATATCGATGATCACCGCCTGCACCAGGGTTTCGCGACCGGACCGGATCGGTGACAACCCCACTTCCAGCGGGATCATGGTGCCGTCGCGATGTTGGCCGAAAAGCTCGCGGTTGCTGCCCATGCGCCGTTGCTCGGGCTTGCGCAGGAAGCCTTCACGCATCGCCACATGGGCCTCGCGCAGGGCCTCGGGCAGCAGCTTTTCCACCGGTCCATCGAGCATTTCCTGGCGGCTGTAGCCAAAGAGCTGTTCGGCCTGGCGGTTGACCATGGCAATGCGCCCGTGGGTATCCACCAGGACGATGGCGTTGGGCGAGGCTTCGACGACCAGGCGGAAACGTTCCTCGGCGCTTCGGCGCGCTTGCAGGTCCACCACGTTGAGCAGGTAGCGCAGTTCGCTGCCGTGATTGAAAGTGCTCAGGCTGTACGCGACGGCGATGCGCTCGCCGTCTTCCTGCGCGGCTTCGGCTTCGGTCAGGTCGGTGGGCGCGTGCCCGACCGCCTGCTCCTTCAATTCGCTCAGGCTCGGCAGGAAGCGACGCAGGCGCTGCCCGATCAAGCTATCCACAGGACAACGCAGCAGCTCGCCGGCCCGGGCGTTGGCCATCTCGATCCGGCCGTCGCGATCACAGGTCAGCGTGGCGACCGGCAGGTGCTGCAAAAGCAGGCGGAAGCGCTCTTCGCGCTCGGCCAGCTCGGTGCCGGTGGCGAGACTGAGCTGAAGCTGCCGCTCCCGCTGGTACAGATAACCGCCGACCAGCAGTGAAAGCAGCAGCGCCGACGCGAGGCCGGTCCAGAGGCTGAAGGTGATCCGGTTGATGCCCAGCATGGCCTCGTACTCGGCCGTGCTGCCCACTCCGAGCGCCCAGGTACGGCCGAACACTTGCAGTTGCTGGACCTGGTGGAAGCGCGGCGTGCGGGCATCGCCAGTCGGCTCCAGCAGTGCCATGCCGGGGGCGCCGAGGTCCTGGAGGTCGATGTTGTAGAGCTTGCTCTGCGCGCCGAGGATGCCATCCATCAGGTCGTTCACGCGAAAAGCGCCACAGACCATCCCGATCAGCGCCGCACGCCGCTCTTCGACCGTACTGCTGGGCAAGTCCGGGCGGTACACCGGCATGTAGAGAAGCAGGCCGCTCTGGACTTGCTTGTCAGTTTCCTGCCTGAGTTTGACGGGCCCGGTGAGGGCGGCCTCGCCGGTCTCCCGGGCGAGGTTGATGGCCGCCTGGCGTACTGGCTCGGTGAGCATGTCGAAACCCAAGGTGCGGCGGTTCCGCCAGTCCATGGGGCTGCTGTACTGCACCACCAGGTACTCGTCCCTCGGCTCGGGAGGGAATACGCGGAACTCGCGGCGCCCCTGCGCCCAGATCTCGGAGACGAATTCGTTGACTTCCCCGTGCTTCAGGTAGCGCGCCCAGGCCAGTGCCTGGATACCCGGATAGCGGTCCTGCAGTTGCAACTGGTCGGTGGACCGCGCCCACTCTTCGGCCGACACCTCAGTGCTGCCGACCATCAGGCCGGACATGCCACGCAGGACCATTTCATAAGCGCGCATCCGGATGCCGACGCGCTGGGCAATTTCCTCCGCCTCGGTCTTGAAGCGCTGCTCGTACTCGTTACGGTTGCGAGCTTCCAACGCTAACCATTGCCAGAGCACCAGTCCCCCGAGAACCAGCATGAGCGTCAGGGTTACCAGCAACGGCAGCAGATACTTGGGAGATGGGGAGGATTGACGATCGTCCATGCTTTCTCCTGTCCTTTCCATGGCCGTCCTCCGCGGGGGCGAACGGTTCAGACAGGGTTCGGTGGAACCCTGCATCGCAGTCTAGACAGGAAAGTGACAACTGGCGTTACGCCAGTAATCGCACGACGAGCGGCAGAAAACGACGAGGCCCGCAACAGCGGGCCTCGTGGCGATGGAGCGGTAGCGGTTACTGCTGCGGAGCCTGGGCGCCGGGGATGGGGGTCAGCTTGATTTCCACGCGGCGGTTCTGCGAACGACCCGCCTCGTTGGCATTGGTGGCGACCGGCTGGTCCGGGCCCATGCCAAGGGAGCTCACGCGGGTACCGTTGACGCCCTGGGCCGTCAGGTAGTTGGCCACGCTCTGGGCGCGCTGCTGCGACAGGTTCATGTTGTATTGGTGGCTACCGGTGCTGTCGGTGTGGCCAACCACTTCGATGCTGTTCTGGTCGTACTGCTTGAACGAAGTCGCCAGGTTGTTCAGCGGAGCGTAGAAGTTGCTGGCGATATTCGCCGAGTTGGTGGCGAACGTGATGTTGCCGGGCATGATCAGGTTGATGTTGTCGCCCTGGCGCTGCACCTGCACGCCGGTGCCTTCCATGCTGCGGCGCAGTTCGGCTTCCTGCTTGTCGACGTAGTAGCCATAACCCGCGCTGGCGGCACCCGCCACGGCAGCACCGATCAGCGCACCCTTGCCACGGTTGTCATGGTTGATCGCAGCGCCCGCTACGGCACCAGCCAGGGCACCCAGAGCGCCGTACTTGGCGGTTTTGCTCATGCCGCCTTCGGCGGGAGCCTGGACTTCACCCTGTTGGTTGTAGGGGTTCTGAGCACAGCCCGAGAGCATGGCGAAAGCGGTAGCGGCGATGATCAGGCGACGCGGGGAGAACATGGACGATTTACTCCTGAGAAATCTTTTAGCCGGTGTGGCTGCGGGCAATTAGACATCAGAACGCGTAAAAATTCCGTGGATCAGGCCCGCACGAACGGATTCTCGCGCATCTCGTCGCCCAGGCGGGTGTCCGGGCCATGACCGGTCACCACGGTGGCGTCCTCATCCAGGCTGTAGAGGCGCTGCTTGATCGAACGCTCGATGGTGCCGTAGTCGCCGCCCCACAAGTCGGTACGGCCAATGCCCCGGCGGAACAGCGTGTCGCCGGCGATCAGCAGCTTGGCCTCGGGGAACCAGAAGCTCATGGAGCCCGGCGTGTGCCCCGGCGTGTGAAGAGCAACGCCGCAACCACAGGCCAGTTCCTCATCGTCGGCCAGCCACTGGTCGGGCGCCGGCACCGGTTTGTAGGGCACGCCGAACATGCGGCACTGCATTTCCAGGTTGTCCCAGAGGAACTGGTCTTCCTTGTGCAGGTGCAGGGTCGCCCCGGTGGCTTTCTTCAGTTCGCCGGAAGCGAGGAAGTGATCGAGGTGCGCATGCGTATGGATGATGCTGACCAGCTTCAGGCCATGGGCCTCCAGGCGAGCCAGGATCTGCTCATGGTTGCCACCCGGATCGACGACGATGGCTTTCTTGCTGATCGGGTCGCCGATCAGGGTGCAGTTGCACTGCAACGGGCCGACGGGGAAGGTTTCGCGAATTAGCGCTGGTTTTGCGGCGTCCATGGGGAATCCTGTGGGAGTAATTGCACATTTAGCGCAGTGCGATCGTGGATGGTGACGATCAGGAGAAAGCCCCATACCCGCAGCACGCCAAAATCAGGCGTAAAGGGTGACCCCAACAGACCCGCACTTTCAACACCCAGGCCGACGCGAAAGTGCGAGCGGCCATGATTGAGCGTGAGAAAGAGGTCGTGCTCGGCCATGACTCAGCGGCTCCTCACTGACAGCTTTTGCATTGGCATCTTGGTGATGGCGAAGCCAGTTAGTAGCAGGGCGGAATACAGCACCAGATCGCGGGAGATTGGCAGCCCCTCGTACCAAGAGCCGATGATCACGGCGAACACCGGGAAAATGATGAAAACGAAGGACAGGATTACCGGGCTCAGACGTTTGAGCAGGAAGAAATAGACGATGAAGCCACCCACCGAGGCGCACAGACCGAGGTAGATCAGCGCCCACCAGGACCGCGTACTGATGGCGGTAAAGTCCGGTCGCTCCACGCCCAGGCCAACGAGGAACAACATCAACCCGGCCAGCCCAATGGGTAGGGTGTTGTAGGTGATGACGCTGATGGCGGCGCCTTTCTGCTTGGTCACCACGTAGCACAGCGCGTGCATGGCGGCAGCAGCGAGGATTGCCAGAACCCCGGCAAACTCATCGTGGGCCAGGCTCAGACCCTGGCTATGCAGGATCATGAACAGGCTGCCGAAGCCGATGGCGATGCCCACCACCTGCGACAGATAAATACGTTCACGCAGGAACAATGCGGAGAAGATTAGGATGAACACCGGCATGCAGCTGAATAGCAATGCGGTGAGCCCCGAAGAAACGTGTGTCTCGCCGTAGTTGAGCAGGTAGTAAGGCAGGCTGAAGTAGCACAGGGTAACGAAGACAAAGAATCCGAGATGGCTGCGCGGAAAGTAGATCGAGTCACCACGGATAATGGCGAAGCTGACAAACAGCGGAAAGGCGATCAGGAAGCGTATGCCGGCAGCGGTCAGCGGCGGCACCGTTTCAACGGCGACTTTGATTCCCAGCCAGGTGGTTCCCCAACTGAAGCACACCGTCAGGAACAGCAAAGCGGTGATAAGCGCCGCCAGCCACTGCTTCTTGGTATTGCTGGCCTGTTCAATTACCGCCGGCATTGGCATGATGACAATCCTTCTGAATCTGATAGATTGAACCCTAAAACTCAGAACAACATTTCATATTGATCCCGTCAGCTTAGGCTATTGAGGCTAAAATTGGCTGTCAAACCAATTATTGACACCGTATCAATACTCATAGAGGCGTTAAACTCGGGGGCTGGCGCCAAGTACAAGCGCCTCGCGAGCGCCATGGAAGTTCGCATCTTGGAAGGAAGTATCGAAGGGGGAGTGAAGCTGCCGCCCCATCGCATCCTGGCTGACCGCCTCGGGGTGACCATAGGCACGGTCAGCCGTGCCTATGCGGAACTGGAGCGCATGGGACTGGTAGTGGCGCGGGTGGGTGACGGCACTTTCGTCCGTCAGCGAGAGCTGGAGCGCAAACGCGATGTCGGCTTCAGCAACTTCGTCGAGGAGCGGCCGGAGCAGTACGACATGGGCCGCAACATGCACATCCCCGGTTCGGAAGCCAGCCTCCTGGCGCAGAGCCTGCTGGACCTCTCCCGCGATCCGCGTGCCCTCAGCGAACTGACCCTGTATACCCCAGACGCAGGCCTGCCGCGTTTCCGTCATGCCGGCGCGCGCTGGCTCGCTCACGGCGACTTCCATCCCCAGGCGGAGCAGGTGATGTGCGTCAATGGTGGCCAGCACGGCCTGCTCTGCACGTTGATGGCGTTGTTGCGCGCTGGTGACGCCATGGTTACCGAGCAACTCACCTACCCGGGACTGATCACCGCCGCACGTATGCTCGGCATAAAGCTGCTTGGCGCGGCGATGGATAATGAAGGGCTGATCCCTGCGTCGCTCGACGAGCTGTGCCGACACAATCGAGTCAGCGCCATCTACTGCACCCCGACGCTGCAGAACCCGACCACTGGCGTAATGTCTGCGCAGCGCCGGGAAGCGATAGTCGCAATCTGTCGCGAACACAATTTGCTGATCATCGAGGACGAAGCACACGCTGTGTTGGTGGATCACCGCCCACCACCCCTGAGCCATTACGCCCCCGAGCGCACAGTGCTGATCAGCAGCCTGAGCAAGGCGGTAGCCGCTGGATTGCGAGTGGGATATCTACATGCCCCGACGCCGCTGATCAGCCGCATCGCTGCATCCCTCCGCGCCACGTGCTGGATGGCCACGCCGCTAACGATGGAGTTAGCCAGCAACTGGATCGAGAACGGCATCGCGGAGAAGTTGTTACATCAGCAGATCACCGAGATCGGCCGGCGCAAGCAATTGGTGCAGGGACTGCTGGAGGGCTTGAGCTATCGAACCCATCCACAGTGCCCGCACTTCTGGATCGAAGTGCCCGAACCCTGGCGTGCCTCGGATGTGGAGACTGACCTGAAATTGAAGAACTACCTGATCGCCACGGCGGAAGCCTTCGCGGTCGGACGGGCGGCGGTGCCGCAGTTCGTCAGGGTTAGTGTCAGCAATGCCTCGCACAACGACCAGTTGCTTCTGGAGGGCTTTGGGGCCCTGGCCAACACGTTACGCCAGGGCAGCGGTCAGCTCGACGAGTAAACCAACCTGCGGGGCCTTCCTGGTCGTGGGGACGCCCACATAACGCCCTTTCGCATAGCTAGGCACGTTGTTTCAATCATTCAGCTCGCGTAGCCGACTTGGCATGCGACACGCTGCGGAAAGTCTCGGCGCTGTAATGTTCGTGGTAGGCGCTTCACGGCCCGGAACGATAATCGCCCGGCAGCCTGCCCGTCCATTTCTTGAAGGCCCGGCGGAAGTTGGAGGGGTCGTTGAAGCCCAGCAGGCCGGCGATTTCGAACAGCGGCAGGTGCGTCGTGCTGAGATATTGCAGCGCAAGTCCCTTACGCACTTCGTCCAGCACCTGTTGATAACTGGTGCCCATGGCCGCCAGATGCCGGCGCAGGCTGCGCCCGCTGGTATGCAGGGCGCGGGCAGCGCCGTCGAGGTCGGGGAAGTCGCCGGGCCGGGCCATGAGCAGCCGGCGCACGCGAGTCAGCAGCGCATCCTGCACATCGAGGGTGGCCAGCAGCGCCTCGCACTGTTGTTCGCACATCTGCACCGTGGCCGGGTTGGCCAGGGCCATGGGCCGTTCCAGGTAATTCTTGGGCAGGCTCAGCCAGTGACAGGACTGTTCGAACTGCACCGCGACACCGAATACCTCTGCATAGCGTGCCGCATAGGCCGGCGCCGGATGGGCGAATCCCACCTGCTGCCCCCGCAGCTCTTCTCCCAGCAGAAAGCGCGCGATGCTGAAGAAACTGGCCAGCAACCCTTCTCCGGCGAATCGCCCCAGTGGGCCCATCGGGAAGGATTCGATGGCCCTAAGTTGCAGGCAATCGCCCTGCTCCGCCAGTTCCAGCTCGTAAGCCAGTCCCAGCACGCGGTAGTACTTCAGCGCGAATTGCAGGGCACGCCCGAGGTTGGCGCTGGAGAGCACCGCGTACCCGAGGATTCCGTGGGTAGATACGTTGAGGCGCTGGCCCAGCAGCAGACCGAGGGCCGGCTCGCCGCACAACTGCAGGGCGGTGCCGGCAAGCTGGTTGAAATCGAGGAACGACAGGCGGCCGTTGGGATTGCCGAGCAGTTCCGGCCGGAGCCGAGCGCCGCTCAGCAGCGCCTCGCGTGTCACGCCCAGCTCCTCGGCCAGGCCCAGCAAGGACTCGGCGTAGGCGACGGGCACCAGTTCGGCGGAGAAGGTCAGCGGTTGCTTCATAAAGGCGCCTTGTTCTGGTGGTGGCCGGATATGACCCGAAGGTTGGCAGAAGATAACCTTGTCCTACAAAACCCGGCAAGCGGATATTGGGACCATGGTCCATACAGCCTCAAGGAGCCCCCATGGCCAGCACCACACCCAAAGGATTGGTTATCCGTCCGCGCCACATGGATTTCGAGTTTCCCGATCCGCTGCCCCGCCACTGGCACAGCGGCGATGCCTTCAAGAGCCACCTTTTCGATGCGATGTCGGTGCTCTTCCCGGATGGCGAACGCTTCTTCATCGACTCGGTGCGCCTGTTCCGCGACCAGATCGACGACCCGGTCCTGAAGGAGCAGATCCGTGGCTTCATCGGCCAGGAAGGCCACCACAGCCGCGAGCATCTGGAATACAGCAACCGCCTGCGCGACCTCGGATACGACATCGGCGCCATCGAGCGTCGCGCCCAGGCTCGCATCCGCTTCACCCAGAAGAAGTTCTCCGCGCGCCGCCAACTGGCCGCCACCGCAGCCCTGGAACACATCACCGCGATCATGGCCGATGGCCTGTTGAAGAACCCCGAATACATGGCCGGCGCCCATCCGGTGATGGCCCGCCTGTGGCGCTGGCATGCGCTGGAGGAAACCGAGCACAAGGCAGTGGCCTTCGACGTCTACAACCAGGTCTGCGGCAGCCACCGCCTGCTGCGCCGGGCGATGATGATGGGCACCTTCTTCTTCGTCCTCGACACCACCCGCGGCCTGGCCCACATGCTCAAGCGCGACGGCCTGCTGTGGAACTGGCGCGTCTGGCGCGACGGGCTGAACTGGATGTGGGGACGCAATGGCATCTTCCGTCCGCTGGTGCGCACCTATCTGGACTTCTTCAAGAAAGGTTTCCACCCCTGGCAGCACGACAACCTGGACCTGCTGTACAAGACGCGGGAAGAGTTCGATGAGGCGCAGGCGAGTGCGGCGTGAGTGATGCGTGGATATGAAAAAACGGCCCTTAGGGGCCGTTTTCTTTTGAACACGTGGTAATTGGTAGGGTGCGCCGTGCGCACCAGGAAGTCCGCACGGGCAACTCGGTGCGCGCGGCGCACCCTACGGTG
>NZ_BDMA01000068.1:0-13322 GCF_002003485.1 Metapseudomonas resinovorans
CTGAAATACAAAACGCCCGATGCGGTGCATCGGGCGTTTTGAGGTCTGGAGGTTAGCCTGAAAGGTGTAAACCTATTTCAGGACTAGACACATCTCAGGGCTTGTGCGGCCGCGAAAGAAACTCGTGCGACTGCATTTCCAGCAGGCGACTCAATGTGCGCTGGAACTCGAAATTCAACCGGCCGCCGGAGTAGAGATCTTTCAGCTCCACCTCGGCGGAAATGATCAGCTTCACGTTGCGATCGTAGAACTCGTCCACCAGGTTGATGAAGCGGCGCGCCATGTCGTCCTTGGCCACGCCCATCTGCTCGACGTTGGCGAGGATCACCGCGTGGAAGACCTTGCCCAGTTCGATGTAGTCGTTCTGGCTGCGCGGACCGTCGCAAAGCTCGCGGAACTCGAACCAGGCAACGTCTTCGCAGACGCGCACAGCGCGAATTTCACGATTCTCGATCATCAGGGCTTCGTTTTCCTGCGCCATGGTGCAGTCGGGCAGCAGGCTCTTGAAGCTGCGGCTCAGGCTGGCCTCGGCCTCGGCGTCCAGCGGGAAGTGGAACAGCTCAGCCTGCTCCAGGGCACGCAGACGATAGTCCACGCCGCTGTCGACGTTGACGATATCGGTGTGCTCCTTCAGCAACGCAATGGCGGGCAGGAAACGCGCGCGCTGCAGGCCATCCTTGTAGAGACCGTCAGGCACGATGTTCGAGGTGGCCACCAGACAGACGCCGTTCTTGAACAGCTCTTCGAGGAGCGTCGCCAGGATCATGGCGTCGGTGATATCGGAGACGAAGAATTCGTCGAAGCAGATCACCCGAGCCTCGTCGGCGAAACGCTTGCCGATGATGGTCAACGGGTTCTTCTCGCCCTTGAGGGTTTTCATCTCCTCATGGACGCGCTTCATGAAACGGTGGAAGTGGGTACGCATCTTCTGCTTGAACGGCAGCGCGTCGTAGAAGGTATCCACCAGGTAGGTCTTGCCGCGACCTACGCCACCCCAGAAGTACAGGCCCTTCACCGGACCCTGGCGCTTCTTGCCGAACAGGCTGCCCAACAGGCCGGGCTTGCTGCGGTCGTCAGCGATCAGGTCGTCATACAGCCGCTGCAAATGGCGAACGGCAGTTTCCTGCGCGGCATCGTGGAAGAAATCCGGCCGCTTGAGATCGGACTGGTAGCGCTCGAGGGGGGTCATGATCGATAGCAAGGCAACGAAAAACGGGGCAGGTACTTTAGAGCCTGCCCCGTCGATTAGCAATTGGCGGCAACGCTAGCCGCTGCTATTCCTGAGGCGCTAGCGCCGAATAAAGGCGCTGGATCGCCGCATCTCGGGCCGCATCGTCAGCGAATGCAGGGCTGGACGCGACCTGCTCATCATCCAGCCAGATACCGAATGCGTCGCCTTCTACACGCAGGTCCAGCTCCTCACCCGACTGCAGGCGCTTGCTAACCTGGCCGGCAGCCTTGCCATCGGCGAAGGAGCGGGACAGCAGCAATTGCTCGCCATCGACGTCCAGCAGGCGGAAGCGGAAGCTGCCGTCTTCATCGCGGAAGCTGACGAAGCGGGCGCTCTTGGCTGCCTTTTTCTTCGCCTCGCCACCGGCCTGCACGTTAGTGCGGAACGAACGCAGGCCCACGGCTTCACGCAGTTCGTTGAGGAACGGCGTGGCAATCTTGCGAGCCTTGGCGGCGCCAGCCAGGAGGATGTCCTCCAGGTCGGACGGACGCTCGATCAGCGCGTGATAGCGCTCGCGTGCCTCGCCCAGTTCACCGTCCAGCAACTGGAAGAGACGCTGCTTGGCTTCACCCCAGGCCAGCCCTGCCAGCAGGTCGGCGC
The DNA here is from genome assembly GCF_002003485.1 of Metapseudomonas resinovorans. GTDB lineage: Bacteria > Pseudomonadota > Gammaproteobacteria > Pseudomonadales > Pseudomonadaceae > Metapseudomonas > Metapseudomonas resinovorans_D. The sequence goes on from NZ_BDMA01000068.1 coordinate 1,832, forward strand.
GGAACTCAGCCAGCTGCGCCGGCGCGGCGAACGCCTGGTAGAGGGTGAACAGGTGGGAGTTGTCCGGATCCTTCGGCTCACCAGGGGCGCGGGAGTCGGTAACGATGCGCGCGATGGCGTCCTTCAGCTGCTTGGCACTGCCGAACAGCGGAATGGTGTTGTCGTAGCTCTTGGACATCTTGCGACCATCGAGGCCGGGCAGGGTCGCCACTTCTTCCTCGATCACCGCCTCGGGCAGGGTGAAGAACTCACGACCAGCGCCGAACAGGTGGTTGAAGCGCTGACCAATGTCACGGGCCATTTCCACGTGTTGGATCTGGTCACGGCCGACCGGCACTTTGTGGGCGTTGAACATCAGGATGTCCGCTGCCATCAGTACGGGGTAGCTGTACAGACCCATGGTGACGCCGGCGTCCGGGTCTTCGCCATTCTCCACGTTCTTGTCCACGGACGCCTTGTAGGCGTGCGCACGGTTGAGCAATCCCTTGGCGCTGACACAGGTGAGCAACCAGGTGAGTTCGGGAATTTCGGGAATGTCGGACTGGCGGTAGAAGGTCGCCTTGTCGGTATCCAGGCCACAAGCCAGCCAGGTGGCGGCGATCTCGAGGCGCGAACGCTGGATACGGACCGGGTCGTCGCACTTGATCAGCGCGTGGTAGTCGGCCAGGAAGTAGAAGGAATCGACGTCGCTGGCGCGGCTGGCAACGATGGCAGGGCGGATCGCGCCTGCGTAGTTGCCGAGGTGCGGCGTGCCGGTGGTGGTAATGCCGGTAAGGATTCGAGTGCTCATGGAGTTCGCTTGTCGGACTACGTTCAGAATCAGAGACGCGGCAGGACCAGGTCCTTGAGATCGGTCAGCTTGCCGTGAAAGAAGTGCCCGCATTCTGCCACTTTCAGCAGCTCATGGGGGCGCGCAAGTCCGGCGGACCAGTCGTAGACGGCCTGGGGTGCCACGACTTCGTCGGCATCGGGCTGGATCACCGCCAATTCACCGCCCTCGGGCAACGGGTTGTCCGCCGTCAGACGCATTACGGCCGGGGCTACCATGAACAGACGCGGCACCGCGATTCCCTGACGCTCCAGACGACCAGCCAGGCTGGCTGCAACGAAACCCCCAAAGGAAAAGCCGAACAGGGTCAGCGGCAGCTCCGGACGCTGCGCACGGAACCAGTGGGCCGCGGCTTCCGCGTCATCCACTTCGCCTGTGCCCATGTCATGGCTGCCGGCGCTGGCGCCCACGCCTCGATAGTTGAAACGCAAAGTGCTATAGCCTGCGTCACGGGCGGTGCGCTGCAAGGTGGAAACCACTTTGTTGAGCATGGTGCCGCCTTGCACCGGATTGGGATGACAGATCAGCGCCAGGCCCTTGGCCTCAGGCAGATCAAGGTGCAGCGCCTCGAGTTGGCCACAGGGACCATCGAGCAGAAGAGGGTTTTCGCGGATCAACAAGGGAAACTCCGTGACCCCGTGACGGGTCGACTCGTCTTGGATTAGCACAACAGGGCTTGTGTCGCGGTATACAGCGCGGATTCGAGCCGTTAACGTAAAGCAAAGCCGTTTATAGAGGAAGGACTCGTGGAACAGTCGCTCACCGTCTGGTTGTTACCAGCCTTCGCCCTGCTCGCCGGTATCGGCATCGGTTTCCTGATCGCCCGCCTGGTGCCCAATGCGGCTCCGAGTCGGACACAGCGCCAGCTGGATGATCTGCAGGAACGCTTCGATACCTACCAGAGCGAGGTGGTCACTCACTTCAACACCACCGCCAGCCTGGTGAAAAAGCTCACCCAGAGCTACCAGGAAGTACAAGAGCATCTGTCCGAAGGCGCCAGCCGCCTGGCTCTGGACGAGCTGACCCGCCAACGCCTGCTGGCCGCGCTGCACGCTGACGAGGCTGCCAGCCCACGCGAGCGTCTGACCCCGCCCAAGAGCAACGAAGCACCGAAGGACTACGCCCCCAAGGCACCGGACGCCCCGGGCACCCTGGACGAGACTTTCGGCCTGAAAGGCAAGTACTGATTCCGAACAGGTCGGCTAACCGGCTGGCCGAATCGGAAGACAATAAAAAGCCCCGCAATCGCGGGGCTTTTTATTGGGCTGGACCTTAGATCGCACCGCGTTCGCGGAGAACCTCGAGCACCAGCTTCACAGCTTCTTCCACGTTGACGGACTGGGTATCGATCACCAGATCGGCATTCAGCGGCACATCGTAGGGGAAGGACTCGCCTGGGATGTTGTCCTGGCCAGCTGCGTAGAGGCCTTGCGGATCACGTTCGCGGCAGGCCAGCGGCGATGCCTGCACGTAGACGGTGATCAGGCGATCAGCACCGATCAGCGCCTTGGCCTGCTCGCGACCTTCGGCATCCGGCGCCACGAAAGCGGCCAGGGTAACCAGGCCGGCTTCGTTGAACTGGCGCGCAACGTGAGCGGCACGACGCCAGTTCTCGGTGCGTCCGGCGCGATCCTGCGGCAGTCCCTTGTTCAGGTCGTGGCGCAGGTTCTGGCCATCCAGTACGTATACGGCACGGCCCATGTCGAACAGTTTGCGCTCCACGGCATAGGCCAGGGTGCTCTTGCCCGCGCCGGAGAGGCCGCTGAACAGGACGGTGGCCGACTGCTGACCGAAGCGCGAGGCGCGCTCTTCGCGGGAGACGTGGGCCTGCTTGCCATGGTGGCCATCGACGTTACGACCGGCCTGCGGATCGGCGATGATCATGCCGGCACCGACGGTGCCATTGGTCAGGCGATCGATGACGATGAAGGCGCCGGTCGTGCGGTTCTGCTCGTAGCCATCGAGGGCAACGGGGGCATCCAGGCTGACCTTGACCTTGGCGATCTCGTTCAACTGCAGCCCGCTGCCCGGGGTTTCTTCAAGGGTGTTCACGTCCACCTTGTGCACGATGCTCGGGATGGAACCCGGCACATAGCTGGTCGCACGCTTGATGTCGTATTTCTTGCCCGGAAGCATGGGCTCCTCGGCCATCCATACCAGCATGGCGTCAAAGCTGTCGGTCACTACCGGACGGTTGTCGGCATGCACCAGCATGTCGCCGCGGGACACGTCGATCTCGTCTTCCAGGGTCAGGGTAACGGCCTGGCCCGGACCGGCCTGCTCCAGCTCACCTTCGTAGGTGACGATGGACTTGACCCGGCTGCCCTTGCCGGACGGCAGGGCCACCACGTCGTCACCCTTGCGCACGATGCCGCTGGCAAGTGTGCCGGCGAAGCCACGGAAGTTCAGGTTCGGACGGTTCACGTACTGCACCGGGAAGCGCATGTCGGAGACGTTGCGGTCGCCGGCGATTTCCACGGTTTCGAGGATTTCCATCAGCGACTGGCCGGTGTACCAGGGCGAGCGCTCGCTCTTGTTCACCACGTTGTCGCCCTTCAGCGCCGACATCGGCACGAAGTTGATCGAGGTGGGGTTGAGCTTGATGCGGTCAGCGAACTGCAGGTAGTCGGCCTTGATGCTCTCGAACACACCCTGGTCGAAGTCTTTCAGGTCCATCTTGTTGATGGCGACGACGATGTGCTTGATACCCAGCAAGGACGCGATGTAGCTGTGCCGGCGGGTCTGGGTCTGCACGCCGTAGCGGGCGTCAACCAGGATAATGGCCAGGTCGCAGGTGGATGCGCCGGTGGCCATGTTGCGGGTGTACTGCTCATGGCCGGGGGTGTCGGCGATGATGAACTTGCGCTTGGCGGTGCTGAAGTAGCGATACGCCACGTCGATGGTAATGCCTTGCTCGCGCTCGGCCTGCAGACCGTCCACCAGCAGCGCCAGGTCGACGTCGTCACCGGTGGTGCCGACTTTCTTCGAATCGCGGGTGATGGCTTCCAGATGGTCTTCGTAGATCATCTTGGAGTCGTGCAGCAGGCGCCCGATCAGGGTGCTCTTGCCGTCGTCGACGTTGCCGCAAGTGAGGAAGCGCAGCAGTTCCTTGCGTTCGTGCTGGGCCAGGTACGCGAGGATGTCCTCGCTGATCAGATCGGATTGATGGCTCATGGTGCGGAATCCTTAGAAATAGCCCTGACGTTTCTTCTCTTCCATCGAACCGGCGGCGTCGTGGTCGATGACCCGCCCCTGGCGTTCGGAAGTACGGGTCAGGAGCATTTCCTGGATGATTTCCGGCAACGTGGTCGCCGAGGACTCCACCGCGCCGGTCAGCGGGTAGCAGCCCAGGGTGCGGAATCGCACCATGCGCTTCTCGATGCGTGCTTTCTCTTCGTCGGAGAGGTGCTCGAGGATGCGCTCGTCGTCGATCATGATCAGCGTGCCGTTCTTCTCGATGACCTCGCGCTCGGCGGCGAAGTACAGCGGGACGATCGGGATCTGTTCCAGATAGATGTATTGCCAGATGTCCAGTTCGGTCCAGTTGGACAACGGGAAGACGCGGATCGACTCGCCCTTCTTCACCTTGCCGTTGTAGACGTTCCACAGTTCCGGACGCTGGTTTTTCGGGTCCCAGCGGTGCTTGCTGTCGCGGAAGGAATACACGCGCTCCTTGGCGCGGGACTTCTCCTCGTCGCGACGAGCGCCGCCGAAGGCCGCATCGAAGCCGTACTTGTCGAGCGCCTGCTTGAGGCCCTCGGTCTTCATCACGTCAGTGTGCTTCGCGCTGCCATGGGTGAAGGGGTTGATGCCCTGGGCGACGCCTTCCGGGTTCACGTGAGTGATCAGGTCCAGGCCCATTTCGGCGACCATCTTGTCGCGGAACTGGTACATCTCCTGGAACTTCCAGCGGGTGTCGACGTGCATGACCGGGAACGGCAGCTTGCCGGGGAAGAACGCCTTGCGCGCCAGGTGCAGCATGACGGCGGAGTCTTTACCGATGGAATAGAGCATCACCGGGTTGTCGAATTCGGCGGCCACTTCACGAATGATGTGGATGCTCTCCGCCTCCAGCTGTTTCAGGTGCGTCAGTTTATCGAGCATGGCTACTCACGAAGGTCTTTCTGATACGACGGCCGGCGGGCCGTGGACGAGCGGGCACTCTATCACAGCGCAAGGCTCTAACTGGGGGACTGGTTATACCGAAAAAATATACTTATATAGCCGTACGAATTCAGTGGCAGTGACGCTGCCAGGGCCCTTCCACCTGAGCCACCACGCAGCCTCGGACGGGGGCTCTCCCCTTCCTCGGTCTACCTCCAGAAGCACGACAGTGCCGGCAAGGCTTACTCACTTCGCGACTTGTACCTGCGCAGCGCTGCGCTAGGATAGCCAGCACATTTTCCTGTACCGAAAGACTTCCCATGCGCCGCGTCGCCTTCGCCCTGCCCTTGCTCGTCCTGATCTCCGCATGCAGCAGCAAACCAACTCCCGTCCCGCAGCCAGTCCAGAAGCCAAAGCAACCGACGCTCATCACCCCCAGCGCCCATCCGACGTTCGGTTCGGTGCAACCGATCACGCCGCTGCGCGGCGACTTCGCGGGTAACGTCAGCGCCCAACGTTTCATCGATCGCATGGTCAGCCAGCACGACTTTAATCGCCAGCACCTGCAGGATCTGCTCGCCCAAACCCGCGAACTTGATTGGGTGATCCGCCTGATGGACCGTCAGGCACCGACCTACACACCGCCCAGCGGCCCCAATGGCGCCTGGCTCCGCTACCGGAAGAAATTCATCACACCGGGCAACGTGCGGAACGGCGTGTTGTTCTGGGACCAGTACGAAGTTGACCTGCAGCGTGCCTTCCAAACGTACGGCGTACCGCCGGAAATCATTGTCGGCATCATCGGCGTGGAGACCCGTTGGGGACGCGTGATGGGCAAGACACGGATCATCGACGCACTGGCTACCCTTTCCTTCTCTTACCCTCGCCGCGCCGAATTCTTCACTGGTGAACTGGAGCAGTTTCTTCTGCAAGCGCGCAAGGAAGGTGACGACCCACTGGCGCTGCGCGGTTCCTATGCCGGCGCAATGGGCTACGGACAGTTCATGCCGTCCTCCTTCACCCAATATGCCGTGGATTTCGACGGCGACGGACAACGAGACCTGTGGAATCCCCGCGATGCTATCGGCAGCGTGGCCAACTACTTCAAGCAGCACGGCTGGATCACCGGCGACACCGTGGCCGTGCGCGCCACCGGCCAGGCGCGATCGCTGGAAGACGGCTTCAAGACCCAGTATCCGATCGGTGTGCTGAATGCAGCCGGGCTCCGGCCGCAGGGTTCGCTGGGCAATCACCAAAGCGCCAGCCTGCTGCGCCTGGACATGGGCAACACCTACCAGTACTGGTATGGGCTACCGAACTTCTACGTGATCACCCGCTATAACCACAGCACGCACTACGCCATGGCGGTGTGGGAATTGGGCAGGGCGGTACAGAGCCAACGTCACAGCTCTCGATGAAAAACGGCCGGCTCACTGAGCCGGCCGTTTTTTCTTTGCAATACGAATTCAGGCTGGGTTGGCGCAGTCGATGAACAAGTGCTCGATGGCGAAGCGTTTGGCCAGGTAGTCGCCTAGCGCCTGTACACCATAGCGCTCGGTGGCATGGTGGCCGGCTGCAATGAAGCTGACACCATTCTCCCGCGCACTGTGCACGGTCTGTTCGGAGACTTCGCCGGTGAGATACGCATCGACACCCGCAGCAATCGCCTGATCGATATAGCCCTGGCCACCGCCGGTGCACCAGCCGATACGGCTGATCATACGGTCGCCCTCCACCAGCAGAGGCTCGCGTCCGAGCACCTCGCGCACGCGACGGGCGAAGTCGGTGGCGGTCATGGGCTCGGCCAGCGAGCCAATCAAGCCGACGGTGCGCGGATTATCCGGCTCCAGCGGGCCTTCGACGATGATGTCGAGTTGACGCGCCAACTGGACGTTGTTGCCCACTTCCGGGTGCAGGTCCAGCGGCAAATGGTAGGCGAGCAGGCTGACATCATTGGATAGCAGGGTCTTCAGGCGGCGCTGCTTCATCCCCACCACACAGGGGTTCTCGCCCTTCCAGAAATAGCCATGGTGCACCAGCACCACATCGGCCCCGGCCTCGATCGCAGCGTCCAGCAGCGCCTGACTGGCGGTGACGCCGGTGACGATCCGACTGACCTGTGGACGCCCCTCGACCTGCAGTCCATTAGGGCAGTAATCCTGGATGCGCGAAGCGTTCAGGTAGCGCTCCGCTTCTTCCACCAGAGTGTTCAGGGCAATGGCCATGGCATTCCTCACAAGCTGTTGCGGACGACTCGTTTTTAACGGGCGCCCTCGTATAATGGCGCCACCTTAAGGGGCACCCCTGCCCCCCGCAACCCTCAGGATTCTCCCTCGATGCTCAAGGCGCTGCGATTCTTCAGCTGGCCCCTGGTTGTCGGCGTGCTCGCGGCACTGCTGATCATCCAGCAATACCCGGACTGGGTCGGCCTGCCCCGCGAGGAAGTGCATCTGCAAGAAGCCCCCAAGTTCAACTTCACCCGCCAGGGCCCGGACTCCTATGCCGACGCGGTGACCAACGCATCGCCGGCGGTGGCCAACCTTTACACCACCAAGATGGTGAGCAAGCCGGCGCATCCGCTGTTCGAAGACCCGCAATTCCGCCGGTTCTTCGGTGACAACCTGCCGCGCCAGCGGCGCATGGAGTCGAGCCTCGGTTCGGCGGTGATCATGAGCCCGGAAGGCTACCTGCTGACCAACAACCATGTGACCGCGGGCGCCGACCAGATCGTGGTCGCCCTGAAGGACGGCCGTGAAACCCTGGCACGCCTGGTGGGCAGCGACCCGGAAACCGACCTGGCGGTGCTGAAGATCGACCTCAAGGATCTGCCGCCGATTACCCTAGGCCGCTCGGATAACATCCGCATCGGTGACGTCGCCCTCGCAATCGGCAACCCCTTCGGTGTCGGCCAGACTGTGACCATGGGCATCATCAGCGCCACCGGCCGGAACCAGCTGGGCCTGAACACCTATGAAGACTTCATCCAGACCGACGCCGCGATCAACCCCGGCAATTCCGGCGGCGCGCTGGTGGACGCCAACGGCAACCTGATCGGCATCAACACCGCGATCTTCTCCAAGTCCGGCGGTTCCCAGGGCATCGGCTTTGCAATTCCGGTCAAGCTGGCGCTGGAAGTCATGAAGGCAATCGTCGAGCACGGCTCGGTGATTCGCGGCTGGCTCGGAATCGAAGTTCAGCCCTTGACCCCGGAATTGGCGGAATCCTTCGGCCTGGAAGGTCGCCCCGGCATCGTCGTCGCCGGTATCTACCGCGACAGTCCGGCCCAACGCGCCACCCTCCAACCCGGCGACATCATCCTCAGCATCGACGGCGAGCCGGCTGGCGATGGCCGTCGCTCGATGAACCAAGTGGCGCGCACCCGCCCCGGCGAGAAAGTGAGCATCCAGGTGATGCGCAATGGCCAGGAGCTGGAACTGACCGCAGAGGTCGGTGTGCGGCCGCCGCCCAGCAACAACGGCGGTAGCTGATCGATAAAAAACGGCGCCTAAAGGCGCCGTTTTCTTTTCCTCGATCCAAGCAGGAATCATCCGACACTGGACAGGAACGAATCTCGCCTCTAAAAATGTTATGTTATTACGTTATTCGCGAGACATCTGATGCGCCTCCATCAATTTGCCCCTGCCACTGGGCTACTCCTCAGCCTGCTCGGTGAAGCCACTGCTGCCGAAACCTCCCTGTCCCTGCTTCTGGACGACATTCAGATTGACGATCGCCATCAGGAAAGGGCTGACGGCCCAGTACGTGGCTACCGTGCAACCCGTTCGGCCAGTGCCACCCGCACTGACACCGATATCCGTGACATCCCTCAAGCGATCAGCGTGGTCCCGGCCAAGGTGCTGGACGACCTCGACATTTCCCGCCTCGATCGGGCACTGGACTTTGCCGGAGGTGTATCGCGCCAGAACAACTTCGGCGGCCTGACGTTCCTCTCCTACAGCATCCGCGGCTTCACCACCGGAGAGCTGTACAAGAATGGTTTCGCCATCAATCGCGGCAGCTACAGCTCGCCGGACGCCTCCACTATCGAGCGCATCGAAGTGCTCAAGGGCCCGGCTGCCAGCCTTTACGGCCGTGGCGATCCGGGCGGCACGGTGAACATCGTGACCAAGAAGCCCCAGGCCGAGCGCTTCTCCCGCTTGAAGGCGAGCGCGGGGAGTTGGGATCGCTATCGCGCCAGCCTGGACGTCAATGCGCCGCTCGACGACGCAGACACGCTTCTGTCACGCATCAACCTGGCCACGGAAGACAACGGCAGCTTCCGCGACCATGTCGGCAACCAGCGCCTGGTCGTCAGCCCTTCCCTCAGCTGGCAGTTGAACCCCGACACTCGCTTGCTGCTGGAGACGGAGTTCGTTCAGCACGAATCGGTGTTCGATCGCGGCATCCCGACCGTGAATGGAGAGTTGGGCTCGGTCAAGCGCTCCACCTTCCTCGGCGAGCCGAATGACGGCGACATCCGCAATCGCAACCAGATGATCCAGGCCAGCCTCGAACACCACCTCGACGAGACGTGGAAAATCCGCCTGGCCACTCACTTCGCCCAGGGACACCTGCAAGGCGACGCCACGGAAGCATCACGACTGATCGGCAAGCAGGTCAGCCGCTTCTATCGGCAGCGCGACTTCGAATGGAACGACAGTATTACCCAACTGGAACTGCACGGACTGTTCGAGACCGGCAGCTGGCTGCACCAGACCCTCGCCGGACTGGAGTACGAGAACTACCGCAATAGCCAGAAATATCCACAGAGCGTCGCTTCCCTGGACTACGGGCAGGACATCTACTACCCCGTGTACGGCAAGCCGAAGCCGGCGCTGGTCAATCCCAACGACTTCTTCGAGCAGGTGGAAAGCCACGCGCTGAACCTGCAGGACCAGATTGACTTCGGTGGTGGCTGGAAGGGATTGATCGGTGCCCGCTTCGAGCATTTCGAACAATCCGCGCTGAATCGCACCACCAGCGTGCGCAACGACCAGCACAAGGACAGCCGCACCCTGCGCAGCGGACTGCTCTACCAACTGACACCGGAGATCGGCCTGTTCGCCAACGCGGCGACCTCAGTCAAACCCAACACCATTGGCAGCCAGGGCACCGTATTCGAACCCGAGAAAGGACTGGGCAAGGAAGCTGGCCTCAAGCTCGACCTGCTGGAAGGCCGCCTCGGAGCCACGGCCGCACTCTTCCACATCGACAAGGAAAACGTGCTGACGGCCGACCCGAACAATCCCGGCGAAAACATCGCTGCCGGCCGTGCACGCAGCCAGGGCCTGGACCTTCAAGTCAGTGGCCAACTGACCGACGCGGTTCGGTTGATCGCCGCCTATGCCTACATCGACGCAGAGATCACCAAGGACAACGTGCTCCCCGAAGGCAGCCGCCTGCTCGGCGTGCCTGAACACAGCGGCAGCCTGTTGGCGGTCTACGAATTTCAGGACGGTCGACTGCGCGGCTCGGACGTCGGCGCCGCCTTCAACTATGTCGGTGATCGCTCCGGCCAAGCCGGCAGCCAATTCGAGCTACCCGCCTACGCCACCTTCGACCTGCTCGCTCATTACAGGGCCAGCGAGCGAGCAACCCTCGGTTTGAACCTCAACAACCTCTTCGATCGCAAGTACTACGAGCGCTCGTACAACAGCGTCTGGGTCATGCCCGGCGAGCCCCGCAACCTCAACCTCAACCTCAGCCTCACCCTCGACCTCTGAAAAGGAATCTCCATGCGACTGGATAAACGCTTCCTCCTCACTCCCCTCCTCGCAGCCGTCTTCGCAGGCAACGTGCATGCGCACGGCCTTTGGACCGAACAACGGCGCGGCAACATCGAAGTGATCTACGGCCACGGCGCCGAGGACGACGCCTTCAAGGCCGAAAAAATCAGCGGTGCCTGGGCCTTCGATGCACAAGGACGAATGATCCCCGTGTCGGTCGAGCGCCTTGCGGACCATGCACGGCTCAACCCCTTGAAAGCGCCGGCAACCCTCGCGGTTGCCCTGGACAATGGTCCCTGGTCGCAGACCGCCGACAAGCAATGGATAAACCAGGGCCAGCGGCAGGTTCCCGGGGCTGTCGCCTCCATCCACACCTGGAAATACAGCCTGGCCTTCTATCAATCAGGTGCGCAGCTGCCGGACCTCAAGCGCGTACGCCTGGCGATAGTGCCAGAAGCCGATCCGCTGGAAGTGGGGCCAGGCAACACCCTGCCAGTACGGGTCCTGCTGGATGGCAAGCCGGCATCCGGCGTCGAACTGATCGGTGACTACCGCGGCGAGCCCAATACTGTGAGTACCAGGACCGACGCCGAAGGGCGCGCCAAGGTGCTGGTACGCAATGCGGGGCTGAACATCGTCGCCGCCCAGGTCACCTTGGACACTCCGAACGATCCCGACGTGAAGCAACAAGGGCTGTTCAGCTCGCTGACCTTCCTCGGCGCACCGCACCACGAGTAGGCGTTGTCTAGTCCTGAAATAGGTTTACACCTTTCAGGCTAACCTCCAGACCTCAAAACGCCCGATGCACCGCATCGGGCGTTTTGTATTTCAG
>NZ_BDMA01000069.1:0-328 GCF_002003485.1 Metapseudomonas resinovorans
GGTCGGGTGCAGCGTGCGGATGCCTTTCAGCACTTGGCGAACGGTAGGGGTTTTGGTTGGATCAGGGAAACCCTGAGTGACATGCCACTGCGCGAGAGCGGCGAGGCGCTGCTTCAGCGTGTTGACGCTCAGCGTGTCCGCGTAGTCCACCAGGTAGCGCACGATGGCGTCGCTGGTGGCCGGTAGGAAGCCCCCCCAGGCCACCTCGAAGTGCTCGATCGCCGACTGGTAGCTACGGCGGGTGTTTTCCCGCGTACCGGCCTGCAGGTAACGCTCAACATCCTTCATCGCGGGTTCACGCTCGTTTCATACCGAAAAACGGCCGGCC